>JBAVQU010000001.1:0-25062 GCA_049694315.1 Candidatus Zixiibacteriota bacterium
GACAACGTGAACATGGAGGTGGAGTTGATCACGCCGATAGCGATGGAGAAGGAGCTGCGTTTTGCCATCCGGGAGGGAGGACGCACCGTGGGCGCCGGCGTGGTGACCGACGTGATAGAGTAGAGCAAGCCCGGCAGGGTCAAGGACCGGGCGATAAAAAGGATTTTAAGCAATAAAATCGCCGCTTGGCGCCGTATTCAAAATCCGTATGAGTGCAGACGGATCCGATCGAAGGAACGAGAAATGAAAGGACAGAAAATCAGAATCTGGCTTAAAGCTTACGATCACCGGTCGCTGGATAAGTCCGCCAAAGAGATCGTGAGGACCGTAACCCGTACCGGGGCGAAGGTGACCGGCCCGGTGCCTCTGCCTACTCAGAGGAGAGTTTATACCGTTCTGAGGTCTCCGCATGTGGACAAGAAATCACGTGAGCAGTTCGAGACCCGCATTCATAAGAGGTTAATAGACATATATGAATCCACTGCCCAGACCGTGGATGCTTTGATGAAGCTGGATTTGCCGGCGGGCGTGGACGTGGAAATCAAAGTGTGACGGTTAGTGGTTAAGAATTGATTCGTTTCTAAAGCAGATTTCATCGGAGCATGAAGGTGCAAGGAATCATTGGAAAAAAGATCGGGATGAGTCGGATTTTTAACGAGGAGGGACAAGCTATCCCGGTCACCGTCATCCTAGCTGGACCTTGTCCGGTGGTGCAGGTCAAAACTCAAGAGAGAGACGGGTATGACGCGGTACAGTTAGGCTTTGATCCGAAAAGGAAGAATCTATTTACGCTTCCGGTCCTGGGCCATTTTGCCAGGGCCAAAGTGGAGCCGAGAAGGATACTGAGGGAGATGAGGACACGGGATAGCGAAGGGATTAGCGTGGGTCAGGAGGTGAAGGTGGACCTATTCCAAGTCGGAGAAAAGGTCAGCGTTACCGGCGTGTCTAAGGGACTGGGGTTTCAGGGGGTGGTGAGACGACACAATTTTCGGGGAGGCCCCAAAACGCACGGGCAATCCGATCGACTGCGCGCCCCCGGCTCGGTTGGCTCCAGCTCCTATCCGTCCCGCACCTTCAAAGGTCAGAGGATGGCGGGGAGAATGGGAGGAGAGAAGGTGACCATCAAGAATCTGGTGGTGGCGGGAGTTGACGCAGAGAAGAATCTTCTCTTGGTGAGGGGAGCGGTTCCCGGAAAGAAGAATTCCTATTTGTCTATCAGAAAGTGCCTGAGTTAGAGGATGACTATGTTTAGCGCCGCGGTATTCGACCAAGAAGGGAACAAGGTAGACACGGTGACACTGAGGGAAGAGATTTTCTCCCAAGGATCTAATCTGCCCGTGGTCCATCAGTACGTGAAGGCTTATCTGGCTAATCAGAGACAGGGAACGGTGAGAAGAAAAACCCGGGCAGAGGTCAGCGGCGGAGGTGTCAAGCCCTGGCGCCAGAAGGGGACGGGGCGGGCGCGCGCCGGATCCAACACCTCTCCCATCTGGGTAGGCGGGGGGAGGGCTTTCCCGCCATCCCCGCGCGATTATCACACGGACCTGCCAAAGAAGATGAAGCGGAAGGCGCTGGTTTCCGCCCTATCGACTTTGGCTTCGGACAACCGAGTGAAAGTGGTGGAGGAACCGAGCCTTCCGGGTCCCAAGACCAAGCTGATGGTGCAGCTTCTGGACCGGATCGGAATCGCCGGATCGAAAATCCTTTTCCTCTCGGAAGGAAAGAACGACAACTTGAACAAATCCTGCAGAAATATTAAAGACTTAGTTTTCAAAAGAGCCCGTCTGGTGAACCCATACGATCTTTTGCAGTGCGATTTTTTGGTAGTGACCAAGAAGGCCTTGGAAAGCTTGGCGGAGGTGTTTGCTTAAATGAAGGATCCCCGAAAGATCATAAAGACCTCTTTGGTATCGGAGAAAGGCACCAACCTGCGCGCGGATCAGAATAAGTACATTTTTCGGGTCGACGCGAAAGCCAACAAGCTGGAGATAAGAAAGGCGGTGGAGGAGCTTTTTAAGGTCAGGGTGGATGAGGTGACGACCATGATCATGTACGGCAAGCCCAAGCGATTGGGAAGATCCGAGGGGAGAAGATCGGACTGGAAAAAGGCCATAGTAAGACTTAAGAAAGGCGAGACCATAGAGGCTTTTGAAAACGTGTAACTTTGGAGTTTGCTCTCCGCTGTCGGTGAGAGTCCGCTGGTTGAGGTAACGAGATGCCCATTAAAACATTTAGACCGATCACTCCATCGTCGAGATTCAGGACCGTATCCACCTTTGAGGAGATAACCCGTACGACGCCTGAAAGGTCGCTTTTGGTGCCTCTGCGCAAGAGTGGAGGCAGGAACAACCAGGGGAGGGTTACCTGTCGATATCGCGGCGGCGGAAGCAAGCGGTTTTTGAGAATCATAGATCTCAAAAGAGACAAGCTGAACGTCCCGGCCCAGGTGGCAGCCATTGAATACGATCCCAACCGCTCGGCCCGCATCGCCCTCCTGCATTATGCGGACGGAGAGAAGCGTTATATCCTAGCTCCCCTTGAGCTGAAGGTGGGGGACGTCCTGATGGCGGGAGAAGACGTGGAGATAAGATCGGGCAATGCCATGCCCTTAGCCAAAATCCCCTTGGGAACCATGATCCACAATGTGGAGCTGAAAAGGGGGAAGGGCGCGCAGATCGCCCGGGGAGCAGGGACATATGCCCAGCTGGCGGCAAAGGAGGGGGATTACGGTCACCTGAGGCTTCCTTCCGGGGAAGTCCGTTTGGTGAGGCTGGAGTGTTACGCTACCGTGGGTCAGGTGGGCAACTTGGATCATGAGAACATATCGTATGGAAAAGCAGGCACAACCAGATGGCTGGGGAGGAGGTCGAGAGTGAGGGGGGTGGCAAAAAACCCGGTGGATCACCCCATGGGAGGAGGAGAAGGAAAATCCTCCGGAGGAAGACATCCGTGCACCCCTTGGGGAAAGATCACCAAAGGATTGAAGACCAGGAAGAAGAAGCTTTCCGATAAGCTGATCATCAAAAGAAGGAATAAGTAGACTAAAGGAGACGGATTTAGAATTAGCTCTCTTCGGCGTCTGGCCATCCCCATGGATGGAACAACCGGCCGACAGAGGGAAAGTGAACCACAAACGGCGCATATGCAGGCACGATTTCTCCAGGAGGTGGGTTAACCGATGGCAAGATCTGTAAGGAAAGGTCCATTCGTGGACGAGCATCTGATGAAAAAGATCTCAGCTATGAACGATGCCCGAGAGAAAAGGGTTATCAAGACCTGGTCCAGACGGTCCACCATCACGCCGGAGTTTGTGGGGCATACCATAGCCGTTCACAATGGGAATAAATTCATCCCGGTGTACGTTTCGGAGAACATGGTGGGACACAAGTTGGGAGAGTTCGCTCCCACCAGGATCTTTCGAAAACATTCAGGAAGGATGACCGAAAGATCCAGCGCGTTGAAATAGAGCCGGAAGATGCCGCCGGGCAAGGACTTGGGACCAAGTATGGAAGCCACGGCAAGAGCCAAATTTGTGCGGATGTCTGCTCGCAAGGTGAGAAGAGTGGCAGACTTGATCCGGGGGAAAAACGTGGAGGCAGCTTTGAACACCCTCACCTTCACCCCCAAGGCGGCCGCTCCGGTGTTGGGGAAGGTTCTGAAGGCCGCCGCCGCCAACGCTTTGAGCATAGAGGGGACGGCTAGACTAAAGGCAGAGGATCTGTGGATAAAAAGAATACTGGTGGACGGCGGTCCTATGATGAAGAGACTGCGGCCGACGGGGATGGGAAGGGCGTACAGAATAAGGAAGAGGACACATCACATCACCATAGTGGTGACCGATGGCAAAGAGGAGGAAGTTAAGGATTAAGAGAGTATAAGTCGTCAAAGCTCGGCTGTCGGTAACGAGGCTCGTATCGAAGTTTGATGTTCGTTAATCGAAGTTGGATTTTGTCGGTTCTCGAGCTTCGATACCGATAAACCATAATCGAGAATTTAAGGAGGTGTAGTTGGGACAGAAGACCAATCCGATTGGGCTGAGATTGGGGATCATCAAGAGCTGGAGCTCGAAGTGGTTTTCCGAAGCGAAATTTGCGGATTTTCTTAAGGAAGACTTAATGATTCGAAAGTACACCCAGCGAAGGCTGGAACATGCCGGGATAGCTGAGATAGACATCGTCAGGGCTCCACGGAAGGTGACTCTCGATATCCACACCGCGCGACCGGGGATCGTGATCGGAAGGAAGGGGGCGGAGGTGGATAAGTTGAAGGAGGAGCTTCAACTCCTCACCAAGAAGGAAGTGGCCATCAACATAATTGAGGTGAAGAGGCCTGAGCTGAGCGCCAAGTTGGTCGCAGACAGCATCGCCAAGCAGCTGGAAGGACGGGTATCGTTCAGGAGAGCGATGAAGAAAGCAATCGCCTCTGCCATGAAGTTGGGAGCATTAGGAGTGAAGATCTCTTGCGGGGGAAGGCTGGCCGGGGCGGAGATCGCCCGTACCGAGAAGTACATGGAGGGCAGAGTCCCCTTACATACCCTCCGGGCGGACATCGATTACGCCACGGCCACTGCTCACACCACTTACGGCTGCATCGGGGTCAAAGTCTGGATCTTTAAGGGGGAAATCCTGGGATTCGGAGAGGAGTCTCCGGGCAGAGAGGAGGCAAAGGGGAGGGAGATGTCAAGAGATTCGAGACCTTCTGAGGACAAGAGGAGACGGGGAGACCGGAAAAGGCATCGGAGAAAACCGGAGAAAAGAGAGGGCCAGTGGTGAGTGGACCGGCGGCCTTTGTGGTTGCGATCCGCCAACGGTTCTTAAGATCACCACGTCTTTAACCGCCACCTGATTTAGAGGAATTATCCGTTATGTTGATGCCCAAAAGAGTTAAGTATCGAAAGCAGCAGCGCGGCAGAAGAAAAGGCAAGGCCTACCGCGGCTCGGAGATAAGCTTCGGAGAGTTTGGGGTTAAAGCCATGGAGCCTGCTTGGCTGACCAACAAGCAGATTGAAGCCGCCCGGGTGGCCCTGACTCGACACATAAAAAGGGGAGGCAAGGTCTGGATCCGCATCTTCCCGGATAAACCGGTTACGGTCAAGCCGGCTGAAACCAGAATGGGAAAAGGAAAGGGCGCCCCGGATCACTGGGTGGCGGTGATAAAGCCGGGACGGATACTGTTTGAGCTGGAGGGTGTGACCACCCAGCTTGCCAGGGAGGCCCTGAGTTTAGCGGCGGCCAAGCTTCCCATAAAGACGAAATTCGTGACCCGGACTAAAATATAGAAACTCTAATGATTCCGTAAGATACATGAAAAAAGAACAGATGAGAGAGCTGACCCGGGATGAACTCCTGCAGAGAAAGGAAGAGATGGAGCAGGAGGTCTTCAACTTGAGATTGCAGAAAGCCAGCAAGGAGCTGGACAATCCCCTGAAGCTGAGGGTCTTGAGAAGAGACATCGCCAGGGTTAACACCATATTGGGGGAAGATGAGCTGAAGATAAGGCCCTTAGCCCAAACAGGCGGAAAAATCGGCTCTCCCCAAGAGAAGCAGGAGTGACGGCGAGTGGAAAGAAACAAGAGAAAGGTGAGAGAGGGGTGGGTGATCTCCGATCGGATGAACAAGACCATCGTGGTGGCAGTGGAGAGGCAGTTCCGACATCCCCGCTATGAGAAGGTCATCCGAAGGACCTCCAAGCTTTATGCCCACGACGAGAAAAACGAATGCCGGGTCGGCGACCAGGTGAAGGTAATGGAAACCCGGCCCTCCTCCAAGCTGAAGAGATGGAGACTTCTGGAGGTCACAAAGAAAGCCGAGTAAGGGCGAGAGCCTGTGGTCCGTCGGCTGCAATCGGCTGGCGGCGGATGAGCGACTCAGAAGGGATGATGAGGTAATGATCAGAGAATATTCGACTTTGGTGGTGGCGGACAATTCCGGAGCCAAGAAGGTCATGTGTTTCCGGGTGTTGGGCGGGACGAGGAAAAGATATGCCCGGATCGGCGACATCATCGTGGTGACGGTGAAGGATGCCATTCCAGGCGGAACCGTCAAAAAAGCGGACATTTGTCGGGCAGTGGTGGTAAGGACCACCCGCGAAACCAGGCGGAAGGATGGATCATATATCCGGTTCTCCGACAACGCGGCAGTGATCATAAATGAGCTGAACGAGCCCAAAGGTACCAGGATATTCGGGCCGGTGGCTCGAGAGTTGAGAGAGAAGGAGTTCATGAAGATTGTGTCGCTGGCTCCCGAAGTGATCTAACTTTGATCAAATGCTTCCAGGAGCGCACGTGGTTTCCTCTGGAACCAGCGAAAATCAAGAAGGCTGATCGGTCGGAAAGATGAGACTAAAAAAAGGTGACACGGTGGTGGTGATTGCCGGGGACGATAGCGGGAAGACCGGTAAAGTCCTGAAGGTTTTCCCGGACAAGAATAGGGCTATTGTCGAAGGGGTAAACTTCATCAAGCGGCATACGCGGCAAACCCAGAGGGCTCAGAAAGGCGGGATAGTTGAGAAAGAGGGGACCATACATGTCTCCAACCTCAGATTCTTCTGTCCCAGATGTTCGACTCCCAGCAAGACCACGCGCCGAACCTTGGAGCCGGAAGGGGGAGCGGAAACGAGGCGAGTCAGGATTTGCAAAAGATGCGGAGAGATAATTTAGTTTTCCAGAAGAGCTGGGTTTAGCTTGAGTTGGTGCAAACATGGATCCGAAAAAGAAAAAACCAGAGACGCTAGTGCCCCGAATAAAAGAGAAGTACCAGAAGGAGAGTATGCCGGCCTTGATGAAGAGGTTCGGTTATAAGAACGTGATGCAGGTTCCTCGGCTGGAAAAGATCGTGATCAATGTGGGAGTAGGCGATGCCATCCAGAACCTCAAGATATTAGATGCCGTTTCCGCTGATCTGGCTGCCATAACCGGACAGAAGCCGGTCATCCGCCGGGCAAAGAAGGCCATATCGAATTTCAAGCTTAAGGCCGGGGTGCCGATAGCCTGCACGGTCACCTTACGAAAAAGCAGGATGTATGAGTTTTTCGATCGTCTGGTGAATGTGACCATGCCGCGCATTCGCGATTTCCGGGGCACGTCTCCTCATTCCTTCGACGGCAGAGGAAACTACAACTTGGGAATCGTGGAGCAGATAATCTTCCCGGAGATAGACTATGACAAGGTGGAGAAGATCAAAGGAATGAACATCACCGTGGCTACCTCTGCCGAGACCGACGAGGAAGGATTCGAGCTTTTGAAGAGTCTGGGAATGCCGTTTCGAAGATGAAGCGTCTTGGAGGAAGATCGAGGATTTCGAAACCGCAAACCAAAGACGCATGAAAATCTGAATTTTCAGGAGATCGCTTGGCCAGGAAGTGTTTTTTTGAGAAGACGAAAAGGAAACCGAAGTTTGGTGTGCGTCGGCGAAACCGCTGCCATCGCTGCGGAAGGCCCCGCGGATTTATGCGGGATTTTGGAATGTGTCGCATCTGCTTCAGAGATTTGGCACTCAAGGGCGAAATCCCCGGCGTGACCAAAGCGAGTTGGTGAGCAGTTGGATGAAGCTGACCCACTTTGCGTTAGCCCAGAATCACGGGTGCCTGCCGGCAAGCAGCCGACAGAAGGAAGCCATCCCGGCACTTTGGGACGGAGCAAAGAAAGGATTTTTACATGAAGACCACTGACCCCCTAGCTGACATGCTGACCCGGATCAGAAACGCCTGCAAGGAAAGGCACAAACAGGTAGACGTCCCATCCTCCCAGATGAAGAAAAGGATTGCTCAGTTGTTTTTGGAGAACAACTTCATCCAGAACTTTGTGGAGGTGGAAGACAACAAACAGAGTCTTTTGCGCATATTCCTGAAATACGACTATCAAAACACCAGCGTGATATCAGGACTGCGCCGGGTAAGCAAGCCCAGCCTGAGGATCTACGCGGACCGAGACAAACTGGATCAGATGAAAAGAGACGTGGCGCTTGCCATCCTGTCCACTTCCAAGGGCATCCTGACCCATCACCAGGCCAAGGAAGCCGGAGTGGGCGGGGAGGTGCTCCTTCAGGTCTGGTAGTCGGGCCGAGCGGAGAATTTTCAAGCTACACCGAGAGAAGAAACGTGAGCAGAACAGGAAAAAAGCCGATCATCGTTCCTCCCGAAGTGAAGGTGGAAATAAAGGATAACCAACTCAAGGTTACCGGACCTAAGGGAGAATCGACCAGAAGAATCCACCCGTCGATGACGGTGGAGCTGAATGAAGGCAGGCTGGTGGTCAAGAGACCATCGGACAGCAAGTTCCACAAATCGCTGCACGGCGTCACCCGGGCGGTAATCGCCAACATGTTGACCGGAGTCACCACGGAATACCAGAAAACCTTGGAGATTCGAGGAATTGGTTACAAAGCAGAGCTTCTGGGGAAGCGACTCAACTTAGCCTTAGGTTACTCTCATCCCATACTCTTTTCTCCACCTGAAGGTTTGAACATCCAGTTGGAGGGGCCCGGCAAAATAAGAGTCTCCGGAGTAGACAAGGAACTGGTGGGTTTGGTGGCGGCAAAGATCAGGTCTTACCGCCCACCTGAGCCTTACCAAGGTAAGGGGGTCAGGTATGAGGGAGAGATCGTTCGCAAGAAAGCCGGCAAGACCGCCACTTAGCGGCAGGCTCTGGTGTAGTGGACTCTATTGAACGGTGAGGAAGATGCTTAGCGAGCAAAGACGAAGCCAAGTCAGATTGATAAGACGACGGAAAAGGGTGAAAAGGAAGATATTCGGAACCCCGGAAAGACCGAGGTTATGTGTCTATAAGAGCCTGAGACAGATGTATGCTCAGTTGGTGGACGACCGGGGAGGTCGCACCCTGACCAGCGTGTCCAGCCTTACCCCGGAGGTCAGATCCCAGATCAAACCTGAGGACAGCAAGTCGGCAGTCGGCCGGAAGGTGGGACAGTTCCTGGCCTTGAAGGCAAAAAAACTCGGCGTAACTTCTGTGGTGTTCGACCGCAACCGGTATCCGTACCACGGAAGGATTAAGTCCTTGGCTGAAGGGGCCAGGGAAGGAGGGCTGGGGTTCTGATCAGATCGACCCCGGCAACCGATCAGTTTTCTTACTCCATCAGAGATGAGGGACAGAGAAACAAACTGGTTTCAAACAAGAGGTGATTTTTGGCAAAATTCGAGGAGGAACTGCCTTTAGAGTTGACGGAAAAGGTGGTGTATGTCAATCGCGTTGCCAAGGTGGTGAAGGGCGGACGCCGCTTTTCTTTTACCGCCCTGGTTTCAGTCGGTGACAGAAACGGTCGCGTGGGCATCGGGCTGGGAAAAGCCAAAGAGGTTTCGCTGGCCATCACCAAGGGGACTGAGGCCGCCAAAAAGAACATGATTGAGGTTCCCATGCAGAATGGGACGATTCCTCATCCGGTGGTGGGAAGATTCGGTGCGGCCAGAGTCTTTATGAAACCGGCATCTCCAGGCACGGGCGTAATCGCGGGCGGCCCGGTGCGGGCGGTGTTGGAGGCAGCCGGAATTCAGGACGTGCTGACCAAGTCTTTGGGCTCGTCCAACCCTCACAATGTGGTGAAGGCCACCCTGGAGGGGCTTTTGAATCTGAAGAAGCTTGAGGAAAAAGCCCGGCTAAGGGAGAGCGAGTTCAAGCGATGATCTCCCCGACGGACCGAAACCAGCCGTCAGGGCAAGGACACCCGAGTTCGACTACAAATGCCGGACTAAAGCTTTAGAATCTCAGGATACTGGAGATTATGGATTGGAGTCTACAAACTAAGGTGGTGGGAAGCCCAGCCCAGGAATAATCCTACCAAGGGAAGCCGAAAGTGACTAAGAAATTGAAGATTACCCAGATGAGAAGTACCAGTGGACACGTGCGGAAGCAAAGGGAGGTGATCCGGGCCCTGGGAATTAAGAAGCTTTACCAGAGCGTGGAGCAGTCGGACACGCCTCAGATAAGAGGAATGATTGAGAAGGTGAAACACCTGGTCAAAGTGGAAGAGGTGTAGTCTAATGTCGATGTCTGCAAGAGAACGGAAAATTCGAATCGGGAGGCTTCCCTCTACTCCCGGAGCAACCAAGAAAAGAAAGAGAGTGGGAAGAGGGCCAGGGTCGGGTCATGGAAAGACCTCCACCCGGGGACACAAGGGACAGAAGGCCAGAGCCGGCTCCAAAAAGAAAGCCTGGTCCGAAGGCGGACAGATGCCCCTGCAAAGACGGCTTCCCAAGAGAGGATTCACTAATATCTTCAAGAAAGAATTTCAAATCGTTGATCTTTCCGGTTTGTCTAAGGTTGGTCCCCAGCTTCTCGCATCCGCAAGCGATGTAATCTCTCCTCAGACCATGAAGCAAGCCGGTCTGATCAAGAAGACAGACATTCCGGTCAAGATACTGGGAGACGGGGAAATCGGCAAAGCGGTCACGGTTCAGGCGAATGCCTTCAGCCAGAAGGCCAAAGAGAAGATTGAATCAGTCGGCGGGAAAACTGAGGTGATAGGATGCTGAAGACCATTGAAAGCGTCTTCAAGATTCCGGAGTTGCGGAAGAGGATTCTTTTCACTTTGGCCATCCTGGTGGTTTATCGAGTCGGAGGGCACGTGCCCACGCCGGGAATCGATGCTCAGGCCCTGGGGGAGTTCTTCCGGGGAATGCGCGGCTCGCTTTTCGGCTTGTATGACATGTTCGTTGGCGGCGCCTTTCAGAAGGCCACCATCTTCTCCCTGGGAATAATGCCTTATATCTCCGCCTCCATCATCCTCCAGCTTTTGGGGGCGGTGGTGCCTTATTTCCAGAAGCTGCAGAAGGAGGGAGAAGAAGGCCGGAGGAAGATCACCCAGTATACCCGTTACGGCACGGTGGTAATAGGTGCCATGCAGGCTCTGGGGACTTCGGTTTTCTTGGAAAGCCTCCAGCCGTATGCGGGAAGATACGTGGTTCCGCATCCGGGCTTGAGTTTCAAGCTCCTGACCATGATTACCTTTACCTGCGGCACCATTTTCATCATGTGGCTGGGAGAGCAGATCACCGAAAGGGGAATCGGCAACGGAATCTCTTTGATCATCTTCATCGGCATCATCGCGCGTTTTCCCAATGGGGTGGTAGACGAGATCAGAATGCTTTTTTTGGGCCAGAGAAACTTCTTCGCTGAGGTCTTCATGCTTGCACTGATGGTGGCGGTGGTGGGTTCCATCGTACTGGTCACCCGCGCCCAGAGAAAGATACCGGTGCAGTATGCCAAAAGAGTGATCGGAAGAAAGATGTACGGCGGGCAATCCACTCATATTCCCTTGTCGGTGAACACCGCCGGCATAATCCCCATCATCTTTGCCCAATCGATCATGTTTGCCCCCAGCACCCTTTCCTCCTTTTTCCCGGGCAACGAGTTCGTGCAGAACGTCGCCTCCTGGTTTAGGCCGGGAATGGCTCTCTATTCCATAGTCTACGGGCTTCTGATCGTCTTCTTCGCCTATTTCTATACCGCCATAGTTTTCAACCCGGTGGACTTAGCAGACAACATGAGGAAATACGGGGGATTCATCCCGGGAATCAGACCGGGCAAGAGAACCAGCGAATACATAGACAACGTCCTGACCCGCATAACCCTCCCGGGAGCGATCTTCTTTGCGGTAATCGCGGTGCTGCCTTACTTTTTGATGAAGGGGATGAACGTACAGTTCTACTTTGGAGGAACCGGGCTTTTGATCGTGGTGGGTGTGGCTTTGGATACGCTGCAGCAGATCGAATCGCATCTTCTGATGAGGCATTACGACGGTTTCATGAAGAAAGGAAGAATAAGAGGGAGGATGTAGATCGCTGGCGATGAATCTGATATTTCTGGGATCCCCCGGCTCAGGAAAGGGAACCTTGGCCAAGCGTCTTTCAGCCGAGTTGGGAGTGCCGCATATCTCCCCGGGCGATGTTTTGCGGGAGGAGGTCAAGTCAGATACCCAGTTGGGCCGGACGGCCAGACCCTTCATGGAGAAAGGAGAGTTGGTCCCGGATGAAATCATCCTGCGGATGATGGAAAAAAGATTAGCCCAAGCGGATTGCGACCCGGGATTCATACTGGATGGATTCCCTCGTACCCTGAATCAGGCCACAAAACTGGATGAGATACTCTATAGGCTGAACCGAAGCCTTGACTTTGCGTTTGAGTTTGAGGTGAGCGACCAGTGTGCGTTAAGGAGGTTAGGAGGCAGGCGTCTGTGCTCAGTGTGCGGCGCCGACTTCAATGTCTTTACCAGACCTCCCCAAAGGGAGAATGTGTGCGATCTATGCGGTGGAAGGTTGATACAGCGGGCAGATGACAAAGACGAGGTGATCACCAATCGATTGAGGATTTATGGTGAAGAAGCTTCTCCCATGGAGGAATATTACAATCATCAGGGAAAATTGGTGCGAATAAATGGTGAGCACAAGCTGGAGTTAAGGCTGGAAGAGGTTTTGAAGGTGCTGGGCCTTCACAAGGGCTGACCATGTGGCGGAAGATGATTTAGCTTATGATTGAGCTGAAGACCTTACGGGAGATAGAAATAGTCAGGAGTAACGGAAGGATACTGGCAAAAACGCTGAAACTGCTGGAGGAGAGAATTCGTCCCGGAGTGAAAACTAAGGAACTGGATCAATGGGCGGAGGATTTTATCAAAAGACAGGATGCCTATCCGGCCTTCAAAGGTTATCGGGGTTTTCCTGCCTCTATCTGCGTCTCGATCAATGACGAGGTGGTGCACGGCATTCCGGGCGAGAGGATCATTCAAGAAGGGGAGATAGTTTCACTGGACGTGGGAGTCTTCAAGGACGGTTATTATGCGGATGCCGCTTGCACCTATCCGGTGGGTCAGGTATCGAAGGAGGCGCAAAGGCTGATGCGGATTACCCAACAGGCCCTAAACAGTGGTATTCAGCAGGTGCGGGAAGGAAGGTACATCTCGGACATATCCTTTGCCATTCAATCAGTGGCGGAAGATAATGGATTCTCAGTGGTGCGGGACTTAGTGGGACACGGGATCGGAAAGAGAATGCATGAAGAGCCGCAGATACCCAATTTCGGGGCACCAGGCCAGGGGGCGGTGTTGAAAAAGGGCATGCTGCTGGCCATAGAGCCGATGGTGAATGCCGGGTCCTACGAAATAGACACCAAAGACGATCAGTGGACCATCGTCACTCGCGATGGCTCTCTGTCCGCTCATTTTGAACATACCGTGGCAGTGACCGGGAATGGGGCCGCGGTGCTGACAGTGGACGATTGAAGTCCGATAGACGGGTCTGGTTTTTGGTGGCAAGCTAATCAAACCCCAAAGCGGGTTAGTGTGATGCCGAAAGAAGCGACCATTCAGGTTGAAGGAAAAGTAATCGAGCCATTGCCCAATGCCTTGTTCAAGGTAGAACTGGAGAATGGCCATCAGGTCTTAGCACACGTATCGGGGAAGATGAGAATGAACTTTATCCGGATCCTGCCGGGCGACAAAGTAACGGTGGAACTTTCCCCGTATGACTTAAGCCGGGGTCGGATAGTTTATAGGTACAAATGACGTCCTTGAAGTGCCCAAACCGATAAGTCCGGGGACGGGCGGAGAGGAATTCGGAGAGTCGCCAAGCAGGAGTCAACTTAACTTAGGAAGGCGAAATCAAATGAAGGTTCGATCATCCATAAAAGTGCGCTGCGAGAAATGCAAGATCGTAAAAAGGAAGGGGATACTGCGGGTGATCTGCAAGAATCCTCGCCACAAACAGAGACAGGGCTAAGAAGCGGAGGTAGAAGTTGGCTAGAATTGCGGGAGTGGACCTGCCCAAAAACAAGAGGATAGAGATAGCGTTGACCTACATTTTTGGGTTGGGTGTGCCGTCTGCCAAGAAGATTCTTCAAGCTACCGGGGTGAATCCCGACATCCGGGTGTCCAATCTGACCGAGGAAGACGTGACCAAACTGCGATCGGTGATTGAGTCGGATTACAAAGTGGAAGGAGCCTTGCGCGGCGAGGTCTCCATGAACATTAAGCGACTGATCGACATCGGCTGCTATCGGGGATTGAGACACAGAAGAGGGCTGCCGGTTCGGGGACAGAGAACCAAGACCAATGCCCGCACCCGGAAAGGCCCCCGGAAGACCATTGGCGGAAGAAAAGCGGCACCACCTAAGTGACGGTGCAGGCATAAATCATCAGACCATTGGAGTCCAAAAGAATCAAGCAGGCTCTACCAGGGAGGAGCAAATTGCCAGAAGTCACCAAAAAGAAGATCAAAAAAAGACACGGAACCACAGACTCGTACGGAGTGGCCCACATTCAGGCGACCTTTAACAACACCATCGTGAGCATCACCGACACCAAGGGGAATCTGATCTGCTGGGCTACGGCGGGCAAGATCGGATTCAAAGGGTCAAAAAAGAGCACCCCCTTTGCCGCTCAATTGGCCGCCCAGTCGGCTGCCAAAGAAGCCCTGGAGCGTGGAGTGAGAAAGGCGGAGGTTTGGGTAAAAGGTCCGGGATCGGGCAGAGAGGCGGCCATCAGATCCTTACAGGCCGCCGGGATCGAGATCACTGCCATACGAGACGTTACCCCGATTCCGCACAATGGTTGTCGCGCTCCCAAAAGAAGAAGAGTTTAGAGTAAAGAACAATGAGTTGACGGCAAATCCCATAGGGTAGAGAGGAAAGAAGCGAGGGCCTGAAGGGAAGTTAGGTCTGCTTCACAGATTACGATGAAGTGCACGACAGAAAGCTCTTTTAGATGGAGAAGATAGATGGCAAGATATAGAGAAGCGAATTGTAAACTCTGCAGACGCGAGGGAGAGAAGCTTTTTCTGAAGGGAAGTCGTTGTTCGGGCGAGAAGTGTGCCTTCGAGCGAAGAGCTTATTCTCCCGGAGAACACGGTCGAGCGACCAGGAGAAAAGGGTCGGAGTATGCCTTGAGGCTCCGGGAAAAACAAAAGGTGCGGCGCATCTTCGGAATCCTGGAAAGACAGTTCAGAGAATACTTCTACCGGGCCGAGAGACAGAAAGGGATAACCGGCGAAAATCTTCTGAGGATGCTGGAGTGTCGGCTGGACAATCTGGTATACCGGCTGGGTTTTGCTCCCTCCAGAAAGACGGCCCGCCAGTTGGTGCTGCATCGCCATTTCCTGGTCAATGACCGGATGGTCAACGTTCCGTCTTACTTGCTGAAGCCCGGCGATATCGTATCCGTGCGGGAAAGAGACAAGAATCTGGACGTAATTCATCAGGCCTTAAGAGAAGGGCGCGCCGGAGACCTCCCCTATCTGCGATTGGACAAGGCTCATCTGCAAGGGGAGCTTTTGGAGTATCCCAAGAGATCTGATATTCCCCTCTTGGTTCAGGAGCAGTTGATCGTGGAGCTTTACTCTAAGTAGTTTTCTTTGACCGTCCTGGGAATGGCCCGAGAAGGATGGCAGACTGAGGAAAGCGGCAGAAGCCTCAAGAGTTCCTCTCCCTGAAAGGAGGAGTTAAGGGATGAAATGGAAGAGCTTGCAAATGCCCAAGGAGATTCAGGTGGAAGAAGCCACCAGAACCAAGTTATACAGTAAGTTCATTATCGAGCCGCTGGAGAGAGGATTCGGCATCACCCTGGGAAATGCCCTGCGCCGGACTTTGCTTTCATCCATTCAGGGAGCCGCTCCAGTGGGGCTTCGGATCGACGGGGTTTTGCATGAATTCTCCACCATTCCCGGAGTGTACGAGGACGTCACTGAGATAGCATTGAACGTCAAGAGACTGAGATTGAAACTAAACGGGGATGAGCCCAAAACCTTGGTGCTGGAGACCAACAAGAAGGGAAATCTGGCGGCCAAAGACCTAAAGGCCGATGCAGGAGTCGAGATCTTGAATCCTGACCTCCATCTGATAAAGATTACCGAGGACGTCAAGTTCAGGATGGAGATTGACACCAGCGCAGGCCGAAGTTATGTCCTGGCCGAACACAATAAGAGAGATGACGCGCCGGTGGGAACCATTTTCTTGGACTCCTTGTTTTCTCCCGTGCGAAAAGTCAATTCCACCGTAGAAAATACCCGGGTGGGCCAGCGCACCGACTTTGACCGATTGATCCTGGAGATCTGGACCGATGGAAGCCTGACCCCGGAGGATGCGCTCTGCTTTGCTTCCAAGATACTAAAGGATCATGTCCAGCTTTTCATCAAGCTGGAGGAGGAGTTGGAGATGGCGGAAGAGGAGGTGGTGGACGAGGAGGTCCTCAAGATTCGGAATCTTTTGAAGACCCGGGTGGATGAGCTGGAGCTGTCGGTAAGATCCTCCAACTGCCTCCGGGCGGCCAATATTCAGACACTGGAGGAGCTGGTTCAAAAGACCGAGGCGGAGATGCTGAAATACCGCAACTTTGGAAGGAAATCGCTGACCGAGCTGAACACCATTCTGAATGAAATGGGGCTTTCCTTCGGCATGAGCGTGTCCAAGTACAAGGAGACGCAGAAGGACAAATAGAAGGTTAGAGACCAGGAGAGGGAAAATCACCTCTTTCTGATTAGAAAAAAAATTCGCTGAAAGGCTGGATTTGCTTCAATGAGACACGGAAGAAAAGTGAAAAAACTGGGAAGGACCAAAAGCCACAGAAAGGCGATGCTGGCTAACATGGCGGCATCTTTGTTTTTGCATCACACTATCAAAACCACCGAAGCCAAGGCTAAGGAGGTCAAAAAGCTTGCGGAAAAGCTGATAACTTTAGCCAAAAGGGGCGATCTTCACTCTCACCGTCAGGTACATGAGGTGATCAAAGACAGGAAACTGGTGAAACAGGTATTTGACGAGATAGCTCCCAAATTCAAGGAAAGAGAGGGCGGCTACACCCGAGTGTTGAAGTTGGGCGTCAGAAGAGGCGACGGCGCCTCAATTTCTGTGGTGGAGCTTTTAATAGAGAAACCACCCAAGGAAGACAAGAAAGGGAAAAAGGAAAAAGGCGCAAAAAAGGGTAAACCGGAAAAAGAAGAGAAAGCCACGCCCAAGACAGGTAAAGCAGAAGCCAAGTCGGGCAAAGGCGAGAAGAAGAAGGAGAAAGCCGAGGAAGAAATTGAGGGAGACGAAGAAGCCGAACCAAAAGAGAGTTGATCCAATCTCCATCAGCGATTCGAATAGAACAGCCGCGGGTTATCTGAAAGACCTGCGGTTTTGTTTTGCCTTTAGAGGTTGGCACGATACCTCGGAAAAACCCAGCCGATGGAAAATGCGCGACAGGAAAGGAGTCTGATGGCGGCGCCGTCGCGCGATGACATCCTTGTAGCCGCTCCGACTCCTCACTTTGACGCCGGTGCGTGCCTCGCGACCTACCATCGACTTGCTCCGTCAGCCGATCACATCTGTCATGTCTCTGGCCTCGCTCCCATTCCCATGATTCGTGTTCCAGGCATTCGTTCCTGACAAAAAAACATTGACCGCTCCTTCAATATCTGATATGTTTAGTCCAGCGTATCGCGGGGAGGGAAAGATGGCAGAGCAGATTTTGCCGCATGACAGGAACCAGTTGTTTATCGAGACCTCCAAGCTCTTGAATTCGACCTTGAATCTGCACGAGCTTCTGGAGGTGATATTGAACCTGGCAGCCAAGACTATGGGCGCCGAAGCCAGCTCGCTTCTGCTTATGGATGAGAAAACGGAAAAGCTGAGGCTTCACATCTCACCCAAAGAGAAGGCAGAAGGAAAGAGGCAATTGGAGTTGAGAATGGGGGAGGGGATTACCGGTTGGGTGGCGGAGCACGTTCAGCCGGTCATCTCTAATAACGTAAGAGAAGATCCGCGATTCAGCCCTCAGTTGGAGGACCAGCTTGGATTTCCCATACGTTCCCTGATATGCGTTCCTCTTTTGAGAAGGGGCAAGTTAGTCGGCGTGGCGGCGGCTTTGAACAAGATGAATGAAAAGGAGTTCGGACAGGAGGATTTGGAGACCTTCTCCTCCTTGGCAGATCAGATCGCCATCGCCCTCGATAACTCCTACCTTTACAGCAGGGCCAAGAAGAAAACTCTGGAGATGGAGACGCTCCTGGAGGTGGAGAAGTCCTTAAGCTCGTCTCTGGACATAAACGGGCTTTTGGAGCTGATTTTAGACTCTCTTTCGAAGGTGGTCAGGTACGATGCGGCCGCGATTTTTCTGGTCGACAAAACGAAACAGGAAATTGAACACATCAAGGTCAGAGGATTCGACGCAGCACTGGAGCCGGACCTGCACCTCAAAATAGGTCACGGGCTGGCCGGTTGGGCGGCCAAGAGCCAAAAGAGCATTATCGTTCCCGACGTGAGGCAGGACCCGCGTTATATCGAAGCCAGAGTGGAGACGAAATCGGAAATGGTAGTGCCGATAATATCCCAGAAACGGATCATCGGCGTCTTTAACCTGGAGAGCAACAAGCCGAGTGCGTACACGGAAGACGATCTGGAGCTTCTGGAGGCGTTTGCCGGCTTAGCCGCGATCTCCTTGGAAAGAGCCCGGCAGTACGAGGAGATTCTTAAGAAAAGGCAACTGGAGGAAGAACTTTCGATCGCTCAGAGAATTCAGCAGAGCTTTTTGCCCAGAGAGAAACCTCAGCTTGCCGGATTTGACGTCTCGGGTGTGAACATTCCCTCGGAAGAGGTGGGAGGAGACTACTATGATTTCATTCCCATCATCGAACACCAATTGGGGATAACCATAGGCGACGTTTCGGGGAAGGGCATACCTGCCGCCCTGATCATGGCTTCCTTTCGGGCCAGCCTGATCGCGGAGATACGAAACAACTATGCCATCCGCAGCATTATGTTCAAGGTCAACAACCTCCTTTATGAAAGCACCGCTTCCGATATCTACGTCACCGCCGTGTACGGGGTTCTGGACATCAAAAACCGGATATTCACCTTCTCCAATGCCGGGCACAATGCTCCCATCTTGCGGCATGCAGACGGCAGGATGGAATATCTTACGGAAGGCGGGATAGCCTTAGGAATGTTTGAGAATTCAAAATACGAGGAAAGAGCGTTGGGAATTAATCCCGGGGACGTCATGGTGTTCTATACCGACGGAGTGACTGAAGCTAAGAACGAGAAGGATGAAGAGTTTGGCACAAAGAGGTTGAAGCGGGTGATCAACGATTCCCACAGAGCAAGCGCGGCCCAAATCCAGGAGAATATCTACAGTGCGGTCAAGGATTTCACTGCCACTTTGCCCCGCGGCGACGATCTGACGGTGATAGTGATAAAAGCGCTATAGGTGTGGCCCTTGCCTAACAAGCCTCTCCCCGATTTTCCCGGTCCACTCTGTGGAAAGCCTGAGAAGGGATGGGGCTGATTCTGACGGTGAAGAATGGCCAAGCAGACAATTCATGGAGCGGCTCTTGCCCTTCTGATTTTCATCGCGTGCGTCTCCCAGCCCAGATACAGAACAGAGCCCGTCGAGAAAAAAACCGAGAAGGCGATTCCGGGAGGTGAGGAGAAAAATACCCAGGACCTTCAGTTCCCGTCCGAGAAAGACAAGAGCAACGTTGACCGGGCTAAGATGGGCGGAATAATCGATTCCTTTCTCGGAGCACCGTACAAACTGGGCGGTGAAAACCGGTCCGGGACGGACTGCTCCGGCCTGGTAACTGCGGTATACAGGCAGTATGCGGGTTTCAGCCTTCCTCACGACACCAAGAAGCTCTACCTGCTGGTGAAGCGGGTAGAGAAAAAGCATTTGGCTTACGGTGACTTGGTGTTCTTCTCCGACACATGGCTTTCCGTATCCCACGTAGGGATTTACCTGGGAGAGGGAAAATTCGTGCACTCCATAGAAGGCTCTGGGGTAATCGTATCAGCGCTGGACGATGATTATTACGGGAAGAGGTACCGAGGGGCCAGAAGGGTTATCCCTTAGGGTCTTTTGGGGAATGTGCCATCGGGCCAGGTTTTCCGGAGTGTCAAACCCCGCCTCCGGCGGCGAAGCTTCGACTTTGGCTGGAGATAGAATTGTCTGCTACGCCAAGAATGCCATGCGGTTCACCTGAAGGCGAACACTCCGGTCTCCGCTTCCGGGTGGAGGATTAACGGGATTTGACAGCAATCAGTCTTGTGAGACTAAGCGCTTACCGCCATTCCCCAAAACAAACGTCTTTGATTGGGGCAAACTAATAATCCGCTGATCGCAACCTATGGATTTGAAAGCCAAGTTAGAGCGTCTACCCCCGAAGCCCGGGGTGTATCTGATGAAGGATGCTTCGGGAAAGATAATCTACGTGGGGAAAGCCAAGTCTCTGCGGAACAGAGTCAAAGCCTATTTTCAGGACACCCCCCCATACCATCCCAAGGCCTCTGCGCTGATCTCGAAGATACGTGACTTTGACATCGTGGCTACAGACTCGGAGATGGAGGCCCTGATCCTGGAGGCCAATCTGATCAAGGAATACCGGCCTCGGTACAATGTAAACTTGAAAGATGACAAGCGGTATCCCTATCTGAAACTGACCGACGAGCCTTTTCCCCGAATCTTGGTGGTGAGGAGGGTTAAGAAAGATAAGGCTAAGTATTTCGGTCCGTACACCAATGTGAAAGCGATGAGATACGTTCTGAAGATTCTAAGAAGAGTCTTCGCCATCAGAAGCTGCAACTGGGTGCTTCCATCCGGCAGAAAGATTAAGCTGTGCCTGGACTATCATATCAAAAGATGTTTGGGACCGTGTGAGGGGAAGGTTTCCCAGGAAGAATACCAGGAGACGATCCAAAACGTAATGTTTTTTCTTTCAGGGAAAAACCATCTGCTGATCGAACGCCTTCGGGAGAAGATGAACGAATATTCTGCCAAAGACGAATTCGAAAAGGCAGCAGTGGCCAGGGATCAGATAAAAGCCCTGGAGAGTGTGATAGAAAGACAGAAGGTGGCGGACGTGGAGATGGCGGATCGTGACCTCATTGCCTTCGCCCGGGAGGGCAAGGATATCTCAGTGGTGACTCTCCAAATCAGGGAAGGTATCCTGATCGGCAGGCAGAATTTTTACCTCACCGGACTCAAGGACAATACGGATCAGGAAATTCTGTCTACGTTTCTCAGACAATATTACATGCATTCGGCGGTGGTGCCCCCGGAGATCGTTCTTCCGGTAGAAGTGGAAGATCAGGAGATGATCGCAGACTGGCTATCCTCCAAAAGGGAGGGAAAAGTCAGGATCGTCGTTCCTCAAAGGGGAGAAAAGGTGAAGCTTCTCGACATGGCCGGCTATAACGCCCAGCTTTCTTTGAACGAGCTGCTTTTGCAGCGAACGGAAGGGAAAGGGAGAGTCCCCTTCGCCATTCAAGCGCTCAAGAAGGACCTGTACTTATCCATCTTCCCCCGCAAAATCGCCGCATTCGACATATCCAACCTGGGTCCCTCGGATGCGGTCGGTTCTTCGGTCTTCTTCCAGGACGGTCGGCCCCTGAAAAGCCAATATCGCAGGTTCAAAATCAAGACGGTCCGGGGACAGGACGATTTTGCCATGATGGCTGAGGTGGTGCACCGGCATTTCAATCGCTTAGCTGAGGAGAAACAAGAATATCCCGATTTGGTGCTGATTGATGGCGGCAAGGGTCAGCTGTCGAGTGCGCTTCAAAGCCTGGACTCCCTGGGAATAAAGGGCCAGAACGTGGTGGCGATAGCCAAACGGATAGACGAGGTCTTTTTACCGGGGCGGAGTGACCCGCTGATGATTCCGAAAGGCTCGGCTTCGCTTAAGCTCTTACAGAGAATCAGAAACGAAGCTCACCGCTTCGCCGTAGAGTATCACCGCAAGGTTAGAAAGAGAAGGGTCATGCAATCCGAGCTAGACCTGATTCGTGGGGTCGGGCCGGTAAGAAGAGAGCTTTTGCTTAGGCATTTCGGCTCGGTGGAAAACATCAGACAAGTCGGCATAGACCAGCTGATGCATGTCGAGAAAATAAGTCAGCCGGTAGCCGAGAATATTCACCGTCACTTCCATACCCAGAGCTGATCCCTCTTTGCCCGCTTGAGCCTCCAGAAGAATGGGCAGTAAAACGGGTTAGGGTGGTCTTAAATCAATCCAATCCAGAAAGATTCTCCTCTTCTCACTTTTCCCCTAACGATTACCTCGATTGCTTCGCTTGAGTGAGGAGGCGCGTAGATGAAGAAATCTTCTGATTTTGGACCATCGCGTATTCACTGCCCTTTAGCTACGTACCAGAAAACAGGTTCATCCGCAGATTCTAAAGCCTCGGCCGCCTTCGCTGATTATCAGTAACAGGAGATGGTTGCTCCCGGCAATTGATCCTATAATCACCGCACAGTGCTCCCTGCACCTCCGGAGAAAAGGACGCATCGCCAGGTGTCTTCAACCCGGGCCGATTAGAAATAGAAAACTCTTGTTCGTTGCCCCTTTTTTGCTATCTTATAGACGCAAAGAGACAATCGGAAATCATGTTGTCTCTCCGAAAACCAAATCGTTCCACGGAGGCGAATCGATGAAAAGCGAAACAACAGTAAGAAGGAATTACCATCCGTTAAGGACTGCCATGGTCTTACTTTTTGTCCTCTTTTGTCTTGGGGCCGCCGGCGCGGAAGCAACTGCGTTGAGGGATGGAGGGAGGTCAAAGAGCGCAGGCCGCGCAGGGAAGCAGGATGAGGCGGTGCTCCACAAAACCGCGGCGGCTTTGCCCAATCCGCAGCAGAGAGTACACCGGGTTGGGCTTATGCGTCTGTGTGTAACCAACTGGGGATTCTTTGGAAGTCAGACTGAGGGGTTAAAGGAATCCATGGGCGGCTGCTTCAATCCTAATCCGAACGAAGAGGTGAAGGCTCCGTCCTGTGAGTACCCGGCGGGCTCGGGTATCGAGTATCTGTTTCAGGGCGGATTGTGGATCGGTGCCATGGTGGATAACCACCCTTACGTCAGCCTGGCCTGTGACGGATGGTTTGGGGTTTACGAGATGTGGCCGGATGCGGGCGATGCCGGTGCCATAAAGGAGAGGAGCACCCGGCCGAATGCTTCCTGTTATTCGCCGGATGCCATCTCGGAGCAGGACATAATCTCGGTGTACACCGATACCTCGGCAGACATCCCTCTGTCTGATCAGCAGCAAGACCCCTGGGATAACCGGAAGCACTTTCCGCTGGGCTTGCAGATCACGCAGAAGAGCTACTCCTGGAGTTACGAGTACGCCGAGGATTTCGTGTTGATAGATTTCTTCATCAAGAACATTGGGGTGAAAAAGCTGGAGGATGTGTACATGGGGCTGTACATAGACGCCGACGTAATGCAGAAGGATGAGAATCCTTACGGGCCTTATGGTTCGCAGGACGACATCTGTGGATTTCGGCATTTGGTGACGGCCCCGGCGGGGAATTGTTCGGATACGGTGAACTTGGCCTGGATAGCGGACAACGACGGACATGGGGTAGCCGGGGAGCGAATTTTCACCAAGGTGAGTCCGATCAATGTGACCGGGACCCGGGTGATTAAGTCACCCAAGCCTGGGCTTAAGTATTCCTTCAACTGGTGGATATCCAATCAGGGTGGAGGCGCCAAGGATTGGGGTCCGTGGAAGCGGGATAATCAGGACATATGGGCGAAGGAGAACTGTTATGAGCCGGGGAAGAACACTTTTCCGGACAACGTTTTGGGGACGCCGGGAGGGGACTGTTCCAAGTACTTTATCATGTCGAACAACGAGTTTGACTATGATCAGATATTTTCCTGTACCTGGTCGAAGGATCATCCGGATGAGAAGTGGCTGGATCCGAGCACGGAGTGTGCGGATTTGGCCAATGGGTATGACACGCGTTATCTTTTGTCATTTGGGCCGTTTGATCGGATAGCTCCGGGGGAGTCATTGAACATCACCATTGGGTACATTGCCGGGGCGGATTTTCATGTGGATCCGCTGGAATTGGTGAAGGATCCGAACATGACTAATCCGAGCGCGTATTATGCTGGTTTGAATTTTACCGATTTTGAGACCAATGCGCAGTGGGCGGCGAAGGTATATGACAATCCGGATGTGGAGGGAGGGTTTCCGTGTGGGGACGGGATACCGGATTTTAAGGGTCCGCCGCCGCCGCCGGTGCCGAACCTGAGTTTTGAGACGAGCAAGGGGAAGGTGAAGGTGAAGTGGAACGGTAAGGTGACGGAGAAGACGCGGGATTCGTTTAGCAATCGGCTGGATTTTGAGGGGTATCGGGTGTACATGAGTCGGACGGGGACGGCGGATGATTATGCTTTATTGGGATCGTATGACCAGGTGGATTATAAGATTTATAAGCTTAACCGGGCGAAGAAGGATCGTCCGTGGGATTGGAAGGCGGCGTCGGTGAGTTTGGATTCGTTGAAGGCGTGGCTGAATTCGAAGGGGTATGGGGGTATGGAGATCGGGGATGATCCGACGGTTTTCACCAAGGGGAGTCCTTTTGTGATCAAGGAGGTGGGGAAGGAGTTTTACCTTCGGTTATCGGATTCGGTGGATGTGGTGAAGGGATATGCGGTGGCGTATGATTCGATTCCGCTGGTATCGTATGATTCGTTATATTTTGAGACGCAGGATTGGAACGTGGGGTTTAGGGGTATAGAGTCGTATCCTGAATATCGGGACAGTGTGGATTTGGGGTTGGCGGCTATTTCTGATCGGTATTGGGAGTATGAGTATGAGGTGAAGGTATTTCCGAGTCAGCCCCTATATTTCACGGTGACGGCGTTTGACGTGGGGAATCCGCAGACTGGGCTTTCGCCATTGGAGGCGTCGAAGTTTGTGGATGCGACGTTGGTGTATCCTGTGGATCAGTCGGAGACGGTGAAGGAGGAGGGATTGCCGGTGGAGGTATATCCCAATCCCTATCGGGCGGACGGGCATTACCTATTGGACAAGTACGAGACGGGGACCGAGACCTATGGTAAGAGGATCAGGTTTGTGAATTTGTCTCCCCGGTGCACCATTCGGATATACACCCTGGACGGGGATCTGGTGTGGACCATTAATCATGACAAGGATCCGGGGTCTTTGGAGGCCACTTACGACGAGTGGGACTTAATCTCCCGAAACACTCAGGCGGTGGTATCCGGGATCTATCTTTTCAGCGTGCAGGACAAGGACACCGGGAAAAATCAGGTGGGCAAATTCGTGATAATAAAATA
>JBAVQU010000002.1:0-80993 GCA_049694315.1 Candidatus Zixiibacteriota bacterium
TGGCTTGAACATGGTTACTTGGAATGGTAAGGACAATGCTGGTAATGATGTTTCCAGCGGTGTCTACTTCTACAAGTTGACCGCCGGCAAGTTCAGTGCAACTCAGAAGATGGTAATGATGAAGTAAGTCCGCAGACCATGTCTGAAGATTAAGAAGGGAGTCCTTTGGGATTCCCTTCTTTTTTTAAACAGATTCCGAAAAAACCCGTATACTTAGGTAAGTCCAGACTGTTTTGTACGGGTCTTTACTATATGAGAATAAGGGATCAGCAGGGAGAGCATAAGAAGACCAAGAAAGGTCCGAATCTTCGCTTTGTTTCGAAAGGAGATTCCTCCGGTGTGTTTTCGCTAAGAAACCAAGCGCGGCCCGTGGCCTTGGCATTGGAAAATGTCAACAGGCTTTTTCGCGCAAGCATATCTTGGCTGTTTTTGGTCGAAGAGGGCGGGGTAAGGCTTGCGAGTCTGGCCGCACGCAAAGGCAGGCGAAACGTCGTCACAACCGAGCCACTTCCTGATCTCTCCGCCCGGATCCTGAAACGGACCTATCCCATATTGTGCAATCAGATAGGCAAGTTTCACGAGAAAAGTGAAGCTATGCACAGATTGCTGCAAAAGAAAAGAATCCATAAGTTCATTGGCGTTCCGCTCAAACAGGATGGCAAGTTGATCGGGACACTAAGCGTAGGCCGGGATTCTAAGTCTCCAGACTTCACCCGCCATGATCTTAAGTCTTTGGCCGGGCTTGGTGCCATGGTGGTGACGAGCCTGGGGATACAGGTCGAACACAACTTGGTACAATCCGAGAAGTTTCTGGGGGCAATAATCGAGAGTATCCCCTATCCCATATTCATCAAAGACAGAAAGCATCGCTGGGTGATTCTGAACCAAGCCATCTCCGACCTGCTCGGGCATCCCCGCAGAAGAATGTTGGGGAAGTCCGATTATGATTTCTTTCCAAAAAGACAGGCTGACTTCTTCTGGAAAAAAGACGAGGAGGTGTTCAGAACCGGAAGGGTCATAGATGTTTCCCAGGAGCCTATCACCGATAGACGGGGAAAGATTCATTTGCTTCACACCAAGAAAGCTCCGTTAAGGGATTCAGGGGGAAGGATAACCCATTTGGCAGGCATAATTGAGGACGTAACCGAGCACAAGCGGCTGGAGAGCGAGCTGATAAAAAGGGAACGGATTGCTCACCAGCGTGCTCGGCTCCTGGCCGATTTGCGCAACCTGAATCGGATTGAAGATGTTCTTACCCGAGTCTGCCAGTCTGTTCGTGATTCCGGCTTGTTCGAACGTGCGGTGATGACCCTGCATCGACCCGGGGGAAAGATCGTTCATCTCGGGCACGTCGGGCTACCGCTCAGTGTGGTGGAAAGGGCACGAAAAGCACCTCCGATAGACCCAAAACTGAAAGCGCGAATTACCTCCAAGAGATACCGCATCTCCGACTCCTTTTTCATCCCCGTCGAAACCGGCATTGACTTAAGCAGAAGCGGCCGCCACGTCCCTCAGCAGAAAAGAAGGGAGTCGCCGGGGGGAGATTGGCAGATGGGAGACGAGCTATTCGTTCCCCTGCGAGACTTCTCCGGAGAGATCATGGGGTACCTCTCTGTGGACACTCCTACTGATGGTTGTAGACCTAACATGAGAGCTATCCAGGCCTTGGAGTCAATGGTAGAGGCGGCTGCCTCCCGAGTAAGGGACATCGAAGCTCGGAAAGCGCTGCTCGAATCAGGAGAGAAATACCGGGTGTTGGTGGAAAATGCCAATGAGGCTATCATCGTGGCTCAGGACGGATGGCTCAAGTTCGTTAATGCTAAGATGACAGAGATAATGGGTCGTTCTAAGCAGGAACTGCTTTCCAAGCCCTTCGTGCAATTCATTCACCCGGATGACGCGCTGATGGTGCTGGACCGTCACAGGAGAAGGTTAGAGGGCAAAAGACTGCCCCAAGTCTATCCTTTCAGAATTGTGGACAAGAAAGGCCGTCTGAAATGGCTGGAGATCAACACCGTGGTGATAGACTGGGAAGGCCGGCCGGCTACCCTGAATTTCTTGAGTGAGATAACTGAGCGCAAAGAGACCGAAAGCGAGTTGCAGGTATCGGAAGAGAAATACCGTACTCTGGTGGAGGCAGCACAAGTCGGGATTGGGATCGTTGATGCCAAACAGACGATTGTCTTCGTTAACCAGGCCTGTGCCGATCTTCTCGGATACACCAAGGAGGAACTATCGGGCAGGACGCTGAAGAATTTAAGTGATCAAACGCAACATGCCCTTTTGAAGCAAAGGATAGACAAGACTAAGATAGGTGAATCTCTCCAATTTGAGACCAGGCTTTTGACCAAGGAAGGAAAACCCAGATCTGTTCATATCTCATTAGCCCCCCTGCTGGACCATAAAGGAAGCTTCAAAGGGAACATTGGGATCATCTCCGATCTGACCGAAATCAAGAAAGCTCGAGAGTACAATATTCTCTTAGACACCAGCCGGGCACTCTCCCAGACCTTACAGTTCAATGACGTGCTGAGAACGGGAGCTGACAAGGCCATGGAGGCTTTGAGTGCCGATAGATGCGTGATCGTGCTGACCGCAGATCATGCGGATGATTCTACTGCCAAGCTTCGAATCTACGACTCAAAAAACGGAGTAGTCTCGGCATCTGTAATGAGCGTTAAGCTAAGTAAAGAACGCCTGTCCATCTACGGGCGGACTCTCCAAGCTCGGAGATACATTCCGATCCATGATGCTCGCATTCATCGAATGCCGGAGTTGGGGAAGAAGATTCTCGACCAAACCGAAATGGTCTCGGCTGTCATTGTTCCCATTATCTTGAGAAAAGAGATGCTGGGCGTGTTTCATGTGGGTACCCCAAAACAGGGCAGGGTTTTCAGCGAAGAGGAGATTCGATTGGTCCAGACCATGGTAAATCAGATGGCGGTGGCTTTGCGTAACTGCAGACTGATGGAGGACGCGGAGAAGAATCATGCCCAGATGCTCCGCCAGGCTGAGCAGTTGAACACGCAATACTGGGAACAGAAGATGCTGTTGGAACTGACCCAGGCACTGTCAACCGCAGCTGATTTGGATCAGGTCCTCAAAACAGCTACCAGAAAGGTGACTGAACTCGCGGGGGCCGAGCGTGCCGCCATTGCCTTAGCCAACCCGGATGGAAAGTCTGCTACGTTAAAGGCAATCCATATTCAGGGAAAAACCGTTGATCCTCGCTTGCTGGCCTTCACCTTCAGCCCAAAGGTCTTCCCCCAGGTGGCTGATACTTTGATACGACGCATGCCGTCTGTCGTTGACGATACGTCGTCATTTCCCAGAAGAAGCCCTGCGAGAAGGTTCTTTGTAAGCCGAGGAGTGAAGTCGACTGCGGCGATTCCTTTAGTTTCCAGAGACAAGACCTTTGGATTTCTTACCGTGTCCAGCATGACGAAACTGCATCACTATACTCAGGAAGAGATCACTCTCTTGCAGACCATGTGCAATCCTATTGCCGTTACCATCGAAAACTACTTGCTTTTGGAAGACCTAAAACGGCAAGCGGGTGACTTAAGAGAGCAGACCGAAGAGAAGGACACTTTGCTGAAAATCAGTCAAGCGCTCTCCCGCACCATGGATTTGGACGAAGTCGTGAAAATCAGCACGGAAGTGGTGGGGTCAGCCCTAGAAGTGGACCGTTGTGCCTTGCTGCTTGCCACCCCAAACGGTGATCACTTAGAGGTAAAGGGATTTTTCTGTAGAAACTGTTCGAAAGCTCCGTCAATCATCGGCGAAACCTTTTCTTCAGCCACCAGATCCAAGATGAGAAGGATGATGAAAGCTGGAGAATGTGTGATCCTGGACGACTCATCTAATTTGCCGGATACCAGGGAATCCAGGAAACAGTTTTTAAGCACCGGTGCAAAACACGGCTTGGCCGCCGGGATGTTCTTCGGCAAAAAGCTGGTGGGCGTCTTGGCGGTCAGCACCATGAAGGAGAGCAGGGCCTTTACGCTGGAGGAGGGTAAGCTAATTCAAACCATCGCCAACCAAATTGCGGTTGCCATTGAGAACGCCCGACTGGTGGACGTAGTCAAAATCCACACGCGAGAATTGAGAGATCTCTCTTCAAAGCTGATGAAAGTCCGGGAGAACGAACGAAAAAGAATCGCGCAGGAGCTGCACGATGAGGTAGGTCAGATGTTGCAGTCCATGAAGATGAATCTGGACATAATCAAGAGGGAGGTCGCTTCAGTACCGCACGAACAGCCGGCAGTCAGGGACTGGCTGCAGGATACGGAGAAGCTACTAGGTCAGACCATCGATCAGCTGCGAAACTTGACTTCGGACTTGAGACCGAGCTTGCTGGACGACTTCGGTCTGATTCCAGCACTAAAGTGGTTCATAGATAACTACAGCAAGCGATCGAACGTCAAAGTCTTGCTGGAAGCCAGGAATTCGAAACTTCGATTCCCTTCGGAAATCGAGATCGCTTTTTACCGCATAGCTCAGGAGGCGCTAACCAATGTAGCCAAGCATGCTCGTGCCACCGAGGTATCAGTGGCCGTTGCCATGAAAGGCTCCACCGCCATTCTGTCGGTTAGCGACAATGGCGCCGGATTTGATGCCAGCAAAGTTTTTTCGGCCCCGGGGGGGATGGGACTCCTTGACATAAAAGAGAGGGTGAGTCTGTTGGGAGGGAGTTTCGACATCGTTTCTCGCAGGAGAAAAGGAACCAGACTAAACATAAACATTCCAATTACGGAGGTGAAGCATGAAGAAGGTCAGATTGCTGGTGGCTGACGATCACAAGATATTTCGCCAGGGAATTAAGAAGCTGTTGGAAGAGGAGCCAGATCTGCAGGTAGTGGGCGAAGCCGCAGACGGCCGGGATGTCGTGAAGAAGGCGATAGAGCTGAAGCCGGACATAGTGCTCATGGACATCGCCATGGCCAACCTCAACGGTCTGGAGGCAACCAGACAAATCAAGAAGGCGCTGCCGGACATGAGGGTGATAATGCTGACCATGCACAAAAACGAAGAATATGTTCTTCAGTCGTTCCAGGCCGGAGCGTCCGGATACATCCTGAAAGAAGGAGCGGTGGAAGAACTGGTTTCAGCCATTCGTTCCATTCATCAGGACAAATCCTTCTTAAGCCCGACTATATCCAAAACCCTAATCGATGCGTATCTGCGAAAGTCGGAGACCGGTAAGACCGAGACCCCCTTCGATCTCTTGACGGACAGGGAAAGAGAGGTGTTGCAGCTTATTGCCGAAGGGTACACCAACCGGGAAGTCGCCAAGTCGCTTTTCATCAGCGTGAAGACCGTAGAGGCGCACCGGGCCCACATCATGCAAAAGCTGAACATCCATGACATCGCCAAGCTGGTCAAATATGCCATTCAAAAGGGGTTAGTTGATCTGAACGTCTGAGAATTGATGCAGGACATTCCTCAGCTTGGAGTAGAAGCAGGCGCCCTTTGACCCAAATGAACTTGTGGGAAGGAATCGGATCAAAGACAATCCATATTCACCTGTTGCCGTCGCAAAATAGGGTGAATTGCTGATTGCCAAGCGGATGGCGCGTGGTATATTAAACCTGCAATTTGGAATTCATCTCGAGGGTGTGCCCTGTAGCTTTGGGTAGTTCCTAGCCCCCCTCTACCCTTACCGATGCACACCCTCTTTCTCTATCTGAACCACACCATGAAGTCATAACCTGGTGTGGTCTGTTTTTGTTGCATAACTTCCGTTGATTTCCATGCCTGTGTGATAATGTTTTCTTCGATCGCCGTCAGGTCGAAAACCGATTCTCGTTGCCTGCGCCCGAGATGGCTCCGTTTGGTAGGGTGGGCGAGAGAGCCTTTGCGATGTGTGGATGGAATCTTTGTCACTCCATCCGGTCATTTACCACACCTTGGCATGTTTGAGCAAAGCAGGATGGTTTCTGAAAAATCGATTGACAATATTACAATCGTTTTCCTATATTGAATTCGTCTAACGTGCTGAGAGGAACACAAAGAAACATCCTGGGAGGAGGTGAATTCGATGGCAATGAAAATCACGGACGAGTGCACTGCGTGTGGGCTTTGTCTTCCAGAGTGCCCTCAGTCGGCAATCAGCGAAGGTGACATATATGTGATCGATCCGAAGTTATGTAACGAGTGTGAGGGTATCGAAGGGGGATCGCGCTGTGTGGCGATCTGCCCGATAGACTGTATTGAAAAGGCTACTTAAGCACCAGAAACGATCCAAGCGAAATGCGCCGAGCTAAGCAGATGGAGGAATAGACACCTGCCTTGCCTTCGGCGCATTTTCACGTTGATGCGGCGTCCGCGGCCAGAAGAAAGCAACCGCTTCATCCCGCAGTCGATATGAGGATATTTTTCCGGTTGTTTGACCTAGCTCTTGCTCTCTGTTCCAGAACAACGTCCTAATTGAACTGACTCCTCATCACCTGACTTTGACTTTTCAGCTCGATCTTGCGGAATAGCCAGACCGGGGGTGACCCTGGAATTGCGAGGTTAAATAAACCAAAACGTGCAACCGGGCGAAAGCGTATAGAAATAAGATAAAAGTGGTAGTGTTTTGACCTTATGGGCAAATACAGGTTTTTAGAGAACGTAGCTATCGCCGATTCCGCTTTCGAGGCAGAGGCGGAGAGCCTGGAGGAGTTGTTTGAGACCTGTGCGGAAGCTACTTTCGAGGTGATGGCCGATACCAAAACCATCGAGCACAAGTACAAAGAAGACATTGAGCTCGTGGGAGAAAACATAGAGGAACTGCTATTTGATTGGCTGGCAGAGTTGATCTATTTGAAAGACTCAAAGTCCGCGCTCTATAGCAAGTTTGAGGTGAGCATTCAGAAGAAGGATGGCTATAGATTGAACGCCGCAGTATGGGGTGAGCCGGCGGATCAGAAAAAGCACCGGGTCAGGGTGGACGTCAAAGCCGTCACTTTTCATTTGTTAGAGGTTAAGAAAACCGACCACAAGTGGACGGCCAGAGTCGTTTTGGACACATGATGAAGGACTCGAAGCTGGTTTGACGGTTATGATGCTCGTATCGATGCTCGAGCTTCGAACTTCGAGTTTCGATATGAGCTTCGCCACCGATCCTATGGATCCTGCGGACAACCGAGCTTCGAGCTTCCTTTAGAAGAAGAGGTGTATCATGCAGATGAAGAAAATCCAGGAGGGTATCTGGGAGATTCCGGTGACCGAGAAAGAAGGAATGAGAGTGCCCGCCCGAATCTTGGGATCGGAAAAGCTGATGCAGATCATGGACAAAGGTGTGTTCGAGCAGGTGACCAACGTGGCTTGTCTCCCCGGAATCCAGAAGCACGCTCTCTGCATGCCAGATGGACATTGGGGCTATGGATTTCCCATTGGTGGGGTAGCCGCTTTCTCCACCAAGGATGGAGTAATCTCTCCCGGTGGGATTGGATTCGATATCAACTGTGGCGTCAGGTTAATCCGAACTGACCTGACCTTGGAAGAGGTCAAACCCAAGATGAACGTCTTGATGGATACTCTCTTCAAGATGGTTCCAGCCGGGGTTGGCTCTACCGGCCTAGTCAAGTTGAATTCCAATAGTTTCAGGGAAATCATGACCAAGGGAGTTGATTGGTGCATCGAAAACGGCTATGGCTGGCAAGAGGACCGCGATCGAATTGAGGAGTGTGGGCATATGTCGGGTGCCAATCCCTCAAAGGTGAGCCAAAAAGCCACATCCCGCGGAATCGACCAACTGGGGACGCTGGGATCAGGGAATCACTATCTGGAGATACAGGTTGGACTCACCGATCAGATCTATGATCCGGAAATAGCCAAAGTCTATGGAATCACAAAACCCGATCAGATCTTTATTATGGTGCACTGTGGCTCGCGAGGATTTGGTCACCAGATCGCCACGGATTATCTTCAAACATTCCTAAGTTCCATGAACAAACATGGGTTGAAGATTCTGGATCGAGAGCTGGCTTGTGCTCCTTTCAATTCACCGGAGGGACAGGATTACTTTGGCGCCATGGTCTGTGCCGCCAATTCCGCCTTTGCCAACCGGCAAGTGATCACTCATCGAATCAGGGAAGCATTTTCCGAAGTCTTCAAGAGAGACGCTAAGGAGATGGGAATGCACATCATCTATGATGTCGCCCACAACATTGCCAAAATCGAAAAACATAAAATCGATGGCGAAGAAAAAGAAGTAATCGTTCACCGCAAGGGTGCCACTCGATCCTTCCCGCCTCAGGATAAAGCCGTACCCGAAATCTACCGAGAGGTGGGCCAGCCGGTGATTGTTGGCGGATCCATGGAAACCAGCTCCTATCTTCTGGCAGGAACTCAAAAGGCATGTGAAATAACCTTTGGCTCCACCTGCCACGGAGCTGGCAGAGTCATGTCCCGCACGGAAGCCAAAAGAAGAGTACGGGGCAGTGAGTTGAGACAACGGATGACCGACAGAGGCATGGTGGTTCGTGCGGTCTCCATGTCCGGGCTGGCGGAAGAAGCGGGGCTGGCGTACAAAAATATCGATGAAGTGGTTGCGGCCGTGGACAGCATAGGCATCTCCAAAAAGGTAATTCAACTGAGACCCTTGGGGAACATCAAAGGATAGACACTTAATGTTGTGGCGGGGTGCCTTACCCCGCCAGACAAAAGGTCGAGGGTAGGGGTACCCTGGACCAACAGTTCTTTGGGGAATATCAAGGGATAGTGCCGGACATAAATTGAATGTAACCGCGCAGCCAAGGCGTTGTGCCTTGGCTATCTTTTTATCTCTTGCTCCGTGGGTCACCTATTTCGAAGTTTGGTTGACAATCTTCTTCTTCAAGCAGTCCTCCGGTATGCACCATACGGTGCATACCGGAGATATGAACCATACACTTCATGCCTGCGGGCACGAATTCTGTGCATCCATCATATATTCGTTCTCCATAAACGGCGGACCTATCATTTTAATCATTAAAGGTGTAGGGACAACTCATGAGTTGTCCCTACAAATGCGGCTGAAGCTGAAGTCATATATATTTCGTCAATCAGTTAGCTAAAGCTGACTGCAACAGATTTTCTTCTATTATTCCGGAACTGTTGTCGGGCAGTTCGAATGAAGGCATACGCATCTGTCGACAGCCCAATCAACAAGGTTAGGACAGGGACCCCGCAAAAGCGGGATTTCGCAAGCTCAATAAACCCTGTCCCTACGAAAGGCGTTACTGGCATTACTGACGTTACTGGTGGACGCTTCGTTTTTTCGCAATGAGCCTGCGATAAGAGCTATTTTGTTCACACCAAAGGAGATAGCGCATTTGCCATGCCGGTGTTTCTGGCGTTTCTGACCTTACTGGTGATTGTTTTCTAATTTTTTTCATCACAAGAATGTACCTTTGGAGATAAAAGATTGTCATTCCAAAGGATAGCTGAAGAGCCATTTGACGTTTTCACCTTGGCAAAGCCAAGGGTGGAGAGAAGCCGACCAATCCGCTGATAAGATAGCCGGGTTTCTTCGGATTTGCCCTGGTTGTAAGTGTCGGTAATGGTCTTGACCGGGAGAATGCCATTCTTGACCTCAAACCTCAACGCAAAGATAGTAGCTTTGATTTGAGACTCGAGGTTGCTGGGATCGGGATACATTTTTGGCAGTTCCTCTTGTCGTATGGCTTCTATTTCGTCCCAGAAGGATTTCTCCGCTTCCGAGGTTTTGGCCACCTTCTGTTTAAGCTGTATGGCTTTCAACGCATCCTGGACCCTGGGCTTATAAGAGTCTTCTTCCAATCTTTTAATGAGTTTGTCAATCAGAGTTTCCAGGAACTTCACCTCCGTGGATTCGTCCCTTCGACCAGGCTCGGGGTCTGCGAGTTCTTTATCGTCGTCATCAATTAAGCTGTTCATATTAAATATCCTTTCCACACATTTAAGGAATCATATAGAGGATGCACTCCTACAACTTTCATAATCCCCCTTGATCCCCCTTTAGAAAAGGGGGAGTCTGAAAGGGGGATTATTTATCCTCCCATATACTGGGGGGCTATTCTCTTCACCATTGAAGTTGTGGCGAATTTGTTGCTACGACCTTTCCCCCTCTGTCCCCCTCTCCGTCCAACGGAGAGGGGGATATCATGGAGATTGTTGGTGGGGAGAAAAAAACGCCCGACACTAAGGTCGGGCGCTACGCATTTGAAGGTGATGAGGAAACTGTAGATCAGACGAAACGACCACTGCCTATGTGCAAGCGGCAAGAAATGTAACAAATATTGTGGGGGATAAAGCGGTCAACGGATGGAACGGATAGAACGGATTAGCAAAGTTGTGGTTCAAGGCTCACCGTGAGTGGCTAATGTGCTTCTTGTGGAAAGAGAGACTACGGGTTAGACCTCTCCCCCTTTGTCCCCCTCTCTCCCGCCTTTGACGGGATTTTCAACGTCAAACGGAGAGGGGGATATTATGGAGGTTGTTGGTGGGGAGAAGAAAACGCCCGACACTAAGGTCGGGCGCTACGCATGCAAATTATTATTCGTCATGAACATCTTGTCAGGTTTTTTCTAAAATCTAAGTGGCTGGTAGAAAAGAGCATCTGAATTTTGAAAAACCGCGAAAGCAAGCTTTCGCACTCCAAAAACCACTTTTTCAACACCCCCTAAAGATTGCAACTACAAAATCAAAACAGATGCGTCAGCCACCAGGATTCCCCTACGGGGAAGAGTTAGTTCCTGACGCAACATTTAAAAGCCCCCTCTCCCTGTATCCCTCTCCCACAAGGGGAGAGGGAAAGCTTTTTGTCCCTTTGCGTCAGTCACCAGGATTCCCCGGACGGGGAAGAATAAGCTCATGACTCAACCGATTGCCATCAGGCGCGGGCTTTAGAGCGTCGCCTGGATGGCTTGGTTAGGGCAGCCTTTCTACAGACATATAGCAGCCGGCCGGACCGCTTCCACGGACGACCGAGAGAGTTCCCATCATATTTCCTGAATTCAAATCCTGCCCGGGACAAGAGATCTTCGATCTCCCGGGCTCGATAACCACGTTCCAGATGTTCTTCTTGAAATCTTCGGTACCGTGTTCCTGTCCGAATGAATCCTGTGATGAGACAGCGACCGAGGGCTCGGGTGGGGTTAAACGAGGTCTCAACGATGAGCGTCAGGTCAGGCTCGTGAGTGGTTGACGTCTTGCACCACTGGTCCTCCAACCCCTCAAACGTGTTCATGTCGAAGGCGAAGATGCCGCCGCGTGAGAGGTGGCGATTCGCTTTGCGAAATGCCTTCAGCAAGTCCTGCTTCGTCGTCAAGTAATTGAGGCTGTCGAACATGCATGTAACCACGTCGAACTCGCGGGCAAGAGAAAGCCGGCGGACATCTTGGACGACCAGTCTGGCACCGGGCGCGTTCTGGCGGGCACACTGGATTTGGTGTTTGGAGACGTCCACACCAGTGGCCTGGAAACCGTCCTCGTACACGAGGCGCAGGAGCGAACCTGCGCCACAGCACAGGTCGAGCCATGTCCTCGCTTGGGGAAGTTTCTTCGCAACCAGGGGCGAAAGAAACGACCACATCTTCGGACCCCAGAAAGCCCATTTGGCGTTATACACTGTTGCAAAGTCCCTACCGTAGACACTCATGTTTCTTCTCTTGCCCCAACATTGTGTAAAATGGTAACGGACGAGGCGTCCGTTACCAACAAGAGAGCTATCCTTTTCATCATTAAAGTTATGGTGAATTCGCTCTTTGTGGTAAGAGAGAATACGGGTTAGGGATCAGAATGGTTCGATGCTCACCATAAATTGGGTTACATCCACCTTGAGGTCGTAGAATGATGACGACAGAAATAAGGTGCGAGGGCGCACCAGCCCTTGCAAAAAGCCGCAGCGGTTTATTCCCCCTCGCCTTTATTGACTTGTTAGGTGGCGATCCTTCGCAGAGAGCGTTTAGTTTTCTTTCTCATTTCCGCAGCGGCTAGCCGAAAGGCAGAATCAAGCCTTCTAGAGAAATCTATCACTTTGAGACGGCCCAACAACTCTTCAATGTCCTGGCGAAGATAGCCATGCCTATCAGCATCTATCTTCTTGATCAATGGCTTGAGAAGGGAATCCTTTTTAGTAATTATCGCAACAGCGACTTGTATGGAGATCGGACTGATGAACCTCGGATTGACTCTAAGGGCTACCTTTGCCCATTTAACTGCTTGGCTGTAATCATTATCCCGCAAGTAAATCCCGGCAATAGCAGCCATAGCATGGAAATAAGTTGGATCAACTTCCACGACTTGTTTGAAAACGCCTATCGCTTGTGACCTCCTCCCCTCATTCCTGTGAGCTAGTCCAATAAAGTATAGAGAACTGGCAGCATCGTAATCCATTTGGAGGCAGCGTTCATAAGCTCGAATTGATGGAATATACTCTTTAAGCTCAAACAGGGCATGCGCAAGTTGGGAGGTGAATTCTGGATTATCAGGGAAATCTGTTAAAGCCTGCTCACAGGTTTCACGGACAGCTTCCAAATTATGAGCTTTCGAGAGTGCATCTATTGTCGAAAAATAGAAAGACAGTCGAGACTCCCGGCGCGTAGGTTCAATAGTCCGCTTAGGGCTACTTGATACAAGGTAATACTTATTCTCTCCAAGGCCCTTTAATTCAGTTTTGAGTTCGTCAAATTTGAAACTTCTAAGGGTGTCAGCAACAATTTCATACAACACAGATGATATACAAATACTATTTGGGGGAGCAGCGCCTTCAAGTCGGGCAGCTAGATTCAGGTTTGTATCAATGTAATTACCTTGCTCTGGTGGTGCAATAAGACCGTAATGAATTGCAATACGGGTATTCAGAACAAATGGGGGTTCTTTCCCATGATTGTAGGCAGCTACAAAAGACTGGCAAGAAAGAGCCTCACCAATGACTTCAGCAGGCGTGGGAGGGCATAATACAAGAAACCCATCCCCCATTTTTCCAATGAATTCCCCTTTGAGTTTATAAACAAAGAAGAATTCAGCGAAATCTCTGAGTTGGTTGATCTTCGGAACAATAATTGCCCTACCATGAGTTCTTAATTCTTGGGTAAAGCTCACAGCGTCCACAAAAACTATAGTGTGCATTTCTGGTTTGCTGACAATGGCATCTATCATTTGTACGTCCTCAATTGCGAAGTTAGTAGGTCAGGAGCCCTGCGCTCCTGACAATCAGTATTACTCTCCGAATTCTCCTTTAATCTCGGTAGCCTCTCTAAATCCCCAGTCGCGAGAATAGAAACCCTTCGCATGATATTTGTGAATGGACGAGTGTGTCCAGTCGAATGGCGAATTAACGTATCCATGTTTCTCCGGATTGAAATGGATATAATCAATATGTCGATTTAGGTCTTCCTCATCTCTGATGATATGATCCCAAAAGCGGTTTTGCCATACTCTACCGCAAAAGAAATTCATTCGCTTTCTCCAGAGGACACCAAAGGTCATTTTGATTCGTTGAAGAATGTTTGAAATATCATGTCGTTTAGGATCCATCACGATATGGAAACGGTCAGGCAGGATAACCCACGCCATTATATGAAAACCTGCGTTATTTCTAACCGTTTTGAATCCAGTCCACAGCAAATCGATGTTATCGACCAACACGGGTTTTCGCTCATATGTTACGTTGGTGATGAAATAGATATTACCCTCACGATGGTAACGGCGCAAAATGGACATGTTGTACTAACAATATAAATAAACGTTGGGTCGAGCAGTTCAATACTCCTGACACTTTAATTATGTTGTCAGGAGCCTGCGGCTCCTGACCTACGAACTGTTTGTTGGGCAGGTCTGATCACTTCCCTCTAACACCGCGCGCGAAGTAGTTGCGCAGATAGTAGCGATACATGGCCCCCATGTTTCTCGGAATCTCTGAAGCACTCCCGATGACTGCGTAAGTGGTGAAATGCTGTATGTTCAGTGTGATGTCGCCGGCACTAGCAGCAACCGCATACCCAGTCGAAATGTCTTGCCTCTCGTGTTCCGTCTTGAACCTTCCGACATACTGTCCAAGGAAGATGCGCTCATCGGCTTGAATTTTGAGACCCAATTCAGCTCGCGCTACGCGCAGAAGGGTCTCCTCTATGGACTCTGGTTTGAACATGCGGAGGCCCGGAAGAGCCCACTGGTTGGCGTAAGGAGCGATTTTGCGCTTCACGATAACAACGCCGCCCTTAGGGAGGATAATGACGAGGTCGAAGGTGGGAATGACAGCGAATTCGAGAATCTGCTCAAATACTTCACGAGGTGCGAATTTGAGTTGCTTAGGCATGTTTTTCCTCCTGTGTTGACGCTACCCATTTGCGAACATTCTCCTCGGCGATCTTTGTTGCCGCACGCCAGTGTGCGTAATCATCGGGCAGAATGATTGGTTTTCCCACGAGTTCGACGGCGTGCGCTTTCGTGCCCGTGTTGATGTCATGGCGTATATCGCATACGCGCAGAAGCATTTGGAATGAGGCGGGCTTGTCTTTGAGCAGGGAGGCAATCTTGCGCAGAGTCGATCGGTCTTTGAGAAGGATCTCAAGGGCACGGGTTGCGGTGCCGTGGGTGCCTCCGAAACTCACCAAGTACTTGTCGGTGTTGAGAGCATCCGGGGTGAGGAAGTTACGAAGCCGAGTGACCAAGAGGTAGTCGGCTGCAAGCATGCCCTCGGAATCAGTGGCGGGGATAAATAACCTCCCGTTTCCCTCGATTCGCCAGTTTGGCCTTTCCACTATCTGACCACCACTCAGCATTCGCTTCGCGCACGCTTCTTCGGTGAGACGTTTATCGAGTACCCACCTGTATGGGAGATCGAAGGTGGGGGACGCAAGCACCAAAGAGTCTCTGTCATCGTCGGCTGGCTCGTAACCGAAGATCGGCCGAGACAGCCCCTCTGCCGTTGGACTACCGATCAGGACGAGGTTCGTATCGAGCGTTGTGGTGAGCGTGTCAACGGGGAACAGTTTGTTTATCAGGAGGGCCTTCCAGCACTCCCCACCTGCAGCGGCCACGAGGCCGGCCATATTGTCGGGGTGCAAAGCGTTGTGGTTCGGAAAGAGCGGATGGACCGAATCGTGTCGGTAAGCGACGTGGTCCCCCTGACGGATGCCGAGGACTTGTTTTGCTTCGGCAACCTCCGCATCGTCACGTGCGCGGTGAACGACCCAATCATACGCTTTGCGGCTGATTTCAACCGAGCCGTATGCGGCTGCGAGTTCGCCGAGAACCTTGATTACCGCGCCCACTTCGAACATGTTGCTTTCTCCTTACCGCCAAACTACTGATTATATGGTTTCCGCATAATACGCATGGTTACTTTTATTACAAATTGTCCATCGGGGTCTTCACGCCCTTTCCTCCCCGATTCAAAACATGGGTGTAGATCATGGTAGTTCGCATATCGTTGCATTTATACACCAACTGGTAACCCACCTGAATATATCAATCGTACTCCGATTTCTCGCGAAATCGATTCAGTGTATATTACAAATTATAAACATTTATGCAATATTGTCAACTTTTAATTTGAATTGTTTATTCGATTATGCTGCATGGGGTAGAGAGTGAAAGGGCGATTGGTGAATCGCCCCTACAAAATGCTCCCCTCTCCTTTTATCCCTCTCCCACAAGGGGAGAGGGAAACTTAACATCCTCTCCGACAAGGTATGAATCACATCTTACATACCGAGGGGAGAGGGAAGATAAAACGCCCGACGCCCTTCGACTGCGCTCAGGGTGTACAATGGTCGGGCGCTACGTGCTAATGGGCGATTCATGAATCGCCCCTACAGTAATAACCCCCTCTCCCTAGCCCTCTCCCCAAGGGGAGAGGGAAATTAAACATCCTCTCCCGCAAGGTGTGAATCATGTTGTATATACCAAGTATGAACCGCATGGGATATACCGAGGGAAGAGGGAAAGATTTACACCGCTGGTTTGCCAGTCCGGTGCAAGCGGTGGTCGGGTGGCAGTGTGTTATGGACTTTCTTGACCATATAAATCGCCGGCCAAATATTTCAACCCGCTATCAACTGCCACGGTGACCACCGTATGCCCCACGCCTAATTCGCGCGCCAGCGCAATCGCCCCCATTACATTCATACCCGATGAGGTGCCGGCAAAGATACCTTCTTCCCTTGCCAAGCGCCAAGCCATCTGTCGGGATTCAGCTTCATCTATCCCGCGAGCTTGATCAAAGAAAAACTTGTCCAACAAAGGCGGGACAAAACCGATGCCGATGCCTTCGACGTGATGGGTACCGCTTTTGCCTTTAGAGATAATCGGGGTGGATGCCGGTTCAAGCGCAATGATTCTGGGGGAAGGGTTGAGACGGCGCAAGATGTGGGCTACACCCATCAACATTGCCGCTGTGCCGACGCTGGCACAAAAGGCATGGATTGCGCCATCTATTTGTTCCACTAATTCTCGACCAATTTGCTCGTATCCTTTCACCGAGTCGATATTGTGAATCTGGTCGGTAAAGTAACTCGGCTCTGATTCTGCAATGGCGCGGGCGCATTGCATCATCCGGGGAACTAAGTCCGGAGTAACCTGGTTGCCTGGGCTGGGGACGATGTTCAACTCGGCTCCAAAGACACTCATGGTCTGGAGTTTCTCTTTGGCAAAGGCGTCGGATGAAACCACGCGAAAACGATACCCTTTGACGGCGCATACGAAGGCAAGTGAGGAACCGGTGCTACCGCCCGTATATTCCACCACAGTCATACCGGACCGGAGATCGCCGCGTTTCTCCGCTTCTTCTATCATGGCTAAGGCCATTCGGTCTTTATATGAGCCGGTCGGATTGTAGTATTCGAGTTTGACCAGAACATCAGCGCAATCAGGCGGCACAACATGGTTGAGGTGAACTATCGGGGTATGGCCAATGGCCTGCAACACGGACGGAACTGTCTTACCAATCATCACCCTCTCCTTCGAAAAGTTGAGCGAAAATAGTGTCAGCGGCAGTGCCGCCCAACAGTAATTATGCAGTATGTGTAAAAATGGAAAAGTAGACGGTCTTTTTCGCTATAAAAAGTTCTCTTCCCTTCTTGCTTTATGACAAATTATGAATATTTATGCAACATTGTCAACTTTTAATTTGAATTGTTTATACGATTATGCTGCATCAGGGGAAGTCTTGACTTATCTTGGAGCCCCCTCTCCCACAAGGGGAGAGGAAAAATCGATATCCTTTTATAAAAAAGACTGGCGTAATCTAAAGATTGCGGCTACAAAATCAAAACATATCCGTCAGTCACCAGGATTCCCCGGACGGGGAAGAATAAGCTCATGACTCAACGTATTGAGTTCAGCCGCAGTTGACACCGCGAAGCAGCGTCAATTGTCGGATGCAAATCATTGTTGGCCCGCGCCCCGCAATTAATGCTTCGATTCATCTGTAATGGATGATTCTTTCCATTCAGACTCTTTCATCGTCGCGATGTGTAAATCCCCTTTATCACTGTGTTCGAATGGTCTGATCCAAAAGAGAAATGTATTCCCATCTTTCCATTTTACTTCGGTTGGAACCTCGTCCTGATATTGGAATTGACGTTCTACACGTATTGTTGAACCTGTAATTTGCCAAATGACAAGTGAGTTAGGATACCACGTGATAAAGCGCGTTCTATCTGGAGAAACAATTGGATAAGTGGTCAAAATCGTTTTACCTCCGGTTCCCTGGTGAATTAGGAATAATTCCTTGTTAGGAAAGACACGCTCAATAATATGAAACCCAGAAAAGAAGCCTCCATAAGAATATTTAACATTCTCATCGGGACGAAACTCGAGTGACTGACCGTTTGACAAATTGATCTTTATGGCTTGATTCTCCCACCATTCACCGGTCCCTACGACGCCCGAGACGCTCGGATTGTGAAAGTCGATGGGCTGAAACATACTATACAATGTTGGTGTACTCAGCTTCACAGTCTTCAACGCACGATTAAACGATTCATTGACTTTGAAGTCATTACCCGTTTCGACCCAAAAGTCATAACAGTAACGGTTTTTATAAGTCCGATAGTGAACTTCATACCATGTATGTCCGGCTCCAGACTGTGATTCCTCGTCCCGAACAAAATTTATGCCACTTCTGGTTTCAATTGTCGACCTTCTGATGACTTCGCCCGAGTGTGGCACAATTTTGTCAATCGCTGATGGATAAATGTAAATAGTTCCAATAGGATGTACACACTCAGATTCCGCTGGCCAGGCACGTGCCTCATCGGGTTCACATGGAGCATCCAGGGAAATTCCAAAGCCAGGCACTGAACCGACAGGGGCAGAGAAATCGCCATAGTGAGAATGTTCCGTAGCCTTGACGCCTGGAGGTAACTGGAAAGCGAGTCCATAGTCCGTGCTCTCGAAAAACCGGGCTGCTTCCACTGCGGACCCGTCCTTCAAAGGAAGGATTAATGAAGAACAAAGAATCACCATTCGCGATAACCTTCGTGAAATAATTTTCATGTCACAGACCAATTGCCTTTATCATGGTTTTGATTTAGTCGCCCAACATTGTTTAGACTGATTCGCATAAGACGCAGAACACTGTTTTTCGACCCATATAACACGCCCCGATTCTTATTTTATAAGCTCCACCGTCATCTTTATCTCCGGCCCGGTGAGCGCTTTGGACACAGGACAGTCTTTCTTAGCAGCTTGTACGTAACCCTTAAAGGCTTCTTCACTAAGATTAGGAACGTCTGCTTCCGTAGCTAATTCAATCAATGTGATGGTCGGACCTGCGTCCAAATGGACGGTGGCTGTGGTATAGATGCGTCGGGGAGTGAAGCCTGCTGTGGTGAGCAGCGCCGATAGGAACATGGAGAAGCAGGCAGCGTGCGCCGCACCAAGTAATTCCTCCGGGTTCGTCCCCGGCCCCGTCTCAAAGCGTGAAGCATAAGTATATGGTCCTTGGTAAACGCCGCTTCCCAACTTTAGGGTACCAGCGCCCTCCTTCAAGGTTCCCTTCCACTCGGCAGAGGAGATTCGAGTCGTCATTTTGTCCTCCTTTTCCTCTATACTTAGAGTCTAATGTTTTCGCTTCAATCGGCCACCCAACATGGTTTGCATCTATTCCTATGACACCCCAGGAACGGTTCTGTTGATATTCTGCATTATAATTACTCGTGCATGCCTGTCAAGCACTTTTTGAGAGTATGAGGCGACCTGGAAGGCCTGATTTGGTGAAGCAACTCTTGGAGTCCAAACGGGCAGACAGCGATCCGGATAAGCCTGCGTTTAACGTTTCCTTCATGGTGAGCTTGTAGAACAATAAAAGGTCGAGGGTAAGGGTACCCTCGACCAACAAGCGGATGTGTTTTGTAGGGACAGGGCTTGTCCCTGTCCTAACTCTAAAGAGGACAGCCACAAGGGCTGTCCCTACGACTATCCATATTTTCTATAAGGCACAACAAGATACTTTTTCAACACTCCCCTTATGCCTTAGCCATCCTTCGACTTCGCTCAGGACATGTAAAGGCTTGCCTACGCGTGCTTATAATGGTTGACATCTGGGGCAGAAGTAGCTTGATCTCTGGTTAATCTTGATTCTTTTGATCTTGGCTCCGCATCTCTTGCACCTCTCCCCTTCCCTGCCGTAGACTTTATGCTGCAACTGAAATTCCCCCATCCTCCCATCGATATTCAAGTAGTTGTCTACCGACGAACCGCCCGCTCGGATGGCTTTCTGCAGAATTCCTCTTACCGCCTTGCGAAGCCTAGCTAATTCGATTTCACTTAATTCATCCGCTTTCCGAGTTGGGTGTATCTTGGCCTCGAACAATGACTCATCCGCATAGATATTGCCCAATCCGGCAATGACCTGCTGATTCAAGAGCACGGATTTGATTCTTCCCTTCCGTCTTCGGAGGATGCTGGCAAATCCCGAAACAGTGACTTCAAGTGCCTCCGGCCCAAGTTTTCTCAGCTCTGGAATGTTCTTCTCGTCGGAGGTGTCGAAGACTTTGATCTTACCGAATTTCCTTTGATCGTTGTAGCAGAGAAGGGAAGGCGAACCGCAGAATCTGAAGATGAGATGGTCGTGTTTATCATGAGAGTCAATCTGTCCCGCACTCCGATTTCCCGATTTGTGCGTGAAAAGTAGATTGCCGGTCATCCCCAGATGGACCAAAATAGTTTTGCCACCAGATAAATCCATGAGCAAGTATTTTGCCCTTCTTCTTACTCCTTTTATCTTTCTCTGGACAACCACCTTCTTGAAGAGGTCGACATTCTGTTTGACAATGCCCGGGAAAATCGCTTGGACTTCTTTTACCTTCTTTCCTACAATCGTTTGCCTGAGTCCTTTTGCAATGGTCTCTACTTCGGGCAATTCCGGCATAGTTATGTTCCTCGTGCCCCATGGCCCTTCAGCCCCGTTCGCCTAAAGGCGAACACTCCACGTTGTTTTCTGGACCCTGAACCCCCTGTATCTTTACACATGAACCTTTTCTTTAGATTATCTCCAACATCCTGTCTATTGCCCTTTTTGCTTTTATAGTAATATCAGGTGGGACTTCAATGGGGTAAACCATATCTTCTAAAGACCACAGAATCTTCTCCAGATTAGTCAGCTTCATGTTCGAACAGTCTGATAGGCTGCTGGCCGGGTAAAAATGCTTGTGCGGATTCTCTTTTTTCAATCTATGCAGTATGCCGATCTCGGTGCCGATGATAAATTCCTCCGAACTTGACTCCTTGGCGTATTTGCAGATGCCGGTGGTGGAAAGCACCTTATCTGCCATAGCGATGACATCGGGGGTGCATTCAGGATGAACCAGCACCTCAGCCTTCGGATATTGAGCCTTCTTCTTGAGAATATCTTCCGCCAGAATACGCCGATGAGTGGGACAATAACCGTCCCATAACACCAGTTTTCTATTGGCTTGATCGGAAACGTAATCACCCAGATACTTATCCGGAATGAACACAATCTCTTTTTCTCTAGGAATGGATTGAACCACCTTCACCGCATTGGCAGAAGTACAGCAGTAATCGGATTCGGCTTTGATCTCTGCGGTCGTATTCACGTAGCAGACGACCACTGCGTCGGGATGTTTCTTCTTCATCTCCTTGAGCTGCCTGAGCGTGATCATGTTAGCCATGGCACAGCCGGCATTCAAGTCGGGCATCAACACCGTTTTGTCAGGGGATAGAATCTTGGCCGTCTCCGCCATAAAATGAACGCCGCAGAAAACTATTACCTTTGCATCGGTGTTCGCCGCCTGCCGGCTCAAATCCAGAGAATCGCCCACAAAATCAGCAATGTCCTGCACCTCACCCAGCTGATAGTTGTGGGCCAAAATGACAGCTTTCCGGTCGTTTTTGAGCTTCAGGATATCTTCAATTAGCTTCTGAGGCTGGACTTCAGGTACGTCCATGAATCAATCCAAAATGGTTGAGGTGGTGAATTCTCTGATTGACGCTTCTCAAAAAGGCATTCCCATGTGAGGGGGACGAATCATTGCCCAACGGATTCTGCTTCAGGAGCCTCTACGAGCCTGCCTTCTTCTCGTCCACCCGGGCATCGGGGGAAGACACTATCTCTGCATTGAGATCTTCGATCAGCTTCCCCACATCCACACCATGCGCCAGCGCACCCTGCTCAATGGTCTCATCTACTGCCAGGTGACAGCCAAAACAGTGCATTCCATACATGAAAAAGGTCTTTACCGTTTCGGGATACCTGCCCAAGACCTCTCCGAAAGTCATCTCCTTGGTTATCTTCTTCTGTTCTGCCATAAGTTTGTCTCCTTAAATGAAAGAATGCCCGATTCCCATCAAAATGGCGATTATCGAAATTAATACTAACTCTATCGCCTGATTATTGGGCTTTTCTGGTCTCCTTTGTGTGGAATGCAGTCATTTCATCACCCAATGTGGTTGGTCTCAAGATAGCCAAACACCAGCGAAAGTCAAGAAGATTGGGAATACTCTAATGCGGAGGACCGAAGGTAGGGACTGCTCTCCGAATGATTCAATACGCATGCAAGCAGCGGGTATTTATCTCTGATCAGAATCACAGCGCTTTCTCCAAGATTTCTGTCAGATCAAGGACCGACATCAGGTTTTCCAGACCTTTCTCTTTGATTCCATCCCCCAGCATGGTCAGGCAGTATGGACAGGCAGTGGCCACCACCGAGGCATCGGTCGAGGCGGCCTGTTCCACACGAAGATGGTTGATTCTCTTGCCTAAGCTCTCTTCCATCCACATCCTGCCTCCACCGGCGCCACAACAAAAGCTTCTTTCTCTGCTCCGCTTCATCTCGACCAACCGAACGTTCTGGATTGAACTAAGAAGCCCCCGAGGAGGATCGTAAAGGCCGTTGTGTCGACCCAAGTAGCAGGAATCGTGATACGCGACAGTCATCTGGACGCCGGTATTGAGTTTGAGCTTCCCTTCTTGAAACAATGACCATAGGAATTCACTGTGATGCGACACCTGGTAGTTGCCCCCAAATTGATGATATTCGTTTTTGAAGGTATTGAAGCAATGTGGGCATAAGGTGATAATCTTCTTTATTCCGTATTTGCTGAAAAGCTCGACATTTTGCTGCATGAGAATCTGAGCCAGATATTCATTGCCCATTCGACGGGCAGTCTCTCCACAGCACATCTCCTCGGTTCCGAGGATCCCGAAGCTCACGCCGGCTTTCTGCAGAAGCCCCACCAGGCTGCGTGAAACCTTCTTGTTGCGGTCGTCCAAGGAGCCTGCGCAGCCCACCCACAGAAGATAGTCCACGTCACTCTTCTCGCTTAGAGTCTTTAGGTTCAGATCCTTAGCCCATTCTGCGCGCGTGGCAAAACCAATGGTCCACGGATTGTAATTGGTCTCCATGTTCTTGAAAAACAACTTGACCTCAGGAGAGAATTTGCTTTCCATCAGGACCAGATACCGCCTCAAATCTACGACCTTGTCGATTATCTCCACGAAGACCGGACAAGCCTCCTGACAGGCAGCGCAAGTGGTGCAAGCCCAAAGCTCGTCCTCGGAGATCACGTTGGCTGCAATGGGTGCAATCTGCTCCTCGGCACCTTCTCCCCTGCCCGGGTTCCTGAGTTGATCGTTCAAATGGCTTTTTAAATCCTGAATGACCTTCTTAGGCGAAAGTGGCTTACCGCTGAGATGAGCCGGGCAATTGTCCTGACACCTTCCGCAGCGGGTACAGGCATCGGTGTCCAGCAGCTGCTTCCAAGTGAAGTCTTGCAGTTTCGCCACACCGAAAGTCTCCTGATTCTCAATATCCGATATGGACTTGATCTCCCCCGGCGGAGCAAATGACCGGAAGAATTGATTCAGCGGAGAGGTGATCAGGTGAAGGAGTCTGGAATAGGCAACGTACCCAATCAATCCAAAAGCCAAAAACACGTGCACCCACCAAGAGGTCGCATGAAACGCTCTTAAAGAGCCGGTTGCGCCGGGATTTTCAGAAAACAGCTTGCTTATCTGCCAACCGACAAATGAGTATCGCTCGAAGCCGGGTCTGGTAATGGCGATGCGAAGCCCCTCGGTAAGAAATCCCGTGACTAAGACGAGGAAAATCAAAAGCAAACCGACCCAATCTTCTAATCTGTTGTCTATTCTTTCCGGCTTAAGGACGTATCTTCGGAAGGCCGCCAGAATCACCCCGGCTACGGCCAGCAGTCCAAACAGATCCAAAAGAAAGGAGAAAACCAGATAGAAGTTTCCGTGAATGAAGGTGCTGCCGAAAAGCAGGCGGGTGACATCCTCCTGAACGAAGATCAGAATCGTGCCCAACAGGAGAATGAGAAATCCCCAGAAAATGAAGAGGTGCATTATTCCGGGGTATGGCTCTTTCAGGATTCTCTTGTGCAGAAAACCGAAAGAGAGGACCGAGCGGATTCTCTTGGATATGTTGTCAAGTCTGTTTTCAGGTTTACCTATTCGCCAGAGGCGAATCCGCTTAGCCAACCCATAGACAAACAGCAGAACGACAATCAATCCCAGACCATAAACCGGCCATCGTACCCAGGTGCCTACGTTCCAGAAGATCTCTCGTGTGACTCCCATGCTTTAGCCTTCAACTTTGAACATTGAACCTCAAACGCCTTTACTGCTGCGCTTTCATCTTTTTCACCTCTTCGGTCAGGAGAGGAACGATTTTGAAAAGGTCTGCCACGATCCCACAATCCGCCACCTGGAAGATGGGCGCCTCCGGATCCTTGTTGACGGCAACGATGTATTTGGACGTTCGCATCCCGGCGAGGTGCTGAATGGAACCGGATATTCCGCAAGCTATGTAGAGATTGGGATTGACTACTTTGCCGGTCTGCCCCACCTGTGAATCGTGTGGAGCAAAGCCTGAGTCTACCGCAGAGCGCGAGGCCCCAACCGCGGCGCCTTCTCCAAAAGCGGAAGCTAACTCCTCCAATATCCTGAAATTCTCTTTACTTGCCATCCCTCTGCCGCCCGAGACGATCACCGACGCCTCGGTTACATCAATCTTTTCACCCGCAGTTTTCACGACTTCTTTCAGGATCGCCTTGATATCCGTGGGTTTGATCTCGACTGCCACCCTCTCTATTTGGGTCTGTTGTGACACCTTCTCCAGCACTGGCAGAACGTTCGGCCTTAGGCAAGCCATCTGCGGTTGAGCTTCAGGAATGGTGGTGTCCACCAACACCTTTCCGGCATACAGCGGTCTTTCTGCCACCAGAAGTCCGTTTTCATCCACGTCCAGCCCGACGCAATCCGAAGCCAATCCGGTCCCGAGACGTGTCGCCACCCGGGGAAACAGGTCTTTGCCCGAAGCTGTGGCGGCACCCAGGAGAATGGCCGGACCGTGCGTTTTGGCCAGATCCACGATGGCCTTGGCGTAGCCTTCGTTGGTGTAGTCTTTCAGAGCTTCTGAATCGCACACAAATATCCTCTGGGCACCGTAACCGTTAAGCTCCGAGGCCAGCTTGTCTACCTGATAGCCCAAAAGGAGCACACTGAGTGACCCACCGGTTTTCTCCGCCAGCTTCCTCCCGACGCCCAAAAGCTCAAAAGTGATTTTCTTTAATCTGCCGTCTTTCTGTTCAGCCACTACCCAGACTTCCTTTGACATGGTCCGTCCTTTCATCAAAACACTTCGTCTTGTGTTTCCCTTTCTGCACTAAGAAGGAATTCACTGGAAGGCTCGCCTTTAGGCGAGCTATGTGCAGAATCAATGCAATAGCAGAAATTCCGGTCAGGCTGAAGCCTGACACTCCAGTGGAACCAGTGGAACCTCTCGTATTTTGATCTTTTGGCAGCTCTTGGGCCAGCCTTCGTCTGTCTATCTCAAATCAGCTTGGCCTCGTCATGCAGCATTCGAACCAGCTCTGCCACTGCCTGGTCAGGCTCTGCCTCGATTTTCTTCCCCGCCTTTCTTTCCGGCGGCAGTCGATAGTTCTTCGTCTTCAGCTTGGAGCCCTTCTCCCCTACCTGGTCCGCATTCAGTCCTATGGTGGCAAGATTGACCTGCTTGATCACCTTCCTTTTAGCTTTCATGATCCCCGGAAGAGAGGCGTATCGAGGCTCGTTCAGCCCCTTTTGAGCGGCTATTACCGCAGGAAGAGAAGTCTGAATGATTTCCTGCACTCCCCCCTCTGTCTCCCTTTTCACCGTGGCACTCCTTCCGTCTGAGGATACTTCCAAGCCCACCACCACCGAGACGTAAGGTAGCTCCAGAAGCTCGGCTAAACAGCCGAAAACCTGTGAGCAGTCGGAGTCGACCGCCTGCTTCCCGGTCAGAATCAAATCATATTTCATGTCTTTGATCACTCGTGCCAAAATCTTGGCAGTGGTGAGACTATCCGAACCCTCGAAAGCCGGATCGCTCAAATGCACCCCCTCATCCACCCCCATAGCCAAGGCGGTTCTAATGGCTTCAGTGGCTCGATCAGGACCCAGGCTGACAACGGTTACCGTTCCCCCGAGCTTCTCCCTGATCTTCAAAGCCTCTTCGACCGCGTACTCATCATAAGGATTCATAATGTATTTGATCCCCTCGGTGAGAATCCCCGTGCCATGCGGGTTTATCTTTATTTTGGTCTCTGTGTCGGGCACCTGCTTCATGCAGACGATTAGGTCCATGTTAACCTCCGAAGGTTTGAGAAACTTTTCGGAAAATAAAGAATCGATGCCAGGTTGTCAATCGAAAAAGGCGGGGTTCAATCAGCCACTCGGAGAGCCGGCTGTCTGCAAAGCCCACAAAATACGGGAATTCCTGAGACTTAGACCAGGTGAGTATGACTGGGACATTGGACTGGGCCGCTCACAAATCGGCCAGTTGAAAGTACATTCCAGTCCCAAACGAGATTACCCAATCATTCGTTTCCAGGGATTTGGCGAAATCAATGCGGCTGACCCGCCAGGCATGGGATTTGGTGAAACCCAATCGCAGACCCAGACCGACGTCCGAATGAAAGTCCTGTCCGGCCAGTTTCTGATTCCAGACGTAACCCCCGTCAAAAAACAGGACTCCGCCCAGACCAACGGTCAGAATCCTCCAGGGGGTGAACATGCGATCTTCAAAATTGAAAACGATGTCGTTTGCTCCGGAAAAACGGTACTTCTCAAATCCTCTCAAACCCGTGGTTCCATCCAAGACCACCTGAAAGGCTTTTTCCTGTCGTGAAGAGACTATCCCCAGTGCCCTCCAAGCCAACGTTTGCCAATAGGGCATCTTCCAGTAGAAGCGCAGATCGGTCTGGGATAGTATCCTCTCCCATCGGAGGTTCTCAAACTCGGCCTTGGCAGACTGAGAGAAAAACAGATATTCGCCATTTCCCAGTAGAAATGGAAAAAGAAGCTTAAGAGCAGAAACGTCGGTGCGCCCTTTAGAAAAGAGGTCATCTAAGTTGAAACCCCATTTCCCTTGAAGGCTCCAGCCCAAATCGAGGTCTTCAATTCTGCCGAAGTTGTCTAAGTAGGTCAGTTTTTCGAACCGGGGACGCCAAAACCTGACTGAAAGACCAAGATGCTGCAAATCTCTATCCGGGGGCAGCAATTCAGTATACTTCGATGAATCCTGCGGCGAATAAAATGCATAATGCCTCTCTTCCCATTGATAGAAAGGAGACAATATTCTTTTCCGCTCCTCGCCGGAGGATTTGCTGACTTCAAAATAGAATTCTTTACATTTCCTCTGATAGGAGAAAAACTCCGCTCCACCTTCATAGTAGTCCATCTCCCTCTCTTCATCGACATACTGACTGGTGAAAGCATATCGCGTCTCCAACGAGTACAAAGGACGGGCGAAAGTTATGCCATAAAGATGCCCGTCTGATAAATCGTATATGTCCGTGTTCAGGTACAGCCGTGTCCCCAGGATGTTGGGATCCAAGAGGGATAGTTGTCTCGTTTCCTTCTCTGTGTTTTTGGTGTAACCCAAAACCAGGCTCTTCCCCCAACCCAAGAGATTGTGCTCTTCAACGCAGGTTTCGACAGAGTAGAAATTGCCCACCGCCTCACCGGAGAAATAGGCGGTGGTGCTCCACTGATCCTGAGTCTTGACCAGAATGTCCGTCCTGCCGTCATCCTGTTTCACTTCCTCGACCTTCACCTTTCCTAAGAAACCTAGGTTTCGCAAGTTTCTCTCGCTTTCATCCAAGAGCCTCTGGTCGTAAATATCCCCTGGCTTAAATAAAAGCTCCTGCCGGATGATCCTTTCCTTGGTGAGGAAATGAAGCTTGTTCACCCACAAGAAGACCTTTCTGTTTTCCTCCTTTATCTCCGGATCGAAAACACTCTTGCGAACGACTCTGATTTCTCCAATGCGAAGCGTGGAATCCTGCACTCCGGAGGGAGATTCCGTGCCTTCAGTGACAGAGGCTGGGGCTGAGGAGACAAGAACAAGCCAAAGGAGGATGACAAAGACGATTCTTCCCAAGTGGTTTCTCTTCGGGGTCATCGGGGTGACAGAGTCGATTCCAGGCATGAGGGCTACAAACGTAAATGAAACCGAAACCTCTCTTTTCTTTAGCTCGCTGCGACTGGCGAGCAAGAGTGGCACGCATCGGACCTTTGGTCCACAACCTCATATTGGTACGTTGTCGATTCAACTGTCGGCTAACATCTAACGTCCGGTGAAAGTGTTTGGAAGAAGAGAGAGGAACAATCCAAGAATCGATCGAAAAGCGTGCTCCGCTTTTTGGATTGCGGACTCAATATTCCCGATCCTGTCATTGCTTTTCGGGTCAAAGCAGATGGTGAGGCCGATCCGGTATACACATGACCACATGCCGGGTGACCTCCAGATCAACATGCAGCCATTCTGAAAGACGGTGTGCTATCGCTCTTAGGGCAGAAACCCTTGCTCCTTCATCCATTGGTCGTTATAGACCTTGCTCAGATATCTGGTGCCGGAATCCGGAAGAATGACCACCACGATCTTGTCTTCATTCAGCTTCTGCGCCACCTTAAGAGCCGCAGAAACTGCGCCCCCGCTCGATCCTCCGGCGAAGATACCCTCTTCCCTGGCCAACCTTCTGGTCATAAGAAAACAGTCCTGGTCCGTCACCTGGATCACGTCGTCCATGACGTCAAAATGCAGGGTGGGACACAGCATGTCCTCCCCGATTCCTTCGACCAAGTAAGGATGGGGTTTGATCAGCTCCTTGGTTTTGAAATAATCGTGAAACACAGAACCAATTGGGTCTACTCCAATCGCCTTGATTTCGGGATTCTTCTCTTTGAGATACTTTGCCGTGCCGGACATCGTTCCGCCTGTTCCGATGCCGATCACCACGTAATCCAATTTCCCCTTGGTCTGCTCCCAGATCTCCGGTCCGGTGGTGCGGTAATGCGCTTCCGGGTTCCTCTGGTTAAAGTACTGCTCCAGCATGACGCTGTTGGGGGTCTGGGAATGAATCTTCTTGGCAACCTCATAGTAACTCTCCGGAGAGTCGGGTGGAACGGCAGTGGGGGTGACCACCACTTCCGCGCCGAACGCCTTCAGCAGATTTATCTTCTCCTGGCTCATTTTGTCGGGGATGGTGAATATGGCTTTGTATCCTCTGGCAGCCGCATAGATGGCTATCCCTACTCCGGTGTTTCCGGAGGTAGCTTCCACGATGGTTCCCCCGGCTCTGAGCCTTCCCTCTTTCTCCGCCTGTTCCAACATATAGAAGGCCATCCGATCCTTGACGCTTCCCCCCGGATTCAGAAACTCCAGCTTTGCCAGGACCAGTGGCCTGATTCCCCGGGTTATTCTTTTCAGTCTCACAAGCGGTGTGTTTCCCACCAAATCCGTGATCTCTTCATAATACATGCTGCCTCCAGTGAAAGACCGAGCGAGCGCTCATCGGACGTCAGCTGTCCTCGAAAAAACGGCCCTGACAACCGGTCAGACCTGAATATAGGAGTAACCGCACCGGGGTCAAGGGGATTTTTCCTGCAACCTGACCAAAACACAGGACGATGAGCTATGGCACTGGACTCAGCGCGTACGCGGAATTAAGTCGCCTTGACTTGGAGAAATGAGGCCGGATCAGTGCGGGGAATTCTCAAAGATCACAGGCTTGGCGTCAGGAGGAATCTGCAGCTCCAGCTTTCTGGGCGGGATGGTAAGATTGAATCTCCGCTCCAAAAACGTAATCTGGGCAGATTCCTTTTGACCCGACTTTATCCTTATGGATTTGGCCATCTCGGCTTGATCGTATCTCGCGAAATCCCGGTACTCTATCTGATAGGACCGCTCTTCACCCTTTGGCACCAGAGTGCTTTTCTTCAAGCGACATCTGCCTGGGTCGACCCAATATTCTCTGGCCCAGCTATCGTCTTCGGACTTGAACAAGAACAGATCCTCTGAGCTGCCTTCGTATCTAACGCTTTGTTCCATCAATCCGTCTCGCCCCAGGATCACGTCCAAAAGGACCGTGAAAGCAATCTTCCCGCTCCACAACCGGCTTTTTTCGAAGTCGGAAAAGCTGCCGCGGAAGTATTCATTTTCCTTGGGGAAATAAATCGTCAGGCTGTCATTCTCTCCTTTGGCTTTGAACAGATCCATACCGAAAAGCGAGCGGGGATAAAAAGCAAATTCGCCCGGAGCTTGGTAGTAGAATTCGACGGTCCCGGAAAATCCTGCTTCCTTGTCCTTCAATTTCAGATTTGCGAGACAGGCAAAGGTTTGCAGTTGAATCCTGTTCTCGCGAGCACACTTCAGCACGCCTTCAGGTGTACGGTTTTCAGGAAGGAGTCGCGGCTTGGGGGCACAACCCAGAAGAAGGAATCCAAGTAACACTGACAGGTAGAGTCCCGCGGCAGGTAAACCGATCTGGGGATGAGGAATTCTCAACCAGCCACCTCCACGCCCGGCATACCTCGGATGAGCTTGATCCACTGAACAAGAACCGGCCTAAAAGAATCTGGTTAAATCGGCTCCGGCAAAAAGATAGGAGAAGAAGCTTATGAATGGCTGCATGATCATCCACAGCACCGGCACTCCGGCCAAGTTGCTGACCACGATAATTCCGATCAACAGAAACGGACCGACCCTCTCCAGCTGTATCATCTGGTATTCGTATCGGGCCGGCAGAAGGCCCATCAGAATTTTGGAGCCATCCAAAGGCGGCAGGGGAATCAGATTGAAAAAGGCCAAGACCAAGTTTATCATCAGGCCATATACTATCATCGAGCCGACCACGCCGGAGAAAGAGGAACCCAGCTCGAAGCTTCCGGCCAGCGGGCTTAACAGCCGAATCACCAATCCACAGGCAAACGCGGTCAGCATGTTGGCTCCGGGTCCTGCCAGGGAAACCCATATGATGTCCCTTTTGGGATTTCGAAAATAGTACGGATTGACCGGCACCGGCTTGGCCCACCCCAGATGGACTAAAAAGAGCATAATCGTGCCGAGGGGATCAAGATGTGACAGCGGGTTCAAAGTCAGCCTTCCCGCATCCCGTGCCGTGGGGTCTCCGAAGTGCAGCGCCATCCTTCCGTGTGCGTACTCATGAACGGTTAGAGCGAAAAGAATGGGTGGCGCAATCAGTAGAAATCCGATTATCTTGTCCAAAGCAGAATCCCTTCAGGGTTAAGACCACAACCTACTCATCAGGTGGGCTCATCCGTCTTCTGCAAGTATACGGCCATTAGGCTTCAAAGTTTACCAACAGCGCAAACCAGGAGAATGGAAAGAAGGGTATCTGGATCCGGTCTAAGCTCTTCGAGAAACAAACTTATTATTCGCCACAAAGAATCTCCACTTCTTTGCTTTTCCTTCTCTTATGCCGATCCGCGACGAAGAAGCGATCTTTCCCGTCACCCCTCCCCTATCTTCAACATAGATCATATCTGAGCATAGGTCCGCCCCATTCAATCTTTTGTCTATGCCCAGGGCTTGGCACAACTTGGCTGGGCCGCTGGCGAGGTCCCTAAGCTCTTCGCGGCGCCTTTCCTTTCTCATTATCTCAATGCCATCAGCAGGCTCCAGCGCTCGAATGAGAACGGCGGCGGGGTATCCTTCTCTCTCCGTTACCAGATTCAGACAATGATGCATTCCATAGGTCAGATAAACATAAGCGTATCCGGGATGGCCGAACATAACCTCGTTTCGTGGAGTCATGCCGCGATAGGCATGGCTGGCAGGGTCCTTATAACCAATATAAGCCTCAGTCTCCACTATTTTCCCCGAAAGAGAATGACCATCCCTCCGAATGATCAGATGCTTACCCAAAAGCTCCTTAGCCACCTGCAAGGTGGGACGATCATAAAATTCGCGGCCCAATTTTGTGCTCATTATCGATCACATCATGTTCGAGCCAAGAGATTTGTTGATTTTCTCACATCAAGTTTCCCCTCACCCTTTATCCCTCTCCCGCAAAGGGGGAGAGGGAAACCCATTTCCTCTCGCCTCCGGGCAGGGGAACCACCTTCTCTTCTCTCTGAGGGAAGGGACGGGAATTCGTCATTGAATTTTACTTAAGACAAAGGGATGTTTTTCCTTCTTCCTTAAATCGTTGATCGCGCGGCTTCCCCGCACATCGCCTATCTGTTTCAAAGCTTCTACGGCAAAGGCTCTCGTGGCCCAGTCCTGATCCTTGAGTTTCCCGATAAGCGGCGCTACCGCTTGTTTCTCCTTCAGCTCACCCAATGATTGAATGGCCAGATATAATACTATGTCGTGAGAATCATTCAACATGGAAAGCAGGGGTTTGGCCGCCGGCGGTCCTATCTCCACTAATGAGCTGGCCGAGGTCATGCGCACGCCGTAATGCGGATCGGACAGACCACGAATCAAGTCCGGAACTGCCCGAGTCTCCTTCATCTTTCCCAAAGCCACCGCCGCACTTCTCCGCACCACCTCTACCGAGTCTGTCAGACGCAAGTCCAGATCGTAAAATGCGGTTGTATCTCCGATCTTGCCCAGGGACTCGCATGCATAGCTTCTTATGTTGTAGCTTTCCTTCTTAAGGAGCTTAAGCAGAGGTTTTACGGCCACGGTATCTTTGATGTCGCCGAGTATGCGGATGGAAAGCTCGGCTTCATCTCTGTCTGCACTCTCCACGCGTTGTATGAGAGGAGCGACTGCCGGCTTTCCGATTTTCCCCAGGATGCGAATGAGCGTCCATTTCTCCCTGGCGTCCTGAGTGGTCATTTTTGGGACCAGATACCTTACCGCGTTTTCTCCCATTGAAACCAGCGTACTTTCTGCCGGTTGCGCAAGATCTCGGTACTTTTCCAGTCCTCCGTTCGCCAATACGAAGAGGCTGTCCACTTTTTCCTTCAACTCGTCCTTGGCAGCCAAGTCTTCGCCGTAAGCGGCAGCGGACAGAAATATCAGCAAAACCAGAATGGCCAATGATTTCAGTTCTTTCATTGCTTGGCTCTTCTTCTTTGGTTCAGAAGGTGATGACCGATCTTATTTGTCAATCCCTACTCCCCATTTCGACGGAGTAGTCCACCAGGTGCTATCTTTTCCGTTTCCGATGTAACGATCCCTGCCCGAAAGATCCAAGAGGATTCCGACTGAGCCATAATCTCTTCTCGGATCGCCAAAACCCTGGGTGTTGTTGTTTCTGCCTACGTAGTATCCGTCGTCTCCTTTCTCATCCACCAGGATTCCAAATCCATCGGCGCTCCCCGCACCCTGGGATAAATCATAGCTGATGTAGCTATCGTTGCCTGATTTGTCCCACAACAGCCCCAGCGCCAAATCGTGCCCGCATCCTTGAGAAACGCCGTGGGAAATGTAAACATCGTCTCCGGAGCCCTCCTCCAAAACACCCAAGGTTAGATGCGTGCCCGCTCCCTGGGCATATTGGAACGAAACATACTTGTCGTTTCCTTCTTCATCCATCAATGACCCGATACTAAACCAGTAACTGGAGCCTTGACCGAAGATGTCCGAGGTATACACGTCGTTGCCGGACAAGTCAAGCAAGACGCCGATTCCGCCCGACATAATGGGTCTCAAGCCATAAGCGAAACCCTGCGAAAGACTGATGTAATGGTCTTTGTATCGCAAGATGTCCTTGTACTTCCCACCGGCAAAGTAGTTGTCATTCCCTGAAGAGTCGACCAAAACGCCCATTCCGGAGACGAAGCCGAAACCCTGTGCATACAAGGCCGCGGAATATTGATCGCTTCCGGCCATATCTATTAAGCAGCCCATTCCAAAACTCCCCGCACCCATGGTGAAGGTGTCCCCGAAATATTTATCATTTCCTTGTTCATCTATCAACAAACCTGTGCCAAAAAGTCCGGAGCCGAGTGAAAAATTCTTAGTTAGATAAGTATCGTCTCCAGAAACATCAACCAATATCCCGGACCCAAAAAACCCAGAGCCATAGGTGAAATCGGTTTCGGAATTATAAACGTCGTTGCCTCCCAGATCAATTATAACAGTGGACTTCACCTGGTTAGTTGAGTCCACAGAAAGGTTATATTCATCATCTCCCCCTAAATCAACTATGATAGCAGGCGATCCACGATACTTAGATGATCCATAGCCGCCGATAATGATCTCTCCGACGGAAGTTTGCAATCTGAGAATCAAATCGTTATCCTTATCTTTGTTGTCTTTCACGAGCGGTTTTAATCGGGGTGTCGTCTTGACATACTCCTTCAAAAAGGGCAGGCAGGCTTGAACGGCGAAGGCCAGCTCATGACCGGCTTCAATGGTCTTCCCTACGTCTATCTTGGACAGATAAGGGATCATTTTCTTCGCCAGATCCTCTTCATATTTGGACTGTTTGTCCAACTCCTCCGGGCTTCTGATCTCGTCTCTTACATCCTCCAGCAAGATCACCGGAAAGTTCGCTTTGAGAAAACCCGTCTCCTCCCTGGTCAGTGCGGCGAAGGCTTCATCCGTCTTGGAGTTGGAGGCTTCAATCCCACACCAGAGATATGAGAGGGCGTTTCTCAAAGGTTCAGGAAAACCCTTCAGTGACTTAGAATACGTCCGAATAAACTCGTTATCCTTCAGGTCTAAGTTTTGACAAGCAGGTTTGGTCAGGCTAATCGAATATGCTTTCCTTCTTCCCTCCAGATACCGTGACCACACAAAAGGCAGGGAAAACCGTCGTTCCTCGGGCTTGGCCTTGGCCCAATCTGACTTCAATCCGGAGTTGAAGGAAACGATATCCAACGGATGGTGCATTAGTTTATCAATCAACTCCAATCTGAAAGAATCTATGTCCACGTAATCGTCTCTGAACGTCAAATCCTGCGGGGTCATCTTTATGCATCTTAGGGGGTCAACCAATAGCTCGCTTAAATTCGACGAAACCGTCCCAGCGGAATCAGAAGAGTCTCGCGATTGCCCTGGAGAGGCTGAAGCAGTCAAGAGACACAGTGCTAAGGAGACCGCAAGCGTTCTCTTCATTCTTCCACCTCATGAGGAATCTCGCTGGTGTCCTTCTTCTTGGCGGTGAGCTTCAGCACCACGATGCTGACTTCATACAGCACGTACAAGGGACAGGCCAGCAGCAGTTGGGTGAATGCATCGGGAGTGGGAGTGATGGCAGCCGCCACTATCAAAATGATTACTATGGCATATTTCCGGCCTTTGATTAAGGTCTTTGCGCTTATCAACCCTATCTTTCCCAGGAAATAAGATATCACCGGAAGCTCAAAAACCGCCCCAAACGCCAGGGTCATTAGGCTGACGAAACTGATGTATTCCTTGATCTGAATCATCGGCTTAAGTTTCTCCGTGCCGAAACCCATGAGAAACTTAATGCTCGCCGGCAGCACCAGCAGAAAGCAGAAGGTCGCGCCGATAAGAAAGAAAATGCTGGAGGAAAACACTATGGGTATAATGAACTTGGTTTCTTTGGCCAGAAGTCCAGGCACCACAAACTTCCAAGCATGGTAGAATATCACCGGCACGCTGACGATGAGTCCGGCGACAAGAGAGATTTTTATGCGAGTAGAGAAAGCCTCGGTAGGCGACATGAAGTAAATCTGCTGGCCCGGGGGCAAGGGACTGGTGAGGAAATTGAGCAACCTGTCAGAGAAAACGTAAGCCACGACAGAAAAAAGAATAATGGAGATCAGCGATTTGATCAGTCGTCCTCGCAGTTCCTCCAGATGATCTAAAAAGGACATCTCCCTTATTTCTTTGCCCATTGTCTTACCCGTTCGATAATTAAGGCGGTGTCTTTTTCTGCTTTACACCGCCTTTCCGCGTGCAGGTCGGCAAGAGGAACGTGGGTACAGGCTTGTCAGCTCGCCTGTCTCACTTTAGCAAACCTTTCAGCTCGTCCATGAACTCACTGATGTCTTTGAATTTGTGATAGACAGAAGCAAATCTCACGTAGGCCACCTCATCTAAGTCCTTCAACCGTTTCATCACCTCCTCACCCACCTCCTTGCTGGTGATCTCCGGCTTGGAGAGACTCTGCAGCTTCTCCTCTATCTCATCCACCATGGCCACGATCTGTCCTGCGCTTATCGGACGCTTTTTGCACGCCAGCTCAATTCCGCGCTGAAGCTTCTGCCTGTCGAAAGGCTCCCTTCTGCCGTCGTTCTTGATGATGGTCAAGGAAACGTCTTCCACATACTCATAGGTGGTAAAACGCTTCCGGCAGGATTCGCATTCCCTTCTGCGCCTCACCGACCTTCCATCCTGCGAGGTGCGCGAATCCACCACCCGATCCTGGTCATGTCCACAAAAAGGGCATTTCATTATGTGTTACCGCTCCCTCGTTCTCTTCTGGTCTTGCCTGCCTCTATGGATTTGTACCCTGACCTTTGCCTCTTTCAACATTTCTCTGGACATTTCGTCCGGGTAGCTATCCTGGATCACAATCCTTTTTATTCCCGCATTGATGATCAGCTTGGTGCAAAGAATGCACGGCTGGGTAGTCGAGTACATGGTGCCGCCCTGGATGCTCACCCCGAACGAAGCCGCCTGAACGATGGCATTTTGCTCCGCATGGGTAGCCCGACAAAGCTCATGCCTTTCTCCCGAAGGTACCCCAAGCTTCTCCCTTAGGCAGCCGATGTCCAGGCAGTGCTTAAGCCCTGAAGGCACGCCGTTATAGCCGGTGGTCAGAATCTTTTTGTCTTTGACTATCACCGCTCCCACCTGTCTTCTCAAACACGTGGAGCGGGTGGCGGCCAACTCGGCGATGCGCATGAAGTATTCGTCCCACGAAGGACGAATTCTCGAAGGCGGGTCTTTTTTTCGGCTGATTTTCGGCTTCCCCTTCTTCAAGGTCATCTGTTCGTCATTATCGAAAACTTATCTTCACCGGACTACCGATTCTTGCCTTAGAAACCTTCCAGGCACTGCCTTGATTCACGGCCATTTCCAAAAAGCCCGAACTCCCCACGATCGCTCCTATCTTCCGTAGCGGGATCTCAAAGTATGGTTGAGACATTCGGGCTATCTCTCTATTGGCCACTACGATCTTGGCGATGCGTTTGTTTTGGATGGACCGGACTGGAATGTTCGTAATCAGGTTCCCGAACCTATCTATGTGGATAACCTCACCGACCAAGCCCGTCCCTGTGCGTTTTGGCTCTTCAATGTTCAATTTCAGACACTCTTTTGCGGGCTTGCCGAATTCGTTTACGTCCACACCCAACGATAGGTATGCAGCCACCGGAGCAAAGAGGTCTCGAGCGTGAAAGGTATTGGAAATCTCGTTTAAGAAATACTGTTGGGCTGAAAGGACGATGATCTCGGTTATCCTTTCGTCCCGAAACAAAAAACTCAAGATTCCGTTGTCCGGACCAACGAAGAAAAAGTCCTCGGATTTTATCAGCAGAGGCTGCCGCCTGCCTCCCACTCCCGGATCGACCACCACCAGGTGTATGGTGCCTCTGGGGAAGAATCTGTAGAAGCTATTCAGGGCAAACGCCGCACCCAAAACGTCGAATGGCTCAATCTCATGAGTTACGTCCACAATCTCCGCCTGAGGGTTGATCCTCTTGATCACCCCTTTGACTGCTCCCACATACCCGTCCCGGGTGCCGAAATCGGTGGTGAGTGTTATGATCGGTCTATTCATGTGCTTGAGAAACGCAGTCATTCGGCTTGGCCTACGAAGGCTCATCTCCATTCGTCTCCGGGAATTACCAGAGCAGCTACAATATTATGGGAATAGACCAGAAATGGCAAGGATTTTCTTTTCACGGTGGTGGGTCAGTTTGCGGCCTCTTTTTCTTCCATTAAGTTCACGATGCCCGCAAGCTCCCAAAGGCGGTCAGTAACTCCGGCAGCCATAGCCGGACTAACTCTGAGGGTCGGATGTTGCCTGACGAAGTTGTAGTACATGAAGTGCAGGGCGACCGCGTGCCTGAGGTTGTCGATCTCTTTTCGGCACCGAACGCTTCGTCAACAGCTTCAAGATATGCATGTTGACCATCGGTGGTCAACTGGACGCGGTTGGCAAGGCGACTGGCAACGTCCGTCATAAAGCCGTTAGCCCACTCAACGTTGCGGAGCCCGGCCAGATGGGAAACCACAAGTTTCGTCTCCGGTTCGATTGCAACCCAAGTCCACACGTCACCGAATCCAAATTGACCCTTTTTGTCCTCTGGCACGTTCTTCTGCTTGGCATAGCAGAATGCCCACACTTCGTCAGCCTGAATCTTCTTACAAGTCAGATTGCGAAGTACGCGATCCTGATACTCGGCGCAGACAGTCCCAGCGTCGATCAACACCCTGACCACTGTGTTCTTGGCAACCCCGGTCATACGTACGGTTGCCCGGATCGAGTTATCTTCCACCAGTGCCGAAAGCACGTGAACTCTCTTTTGTCTGGTCAACTTGTTCACATCTATAATATACAAGACCGCTCTTGAATGCTAAGTTTTTTTTACTTTGTTTTGTATTTTTTTGAGGGGACCGCCCCTGGCCGCTAATACACTTAACCAATTGTCCCGCAACCGCGTATAACTATTAGACAAATGGCATTGCGGTTGACTGGCAACTATATAACGGTGTGGTGTAGTATGAAACCAAAAGAGACGGTAGAAAAGGGGCAGAGAATCTACGACGAAAAGCTGAGGGAGAAACTTGAACGAGAGGCTCTGGACAAATACGTGGCTATCGACATTAAGACCGAGGACTATTTTGTGGGCCATACCCCAGAAGAGGCGTTGGGGACTGCAAAAACAAACAATCCAAAAGGGGTTTTTTACCTGGTACGTGTCGGCCACAAAGGAGCGTTTCGTCTCAGCAGCTACATAAGCCATGAAACTGACTGGAAGTTTTGATCGTGGCTGTCCCGCGATTACGTTGCATATTGAGAGCCCTGCGGCAGCCTCTCTATCAGACGAATATCTCGGAATTATTGACACTGGCTTCGATGGTTTTATTTTCATGTCTCCAGAGGTGTCGTGTCAACTTGGACTAACTTCCAGTGGGTCGGCTGCCGTGGAAACCGCTGACGGGACGAAGGTGGATGTGTTGACCGCAGAGTGCATAATAAACATTGGCGACCGTCAGGTCACTGGAACGGCGCTCGTAAGCCCAACCGCACCAGATATTCTATATGACAATGATTTTCTCAAGAAGGCGGGATTAAAGCTCACCTGTAATCCGGCGAAGCAGACATGTGAATTGACTGATGAAGATTAGGAGCTACTCTTCTTCCTGGTTCGCCTGACCTTCCGCCACCTCACCAGCGCGGCCTTACGAGTTATCTCGGAGCGTTCCTTCTTGGTGGTTCCCTTCCACCGAGCCTTACCACCTTTGAGGCCACCGAGACGGCCCAAGGCGACGGCAGCCGGGTTTTTGCCGGAATCGACAATTTCGGCCAGTGTTTCTTCGCCCGGCACTTGGCCCGTAGCTTGGTCAACCATGGTCTTGGCAAGCTGGCTGAAGTCCTGACGTTTTCGAGAGCGCTTTCGCATCACAGGGAAAGGTACGCAGAAGCCAGGAATTTGTCAAGAAGTAAGCGGCGAGAAAAATCAAACTGACCCACTACCCTTTTTACAAATCCAGCAGCTTAAGACCTGTCTCTGGATCCGGTTTCCTCTCGATTTTGGAATCGGAGGGAATGATGAAGAACTCTCCGGTGGCGGAGATCGTGGCAGAAAAAAGGTGACCGGTGAAAGCTTTCAAATCCGAGCCGGAGGCGGTAGCATGGGCATGCACAAATGGCTTTCCTTCGACGTACGATATGGAACCGGTGAAATTGCCCACCTCCAAGTCCTCTGGAAAGAGCTTCTTGACGTACTCTTTCTTGACAGAGTCGAAATAGCCCAGGGTCAGCTCCTTAAAGGCACCCAGACCAACAACGAAACCGCCCAAAATCTCCTGCTCCCCTACAAAGGAGGATAGGGCGGAGATCACCTCTTCTCCCTTGACCAGCCTAACCAGAAAACCATTTTGGATCTTTCTGAACTGCATTCCGTACCCTTTCTCGGTCTGCCTAAAGGCAGACGCTCCCATTCAGTTATCAACCTGGAGTGTCAAGCTTCAGCTTGACTACAGTTTCTTGTGATTTCAACCGGATCAACCCAGGATTATGCTCGACAGTAACTCTCCTGGGCGATCATCACGAAGCATCATGCTGTTTCTCTTTTCAACCAATCCAGATACTTCTCAGATCCCGCCAAAATCGGCACAGCCAGAATCTCCGGCACCTCGTAACTGTGAAGCTCCAGCACTCTCTTTTTCAAGCTTTCGAAAAGCACATCCTTGGTCTTGGCTATAAGGAGGACTTCCTCTTCAGTGGAAATCTGACCCTTCCACCTAAACATCGACTTCATTCCTCCAATCAGGTTCACGCAGGCCGCTAGCTTCTCCTTCACCAGGGTGGAGCCGATCTTTTCTCCCTCTTTCTCCGATGAGGCCGTAATGAAAACGAGGATGTAATCGGTCATCTCTTTATCTTTCTTTTCAATACCTGCTCAATTCGGTCTACTTTGCCGGTCAGCCTATTTTTGGCTTTCTTCCGGTCATCGACGCTGATCACCATGTAAACACGCTGGCTCTCTTTGATCATATGGTCGTGGCACTTCTTGACGACTTTGAACACCTGATCCCAAGTTCCCTCTACAACTGTGCTCATGGCTGAGGTACGATAGGGCAAACCGCTCTGGTCCACGATGTCCACGGTCTTAGCCACGTATTTCCCGACCGATTCCCCTTTGTCGATCGGAAAAATGCTGAAGGAGACCAACATAATATCCTCCTTTCTAATTCGAAAGAAGACCATCTGCTTTTGCACCCACCGCAGGGTGAAGCGCATTTGAGTCAACCGACCTGCGGCTACCCACCCCTCTCCCCCATTTGAGAAGCTGATCTACTCGATTCTCATTTCTTCTTTTATCTCTTCTACCGCCGCCACCATCACCTTGAGCTTAGCTTCTGCCTCCTCCGGGGTTCTGGTCTTCAGCCCGCAGTCGGGATCAATGTACACTTTCTCGATGGGGAACACCCGCAGCGCTTTTCTTATGTTCTCTTTCACTCTATCCTTTGTCTCGATGATGTGGCTGTGCACATCCAGAACTCCAACTGCTATCTCCTTGGTGAATTTGGGATACTTGAATATCCCCAGATTGGCAAAATCACTGTTGGCGAATTCCAGATCCAGCTGGTCCACAGCCAGGTCCAAAATTCGGGGATAGATAACTTGAAAGTCTCCATAGCAAATGTGAGAGACGGTTTTCGCTTTTATCCCTTGGGTGACGATCTCCATGGCTTCGATGGCCAGATCGACTTCATCCGGACGGGTGGAGATGGCAGGCTCATCCATCTGAATGTAGCGGGCGCCAGCCCGTTCCAAATCCACCGCCTCCTGGTGGATTTCTTTTGCCAGGGCTAAAACCAGCTCCCGACGAATCGGATAGTACTCGTCAAACGACCAGTCACACATGGTATAGGGACCGGTCAGCATTCCCTTGACCGGCTTTTTAGTCAAGCTCTGAGCATATTTGAACGTCTCAACCGTGATCGGTCCCTTTCGCTTCACTTCGCCCTTGACCACCGGTTTTCGGTAATATCTATTTCCATAAGATCGCACCAGGCCGCTTATTCCGAATCCCTCCATCCTTTCAGCGAAATAGGTCACCATATCGCCGCGTTCCATTTCCCCATGCACCAGAATGTCTATCCCGATTCTTTCCTGAAGCCGGATACACTCTTCAGTGGCTCTCTTTTCTAATCGGGATAGTTCTTCTTCCGAGAGCTTGCCGGCGGCAAAATCGTTTCTGGCCTTAACTAAGTAACTAGGCTTTGGGAAGCTTCCAACTGTAGTGGTCAAAAGCATATGGAGGGGGATCGGTCAGGGTTTTCAGGTACAAAGATCAAACCAGTGTGTGGCTGATCCCACACAACCAAGCAATGTCATCCCTTCCACCTCAGATTTAAGTCTTTCGCGGCCTTGGCCTCGTCTAACCGACCGACCGGCGTATCATGGGGCGCTGAGGTCACCACTTGCGGATTCTCTTCCGCCTCTTTGGCAATCTGGATCATGGCGGCAATGAACCCATCCAGGCTCTCTTTGCTTTCGGTCTCAGTCGGCTCGATCATCAAAGCCTCCGGCACGATCAGAGGAAAATAGACCGTCGGCGCGTGCAGGCCAAACTCCAAAAGCCTCTTGGCGATATCCAGGGTTTTCACCCCCTTTTCTTTCTGCTTCACCCCGGAAAGAACAAACTCGTGTTGGCAGAAATCGTCGTACGGAAGGTGATAGTATTGCTTCAGGCTTTCTTTTAAGTAATTGGCGTTGATTATCGCGTTTTCGCTGACTTCTCGCAAGCCCCGTGCCCCATTTTGACGGATGTAGACGTAGGCTCTGACCATCACTCCGAAGTTTCCATAAAAACTGTGCATCCTTCCAATGGATAAGGGGCGTTTGTAGTCTAAATGGAATTGTTCAACTCCCTTGCTGTCGGTCCTTTTCTCGATCACGGGGACGGGCAAGAACGGAGCTAAACCGGCCTTTACTCCCACCGGGCCGGAACCCGGGCCTCCGCCTCCGTGAGGGGTGGAGAAAGTCTTGTGCAGATTGAAGTGAACCACATCAAATCCCATGTCTCCTGGCCTTGTTATCCCCATCAGTGCATTAAGGTTAGCACCGTCCATATAAAGCAATGCTCCAGCATCATGCACCACCCGGGAAATCTGAAGAATGTCGGACTCAAAAAGTCCTAAGGTATTGGGGTTGGTGATCATGAGAGCAGCCACTTCCTCGCTCATAACCCTCTTCAGCTCTTCTATGTCCACCAGGCCTTTTTCGTTGGACTTGATCTGAAGCGTCGAGAAACCGGCAGTGACTACCGAGGCCGGATTGGTCCCGTGAGAGGAATCGGGTATGATCACCTTTGACCGGGGGCTTTTATTCTTTCTGTGATAGGCGTTGATCATCAGAAGACTGGTCAGCTCCCCATGCGCGCCGGCTGCCGGCTGCAAGCTGATCTCGTCCATCCCGGAAATCTCTTCCAGATACTTCCCCAGCTCAAACATCAGCTCCAGCGCCCCTTGCACGGTATCCTCCGGCTGATGAGGATGAAGATTGACCAATCCGGGAAGGCGCGACAGGGTCTCATTGATCTTGGGGTTGTATTTCATGGTGCATGAGCCCAAAGGATAGAATCCTTTGTCCACATGATGATTCATGATGGAAAGCCGGACAAAGTGCCGTGCCACGTCCACCTCACTCACCTCCGGGAGCGGAGGGTCATCCTTTCGGAGCCAATCCTCCGGAACAAGTTCTCTTACGGCTTTCTTCGGAACATCCAGCGAAGGAAGGGAAAAACCCTTTCTGCCGGGTGACGAGAGCTCAAATATCAGTTTCTCGCTCATTTGTCAAAAACTCCTGGGTTGTAATGCAGTTGAATCCGACTCTCGGTTGGACCTTACTTAGTCTTTTGTGTCGATCTCCATCCATGGGTGGCCTTACTTCTTTGGGCCTTTGAGCTCTTTTATCCTGTCCTTCACCCAGTCGGTATCCGGCGAATCCGGATGCTGGACTAAGAATTTCTCGTAAAGATTCAGGGCCTGAGCCGTGTCTCCGGCCTTGGCGTAGCAGTATGGAATGTAGGTCTCGGCATCGGAGATCATGTCGCTTTTCGGATACTTCTGGAGAAAATACTTGAAAGCGTCTGCCGCCTTCAAGTAGTCCTTTTTCCTCATCTCCAGTGAAGCCAAACTGAACAGTGCGTCGTCGGATTTGCCTTTCTGATCGTCCGGATCGATCTCCACCACTTTCTGATAGTACGAGCCCGCGTCGTCATATTGCTCTCGACCTTCGTACTTCTCCGCTAACCGGAAAGCCAATTCCACATTCTTCGGGTCGGCCTCGAATTTCTTCTTGACGTCCTCCAACGTGTTTATTCCTTTCAGATAGTCCTGAATGGTGGTCACGAATTCCGCTGCAGGAACGTATCCAAATATCCGATCGATTTCCTCACCCGAGCTTTTCATCAGGACTATGGTCGGATAGCCGGCGATTTTGTATCGATCTCTGATGGTGCTGTCCTTTTTTGCCTCTGCTCTTACCAAGACCATGTTGGCAGATAGATCGATCACCTTCCTGTCGGTAAAGGTTGAATCCTCCAACCTCTTGCACCATTTTCACCCTGCCGACCAAAACTCGGCAATTAAGGGTCGATTCTTCTGTGAGGCGGTCTTGAGGGCCTCGTCGAGTGAAGAGGACCACTTTATCTCTCGCGCTGCCGGTGCCGTCCGGCTGCAGGAAATCATGGCCGTGATCCCGATCGCCAGAAGCATCCACCGAACCAATGGGTGTCTCATGTTTCTCTCCGCATTTTGTATTTCCTTTTTTGCCGGGGACTAAAGATCGCTCACTGTCTGTTCCTTAATGGCTAAGCTCTCTTCGTACTTGTCCTCCGGAACGTAAATTTTGAATCCACCTTTCTTCTTGCTGACGTACCCCAGCCCCTCCTCCAAAAAACTCCCGGACGACTTCATGTAGCACCGGATGTTGCTGTTCTCCAACGTTTCCTTGAGAAACTCGGCGTAAACGCGATTCCGGGTGCTATACAGCAGGACCAGATTCTCCGGCATCTCCTGGTCTGATTCTTCGGAATCTGCCTCTTCGGGAAGCTCCTCGATTAAGTCAACTTCGCAATCCGGGCATCTTTTGGTGCCGGCACCATATTCGGATTTACATAATGGACAGAAAGGCATAGGATTCTCTCAAGTTAGCTCTAAACCTGGGCTTCGGAGTCAGCTTCAAGACTCCCCAGTTTAGGAAGTAAGTTTACTCAACTCGTCCGCCAGTGAGTCAATCTCCTCTTTTGTTCTTTTTTCCGTTACGCACACCAGCAGCTGATTCTTCAGTTTGCGGTCGAAAAGGCTCAAGTCAACGCCGGCGAAAATGCCCTTCTTGAGAAGGGATTTGACGATTCTCCTGGGGGGAATCGGCGTATCTATCACAAACTCCTTGAAGAAAGGTGCTGCGAATCTCATTTTGAAGCCCTGGACTTGTGTGATCCGCTGTGATGCATAATGGCTTTTCTGCAAACACAGTTCTGCCACCTCTCTTATGCCGGATTTTCCCATTAACGAGAGATAAACGCACGCGGCCAGGGCACATAGGGCCTCATTCGTGCAGATGTTCGATGTAGCTTTTTCTCTTCGAATGTGCTGTTCTCTGGTCTGCAAGGTCAAAACGAAACCGGTTCTTCCTTGAGCATCGGTGGTGGCGGCCACAATCCTTCCCGGCATCTTTCTTACCAGATTCTGCCTGCAGGCAAAATATCCCAGATATGGTCCTCCTAAGGAGAGGTTAATGCCCAGAGCCTGTCCTTCGCCCACGGCGATATCGGCATGGTATTCTCCTGGCGTCTTGAAAATGCCCAAGGAAATCGGATCGCAAACCAAGACCAGAAGGGCACCTGCCGCATGCACCAATGGCTCGATCTCTTTGACCCTTTCCAAGAGACCGAAGAAATTGGGGGTCTGAATGATGACGCAGGCGACCTGGTCGGAGATCTTTTTCTTCGCGGCTTCCACGTCGACTAATCCTTCCTCCAGCGGAAGCGTGTTCACTTTCATCTTGATCGACCCGCAATAGGTGTTCAGCACCTCCCGGTAATTTGGATTTAGCGATCCGGCCACCAGAATCTCGCTTCTTCCGGTATGGGCATGCGCCATAAGAGCCGCCTCCGCCGCTGCGGTAGCTCCGTCGTACATGGAGGCGTTGGCCACATCCATGCCGGTCAGCTCGCAGATCAAGGATTGAAACTCATAAATGGTCCGAAGCGTCCCCTGGCTCACCTCGGCCTGATAAGGAGTATAGGCAGTATAGTATTCGGATCGCGAGATGATGTGATCGACGATGGCCGGTACGAAATGATCGTAAGCCCCACCCCCCAGAAAAGAGACCGTTCGGCCCCCGTCCTGGTTCCGGGCTGCCCTGTCGCCCAAGAGTCTGGTCAACTCCAGCTCGGATAGAGGTGGCGGAAGCTTCAGTTGATCTCGCAGTCGGATTGATTCCGGAATGGCCCGGATTAATTCGGAGAATTCCTTTGCCCCAATTCTCTGTAACATCTCTTTACGGTTTTGATCGGTATTAGGAACGTAAGTCATGTGGCTCGAAGGTTAAATGGTTAATCGTGAGTCAAACCCGTTAGCCGTGCCCCCACTGCCGGCCGGAGCGAAAGCAGGTGGACTGAGAATACGGAATCTGGATGGATTCTCGTTTAGGCTCCCACCAATTTCCGGTAGTCCGCCGGTGACAGGAGAGCGTCCAGCTCCTTTGGGTCTTTGATCTTCACCTTTATGATCCAGCCTTCGCCGTACGGATCGGAGTTGATCAGGTTCGACTGTGATTCGAGCTTCGAGTTTATCTCCACCACTTCACCGGTGACCGGAGAGAAGATATCCGACACGGCCTTCACCGCCTCGATCACTCCGAAAGCCTTCATCTGCTCCACCTTGATCCCCACCTGCGGCAGCTCCACAAATACCACGTCTCCCAGTTCTTTCTGGGCGTAGTCGGTGATTCCCATGGTGGCCACGCCGCTTTCCAGTTTCACCCACTCGTGCTCCTTGGTATATTTCAGACCCTCTCTGACCTCGACTTTTGTTTCCACGCTACCTCCTCGTAGATGGGAATTGCAGTGTCAAGTACTTTTCGGTTCAGCTTTTAACATACTACGGAAAATCGCCAACATTCGGTAGGAGAGCCACAGATCTTTTGCGTCCACGTTTGGGACGTAAGATTTTACCGGAAAGTATAAGTCGGTCAGCCTGAAGCCTTCTCCACCTCTTGAAGATCCTCTTTGAGCATCTCGTCAATTAAGGAGGTGGTGAAAACACCGCTGATGAATCTCTTATCCTCCAGAATCCTCTTGTGAAAGTCTATGGTGGTCGAAACCCCTTCCACAATGAATTCATCCAAGGCTCGACGCGCTTTCAGGATAGCCTCCTCCCTATTCTTCCCGTGCGCGATAAGTTTAGCGATCATGGAGTCATAATAAGGAGGAATGACGTACTTGGCATAAGCATGTGTATCCACCCTGATTCCAGGGCCTCCCGGGACGTGAAAGCTGGTGATCTGGCCGGGAGAAGGGAGAAAACCCTTTTGAGGGTCTTCGGCGTTGATTCGACATTCTATGGCATGCCCCTTCAAACGGATGTCACTTTGCGAGAGTCCCAGCTTCTCCCCGCAGGCCAACCTGATCTGCTCTTTGACTAAATCCACGTCGGTCACCTCCTCGGTCACCGGATGCTCTACCTGAATCCGAGTGTTCATTTCCATGAAGTAGAAATTCTTGTTTTGGTCCAAGAGGAACTCAACCGTCCCGGCGCTCTGATAGTTCACGCTTCTGGCCCCATTTACCGCTGCCCGTCCCATTCTCTCCCTAAGCTCCTGGCTCATCACCGGAGAAGGGGACTCCTCCAAGAGCTTCTGATGTCGTCTCTGTAGAGAGCAATCCCGCTCGCCCAAATGAATCACGTTTCCGAAGTTATCCCCTAGAATTTGGATTTCGATATGTCGCGGCTCCGACACATACTTCTCAATATAAACCTCCGGGTTTCCGAAGGCGGCTTCCGCCTCCATTCGTGCCATCTGGATTCCCTTGGTCAATTCGGCCTCATTCGCCGCCACCCTCATCCCCTTGCCACCGCCGCCAAAAGAAGCTTTTATTATGACCGGAAACCCGACGTCGTGACAAAGGGCTAAGGCTTTCTCTTCGGATTCCACCACTCCGTCGCTTCCCGGTATCACCGGAACGCCCGCATCTCTCATCGTCTTCTTGGCCAGGGCTTTGTCTCCCATGAGCCGGATGCTTTCGGAGGAGGGACCGATGAATTTGATGCCGCAGGATTCACAGATTTCGGCAAAATCGGCATTCTCCGCCAGAAACCCGTATCCGGGATGAATGGCGTCGGCGTTAGTGACTTCAGCCGCGCTGATTATTCTCTTGGGGTCTAAGTAACTCTCCTGGGATTTGGCGGGACCTATGCAGACGTCCTCGTCTGCAAAACGGACGTGGAGGGATTGAGTATCCGCTTCGGAGAAGACCGCCACCGTACCTATCCCCAGCTCCTTGCACGCCCCAATGATGCGCAGGGCGATCTCACCCCGATTGGCAATGAGTACCTTTTTGAACAAGAAAACTCTCCCCACTAATTCCTTGACCAGCCGATGGTGCACCGACCATCGGTCGACAACCAGTTCCGAAAAAGCACTTGGTTCTCCCTATTCTGTTTTTGTCACCTCCGGGTCTCTTTCGTGGTTTTTTCGAACTCGTGCCATCCTCTGTCTGCCGCCCCGGTGATCCCTTTGACTCTAAGCTCGAAATCGTCCGCATTGGTGGCTTGGGCCAGGGCCTCGTCGTAAGTGATCATCCCTTGCTTGTATAGATCCATTATGGACTGGTCAAAAGACTGCATGCCATACTGAATGCTGCCGGATTCAATCAGCTCTATGATCAAAGGCGTCTTCATCGGATCGACTAGGTATTCCTTAACCAGCCCGGCGTTGACCAGTACCTCCACTGCCGGCACCCGTCCCGGACCATCACAGCGGGGCAGGAGCCTCTGGCAGACTATCGCCTTCAACGTGGCCGACAAAAGCAGCCTGATCTGCTGGTGCTGGTGAGGCGGGAAGAAGGAGATGATTCGATTTATGGTTTCTATGGCGTTCAGGGTGTGCAGGGTAGTCAGAACCAAATGCCCGGTATCCGAGGCGGTCAGTGCTATGGACATGGTCTCCAAATCCCTTACCTCTCCGACCAGTATCACGTCCGGATCCTGGCGGAGAGCATGGCGCAGGGCAGTGACAAACGACTCGGTATCTCCTCCCACTTCCCTCTGCGCGATTATGCTTTTTCGGTTGCGGTGGATGTATTCGATGGGGTCCTCCACGGTCAGAATATTCTCGGAGCGGGTGGAGTTGATGTGATCTATCATGCTGGCTAAGGTGGTGGATTTTCCGCTTCCGGTGGTGCCGGTGAGGATGATCATTCCCCGTCGATTGTCCGCCAGTTTCTTCAGGACAGCCGGAAGATTAAGCTCCTCAAATGACGGTATCACGGTATTGACCGCCCGGATGGCCACCCCGGCGGTTCCCCTCTGCCGGTAGAGGTTGATTCGAAATCGACCCATCTTGGAAATACTCAGGGCGAGATCCAGCTCATTTCTCCGAAGAAATCGCTCTTTCTGCTCGTCGGTGAGAATCTGATTCATTATCTCTTCCATGTCCTGGGACGTGATCAACTCGTCGGTCAAGGGATGCAGCACTCCGTCGGAGCGCAACGTGGGTCTGACCCCAATCCTAAGGTGTAGGTCTGAGGACTTGGTGGAAAGCATTTCCTGCAACATCTGCTTCAGCGTTACCATCTCCCCTCCTTTTGTTCAAGAAGCTGGGCCCGAAGAAAGCTCTCCCTGGGGCAGGTTTCCGGTCCCACTGGTCGATTCGCGCCGCCTTGGTGGAGTCAGAGGACGCCTGATCGCCTTCTATGCATAACTTCGGCTGGAATCAAGGGCTTATTGAATTCCGCCGCGAAATAATTCCCCTCGGCGTCTTGCTTCCCAGCCTTAGTTTCGCCGGTCAGTCGGCGGCATTCCTTTCCTTCGACCTCTTCCCAGAGCAAAAACCGCATCTTCAAGCGCCGGCTCAAGCCGGCTCAATCAAGAACAGGCTCTGCCCAAACTCGACCGGCTTGCCGTTTTCCACCAGCACTTTGGCTACCCGGCCCGCTACCTCCGATTCTATCTCGTTCATCAGCTTCATGGCTTCGATAATACAGACCACTTGTCCTGCGGCTATCTGTTGGTTCAGCTCCACGTATGGTTTGGCATCCGGGGCCGGGGCCCGATAGAAGGTTCCCACCATGGGGGATTTTATCGGAAGGAGATGGTCGGTATTCTCCACCGTCTTTATCGTATCTTGGGGGGTGACAGGAACTGGCGGAGGTGCGGCCACCACTTTCTCGATCTTCGGTTCTACTACGATGTTGGCAGTTGGTTTTTCCGAAGCCGACTGGCCAGCCTCTCGAGCCTTTTTCGATATCCTCACCTTCTGTCCCCATCCGGACAGTTCCAGTTCACCGATATCCGACTCCTCCACCAGCTTTATTAGTTTTCTAATCTTGGATACCCACATCGCCATCCCCTCCTGGTTGAGGGTTTCACTTAATAATGCACAATCTGGATTAAAGATTCGGGCGCCTCCTGGAACATGTCGCCAGGCTCCATGTCCGTGCAGAAAACAGCAGGGCTATCTGGAGGCAAGTCTATAGCTGGATCAAGTTTCTTTCTGACGTGGTTAGGACCTCGTGTCCCCCCCGGGTTATTAGCACGTCGTCTTCGATCCTGACTCCTCCCCAGTTGGGGATGTAAATTCCAGGTTCAATGGTGATCACCATTCCCGGTTCCAGAATCTGCTGGTTGGAGGAATTGACGGCCGGATTGTCATGGATCTGAAGCCCGATCCCGTGCCCCAGGCCGTGACCGAAGAACTTTCCGTACCCCGCCTTCCTGATCATTTCTCTGGCGGTCTTATCCAGATCGCACGCTCTTATCCCGGGTTTGACTTTGTTGACGGCATGTCTCTGAGCCTTTAGGACAATGTCATACACTTCTCGCTGTCTTTTGTTTGCCTTTCCCACCACCACCGTTCTGGTCAGATCGGCAGTGTAACCGTCCGCGACCGCCCCGAAATCCATGGTCACGAAATCGCCTTTCACGATTTTTTTGCTGGATGCCACCCCATGCGGGAGCGCTGATCTCACCCCGGAAGCCACAATGGTTTCATAGTATGGTGTAGAGGAGCCAAACCCTTTCATCCGGTATTCAATCTCTGCGGCCAGATCCAGTTCTCTTACTCCGGGTTGTATGCAGTGTAGGATTTCGGAGAAGACCAAATCGGTTATGTCCGTTGCCTTCTTGATCTTCTCAATCTCGTCCTGGTCCTTTCTCAGGGTCAAACCTTCCACCATTTTCTCTGTGGGGACCAAAATGCAGTCGGGCAGAAGAACCTTTAGTCTCCGGTAGATCTTGCAGCTTAAGTGTTCCGACTCAAAACCCATCTTGATTCTTTTTGATTCAAGAGCTGGCAGATCTGGCAGGCCGGAAAAAAGGTCACGCTGCACCACTATCACCTTCAGATCCTTGACCTGCTGCTTCGCCTGTTCTTGATAGCGAAAATCGGTCAAGAAAAAACAAGTACGCGGGGAGATCAAAATGATTCCGTTGGTGCCGGTGTATCCGGAAAGGTACCGGACGTGCGGCAAGAAGGTGACCAAAAGAAGGTCCAGATTTTCGGTTGTCAATCTCGTTTGCAGCTTTTTGATTCGGCTTTTCATCACAGAATTCCTTTCAGGTCTATTCGTCCTGTCCTTTGGGTCTTACGCCTCTTTTGGCAGACAGATGACCGTCCAACTCCGAGATTCTTTTTTCTGCTTCACCATCCGCAGGATTCCCCTGCAATATCCTTTTGTAGATGTCTAATGCGATCGAGATATGCCCCTGCTGGGCATAAACCTCAGCTAAGCTCTTGGTGACGAAATGGGTCCTCCTCTCTTCTCCGTGCTCCTCTGAGGCAGAAGAATGAATTTCTTCCTTCTTTTGGACTGGGTTGGTCCCATCTCGTTGTTCAACCGATGCTGATTCCAAATCACTCCTCCCACTGAGTGCCACGCTCATCCGGCTGGCTGCGAGAACGATAATATCTCAGCGGCATGGTGTCAAGAAAAAACTTCCCGTCAGCCTTGCGCAATTCGTCTCTGCACGCTCCCGGCTGATACACAATCGACTGCAAAAGAGATGGAGTACGGGAAAGATCGCCTGCAAGTCACGCGGTGCCAAGACAACCGTCGGGACCTGTGATCTTCTGTCGGTAATATCGGGTCTAGGGTTCAAGGGGGTAGAGTTCGGGGGAATGCGCAGAAACCGTGTGCTTTGCCAGGCGTAGATTATTTCCCGGAAAGTAGAAGGAACTCACACTCCACCGCACCGATCGATTATTGTCTGAATGATGTTCTTGGTGGATCTTCGGGGCACTGGTTTCACCCTGATCAGCCGTCCCCCCGCGCTTTCCACGATATCCTTCCCCACGACCTCCTCCTCCTTGTAATCACCACCCTTGACTAAGACGTCCGGAATGAGCGCGGCGATGATCCTTTTTGGCGTTTCCTCTCCGAAGATCAAGACATAGTCCACCATTTCCAGAGAAGCTAAGACCTCGGCACGATCAGTTTGTCGAACAATCGGTCTGGCGTCTCCCTTGAGCTTTCGAACCGATGCATCGCTGTTTAAGGCCACGATCAAAACGTCCCCGAGGGATTTGGCTTTTTTTAGGCACTCGATATGTCCCCGGTGAAGGATATCGAAGCATCCATTGGTAAAGACCACCCTTCGTCCTTCTCTCTTGAGTTTCTTCCTTAGCTTGGTCAGTTGTTCCAAGCTTCTGATTTTCTTGTGTCTCGGCATGTCGGTGAAGGATTCAGGTATCCAGGTTCTCTTTAGTAGACTTCGGGCCCTGGGTCGATGAAACTTCTGAGATCGTCCATCAGCTCCTGCCTGGTAGTCTGGGAGGTTCCGATCTCGCCTACCACGATGCCGGCTGCATGATTGGAGATCAAAGTCGCCTCCTTGTAGCTGGCGCCGGCTGCCACCGCGCAGGTAAATGCTGAGATCACCGTGTCTCCCGCGCCGGTTACGTCGTAGACCTTCTTGGCTTTGGTAGGGAAATGCGTCAGGGTTTTGTCGGCTTCAAACAGAGACATCCCTTCCTCTCCCCGGGTGATGAGCAAGGCCTCCACTCTCAATTTCTCCAAGAGCCCCCAACCTACCTCCTCCAGAACGTTCTCATCCTTTATTCTCTTGCCATAGGCAAAACCGGCCTCGTGGTGGTTGGGCGTGATCAAGGAGACGTCCTGGTAATTCATGAAATGAGTCTCCTTGGGGTCCACCGAGATGAAAACGCGATTTCGTCTGCACAACTCAATCAACTCAGTCAGAAGGCGGTAGGTAATCATTCCTTTGCCGTAATCGGAGATGATCAGACCCTTGATCTCCGGCATCTTCTTTTTGACAAAGGCGATCATCCCTTGTGCCAGTTTATCCGAAATCTCCTCCGTATTCTCCCGGTCGGTGCGCACCACCTGTTGATGGTGGGCAATCACCCGGGTCTTTATGGTGGTGGCTCTGGAATGGTCCACGAAGATCCCTTCGCTCCCGATCTGCCCTTCCCCCAAAATATCCATCATTCGAGCCCCGTTTCTGTCGTCCCCTACCACTCCTACCAAGATCGGCGCATCCCCCAACCTTCTGATATTCAGCGCGACGTTGGCCGCCCCGCCTAATTTGAGCGATTCCTGGTTTATCTCCACCACCGGGACCGGAGCTTCGGGAGATATGCGCGAGACGTTCCCCCACAGGTACTCGTCCAGCATCACGTCTCCCAATACTAAAATGTTGTGGTCTCCCCAACCGGAAAAGATTTTGTCAAATCTCTCTTGTGTGACCCTCTCCAAGTTTCCTCCAATTGAGAGGTTGAACCGTCGGAACCTCCGCACCTCATTTCCACCGGAATGAGATTCCTATCCCCGGCTTACCAGATTGATTTACGCAAGAAAACGACCAACTATGAGGCTCATCCTTCCGGTGAAACTTGACCAAACATCTCCCCACGGCAGTCCCGATGATGCCGCCCCAGAACACGTCCGAGACGAAATGGACGTTGTTGTTCACCCTGCCTAATGCCACTGCCATGGCAAAACCATACGCAGGCAACCTAACCATCCAGCTCCTATATTGAGCAGCTATGACCGAGCTCAAAGCAAATGCAGTGGTAGCATGACCGGAAGGAAAGGAAAGCGAGTAAGGTGGCGGAGGAGACTTTAAGGGATGAAAATCGAAGGCGCCCTTATTTCCAAAAGGTCTCGACCTTCCTATCAAATACTTCAGACCTGTGGTTATCTCTTCGGACAAAGCAACGGATTCGAAACACAAGAGTGCGGTCCGTTTGGATTTTTGGTCGTGGGATGCAAGTCCAGCCAGATACAACCCTACGATGGTGAAACCGGCCACCCGTTTAGTGTATTTGCTTGTCCATTCGGACACCCGATCCGTGGTGAAAGTTCGGTTTCTCTGAACCGATTCCTGGAAATCAGTGTCAAGGATCATTAGTTCGTAGGTGATGCAGGAGAGTGTCGCCGAAAACACGAGATCGTTTTGTTTCCAGTGAAGTGGGGCAGTCAGGACGTGTTTGCCGTCGTTGAAAACCTGGGAGACCAAGCCATCCAGGCATTTCACCTCGCTTGGCTCTGACCCGGCAATGCCGGGAACAGCCCAATAAATCCAGAAGATAGCGCCAAGCAGAGTCAACCGGGAAAACCGGCTTCCCCGCAGAAAAACGATTGACTTCGACCCAAAAAACGACTGGGGCCGATTGCCTTCCGCATGCAAATTCGTGCACCGGGTGAAGTTTTTCCTTGACATCAGCCATTAATATACTTAAATAGTCTCAAAACGCAAGCCCGACAAGCCGGTTGGGAACGTCCCGCCCGGAAGGAGAAAGTGATGGAGGAAAAACAGCAAAGAATAAACGTGGAACTAGGTGAAAAAGAATCTGAAGGGATTTACTCGAACTTGGCTTTGATCTCACACTCTCCTTCGGAGTTTATCATAGATTTTGCCCGGGTTATGCCCGGAGTTCAAAAGACCAAGGTCTACGCCCGTATAGTCATGACCCCGGCTCATGCCAAGATGCTGCATGATGCTTTGGGCGAGAACATCAGGAAGTTCGAGGGGCAATTTGGCACCGTCAAAATCTTCGGTAGAGGGGAAAAGGAGAAGGGGATTGGTTTCCAAGCGCAAAAGGAAGAGTGAAACCCCCAGGAACCCTGGTCAATGGACTAAAGCGGACAGAAGACGTGGGCATCATTCGATCTGTTCCCCCCGCAAAGCCTTTATGATCTGATCCTCAAAGTCTCAGTCCTCATTCTGAAATCTGGAGGAAACCCAAGTGAATGAAAAGCCGATCGGTAGCTTCACCTTTGTTTTGCACGCACACCTTCCATACGTCATAGCACACGGCAAGTGGCCGCATGGAATGGATTGGCTGAACGAGGCTGCCGCCGAGACGTACGTCCCTCTCCTAAATGTGTTAAACGAGTTGGTCGAGGAAGGCTATTCGCCCAAGTCGACCATTGGCATCTCTCCGGTTCTATGTGAGCAGCTGTCGGATGAATCTTTCAAGCAGGAGTTTTCATCCTACCTGCAGAACAAGATCCGCGCGGCAGAGGAAGACATCCAGGAGTTCAGCAAGCACGAAAGAAAGCTGATGCTCCAGCTGGCGCAGATGTGGCGGGACTACTATGCCAAGATCAAGTCTGACTTTGAGAATAGATACGAACGCGACATCGTTCGTCAATTCAAAAGACTCCAGGATGATGGCCACATTGAAGTGATGACCTGTGCCGCCACCCACGGCTATCTTCCCCTGCTCTCACAAGACACCTCGGTTCAGGCGCAGATAAAACAGGCAGTTCAAAGCTACAAAGAATATTTCGAAAAACCTCCCCGGGGCATCTGGCTTCCCGAATGCGCCTACCGGCCTCGCTACAAGTGGTCCCCTCCGGTGAAGACCAGCTTGGGGAAGAAAAGTTATCTCCGGAAAGGAATAGAGGAATTCTTAAGTGAAAACGGAATCGACTATTTCATTATTGACAGTGTCCTGCTTAAGGGTGGAAAAGCCATCGGAGTCTACGTTGATCGATTCGAGGCTCTCAAGAAACTCTGGGGACAGTATGAAAGAGAGTACACTCCCCGAGAGGAGGAGATTGACAAGACGCCGAGAGAAATCTATCTGGTCGGCACCGAGGGGAAAAAACCGGTGGCGGTCTTTACCCGCGATCCGGAAACCGGCCTGCAAGTGTGGAGCGGGGAGTGGGGGTATCCCGGAGACGGAAATTATCTGGATTTCCACAAGAAGCATTTTCCGGGAGGCCATAGGTACTGGAAAGTGACGTCGGCCAAAAGCGATTTGGCCGATAAATGGGAATACTTCCCCGAAGATGCTCAGAAGAGAGTGCCGGAGAATGCTTCTCATTTCAAGGACTTGATAAAAAGCCTGCTAACCAAGTACCACAAGAAAACCAAAGAGAGGGGTATCGTCTGTGCTCCTTATGATGCCGAGCTTTTCGGCCATTGGTGGTTCGAGGGAACACAGTTCTTGAAGCTGGTGCTGAAGTATGTGTCGGACGACCCGGAGCTGGAGCTGACCACCTGTAGCCGCTTCTTAGATCATGCTAAGCCCACCCAGGTTATTTCCATTCCGGAAGGCTCCTGGGGAGAAGGAGGATACCATTACATCTGGCTGAACGAATGGACCGAGTGGACATGGAAACACGTTTACGAGGATGAAGTGAGGATGCAGAAATTGGTCCAAGAGTTTGGACAGACTAAAGACGATAACTTAAGCAAGATTCTCAGGCAACTTGCCCGTGAGCTTCTCCTGCTTGAAGCCTCCGACTGGCAATTCTTGATCTCCACCTGGAGCGCCAGGGATTATGCAGAATTAAGAGTGTCTGAACATCACCAGAATTTCGTCAGGTTGGCCGAGATGGCGGAGAAGTACGGGCGGGGCGAATGGGTGGACCCGGGCGAGTGGGCTTTTCTGGGAGACGTCGAAGCCAGAGACAATCTGTTCAAGAATGTGGACTATGAATGGTTCGGCCAAGTGGAGTTCCCTCCACGATGATGATTCAAAAACAAAAAGGGTAGGATCGGCACCTGCCTCATGCAGGGAGCTGGTCAGTTTAACCAGGAAACCCAACCGTAACAAAAGAAAGGGGTGAAATCAAAAAAACAGGCAGAATTTCTGGTTCCAAGGAGTGTTTCGCTCTGACGGAACTTCGATCAGGTGGTCGTTGGTAGCGGATAGCTTGTCCGTTCAGGATGAATCTGTTACCGTAAACAGGTCATAATTGGGAGACCGTCACCCAGCAACTCTGGTTGACGAACCGGAGGTTAAAATGAATATCTACGTAGGGAATCTGGCGCGTGAAGTTACCGAGGCAGATTTGCAGGAAGCATTTGGCGCATTCGGACAGGTCACATCCGCTTCTATTATCAAGGATAAGTTCAGCAACGAGCCCAGAGGATTCGGGTTCGTAGAGATGCCGTCCAGAGAGGAAGCCCAGGCAGCCATCACCGGTCTAATGGGCAAGGAGTTAAAGGGACAGTCACTCAACGTAAGCGAAGCTCGCCCTCGTGCAGATAGGCCGGGAGGAAGAGACAAGAGGAGAGGCGGTGGACCTGGTGGCCAGAGGCGTGGTGGCGGAGGTGGTGGCAGACGCTTCCGGTGAGCACTTCGCAAGCTCAACATGGAGATGGGAATTCTCAGGGAGATCTGACCCTGTAACCAAACAGTATGTAAGGATACTTCGGGACTCGCCGAGCCTTTGAGGTGGCGTGTTCTGACGACTATGATGCGGGTAGCCGCAGGCTTCAGGTGGCGAAGCTGTTTCTTCTTGATCCGACAGACTCGCAATCCAAAGGTTGCGGCTACCACTTCTGAACTCAGTCCTGAGTAAACGTTGGCACTGACCCGTATCCAGTCATGCCAGAGAAGCCCCGACCAGATTATGTGGGCAGTGTTGTCCGGATGGAGCTTCTGCCACAACCAAACCGAAAATCATGGATCTGTTTTGTCACCACAAACCAATTAACCAAAGAGGTGAAATGTGCACAGAAACAAGTTTGCTTTTTGCCTCGTCCTTGCGGTGCTATTGGGGTTATGTGCCTCTCTCTTGGCATCAGACAAGTCGGCACGGTCATCTGCTGATCTTTTGCTCAAGCATAAGCAGGACCTGCAGAGAATAGCTCGTCTGCTCCCCAAAGAAGCAAGGATGTCTTTGCCTCCTGACCTCTGGGTTTCTGAGAAACCGCAGGATACGAGCAAGCCGATGCCCGGAACCGGCGCCATCAGCGGTCATGTGACCAAAGCTGCCGGCGGTGGTGGAATCTTAGGCGTTAGGGTCAGAGCTTATGGACATGCCTGCCCCTACGCCGGCGGCTACACCACCACGGCTTCTGACGGCTCTTATACCATAACCAACCTTCCTCCTGGATGGTACGGGGTCTATACCGGCAACGATTCCGTTTACGTAGACATTTACTGGAACGACAAGACCTACCTAAATCCGGATTCGGTTCAGGTGACTTCAAGTACTACCACCCCAAACATCGATTTCAGCCTGCGGGTAGGAGGCAAAATCACGGGTACGCTCACGCTTACCGGGAGTCCATTGGTTTCGGCTATCGTAGAGGCCATAGACACAGCGACCAACGAAATCTATACCGCTACGGCAACCAACTTTTCTGGAGACTCTGCTCCTTTTACTGTCAAGCAGCTTCCGGCTGGGACGTACAGGCTGAAGACCTATAACGAGGTAGGCTATATCGACGTTTACTACAACAACAAGTCAACTAAGGCCACGGCTGACTTGATCGCGGTAACAGAGGGAGGCACGTTTTCCGGCAAAAATTTCACCCTAAGTTTGGGCGGAACCATCCAAGGACTAGTAGATTGTTTTGATACCACTTTAACGGATGTTTATGTGGTTGGATACTATGTACCTGATCCTGAATGGAGCAGCTACGGCTTCACCGACGAAGATGGAAATTACACGATGACAGGTCTTCGGAGCGGAAACTGGAAGATCATCGCTTGGGGGGACACTACCTATGCTTTTCAGTGGTATTGGTATGCAGACAGCTGGAGTAGTGCAGACACAGTGCCGGTCACGGCTCCCGGAAGCATTGTTGATCAGAATTTTTCCTTAGACTCTGGAGGCTGCGTAAGCGGACATGTGTACGACCAAGACTCTAACCCCGATTCTGGCTGCGACGTGATGGCATTTGATACTTCTTTCGCTTGGAGCGGAATGAAAGGGACCCAAACTAATGCCTCTGGTTACTACAAGATTGCGGGACTTCAAACTGGCAGTTACTATGTCGAAGCCTCTGATGCTTGCCACCTGCAATTCTACGATCACAAGTCGACTATGCTAACGGCAAACCTGGTGAGTGTCACCAGGCCCTATGAATACCCCGGCATTGATTTCAACTTAGCATCCGCAGTCGAAGATCAAGGGGATATCACCGGCACGATACCTGCGGGTTTTGAGCTAAGCCAGAACCATCCCAATCCCTTCAATCCAGTCACGGAGATCAGATACACTCTCCACAGGCCGGCGGAGGTAAGCGTTCAGCTTTACAATCTTTTGGGTCAGAAGATCAGGACGCTGGTGAATGAACGTCAAATGCCCGGTTCTCACAGCGTTGCCTGGGATGGAAAGAACACAGAGGGCAAACCAGTCTCAAGCGGCATTTACTTTTACAAAGTGGAGGTAAACGGAGTTTCGCAGACCAAGAAAATGGTGCTGCTGAAATAGGAGGGGAGACTCAGCTGGTTAAATCCTTGAGTGGAAGACGATTTTTCTCTTGACAAAGGGGGGAGGGTCAGGTATTCAATAGTGATTTCTTAACCCGTGGATCCTTTCCTCTGAGGAGGTGATGCCGTCAAGCCGAAAGCGAGGTTTCTAACATGTCAACCTTGAATTCATAACCATTTTGAAGGGAGGACAAAATGAAGAAGCTATTGTTAACTATTCTTGTCGGTTGTTGCTTAGTCTGCTTTGCCACGACCCAACCCCAGGCGGGACTAAACTTCGGGGTGAAATCCCTGACTCTTCACAACAGCATTATCCCTTTGGATCAATCAATGGGAAGTTACTTTGGGGTGGACGTGGGGCAAAACCTGGTGATTTTGGGAGGACTGGACTACGGGCGCTTAGGCGTCAAGCCGGAGGTCTCCATCGGAAACGTGACCATCAACGAGAACATGTCTGTAAGCTACCTCCAGCCTCACGTTGGCGCCAAGCTATATTTGAAACCGAGACAACAAGGCAAGGTGAGTCCTTATGTTCTGGGGGAGGTGCTCAAATCATTCGGCAGCGTCAGCGTGGCTGACACCGTGCTGGGAGTGGTTACGAAAGACATCAAGAAGGCCGTCAAGGATCTGCTTAGCCCTTTTGGCGTGGTCGGTGCCTTTGGATCTGAGTACTATTTCAGCGACGGTTTCGGAATCGGAGGAGAAGTGGGACTCCAGCTTATTTTCATCTCCACCAAATTGGACACGGAACCCACCACAAAGATCTCCATTGACCGATATCTGATATACGGCGGATTCACTTTCAACTTCAAGCTCTAAGACCGAAGAGAACTTTCACGAAAACAAAACCCTTGGGCACAATGCCCAAGGGTTTTTTGTTGTCCTATGATTCTTGCACCTCTTAGGTCATGCCCTCAGCAGCCGTGCGGGGTGAGTCCTTCACAACGACTCCCTCCAGTATGTCTGAGATGGCCTCGAATCGTCCAAAAGACGGCATCAGGTAAACTCCTTGGACCATCTGTTTCGCTCGGTTGAGAATCTCCTTCGCCACTAAAGTTCCCACCTCTGCGCTTCGGTCTTTGGCTTTTCTCAGTCTTTCCCTTAGCGTCCCGGGTATGCTCATCCCCGGCACCTCATAATGCAGAAATTCAGCGTGCTTATGGTTCCTTAAGGGCAGAATGCCTAAGAAGATGGGGATTTTGAGGTCCGAAATTTTGTTCAAGAATCGTTCGAGGAGCTCGAGGTCATACAGCGGTTGGGTGAAAGCGAAGTGTGCACCCGCTTCAGCTTTCTTCTTGAATCGATCTACTTCTCTTCCCAAATCATCCGCATTCGGATTTACTGCTACCCCCACACAAAAGAAGGTTGGTGAGCCGATGGAATTGCTGGCCCAATCGGTCCCTCGATTCAGTTGGCTTACGATCTTCACCAGTCCTATGGAATCCACGTCGTACACGGCGGTGGCTTGAGGATAGTCACCCAAAACCGGTGGGTCGCCGGTTACCGCCAATAGGTTGTGAATGCCCAGAGCATGCACTCCCAACAGGTCGGACTGAAGACCCATCAAGTTTCTGTCTCGGCAGGTGAAGTGAAGGATGGTTTCAATTCCGATCCTTTCTTTTATCAGATAGGCCAGCGCCGTGCAGCTCATCCTCACCCGGGCCATGGGGCTGTCGGCGATGTTTATGGCATCCACCCCCAGTCGTTTCAGCTTCTCTACGTCTCTTAGTATTCTTTCGGTGCCGGTTCCTCTGGGCGGATCAACCTCCACCGAAACCAGAAATCCTTTTCCCAGCTTGGTGGCAAACTCGGAGGCTTTTCTTTCCTCCCCTTCCGAGGTTCTTTCGTCTTTTCTTCTCTCTTCAATGGTCAGGTAGGAATTCCGTTCCGGCGTAACCCGGGGATTGATGTTCTTGAGCATGGCAGCTAAAGCCCGAATGTGCTCCGGAGTCGTCCCGCAGCAACCTCCGACGATGTTTGCTCCGACTTTGACGTACTCGCCCGCATACTGGGCGAAATACTCCGGAGAGGAAAGGTACACGAACCTGCCATCCACGTAACGCGGAAGCCCGGCATTGGGCTGGACCGATATCATCTTGTTGGTGGCCTGGTGTAAGCGTTTTACCACATCCAGCATGTTTTGCGGGCCTACGCTGCAGTTGGCCCCGATGATCTCAGCGTCCGTCTGATTCAGCTCGGCTGCGACCTCTTCGGCTGAATATCCCCTCAAAGTCTTGCCTTCTTCGTCGAAAGTCATCGACGCTATGATTGGGATATGGCAGACGCCTCTTATGGCATTTATCGCCTGCCTGATTTCCACCAGGTCTGAGAAAGTCTCGACCATAAACAGATCCACTCCACCTTCGAGCAGCGCCTCCGCCTGTCTTTGGAAAGCGTCGAATGCCTCCTTTTCTGACAGCTCACCCAAAGGAGAGAGAAGCTTACCTAAGGGGCCGATGGATCCGGCAACAAAAACGTCCCTTCCTTCGATGTCTCTTGCCTCTCTGGCGATTCTGGCTCCCTGGAAATTGATGTCCCTCAACCGGTCCTCAAGTCCAAAGTTCTTCAATCTGATCCGGTTTGCTCCAAACGTGTTGGTCTCTATGATCTCGGCTCCGGCTTGTATGTAATCGCGATGCGCATCCAGCACGATCCTGGGATTGGAGACGTTTTGTTCATCAAAGGAACGCTCGTAGGAAGCCCCCCGCATATACAGAAGCGTCCCCATAGCTCCGTCGCAGAGCATCACCCTTTTTTTCACTCTCTCTAGGAACGGATCAGCCATCAGTTTTCTGTCTTGAATGTGAGATGGATGAGTTTGACTCGAATCTTGAACTCTGAGCTTTGAACGCCTTTATGCCTCTTCCAGCCGTTCTTTATACAAAGGAAATCTCTCGCATAGCTCGAGCACCTCTTTTCTTACCTGGGCATAAACCTCTTTATCTCCGAGGTTAGAGATGACTCGGTTAATCAAGCCGGCAATCTTGGTCATCTCCGGTTCTTTCATTCCTCTGGTGGTCAAGGCCGGTGTGCCCATGCGAATCCCCGAAGTAATGAAAGGCTTCTGGGGATCAAAGGGAATAGTGTTTTTGTTAACGGTCATCCCCGCTTTCTCCAATTCCTGTTCCACCGCCTTTCCGGTAAGATTCTTTTCCACCAAGCTGATCAGCATCAGATGGGTATCGGTTCCGCCCGACACCAGATGATAACCCAGATTTGCCATCCCTGCCGCCAGGCCCCTGGCGTTTCGCACAATCTGCTTTTGGTATTCTTTGAACGATGGTTCCATCGCCTCCCGGAATGCCACTGCTTTGGCGGCGATGATATGCATCAAAGGACCTCCCTGGATGCCCGGCATTACCTCCCGATCCAGATCCTTGGCAAACTTCTCCCGGCACATGATCATGCCGCCGCGAGGCCCTCTCAACGTTTTGTGGGTGGTGGTGGTGACGAAATCAGCATATGGAACGGGTGAAGGGTGAATCCCGGCCACGATCAAACCGGCTATATGGGCAATATCCACCATCAGGTAGGCTCCCACCTCATCCGCCACCTCCCGGAATTTCTCAAAATCCAGCTCCCGCGGATAGGCGGATGCACCGGCCACGATCATCTTGGGCTGTGCTTGTTTGGCAATTTGCCTCAACTCGTCATAGTCTAGGACCTCGGTCTCTTTGTTTACCCCATAAGCCGCCACGTGGAAAAACTTCCCTGAGAAATTCACCGGGTGCCCGTGAGTGAGGTGCCCTCCGTGAGACAGATTCAAGCCTAAGATCGTGTCCCCGGGTTTCAGCACGGAGAAGTAGACTGCCATGTTTGCCTGTGAGCCGGAGTGGGGCTGAACGTTCACGTGTTCACAGCCAAATAGAGCCTTGGCTCGCTCCCGGGCTAAGTTCTCTGCTAAGTCCACAAACTCACAGCCTCCATAATATCTCTTCCCCGGGTAACCTTCGGCGTATTTGTTGGTCATCACCGATCCCATAGCTTCCATTACCGCGCCGGAGACGAAATTCTCGGAGGCGATAAGCTCCAGACCAAAAGCTTGCCTTTTGGTTTCGCCATAGATGGCCCCGTATATTTCCGGATCGACTTCCTTTAACCTGCTCATCTTGTTCTCCTTCTACATTTCGATAGACTGACAACGGGGATTGTAGACCAGCACCTAACTTGAGTTGGGTGCTGGCTTCCTCTCTCGACCTTTACATATTCGCTCGGATTCGCCTATCTCCCAATATTATTTTCGACAGTTTTTATCTTTGTACCATACCTAAAGCTGCGAGATGTCATTAAAGTAACCCCGCAGCGACTCAGAACTCTTCGCCGATGCTCTTGGTTGTCAAGGAATGCTAGGGCCAGTCCCTTTGGCAAACAGCAGGGGTTAACATGGAACGGACTTGTGTCCAAAGCCTGGCACAGACAATAACCCTTGGTCTGATCAGTTCCCACCGGTTAAGCGTCAACATCTGCCTGTAGCTGCCTTTTGAGAAAACTCGCTTCACGACCGGCAGTCTTTTATCTTTTTCAGCCTCTGGGCGTGTCTTCCTCCTTCGAAGGGGGTAGACAGCCAGACACTCACGATTTTCCTGGCTTTTTCTTCTGTGACGAATTTGGAGGCTAAGGCCAGCACATTGGCATCGTTGTGTGCCCGGGCCAACATGGCCATTTCTTCATTGAGACATAAGGCTGATCTGACTCCCTTGACCTTGTTGGCAACGATGTTCATCCCGTTCCCAGTCCAGCAGACGACAATTCCAAAATCAGCTTCTCCCCTCGCTACTGATTCAGCCACCTTGAAGCCGAAATCCGGATAGTCCACAGACTCCGGGGAATGCGTGCCGAAGTCGGTCACCTCGTGCCCTAAGCCGGTGAGATACTGCTTAATACTTTCCTTCAGCTCAAAGCCTCGATGATCGGCCCCCAGACAGATTTTCATTTCGATGCCCTTTCAGATTTCTTTGGTTTTGCAGGCTAAAGATGAAATGTTTTAGTTTGTTACGCTGGTCGGCACAGACCGTCAGCCCCACCAATTCCGGTGATCTCTGCGCTCAGTGTCTTCTTGATCCGTAACCCCCGGCTCTAACAGATCGCTGCGCCCAAGGCTATGGAGAAGAGTTTCGTCCGGGCGGAATCCGAGCGCGAAAGGAGAACGACAGGGGCATCGCCTCCCACCACCACCCCCCCCACCTTCGCCTCGGCTAAGTAGATCAACGACTTCACTAAGATGTTCCCCGCGGCCATTTCCGGCACTAAGAATATGTCGGTATCACCGGCTACCGGCGAGACTATCCCTTTGGTGCGAGCTGCATCTAAGTCTACGGCGACGTCGAAGGCGATCGGTCCATCGATGATGGCATCTTTGATGTCGCCCCTCTCGGCCATCTTCACTAAGCCCGCAGCGTCCACGGTCTCCTGCATGTCCGGATTGATCAATTCCACCGCAGCCAGGCATGCAACCTTGGGTTTCTCTATTCCCAGCCTCTTGGCCACCTCTACCGCATTCCGCAAGATGTCGGCTTTCTGCATAATGCCAGGACGGATGTTCATCCCTCCGTCGGTCATCAACATGAGCTTGGGATAGGCTGCCACCTCCACCACGGCAACGTGGCTCAGAAGGGCGCCGGTTCGAAGCCCGTTCTCCTTGTCCAAAACCGCTTTGAGCAGGGCGGAGGTATCCACCTTTCCTTTCATCAGCATCTCCGCCTTCTTCTCTTTGACCATTTGGACTGCCGCTTTGCTGGTGAGTTTGGAATCGGGGACGTCTATGATCTCCACTTCGGCTAAAGACAAGTGGGCTTTTGTGCACAGATCCTCGATTTTGTTCCTGGCGCCAATCAGGACCGCGGAGACTATCCCTTCCTCGGTTGCTCCTTTTACCGCCTCGATTATTTCCGCACTTTCCGCCGAGGCGATGGCCAGCTTTTTTCTTTTCCTGCTTCGTACGACTGATATCAACTCATCAAAATTCCTGATCGCTCTTTCCGGCATTTTCACCTCTCCGCCACGCTATGCCTGACACTAAGGTTTATGGATTCTGACGACACTTGAAGGGAAATCGTCGGCGACGAAACATCGAAACCCGGTCCGTTCCCCTCCTAGGACTGCTTTCAAGCCCGGTCCTATGCATCAAGCCGTCACTTCCCTCTCTGATTCTATGGTAACCGATCATCTCACATAGGTGAGCCAATGGTATCCATCTTCTGCCTGGCCCGAAACGATCTGAAAGAATCCGTCTTGCAGTTTCTTGGTGATGGCGCCCCGCTTGCCGGAGCCGATCGGCACCTTGTCGATGGACTTGATTGGGGTTATCTCCGCGGCACTGCCGGTGAAGAAGACCTCGTCCGCGATATACAACGCCTCCCGGGGAATGGATTCCTCGATCACCTTGATGCCCATGTCATGGGCCAGAGTGATCACCGTGTTCCGGGTGATGCCCGGCAGGATGGAGCAGCTGAACGGCGGAGTGATCAGGGCGCCGTCTCTCACTATGAACACGTTCTCGCCGCTCCCCTCGCTCACAAACCCAAACACGTCCAAGGCGATGCCTTCGACGTAACCGTGTTCCTTGGCCTCCAGTTTTATCAGCTGGGCATTCATATAGTTGGCCCCGCTTTTGGCCATGGTAGGCATGGTGTTGGGAGCCATCCGATTCCAGGAAGAAACGCAGACCGGCACTCCATTTTCCAGAGCCTCCGGTCCCAAATACTTCCCCCATTTCCAGACTGCGATGCATACGTCTACCGGACAGCCGGTGGGATCGACTCCCAATTGCTCGTATCCCCGGTAGGCAACCGGTCGAATGTAGCACTCATCCAGTTTATTTGTCTTGATCAGACCAATGATCGCCTGGTTGATCTGGTCTCTGGTAAAGGGGATCTCCATGCGGTAGATTTTGCAGGAATTAAACAGCCGGTCGGTGTGAGCTTCCAGTCTAAAGATGGCGGGTCCGTTCTTGGTCTTGTAGCAGCGCGCCCCCTCAAACAGGCTGGAGCCGTAGTGGACGACGTGCGAGAGGACATGAATCTTGGCGTCATCCCAGTTAACCAACTTTCCGTTCATCCATATCTTGTCCACTTTCTCGAAAGCCATATTCCCTCCTTGATTTGACTTCAGATGCCAGTGTGTTCTCTGCTTTTTCCAACACCCTGAGACCGAGTTTGGTTAGGTTCCGGGTGAACTCTCATCTTCGACAGCTTGCCACGCCCAGCGCGATGGACATGAACTTGGTCTCTTCGGAATCTGCCCGGGAAGTCAATACCGCCGGAGCTTTGGTTCCCACCACCAGGGCGGCGCACCGGGCTTGAGCGAATATCAGCAGGGTCTTGTAAAGGGCATTTCCGGTCTCGATTTCGGGACACAAGAGTATGTCCGCCTTCCCGGCTATCTGGCTCTCAATGCCTTTTATTCTGGCTGACTCTTCTGATACGGCATTATCCAGTCCTAAGGGGCCGTCCACCAGTGCGCCCTGGATCTGGCCGCGTCTTGCCATGACCGAGAGACAAGCACCATCCAGGGTAGCCGGCATTTTGTCCGGATTTACTTTTTCTACCGCAGCAATGCAGGCCACCTTGGGCGCCTCAATGCCCAGTGAATGGGCTACCTCTACCGCATTCTGTATGATTTGAGCCTTTTCCGCAAGCGAAGGACTGATGTTGATGGCGACATCGGTGATCATCAAGAGCTTGGGGTAGGCAGGAATCTGGAAAACCGCCACGTGACTGAGTAGCCTTCCCGTCCCCAAACCCTTGTCTCTGTCCAGGATGGCCTTCATGAAATAGGCGGTTCCGACCAACCCCTTCATCATGAAGTCCGCCTCTCCCCTGTTCACCAGCTCACAACATCTCAAGGAAGCAGAAAACCCGTCGGAATTCTCTTGGATTTCGAATTTGGAAACATCGATCCCATGCTGGGCAGCGAGTCTTTCAATCTTCTCCCGCCTGCCCACCAGAATTCCCTCGACGATTCTCTCCTCCCGTGCATGATCCAAAGCCAAGAGCACTTCTTCGTCTTCCGCCTGTGCCACGGCGACTCTTTTCGGACCGATCTTTTTGGCAAGGGCCAAAATGTCGTCTAATGTCTTCATCCGTACGTCAATCTCTCCGAGACAACGTTCTGAAGCCAAAATAACCGTTGACAAGGCCCCGCAAATCGACGTAATATAGACTTGGCGGCACGAAAACGCAAGAAAATAAAACCGGAACAGGTGTCCCTTTGTCTGCCCCGGTCTTCAAAAACCGTAGGATTTCAATGCCAGGATGTCCCTTCTGCCATACGAGTCTGAGCGATCACGACACCTTCTGTTACGTATGCGGATATTCCCTTATCTCGTCTCTGCCTGGTCCGGTCTGTGTTCATGGAAGATTCTATTTCGCTTTGGCGCTCTTTAGCGTTTTTTCCGGGATTCTGGCTTGCGCATGCACATTCTCCCCTCACTTGTATCTGGGGAGTCTTCTCTTGGTCCTGGCGGCGATAGCTTCTGCCGGTACCAGTCTGGAAAAAGCATGGGGAAGGGCTGATGCCCGATCGATTAGGATTCTGGCGATATTAGGGCTGTTTTTCGGCGTGCTGGGGTTTGTCTTCTTTATGTTCATCAACTCCAACGTCCCGGGCATCGGATACAGCATGTAGAGGTAGCGCAAGCTCAACATTCTCTCCGTCCGCACAAATCTGCTCATTTATAGAGATGAGCTTTGCGTGATACTCGGAAAACGTACGGGATCATTTGACCGATCCTATCTATCATGAAGTCAAAGAAAACCCACAAAACCACGGAGAGATCGGGCCGATCAGAGGCAGAGGCAAACCCTTGGGAAAAAGTGGTGTCCGCTTGCGCCCTGCTTTTACTCCTCCTCCTCTGGATCAGCGCCTTTTTTCCCGAAAGCAGACTGTGGGGTATAAATCACTGGGCGTACTTCCCATTCTGGCTCAGAACCGGAGTGATCGCTCTAACTATCCTAACATTCATCCCAAAGCTCAACCTAAGACTGCAAGCTTCGGTCGAGCCGACGATCGTACGAATCTTCGGGTGGGTGACGGAGAAACGAAAGCTCGTCGGCTACCTTTTCATACCGGCTATTTCTCTTTTGATATTCTACCTGTTCCGAACCAAGACTCATCTCTTGGGCGACGGATTTCAGCTCATTGAAAACATAAACGCCGGGGCCCTTTCGATCAACTGGAGCCAGCCGTTGGCCATCTGGATTTATCTGACGGCCTATCACCTGCTGCATCAGACGCTCAGTTTAGACGGTGCTGCAGTTTATGCCCTCATCAGCTATGCCAGCGGCATCATATACGTCGTCTTTGCTCTCAGAATGGCTGAACTTTTGGGCAAGGTCTCCTCCACCCGACTTTTCGTTTTCCTTATTTTGATGCTGATGGGTGGCACTCAGCTTTTCTGCGGCTACGCGGAACATTATCCCCTGCTCTGTGCCGGGATTTTGGTCTACCTTTTCTATTCTCTGAAGTATCTGAAAGGAGAGTCCAGCATCTTGACCCCGTTGATTGTTTTCCTTATCCTTCTGCCCCTGCATTTCTCCTCGTTGTACCTTTCTCCGTCCGTACTGTTTCTTATCTTGTTTCGCCGCAAACAGGAAAACCCTGTCGCTATCTCCAAAAGCAAAAAGGCATGGATTGCCTTGCTGTTCACGCTCTTTCTGGTCATCGGTTTCGTTTGGTATGTCGGCAAGAACCGATGGTTCGTCCTCAGTTACTTTGTGCCGCTGTTTCACGGGGGCTACAGCGGGCCTGATTACACTGTATTCTCACCGAGCCACCTCTTGGATTTCTTGAATCAGCAACTCCTGATTTCTCCGATTGGACTGGCCTTGTTGGTCATATTCTTGATTTTCAAACCCAAACCGACCAGCTCCAAAGATCGTGTATTTCGATTCCTGCTGATCGTCTCTGTAGCGCAACTGCTTTTCAACTTTCTTATCAATCCCGGTCTCGGAGCGTCGAGAGACTGGGATCTTTTTGCCAGCGTGGGACTGGGGTACACGGTCATGGCTCTCTACCTTTTCAGCCGGATTCCGCCTGATCCAAAAGAGAGTTACTTGAAACTCAATCTGACCACTGTCGCTCTCCTTTTCACCATCCCCTGGGTGGTCATAAACGCCACACCGGACCTGTCTGTGGCTCGATTCAGAAACCTATTGGACTTAGATCCCAAAAAGAGCCGCAACGGGCATTTTATACTGGCAGGCTACTTTGACCGGATGGGCAGAACGGAAGAGGTGGACAAAGAGAACAGAATGATAAGGGAAAGGTTCCCCGAGGCAGAGCTGGTAACCCAAGGATTAGATTTTCTTAAGAAGGGCGACTTCAATCAAGGCTCCCAGCGATTGACCGAGGCATTGCGGATCTCTCCGGATTTTGCCGAAGCACATGCGGGCTTGGCCTTGTACTACTACAGAACCAAAAACCCGCAACAGGCCGAAATGGAATTGAAGAAAACCCTGCAGCTTAAACCGGATTACGGAAGTCCTTATGCCGATTTGGGCGACATCTACGCGGAGAGAGGAGAACTGAGAAAAGCTGAGACCTTCTATATCCGATCCGTCAAGCTGGGAGTTGACAATCCCAACGTGTTCAATAACCTGGGGATTCTATATGCGCAGTTTGGTGAGCCGGATAAGGCGATTTCGTTTTATCAACGAGCCATAGCCAAGAAGAAACAGTTCGCTCAGCCCCATTACGGGTTAGCCGTCATCTACTACCAGCAGGGCAAATGGAGTGAATCAATCAGGGAGGCCAATCTGGCACTGCAAATAGACCCCGGTTTTGCTTTAGGATATTATCAGTTGGGACTTGCCTGTGAGAAGCTTGGCAGAAAGGGAGAGGCAGCTTCGGCATTTCAGAGATATTTGTCGCTAGAACCGACTGATCCCAAGGCCGATTCCGTCAGGGGATCTATCGAAAGGCTGAAGACGCCGTAGGTTGTCTTCTTCTTGATCTAATCGCTAATCCAGTGACCAGATTATTCCAATGGAAAGCGGAGAGAAACGAAGGAAGCCGTTAACCGATTCGGCCCTTGACTCCAACGCGTCGATTCCAAACAGCAGGGCTAAAACGAGGGCAAAGGAGGAACCTTGAAGATCACTTTCTTGGGTGCCACAAAATCCGTCACCGGATCCATGCACCTAATCGAGTCCAATGGACATAGGATTCTAATGGACTGCGGGCTTTTCCAGGGAAGACGGGAAGAATCCAATGCCCGGAATCGGAATTTCCCTTTCGATCCCGGAAGCGTCGAAAGGGTTGTGCTGTCGCACGCTCATATCGACCATTCCGGCAACCTCCCTAATCTGGCCAAGCAAGGATATGAAAACAGCATCTACTCCACCTTTGCCACCCGGGACCTGTGCGTGGTCATGCTTAAGGATACGGCACACATACAGAAGAAGGATGCTCAATACTTAAACAAAAGGGACGAAGGAGGAGGGCAACCCCCGATTGAGCCTCTGTACGACTTCGAAGACGTGGAGCAGGCACTTTCCCTATTTCGGGGGATTGGCTATCGAAAGGGATTCTATGTTGCCGCTGACGTTAAGCTGACATTTTATGACGCCGGCCACATCTTAGGCTCGGCGCTCTCCATCTTCGATATAAAGGAGAATGGAAGGAGTCTCAAGCTGGGATACATCGTGGACTTGGGAAGAAAAGACCTTCCCATATTGAGAGATCCGGAGATGGTCAAAGGAATCGACTTCATGATCATTGAGAGCACTTACGGCAATCGTCTGCACGAGGATTTGAAGGAAACCGAGAAGAGACTGGCCCAGGTGGTAGATGAGACCTTCCAATCCGGAGGCAAGATTATCATTCCGGCATTCTCCGTCGGGCGTACCCAGGATATAGTCTACACTCTCCATCGGCTGCAAAATCAAAAGGAGATTCCCCACCTTAAGATTTTTGTCGACAGCCCGCTTTCGGTGAACGTAACCGAGATATTCAAACTTCATCCGGGTTGTTTCGACAAAGAAACCAACCAGATGATAGCTTCACACGACGACCCGTTTGGTTGGGGAGACGTCACCTACATAAGGGACGCGGAGGAATCCAAGAAACTAAACAACTTAGACCAGCCTTGCATCATCATCTCCGCTTCAGGAATGTGCGAGTCCGGCAGGATTTTGCACCATCTGAAGAATAATATTGAAGACCCGAAGAACACCATCATGGTGGTGGGCTTTATGGCTCAAGACACTCTGGGGCGAAGGATCGTCGAACGACAAAAAAAGGTCAGGATCCTCGGAGAAGAACATTCATTGAGAGCCAGGGTGGAGGTGTTCGACGCCTTCTCTGCTCATGCCGATAGAAATGAGCTCCTGGAATATGTGGACTACACCAAGGACTCTCTTAAGGGGGTCTTTGTGGTACACGGAGAAATAGAGCAGTCCCGAGCGCTGGCGGAAGGAATCAGAGGCTTGGGCATTCCGAACGTGCTGGTTCCCGATTTTGGAGAAGAGGTCAACCTCTGATTCTCTCCGGTCATTTTGAAAACGATTTTCGTGGCTTTTCCGGACGAGCAGACGGTGAAGGATGAATAAGAGTCGCAATCTGATTATCGCGGGTTAGGCGGTTGAGTCGGTCGTGAAAACTGCCGATCTTTAGCTTGACAAAGTTTCGGCTTTTTCGTATAGATAGAAGGCCTGATGGCGGCGTAGCTCAGTTGGTCAGAGCAGAGGAATCATAATCCTCGTGTCCGGGGTTCGAGTCCCTGCGCCGCTATATTTTGAAAGGGTTCCGGGGGTCGAGGATTCGGGGGATCAGGTGAAGTGGTTGTCTCGGATTTTCGCTTACCGGACCCAGTTTTGCGGTTCTTTGGAGTCCAAAGAGGCGCTCATCCTTTCTTTGGGGACACCCGCTTGAACCCATGAACCCTCGAATCCTTGAACCCTTCCTGTAAAAGAGACCAAAGGCAAAAAGCAATTGACAAAGCATTGTGAGCACGTATATTGTTTTTGAATGAGTCAGGCGGGAATAGCTCAGTTGGCTAGAGCGTCACCTTGCCAAGGTGAATGTCGCGGGTTCAAATCCCGTTTCCCGCTCTTTTTATTTGGACATTCTGGCATTTCCCTCCTTGTTCAAACCTTTTTTCATGTTTACAGAATTGTCCCTTTTGATGGGTTACTACCGAAACCGTCACGGGAGTGTCAAGCTTTAGCTTGACTGAAGCTCTTTGTGAATGAGAAGCTTCGTCTGGTTCGCCTAAAGGCGAACACTCCAAAGAACCTGTTATTGAGTCAAATCGTGTGAGAGGAGCAGGTATGATAAATCTGAAGGACAAAGTCGCTTTGATCACTGGGAGTGTCAAGCTTTAGCTTGACTGAAGTTCTTTGCGAATAAGAAGGTTCGTCTGGTTCGCCTAAAGGCGAACACTCCAAAGAACTTGTTATTGACTCAAATCGCACGAAAGGAGCAGGTATGATAAATCTGAAGGATAAAGTCGCTTTGATCACTGGGGCATCCAGGGGAATAGGGAGAGCGACCGCCTTATTATTTGCCAAAGCGGGATGTGATCTGGTAATAAACTACTGCAACGAAGAAAGAGATGCTCTAAAGGTTGCATCCCAAGCTGAGGAATTCGGCGTCAGGGCAAAGGTCTTCAGGGCGGACGTTTCGAAACAAGAAGATGTGAATGAAATGGTCGCCTACACGGTCAGGGAATTTGGCAGGATAGACATACTGGTCAATAACGCGGGAATTTGGAAATATGCCGCAATCGACACGATGACCGAAGGGCAATTGAAGGAGACTCTTGAGGTTAATCTCTGTAGCGCGTTCTATTCAATCACTGCGTCGGTGCCACATATGATAAAACGGGGATCGGGGAATATCATCAACGTCTCTTCCACGGCTGGACAAAGAGGGGAGCCTTTCCATTCACATTATGCCGCTTCCAAAGGCGCCATAATAAGCCTAACTAAATCCCTGGCCGTGGAGTTAGCACCCCACAACATAAGGGTCAATTGTGTTGCTCCCGGCTGGGTGGATACCGACATGAGCCACGAGTCTTTGATTGGAGGAGACAAGGAAGAGATATTGTCTCTTATACCGTTAGGAAGAGCAGGCACCGCCGAGGAGATAGCGGGAAGCATTCTCTTCTTGGCTTCCGATTTTGCCACCTTCATAACCGGCGAGATAATTAACGTCAATGGTGGTGCGGTTCTGTGCGGATGACCCCGTAAATCGGGAAGTAGCAGCTCTTCTGGACAAAATGTAGCTTGCATTTTCTTGCGTTTGGGTTATTTTATATATAGTTACATAAATATTACACTATGGGTTACTATGTGAAGTTTCAACTCGAAACTTCGAAGTGGTTTCTTTTTCGATAAATTTGTTCATGACCGAGGGACGACATGAAAAAAATGAAGCTCCCCGCCGCAAGCGGCGGGGAATTAAACCCTCAGAGATTAAACCAAAAATTACAGTTGGACCAATACAGTGAGGTTCATAGCTTTCGCTGCCGAAGAGCAAGGTCTTTTGGGTTCAGCTTCTTACGCCAAGGAAGCCCACCTTCGTGGAGACACCATCCTTGGGGTACATAACTCTGACATGACAGCCTGGGAACACAACGGGGATAATGTAATAGACATTCCTTCCGGCAATCCTCCAGAAAATCAAGCTTTGGCTGACATCCTCATCGGTGCCATATCCGATTACGGATTGAACCTGGTCGCTCAAAAGATCACCAATGGTGCTTCTGATCGCTCAGATCAAGCTTCCTTCTGGAATTACAACTGCCCGGCGATCCTGGAAATTGAGGATTCCCATGATTTGAATCCTTACTATCATGGCACCGATGATCGGGTGTCCGAGTTTGACACTACCTACTACCTCGACTTCACCAGGGCGGCCGTCGCCGGCACGTCAATCTTAGCTGATCCTTTTATTATCGGCGACGCCAATCGAGACCGGCTCATCAACGCTGGCGACATAGTTTACTTGGTGAACTATCTATTTCGAAACGACCCGGCTCCTGTTCCGTTGAAGGCAGGCGATGTCACCGGTGACGGAATCGTGAACGCAGGAGACATAGTATACTTGGTAGGTTATTTGTATCGCGCAGGTCCACCCCCGTATAACAAATAACACTTCCCTCGGTGCGCGTGATCTGGAGAGAGAGGCGCAACCCGTGGGTGTTCCCCACTCCGTTGTCTTAAATGAAGCTAAACAAGCCTGTAAAATCCTACAGCTGCAGCGAGACAAAGTACAATGCCTGATCCCGCTCGATCAGCAAAACCGCTTTATCCCTCTTTTCCATCTGATTACTCAGTTTTTCGTATCCTTCTACGTTTTCGACCGGGTAGTCGCCCACCTGCCGTATTACGTCTCCTACTAACAGTCCGGACCTCTGAGCAATTCCACCGTTATCTAAGCTGGTGACCACCACTCCTCTTCGATCCGAGATTCCGAGCTGACGGGCGATGGACGGTGTTATGTCGGCGACGGTCATACCCAACGTGCCTTTTGAGCTTCTGGTGGCTTCAGCCGGAAGTGCTTTCGGGGACAAGTTGGCGTGCATCTCTTTGCCGTCCCGGAGAAAAACAATGTCCAGATTCTGGTTTGCCCTAGCCAGGTACGTCAGATCCTCCCAGTCACTTAAGTCTCTGATCCCCTGATTATCCACCTTGATTATCACGTCTTTCCTCTTCAGTCCGGCTTTTTGCGCCGGGCTTTCCTCTTCCACGTCCGATACGATTACCCCCAGAGCCTTCTGCAGATTGAGGCTTTTTGCCAAGACCGGATTGACTTCCTGGACCTTGACGCCGATCCAGGTAGGGGTGACGCCTCCATGCTTAATCAGATCGGAAAGTATCGCTTTGGCCCGGTTGACCGGTATGGCAAAACCGATTCCTTCGGAGCCCCGACTGGTGGTAAATATGAAGGTGTTGATTCCGACCACTTCACCCGCGGCGTTGACCAAAGGGCCGCCGGAGTTCCCTGGATTAATGGCGGCATCAGTCTGGATCATTTTCCGGTAGATCTGAACCTGCCCACTCTCCCGTTTGATGTCGCGTTTGACCGCGCTGATCACGCCTACGGTGACGGTAGGATTGGGGTCATCCAAAAGATACCCAAATGGGTTCCCGATAGCGATAGCCCATTCCCCGATGATCAGATCATCGGAATTGCCCAAAACCACTGAGGGCAGGTTCTTGGCTTCTATCTTCACCACGGCCAGATCGGAGGCCTCGTCCATTCCCACCACCTTTCCCTCATACTCATCCCCCGTGGTCAAAGTGACCTTGAGCTGATCTGCACCAGCTACCACGTGGGCGTTGGTCAATATGTACCCTTCGGGATTTATGATGAACCCGGAGCCGATCCCATAGACTTTCTCCTTGTATTCCCTGGGGCGAAAGAACCCTCCCCAGAACTGGTCGAGAAACTGGTCTCCGAATGGAGAGAAGAAGGGCTGCTCTCTCACCGTCCTGACCTGTACCACGCTGATGGACACAACCGCGGGACCGGCCTTCTGCGCCGCCTGGACTATGGCGTTTCTTCTGTTGCCCGTTATGTCATCCTGAACCGAAGCTGTGGTTTGCAGCATGGCGGGCGCCGCGGTGTAAGGTCGATTCCAGACTAATCCCAAGGATCTATTCGAAAAGGGAAAATGGAAAAGCCCAAGCGCCGAAAGCAGAATCAGTATGATTGCCCCGACTATCATCCCCAGGAATATCGAGAAAAATATGACTCCTGTTTTCCTGATGTTTAAGGATGGCATTTTGATACCCTCTTTCCCTGATACTACCTGACATTAAGAAGGTCGGGATGGTTCTGCTTACGGAAACCTATTCCCGACCTGAATGGAGTAATCTCAATAAAAGGATGGTCCTGGCGTTTTCTATCTTTCCCCTCTCTCTTCGATGTCTATGTATTGCTCTGGATCTTCCTCGAATTTCCTCTTGCAGCCTTCATCACAAAAATAAAAGGTCTGACCATTGTACACGGTTTTGGTGGACGCACTCTTCTCATCCAACTCCATCAGGCAAATCGGGTCTATCACCATCTTTGCCTCCTCAGATTGGAAGGTTTTGTGGGTTTTGAGAGAGTCTTTGACCTGCACCGCTGATTTCTCCGACACGTCGGTTTACGTATGGATATACAGAAGAAACGACCAGAAGTTCCCGGTGGAAAAAGAAATGTTCAAATCGATCGATAGGGGCATCTTCTCATCCCCAGCCCATTCTGCATGGCGGTCTTCACCACCACGTCGGCTTTCTTCATCTTCTCCTGCCGGACGACGCCCAAGAGCACATGAGAGCCTACTTCGGCGGAAGAGACCAATTTCCGGAGTTGGGCGGAGCTTTCGATCAGTTTCCCGTTGAAGCTCACGATTCTGTCCCCCGGACCCAAGCCTGCTTTGGCCGCGGGGCTATCTTGGGTCACCTCGGTTATCAGAACGCCCTCCCCTCCCGTCTGATCTTTCCTGCATCCGGACGGACCACTGCCGCAGAAGACTCCGATCCAGGCTCTTTTAATCGTGCCTTCCTTCTTTAGAACCTCCGTCACCCGCAAACAGGCGCTGGCAGGCAGGACGAAAACCACGCCGTTTTCCTCCTTGGGCTTGCCTTCAGTTAAGCCCAAAAACTCTCCCCTGCGGTTGAAGATGGGAGTACCTGCATGGTAAGGGACCACCGGACCGTGCCATATAAGAAGGTTCTCGTCATAGGCCTCCGCCCCGCCGATCCAGGATTTGGTGACGGTCCCCAGGCTGATGTCCAGGCCCTTTGAATAGTCGGTGTTTCCCAAAGCGATGCCCAAAATCCCGTTCTCTATTTCCCCCTGGCTGGTCATGCGGACGGGTTGGAGCCCCTTATTATCCACCTGAATCAGGCTGACATTGGTCTCAAAATCGCAAAACATCCCTACAACCTGGTTGTCGTTTATCGTCCGCCCATCTTGGAGTTTTAGGGTGATCTTGTCTACGTTGTTCAAGACGTTTTCTGTGGTTAGAACGTATCCCCCGTCCAGAATCACTCCGGAGCCGAACTTCACCTCGCCGGAGCTCTCGTTTTTACCCACTATACATACAACCGAGGGGCCGGCCTCTTTCATCACCTGGGTTAATTCCTCCTCCATGGTCTTAAGCGAGCTTTTGCCGCATCCCAAAAGGACCAGCATCAACCCCACAAGACAGAGGAGGAAAGCCCAACTCTTATGCTCTGAGATCATATTTCGGAACCTAATCATTATCAAGCGTCAAATAATCTTCCTCTTTCTTTGCTCCGATCTTTGTCCAGGCCTGCGAGGATTTCGGGAGAAACCCGTTTTTTTTATCTTCTCCCCAGCGTGTAGATGGTCTGGCCTCCGTCGTCCACAGCCGAAAGCAGATCCCCTTCGTACGCCACCAGATTGTTGCTGAAAGCCTGTGCGCTCTTGGGGGAAAGCATACCCTCGTACAGGCTGACTGCTATGAGCGCCATGATGACAAAACTCAGTACGTACGCGGGAATCGGTCCCAAAAACGGGACCCCGGCGCTGCCGGTCAACTCCTCTAACTTGGTCCACACCCTCCTCCACAAAGGAAGAGAGGGAATCCTTCTGGTCAGATCCACCCGATAGTCGTCCCAAAAGTCTCCGGACTCCTCAAAGCAGGTGACCTCTTTTGCCAGGTTGATCGATTCTTGATGGAGGGTAAAATCGCGGGAACAATCGGGGCAGGCTTCGAGATGCTCATCCAGTCTTGCTTTTCGGGGTAAGTCGAGCTCGGCATAACTGGGAATCAACTTCTGTGCCTTTCTACACTTCATGTTTTATCCCCATCTTTTTTAAGAGTTGCGGATGATGCCTTGAAAGCTCACTCCTCAATTTGGATCGCGCTCTATGTAGATACCACCGCACAGTAGCCTGTGGCATGCCAGTTATCTGAGCTACCTCTTTTATGTCCAACCCTTCCAGATCCCGAAGTACGAACACCGCCTTCTGTCTCGGATTGAGCGTCTCAACTGAGTCATTTATCGCCCATTTTATCAAACTCCGTTGATAAAGCTTTTCTACGTCCTGCTTCTTCTCCTTAAGCTCGCCGAAAATGTTGTCCAAAAGCTCGTGCTTGTGCTTCCTGTGCTTCCGGATGAAATCAATGGAAGCATTGATGGTTATCCGATATAGCCAGGTGGAAAGCTTCTTCTTGGTGTCGAAGTTCCCCAGATTCTGATAAGTCTTGACGAATACGATTTGAGAGATGTCTTTAGCGTCCTCATAATCGCCCACCATCTTGTAAGCGATGCTGGCCACCTGCGTCTTGTACTTATCTACGATCTGTTGAAAAGCGGCCTGATCTCCTTTCTTGGCTTTCTCGATGATGTCTAAAAGACCCTGATCTTCAGCGCTCGCTTCTCCTTCGACAGAATCGTCCCTGACACTCTTAGGATCGACATCCTTCTTCTCTTCTTTTGCGAATTTCTGCTCCCCACTACTTGCGAAAATCATTTACTCTTCTCGCTTTTGATACGTTTATGCTCAAAACACCGTTTGTTATGGCGTTTTTGCACCGTCATCGTTTTCCATAAAGATACATTCCGATGGTTGGGCGGCACAACACCGGCACTCGAACTGAATGGTAGTATGTTGGATGGCAAACTCCTCCTTAAGCTTTGAACGAATCTGGTCCAGTATCTTCTGGGCGGAGTGAGTGCTCTGTTCTTTCACCATCACATGGCAGGAAAGAGCCACGTCCTTTGAGGAAACGCTCCAGACATGCAATTCATGCAGGTCTTCCACTCCCTCCACTGTTCTTAATACCGAATCGACCCGGCCAAGTTCCACGTTTTTCGGCACACCCTCCAGCAAAATGTCGGTCGATTCGCGGATGACCAAGAATGCGCCCCGCAGTATGATCATCCCGATCAGCACGCTGATGATAGGATCGACTAGGTAAATCTTAGTGAAGAGCATAATCAGCCCGCCTATGATCACGCCGACCGACGCCAGCATGTCTCCCACCACGTGCAGAAAGGCGCTCTTGACGTTCAGACTGTGTTCCGCGATCCCTTTGAGTCTCAGAAAAACAAACAGGTTTACCAAGAGTCCGATGACCGCGATGACAAACATCTCCAAGCTTTTCACCGGCACGGGTTGCTTAAACCTCATGAATGCTTCCACGAATATCCCCATGGCTACCAGAAGCAGCGTGACTCCATTGATTATCGCTGCCAGAACCTCCGCCCGCAGGTAACCATAGGTTTTCTTCTGGTTGGCCGGAAGGACAGACAACGCCAAAGCCCCCCAGCTTAAGCCCAGGGCGAAAACGTCGGCAAAAATGTGACCGGCATCGGACACAAGCGCCAAGCTGTGAGTCAGAATGCCTCCCACCAGCTCCAAAACAAAAATCGCCACCGTCAGCCACACCACTGACTTCACCTTTTCTGTCACATAGTAATGTGCATGAACTGAATCGGTCATTTCAGTATACCTTAATCCAAAACGCTAAGAACGGAACCACCCTTGTTTTCGACGCTGCGCTCATTAATTTAACATTTTTTCCCCGAAACACAATGTTTTTTGAGCCAATTCGGCGGGGTCATAGCATATTGCTGGAATGAGTCAGGGTAGGGGACGTCAGGTGGGTTAGGCTAAAGTCGGCGCACCAGCGCAAATTCTGAACAGTTCGGCGGGTAGATGCTCAGTCTTGATTACTGGTGACGATCAGTTGAGAGTGTCCAGTTAGCTTTTATCCCGACTAAAGCCATTGTCGCGGAAGTCCGTAGCGGGGCCAAATGCCCTTGCCCCGGAGCGTGAGACGGTTGTGTGGGCAGAGGCCAAAATTCGTTCCGCCTCAAGGTTTTGCTCTTTTGCAGAAAACAGAGGAAATGGAGTGCTCGGCTTCAACCGAGCGATGAGGTAGCGTCGCTTATTCTAACCAAGGGTACGAAATTCCAGCTGCCCGGTTATTATGGGTCGCAATGTCGTGGTGCTGAACCATTACGGAATAGGTAGTTTATTAGATAGACAACATCTCCTGCATCAATTACTCGGTCACAAGTGATGTCTCCAGATTCCCAGAAGCAGGGTGCCTGACCACCTCTGAAAAGGTAGTTGACTAGAAAGACAACATCACCGGCATCAATCTTCCCGTCACAGGTAACATCGCCGGACTTATAGTATCCTGTCCAGAATCCACCCACCAAAATGTAACCGCCACCTTGCATCATCCCTGTGACCGACTGCCCGACTGAGGACATCATGAAAAATGTATTCGAGCTTTCCGGCTGGATGCCATTGTTTAGATTATCCCAATCCATCGTGTAACCACCTCCCCATGAAAGATGGGAAAGAGATAACACCAACATGAAAAATCCGATAGATTGTGAAAGCCTTTTGTTTATCGTTTTTGAGGCATTCATAGTTATTTTCTCCTATTTGTGTTGATACGAAAGGTCCTTGGAGTGTCTGCCTTTAGGCTGACCATCAACTTGTAGGTCATGCATCCCCCGATTTATCGAGGGTGCTTGACAAACCTTTATTTGTCAACCGGCCCTTCAGGCATGGTTGACCTACATGTCTACTCCAATGCCAGCATTATTATTCTCAAATAGCAGGAATCTCCCCAATCTATATCATTCCCATACTCATCAAAACCCCTATACATAAAATTTGGTGATTGTAAAACATCTGACACCAATTATATTGGTGTAGATGGACATAAAATCCTTTCATCTCATTGTTAGACAAGAGAAAACAGCCAGGCGTTTTTTGGCAAAGCGGTTGTGGAAAAACTACCG
>JBAVQU010000003.1:0-20718 GCA_049694315.1 Candidatus Zixiibacteriota bacterium
TCCACCCCCTTATCGTCGCTGTGTCCGGCTACGTGCAGATAGTTGATGATGAAGTTGTTGGGATTGTTGTCCAAAAGCAGATCCTGGCTGGAAAGCAACAGCTTGCCCCCATTGTCCAGATAGGTCATCAGCCTGGCCTGGTCCGTGGCAGTCAGAGTCTTGGGATTGGATATGGTCCCATAATCAGGACCCGTGCTCCACACCACCGCCTGATGATATTCCAAGGCAGAGTCCGTGGGACAGCCTTGACTGGCATAGGTCCATACGTCGTATTCCAATCCCAGCGAGTCCAGAGCCGGGAAAAAGTAACTCTCGTAAGAGCCTCCTCCGTCGTCATCCACAAACAAAATGGGCTTCTGGCCAATCCGAACCTTAAAGGTATCCACCGCAGTGTAAGGACCCCAGCCGCTGATTTGAAGAATCATGCTGGCCTCATGCCCTTCCGGACAACTGTTCAATGCCACAAATCGGTAAGGGCTAAGAGAGCTTCCCGTCCCTCCCGCCGCTACGTCCTGGTAAGAAGCATGAGAAATGGTCACCGTCACATAAGGATCGGAACAGGAAAGATTACCCCATATCCCCACCTCTCCGGCACTGCCGTCGTTCCTCAAGGTGATATTCAGGTCACAGGTCTCACCCGGATCTGGCTTCCCATTGCTGTTGCCGCCCAGATCGTCTGTGGTCTTAGAGTCATAAACCAAGACCGGTGCGTGCGCCGTCAAAGTCAAACCGTCGTAACTTAAGCTGCTGTTGCTGGCCTGAACGTCTAAGTGGAACGGAATGACCGTCTGATCGGGAATCTGAGGGGAGACGGTGAAAACGAAAGGATTCTGACAGGCGGCGGTATCGTGGCTGGGCACATCACCCCACCACGCCGAATCACCGACCAGACTTACCTTGGTCTGGCTGGTAGAGAGAATGCCGTACACGTCGTGAGCGGAAGAATCGCCCAGGTTTTTCAGCACCACGGACATCTCGATGGTCTCTCCAAAGTCGACCAATCCGTCGTTGTCGCCGAGGCTAGAGCCTAGACTATCGTCATCGACGCGATAGCCCTGGAATTGGAGATAGGCTTCTCCGGGTGGAAGTACGTTAATCAGCGCCTCAAACGGACGTCGGTTATGCGCCGTGACCGTCAGTTCCATGACACCCAGGCTAGTAGGCGACACATAAAGCGTAAGCTGGCCGCTGGAGTTGGTATACCCGGTTTGGAAAACCTCCGTCCCTTTTCTCAAACAGACTAAGGCCCCGGATATCGCAGTCCCGCCCGAAGCCTGCACCGTGACAGGCACCGGATAGGAGGGCAGCATGATAACATTGGCCGGATAGCTGACCACCATGGTGTCGGCAGTGTAAGTAAAAATGTCGACCGAGGGATCGCCTAACACGTTGTACATGTCAAAATAGTATCTCACGTTGGTCACGTCGCCATAATACTGATAAAGATACCACAGTCCCTTGTCGGTCATGTTCGCCACCGAATAGCAGGTATCCTGGAACGCGGCCTTGAACATTCTTCTCTCCAGGATGTCGTCTTCGTCCCAGTAGCTCTCGTTAGAGGCGCCCCAGAACGCTATGGCCCCTCTGTTCGCCCCCTTTGACCCAGGTCTCTCCGAAGCACTCGGTCTGGTCGAATTGGCCGGTAAGACAGGCATGCGAGGTGACCAGAGGATACTTGTCGGCGTTAGTGAGACCCTGCACATTTGAACTGCTGTATGATCCGGTTGCCCAGCCAGTTTGGGATCCGTGTCCGGAATAGCAGACTATGGTTTTTCCTGCATTTACGCTGTTGGTTATCGTCGTAGGTGATGGAGTTCCCAGTCTCTCCCAGAGGCTGTCAATTATGTTTCCGTTGGGTATAAGATAGTTCTGGATGACGAAGCGGTGAGTGAATTCTGCCATTTGATTGTCGTCCGATGAGGCGATGAACAAATCATGCCTCATCCATTCCAGATTCGTCGCCGTCGGCTTCTCATAGTAGAGAAGCTTGTTCACTATGTCCGTGGCTTCTGTCGTGCTACGCACGGGAAACCTGGCACGAAATATGTCTCCGAATCTGTCGGAGTTCATCTGCACATAGTAGAGATCGGTGGCCGTCGAGCTGAATGTGCCGGTGTAAGTCGGAATCCACCCCACATCTCCGAACAGAAGAACGTAAGTGGGCGGAGGCGTCCAGGTGTTGTAAGCATTCTGGATGTAGTTCTTGATGCTGGTGGTCGTGGTCCCAGTCTGGCTGGTGGTTGCCACCGTCACCACGAAGCCTTTTTTCCTCTTCCATTCCGCCAAAGGAGCCGCCTGAGCCTGGAAATCATTATGAACAATGATCAGGTAACCCATAGGGACGGCGGGCGCTCCTTTGAGCAGGTCCTGATATGAAGGGTAATTGATGAACATGTGTTGGCATATATCGTCAAACGGAGGAGAGGCGTAACGACGGAGCATGGCTTCGGTCTGGGCCCTGTCGGAACCTTGCAGATTGACCTTCACCTTCACGTATGAATACAATTTTACCGTAGCCGCATGGGGATTGTAGCTGACGGGGAATATCTCAACAGTAACAAATCTGTGCCCGCGCATCACGTCTATCGCCCCTTTCCTGGCCAATTCGGTGGGGTAAAAGCCGTCCTTTTGGTATGCGTCTTCGTGTATCACGAAGGGAGCGTTTTCCAGGGCGCCTTCGACCTTTGGAATAGGCGGCTGAACGGGGATAATCCGGTTGAGTATGCCCAATTCGGCCAAGGACTTCTCCTGAGACTGAGATGAGACTACCTCCACACTCACCTCTGCCCCATAGGGAATCTGCACCATTTTCCTGATCACCGGCAAGTTCGGCTCACCCACGACGTTGGTTACTCCGTACTCAGGCAGGCCAAGTTGATTGAAAGTCCCTCCCTTGGTGCTTACGTCGGCAGACCACATGCCGGATACCTGGACGTCAAAGATCACCTGTTGAAAATCTGACTGCAGAACGCTGACCTGGGGAGTTTTTTCCATCCCCGGCGTGAGCTCAATCCATTGAGGGGTCTGTTCCGCCCACAATGGTCCTGCGCCAAGAGAAAACCAGCCTACCAACAGAAGCAGCGGCAGAGCAAGCTTGCGCTGGTTTAAACCTTTGCGGTTAAACATGAAAACCTCCTTGAAGATTGAAAATAGGTGTTGTCAAAATATGGATCAAGAAGCAAATGCTCTGATCGGAGCCTGACCGACAGTCTTTCCTTCCTTCGAACCCAAAAACCCCGAAGCTACCAATAAAATAATAGAAATTCCCCCCTTGTTAATTCCTTTCTACATATTCCCCGTGCAGGGGGGACTTTTTTTGAGGGATTTATCGGATTCAGACAGTCTGGTGCGTCCAACTTGTTTCTTCGACCGGTGCTGATTGGTTCTTGAACGCACCGTGACATTAAGCTTATCGAATAGGCAGAGATTCCGGTCGTCTCTCGGGGTCGGAACCAGTTATAATATATAGACTTGGGCTGAAATCGGGGTCATTCAGTGAGAATGTCGGCTGGTGTGGACCCACGAGGATGACCGTCTCGGCTCGCCCTGCTCACCCTTCGGCTGAGGCGCAGGAGCGAGGAAACGGCTCGTCTCAGTGACAATAAGTGGTTGACAAGACTGGTCCTTTGAGGTATCATGACCTTGGACTCTCAAAACCAAGGAGGAAGATGTTCAGACATGACCAGAGCACGTTTTCTATCCATTCTACCGCTGTTCACTCTAATGCTCTCTTTCTCCTGCCAGGAGCCAAGGAATAAGGAAGTCAGCATGAAGAAAGAAGGATCTCCGGAGGAGTACTACGCCGAACAGAGAAGGGAAATGGTGAAAACCCAAATAGAGGCACGGGGAGTGAAGGACACTCTGGTCTTGGAAGCCATGCGAAAGGTCCCCCGTCATCTTTTCGTCCCTGAGGCATGGAGGGATCAGGCATACAGCGATGGTCCTCTGCCCATCGGGGAGGGCCAGACCATTTCCCAGCCTTACATCGTCGGTGTGATGACTGAGCTTCTGGGCTTGAAAGGAGGAGAGAAGGTGCTGGAGATTGGCACCGGCTCAGGCTACCAGGCGGCCATTCTGGCAGAAATTGCCAAAGAGGTTTACAGTATCGAGATCATCTGCCCTCTGGCCGAAAAGGCTGAAAAGAAACTGAAGGAGATGGGCTGCGAGAACATCACGGTCAAATGTGCGGACGGCTATCAGGGGTGGAAAGAGCATGCGCCATTTGATGGAGTCATGGTTACGGCCGCACCGGATCACGTACCTCAACCCTTGGTGGATCAGCTTAAGGTGGGAGGCAGATTGGTCATACCGGTAGGCGACGTGTTCCAGGAGCTGATGGTGATCATCAAGACGGAAACCGGAACAAAGAAGATGAACGTCATCCCGGTACGGTTCGTTCCCATGACCGGGGAGGCGGAGAAAAAATGAGAATTGAGGGATCAGGATTTGGGACTTAAACCGACCAGGAAACCAGGAGGGCAGTCTTCAATCTTAAGTCCTGCTGCTTTGTGGTTTTCCGAATCGGTAGGTCTTCTCCTATGCGGGGAAAGGGTAGTAGGTCAGTTTGAATTTTTCTCCAACAAGCGTGCCAAGTCTTCAACTGACCATAACCGCTTATCAATGCCTGCCTGCATCGTTTGAATAAACTACTTAAACTCTACTACAACCTTCGCTAAACCTTGAAGATGCTGAACGATTTCTTCCTTCATCTTGTAAAGTGTTTTGTATCTCACCGAAATTGTCTCTTGCTTCTTTATATCAAAACCATCCCGCGCGTTGATAGGGACACCAATCTCAATGTTCTCCATTTTTGACTTGCCAAGTTTGTTTGTAAAGCTGTAACCCAGTTTTCTAATCTCGTTTTGTAATACATAGCGCACATACGAAGGGTCAATTTGGATCTGCCATTTTGGTTTTAGTTTTAGAACCCTGTGATCTTCGTTCGTTGAAAACTTTCCAGTTCTCATATACACATACCCGACCGATCCATTCCTATTCCATGTTAAGCTATCCTTGTAGTATTTGATCTTTGGTAACTTATCTTGTACGAATCCTAAAACGGAGTCTTCCGATTTTGAACAACCGTAAACTGGAACCGTTCCTTTATTCTTTTGACAAAAACTTTTTGTGATTCTTGAATTCGTTTCTGGAAAATCAAATAGCGTAGAAAGTTTCACTCGCTGAAAATTTCCCTCTTCGTCCATTTCAATGATGGCTTCCTTGAGTTTATCAATTTGTGATCGTACCTCTTCGCGTACCTTTTGCATCATTGTATATTTCTCGACCAATTCTAATTGCCCCGCCTCATCAATTGTCCCATCGGCAGCTATTGGAATGCTGACAGTTACCATACGAATGTTGGCAAGTGATGCGCGCAAAGTGCGGTCGAAGCCCAATTCGTGCCTTCTTATCTCTAATTGATGCACCAAGTATTCTGGCAAGATGTGCGAGTTCAGGATTCTGATTGCACCACAATGATCGGTCGTTGCAAATTTTTCTTTCTTACGCTTGATACTGAAATCAAAATTCCCGTCGATTCCCCACAAAACATAATCATGTTTGAAATCGTCAATATTGCTTTGATCTACAAAACCAAACGGCTTTTGTACATTCGCGCTATAAAGCGGAATCTTCCCTTTGGATTTAAATATCTCTCTCTTGATAATCCTCTTGCCAATGAAGAGCTGGAAATACCGTTCATCGCTCAACAATAAATCAATCTTCATATGAATGATTCCAGTTGCGCATTTAATTCATGTATCTTTTTTTCTATATCCGATGCTGCTTCCTTGAATTCTCCCAATGACATCACGATTTCCTCTTCTTCAATTCCAAGTTCAATCTTTTCATCCCTTGCCCACCATCGATCTACTGCCCAGTGACCATCGGTATTGAACTTTTCTATCGGTTGAATCTTGCACCTTTGGCTATTAGTCTTAAAACTATTCTTTGCTCCCTTGAATTGGTTGAATAACGAAACCATTTCAATGAGGTCATTCTTCTCAATAGGAAATCGGTTAATGTCCAACGTTTCCCCTATATCACTGGCAAGGTAAGTAAACGCGGGCTCCGTCTGTTTCTGTTTTTGTCTTTCTATCTCGGACTTTTCTGATTTCTTGGTTATCGCCAAGATATACGTTTTCTTCGGCGTGGTATAGAAGGAATTCGAGGGAAGAGAAATCAATCCATCGAGGATACACTCATCGAGTATGAATGCGCGCAACTTGTTATCATTGAGACGATTCACAATCCCATCAGGGATAATCACAAATGCCCTTCTGGATGGTTTCAAACTGCGGATGATCCACTCTAAGAACAATCCCTCTACTCCCATTGAATTAATCTTGTAGAAATTACTTAGCGTCGAATCTTTTCGGATTGCCTCTTTGTAATTGCTACTCCCACTGGTTACATAGGGAGGGTTGGTCATTATTAGATCGTACTTATCACATTCTGTTTGTGAGAGTGTGCCCAAAATAGTCTTACTTAGCAACTTGAAGGTAGAGTTTATTAAATCGGAAAATTCGTCGGTAAGCGTGGGATTGTTCTTAAGCAGTTCTGAGAGGAATATCAGCATGTTGGCTTTCGCCAAAATAATGGTAAGCTGTTCTTCTTTCTCGAATCCCTTATCGAATCCCAAAAACTTGTAGCGTGATTTGATTTTATTACCATCAATACTGTAGTAGAACTTCAATCCGTTTTTCCTTACCTTAATTGGTTCAAGACTGAATCCTCCGACCCCACACGCCGGATCGCATATAAGTGCCCCCCCTCAAGTTTGTCTATGTCGGATATTTCGATCATCGCGTCAATGATATTCCTCGGCGTGAAGAATTGTCCCCAGTTTTTCTTACTGATACTTTCCTTCATGAAATCTTCAAAGACTTTCGATTTGAAATTCGGATCAATATTTTTCATTTCACCGAAGGAATCGAACTTTTTTAGAATCTTGTAGAATACATCACTGTGCTCTGGAACGTCGGGGTTGAGTACCGTTCCGTTGATGATCGTTGTATTGTCGTCTGTACTTGGCTTGAACATGACCTTCAAGTATTCTCTGGCGTTGTTAGAATAATTCTTGAACGCCACATCTGGGGAGAGTTTGAATATATCTTTGAAGTTTATTTTGTTACCCTTATCATCCTCTGTGAGAATCCCAAGATCACTAAGATACTTAAAGATGAATAGTTCTATGAATGTATACAAACATTTTTCTGGAGTTGCACCACTAACAGACCAAACGTCTTGCCATATCTGTCGCGCTAATGAGGTGGGGTCTATGGAAATTTCTTTAACAACGTGCGAGGTGGTCTTGCCAATCGAACCAACAACTTTTTCAAGGAACTCTATCGTGAGACGGCTTGCACTGCTTAACTTTGTAATGTCAACTTCATCGGTTTTCTGGTCAAGGATACAGGGCTTTGATAGGAACGTTCCATCTTCCTCGATAATGAAACTATAACTTCGTTTCTTGCCAGTTGTCTTATCAAGATATTCGTTTTCCGTATTAGGGTGATTTGGATTGAACCAAATAAACGTATCCCCATCGGTAGCAACTCCAACCAAAGCACCAAGAACTTGGCATAAATCATTGCACTGCTCAACTGTCTTTTTCTTGTCCCTTTTTGTTTTGAATTTTCCAGTATCTTTGTGCTCTAATATTAGAAAAACTTTAATGTGTTTCTTGTTTCTTCGATCAACCAATAATGCATCCGGTTTCCGTGAACCGTATTCCCTATAATTCTTTGATGGGATGATTTTATGCTTCTTGAGTTGGTTGAGCGTCGTATTCCCGATGCTGTAGAATTCGTACTTGCAGATTTTTACACCAGAATCCGACAAACCGCTCTGTCGTAATTCTTCGCTCATTGGAGTTTGCGCGTTTTATTATTCTTCCATCGCGCGTTGGCTGCTTTCGTGGCAATTTGTTTTCGTCGTGCTTTTGAAAGCACTTTTGCGCGCGCCTTCCCACCTTTGAGGCCTCCCAAGCGTCCAAGCTCAATGGCGCGAGGGTTCTTATTGTAATCAAAAGGTGGTTCCGATACTTCACCCGTTGCAAGTGCAACAATATTTGAAGCAAGTTGGTTTAGGTCGCGGGGTCGTTTGAGCTTTTTCATGGGTGCAGTGTAACGAATTATACTTAATCGGTCAAGCATTTTCTTCACAATTCGCAAAACCGCCAAAATCAAAATGAGTCACTACTAAGGAAACAGCCCTGGATCAGTCAAACTGACCCACTACCGGGGAAAGAGAACGCTTGACTTTTGCGGGAAATGTATTATTATGTAAAAAAGAAGCAGCTTCACTAAGTGAGTTGAGGGTTTCATCTTGCCTCTCTGATAACCAGTTCATGATGACCAACGTAGTAAATCAAGTTCGCTGTGAAATGCGGCGATCCGGAAGTGCGGCACAATCGACTTTTCTGATTGTCCGTCTTGCAGATACTTGTGTCAATCCGCAGACGGCGTCAACGGTTTGATCGGTTCAGAGGCTTCAGGTTGTGTAACTAAAAAAGGATAGACACTTTCTCGAGAGGAGGAAAGCCATGCGTTCAAAGCCAACGGTCAGAGGAGTAGTCTTGTTGTTGGCCGCCATTTGGTGTCTGGGTGCATCCGGAGCTTTAGCCGCTTTTATCGAGATCAGCGGCGAGACCCAGCTGACCAACAACACCGACAAGTATGATCGAAACCCTTCGGTCATCAAGTACGGTGGGCAGTACTGGCTCTTTTATACCAAGGCGGACAATGGTTCAACCAATGGGGTGCGAGGGCCTTCTTACAATCCGGACAACGATAGTTATGTCGTCTGGTACAAGACCGCCTCGACCGTCGCCGGTCTGGCTGGTGCGCCGGAGACGAAGCTGGAGCTTTCGGAGACCGATCGGCCCGTGGGTTTCGATCAGCGTGACGTATCCGCCGCCATCTTGAATGGGAACCTCTACGTCTTCGCATCTGCCGGCTGGGGCGGATCGCCTCAACCCATATACTATTACACGTGGAACGGTTCTTGGAGCGGACCGACTTCGCTCGGCAATGCCGGAGGGGGACATGCCCATGCAGCTTATGACGCCAATCGCGTTTATGTGACGGAGGAGACTGGAGTTGACGCGACCCTTCAGTCCGTCATTTACACTTGGGATGGGACCACGCTAAACGGCCCGGACACTATCGCCGGCAGTAACGGAGTCCCCAAAATAACTCTTATGAGTGGTAACCTTTATGTGGTTAGCATCGCCCCCGGTGCGACCATGATCAATATGCACACGGCCGTGGCGACTGCCAACCCATCCGCCTGGACTCATGTTTCCGATCCGATCACCGTCTCCGGTTCCTATGTCTGGGATCCGTGTATTTTCAATGACGGCACTAATCTGTATGCCGTTGCGGCGCCTTCGACCGCCACGCCTGATCAGCAATGGCTGGTGCAGACCAAGTCTACGGATAACGGCACCACCTGGTCGGCGCAGAAGAAACTGAGTAATGGCGGATATGGCACCACTTATTGGTGGGATTTTTGGCCCTGTGGCTTTTGTGACGGTGGCAACGTTTACGTTTTCTTTGCCACCGAAGATAATGGCGGCGTTTACGGCGACGGCGAAATCGCTTACGTAAAGATGAACTGGTTTCTGAATGACGATCACTACTTCTACATCCAAAATGGCGTGGACCAAGCTAACGCCTTCGACACGGTTCACGTGCTGCCGGGGACTTATGTCGAGAATATCGTGATTGGCAAGGCATTGACGTTGCTGGGAGCGGGAAGGGACTCGGTGTTATTGTACCCAGCCATTTCGGATATCGGCCAACCTAATCCGCAGGCCGGCCCATCCTTCAGAGGCTCGCAGATGATTGTGGTCCAAGCAGACAACGTCACTATCTCCGGGATGACTCTCGACGGAGACAATCCCACGCTGACTCCGACAGGAACCATAGATGCTCGCAACGGAATCATCTCCGACTACACTTCAGGCGACTGGGATAGCCTGACAGTGACCGGCTGTACCGTAAGGAACATTTACTTAAGAGCAATTTATGCCCCTGCCCAGACTTCGGTCACCGGAATCAATATCAGCTACAACATGGTGTACAACGTCAGCGGAGTGTCTATGCAATCCGCAGGGATCATGCTGTGGGGAGGTTATGGACATATCGACCATAACCGGTGTTACAACGCTTCGCAGGGGATATTCTTGCATGCCGGTTCGTACGGGTTCGTGCGGTACAATAGCCTGGATAGCTGCGATTTGGGCATCGGGGTAAATGGCAACGGCAACAATGCTTATCTCTATGACAACTCAGTTAGTAACTCCGGCCAGGGAATTCAGACCATATCGGTCAATTCTATGGCTTTGCTGGCAGAGGACTCGCTGAGAAACTGCAATTTTGGCTTGGTTCTATATGGTTTGGGCACCGGTGAGACGGACGTAGGGTATAGCCTCATTGATGGGATGGACAACCCACAGGCCGTTGGCGTGTATGCCTCTACTGACGTTAATCCCTGGGGAGTGGGGGATGTGAGAGGTTATCTGATTAGGAACAAGGTCATCCACAACTGGATGGGGATAGTGCTGAATGAACCCGCAGCCAATACCACACAGAAGGTATTGGTAGACATCGGCGGAAACTCTTCGGCCTACAATTTGATTTACGACAATGACAGTTCCGCGCTTTACCTGGACTATTGTAACGATAGCATCAACGCCACTTACAATTACTGGGGCAAATCAACCCTGGCTCAGATTGAGCAGGTGATCTACCATCAGGTCGATAATCCCGCGCTGGGCTTGGTCGACTTTTCTCAACCTTACCTTTTGGGAGATGTGAACACAGATAGAGTGGTGGATGCGGGGGACGTGGTTTATCTGGTCAACTATCTTTACAGGAGCGGACCTGCACCTTATATTTTAATATTAGGCGACGCCACTAGGGACGGCTTGGTCGACGCCGGGGACGTGATCTTTTTGATAAACTATCTCTTTCGCGGCGGTCCGCCGCCGACCGAGGCTGCCGGAATCGCGAGACCCAATGTGACCAAGGCAGGACTCTCCCGTCCCTCTCCAGCCTATGACGTGCTGAAATAGGATCGAGTCGGACGGCGCCTGTCCTCCTGACCGCGGAGAGCCGTAAGGGCGACCTCAAGCGCAGTCGAAGGGTGGTCGCCCGAACCAAAGCGACAGGTGACCCCGCCGGGTCGGGAGTTCGCGGCGCTCAACCAGCGCCTCCCCTACAATGGAAAAGCCAAAGCCCTTTTCGAATTCACTCGAAAAGGGCTCCTTTTTTTGTCTTGACCTGATAGTCTCGCCACGTAATATAGTAAGCGATGATCATGGCATGGAGAGTGGGCCGCTGATTGCGGTTGGTGGACCATGGTATGCACCCCGTGGTGCATAGTGGAGGGACGTTCGAAAATGGCTGAGTTCAGATTGGTTTCCGACTATAAGCCCAAAGGGGATCAACCCAAGGCGATAGCGGAGCTTACCGCCGGTATTGAACAGAGGCAAAAGTATCAGACTCTCTTAGGGGTTACGGGTTCGGGAAAGACCTTCACCATGGCCAACGTAATTGCCAACACGGGCAAGCCAACTTTGGTTATCTCACATAACAAAACCTTAGCCGCTCAACTCTATGGAGAACTGAAAGGCTATTTCCCCCATAACGCTGTGGAGTTCTTTATCAGCTACTACGACTACTACCAGCCGGAAGCCTATGTGCCGCAAAGTGATACTTATATTGAAAAAGACACGTCGGTCAACGACGACATCGACCGGTTGAGGTTGAGGGCCACCAGTTCCCTTCTCGAAAGGGACGATGTGGTAATCGTGGCCAGCGTCTCTTGCATCTATGGCATCGGCTCGCCCAATGATTGGAGAGAGCTTCTGCTGTTTCTCGAAGTGGGACAGGACAAAGAAAGAGACAAGATGCTAAAGGAGCTGATCGACATTCACTATTCCCGCAACGACCTCGAGTTCGCCCGCGGGACCTTTCGGGTGAGGGGTGACACCATAGAAATTCACCCGGCCTATGAGGAAACAGCATTGAGGATAGAGCTTTACGGTGATACCATAGAAAGAATCTCGGTCATTGATACGCTTAAAGGGGGGATATTGGAGGAAAAGAAGAAAATCGCCATCTATCCGGCCAAGCATTTTGTCACTACCTTTCCGCGATTAGAGGAAGCCGTCAAGAACATACAGATAGAGTTGGAGGAGAGATTAGCCCAGTTTAGATCGCAGGGCAAGCTTCTCGAAGCGCAGAGATTGGAGTCGCGCACTCGCTTTGACCTCGAGATGATGCGGGAGATCGGCTACTGCACCGGCATCGAAAACTACTCGCGCCATCTTTCGGGAAGGAAACCGGGAGAGCGACCTTATGTTCTTTTGGATTTCTTCCCCAAAGACTTCTTGATGATAATGGATGAGTCTCACCAGACCATTCCCCAGGTCCGAGGCATGTATGCGGGAGACCGGTCCAGAAAGGAAGTTTTGGTGGAATATGGTTTCCGGCTTCCTTCCGCTTTGGACAACCGGCCTCTGTTTTTTGACGAGTTTGAGTCGATGATCAATCAGGTTATTTTCGTTTCTGCCACTCCGGCCGAGTTTGAGCTTCAAAGATGCAAGGGGGTGGTCGTGGAACAGGTGATTCGACCCACCGGACTGGTCGATCCGAAAATCACCATCAAACCCTCGGCCAATCAGGTGGACGATCTTTTGGGGGAGATCAGAGTCAGAGCTCAAAAGAAAGAGCGGGTTCTGGTGACCACCCTGACCAAGAGAATGGCCGAAGATCTGGCAGATTATTTCGCCCAGATGGACGTCAAGGTACGTTATCTTCACTCCGAGATCGATGCCATAGACCGGGTGGAGATTCTAAGGGATTTGAGACTGGCCGAGTTCGACGTTTTGGTAGGGATCAATCTTCTGCGCGAGGGGTTGGACCTGCCGGAGGTATCCTTGGTGGCGGTTCTGGACGCGGACAGGGAGGGTTTCTTAAGATCGGAAACCTCTTTGATTCAGATTGCGGGTAGAGCTGCCCGGAATAAAGCGGGAGAGGTGATCATGTATGCCGATGAGATCACCGATTCCATGCGAAAAGCCATCGACGAAACCAGCCGGAGAAGGAAGCTGCAGGAGGAATACAACCAGGAGCACGGCATCAGTCCGGAAAGCATATACAAGTCCCGGGAGGAGATCCTCAGGACCACCGCCTTTGCCGATTCGCGGGCACCCAGCCCGCCGAAAGAGGAGAAGCTGGATTTCCTGGAGAAGCTGTCTATCGAGGATCAGATCAGGGAGCTTTCGAAGGCAATGCGAAAAGCGGCCTCCAATCTGGAGTTCGAAAGAGCGGCTTTCTTCCGAGACGAGCTTTCCAAGCTGATGGAGAAAATGGGGAAGAGAAGCGGCCAGTCTATCATTTTCAAGGAGAAGAGAAGATGAGAAGGGTGCTGGTCCCATCAATAGTCTTGATAGTTGTTCTTTCTTTCTTCCTGATCGGTTGCGAGAAGAGGAGCGTTCAACCCCACCAGACCGACTGGGATGCAGTTAAGGCCATCATATCCGACAATCCTGAAGTGTTTTCTTTGGGTTTCTATGATACGGCACCGGATACCCTTTTCTATCGGGAGATAACCCAAAGCATCGGAGACATAGATACCGGAAGATATGTCCAGACTCCGGCGGAAGACCTTTTGCATCTTGATCCCTTTTTTCCATACATAATCTTAGTCTGGGGCGACAGCCTCAAAGGAACATTTCATTATCGCCTCAATGGGAAGCCGTACCAGAAACCCATTTCCTCCAAAAGCCGGACCAACGCGTACTTCGAAAAGTGGGGAGACGACTACGATCCTTACCTGGGCTGGCTGTTCAAACAGCTAAGCGGCACGGTGATCAACTCAGATAAGACCACCAGACATCCTTCTACCTTGAATGTGGTCTCGGAGGGAGTGGATGTTATCATAACTGAGCCCACCTTGTTGAAACTGGTAAAAAGAGACAGCACATTGATATTTGAAAAAGGGAGACAGGTGACTTTCACCATAGACCCGATTGACAGTACCGATTTTTTGTTCCTGCACGTGAAAGAAGGGCAAACTTATCAAAAGATTCCTTTCACCAGCATCGGAGGAGGAAAATTCTCCGCCAGTTGGACCACGACCACCGACCCGGAAATCGCCAAAGGCTATCATCAAGCCATCGTGGATTTGGTAAGCCGACAATCGGTGACAGACACTACTTCAAAATATGACTCCAAAGCTTGGGGCGTAATCTACCGGATACGATAGGGGGAGAAGAGCAAGAACCAAGAGGCCAAGTTCCATTTGTGATGTCCTCCTCGTAAGGCACTGACCTAAGTATTTTCTCACTCACAAAAGACTATCTGCACACTTATTAATAACCAGAGGTAAGTCCCACTGTCTCTTGACTACAGCGGATCTGCTGATTGGTGATCTCTGGTTTTCCGCCCGGAATCCGTGTAATAATTGGAAACTTATCTGTCGGGTATATTACCTATATTTTGCTCCCGATACTTAATAGACAATCCGTAGGAATAACCCGAAAGAGCCAAGAATTCTCTTGACAAATTCGGCAAAATAGATAGATTGTGATTGTCCGAACTGAGAAAGGTGGAAAACAGAGCCATGTGTGTGACTAAACCGGTATCCCGGAGACCAAGTCATCATCAACGAAAGGAGAAGTGAAAATGAAGAGGCTTGTCTTCATCCTCGTGCTGTTCTGCTTATTTTCTTCTGTTGGTCTTGGGGCGGAGTTTGCAGTGGACAAAGGCAGCAACATGTTCAGTGTCGTCGGAGGGTTTGTCAATGCCTCAGGCGATCTTTACAAAGATTCTGAAGGGCACTCCTCCAATACTTTCGTAATCATGCCGAGCGTGGTTCATTTTTCACCTGCTAATGTCGGCTTTGGCGGGGATTTCCTTCTTCTACGCTTCAAACAGGGAGATGCAGGTCTCACCACTCTTGGCTTGGGACCAAAATTGATGTTTGCCATCGGCAAAAAAGAGAGCAAAGCCTATCCGTATGCCACGCTGGCGATGTACTATATAAGGAACACTGAGGAGCAAGGGAGCTTTGATTATACCGTGTCGGGCACCAGGCTGAAATTTGGCGCTGGGGTCAGCTTCATGGTGGCCTCTCACCTGGGTGTACTAGTGGAGGCGTCCTATAATCTGGACAACTTGAAGGGTGAGCACGCAAAAGAGTCCGTATCGGGAGATATGGTGATCCTGTCAGTGGGATTGGCTGGTTTCCTCTTTTAGATGATTGGCCAGGAATGACGCGCCTCCGACCTTAGAGATTTGAAACAGAGTAATATGACTTAAGTGAATTTCGAAATGCGTACTTTATTATGAGGAGGAAGGATGAACACAAAACTGACTGTCTGTCTTTTATGCATGTGTTTGATTCTTTTTGCTTGCGGCGGCAACACGCCGGAGCCAACCAGATTGAATTTATCGTTTTCGGGCGTTCCACCCTCAAGTTACGATTGCAACACTCAGAGTGTGTTTCAAGCCAGTTTCACACCTTATAATCAACCGGGACTAGGGGGTGACTATTTAAAGATGTTTTTCCAGCTCCGGATAGGGGATACAGTCTTTTGCGAGTCAAACGACATAGATTTCCCCATAACCGCATCCGGGGATCATGACCCATACACCTTGGAATTCGGAGGGGCCACAGAAGGCAAGAATTTGAGACCGGCTTACTATTTGTTTGGCTGCCTGGCACAAGTAGTGAATGGTCAGTTTGGTGAACGGGTCTGGACGGATGGTAGATATATCACAGTGACTCCCAAAACCAGCTTTTCCAAGAAAATGCACATTGAGTATGATTGCCAAAATACGTATGGTTTTTCACGAACAACGTTTGAAAAGCTCGCATCCGCTTTCCATATCGCGGATACTGACACCGATTTTCTATATAATGAGCTTAATTTGCTACCCGTTGACATACCATATGATAGTCTTGGTATTTACCACCTCATTCATTGGAGCCATACACCAGGTTATAACATGCATCTTTTAGCAGTTCAAGGACTAACGAATAATACTGGTAGTTTAGCAGGTTATTCAACACCGGGAGGATCCTTTGGATTTACTTTTATCTTCGTTCAAGATATTCTTGATTTTAACTGTATCGATCCATTGTATGTGATAGACAAAGCAACTATTCACGAACTAGGTCATCAAAGAGGCGGGTTGAGGCATGCGAGCGGACCGGATAATCCTCATCCCGAGGATCACGATTCACCGTTCTGTGTCATGAACGAAGACAATAGTTTTTCCGGAAACAATGATAACAACCCAAATAATGATCCACCGGGTCTGATGCGTTGGTTTACAACCAACCCTCACTTTTGTCCTAATTGTGTAAATGCTATAAGGAGTATCAGTTGGTAAATCAATCACGTGGAGGTATGAGATGTCAGTAAAAAAAGTATTATGGTTATTGTTCATGCTTCTATGCATTCTTATGTCTATGGAGAATGGAGCAAATCTTGCTCAAGCTGAAGGAGTTCGAAAAAGTGATCAGCTTGGTACACCACCTAAGTTAGAAGCAAAACTCATACTGTATAAAAATCAATACTTGCTTCGCGAGCCTATTTGGATAAAAGTACAAGTGACCAACGTAGGAAGTGAACCAGGGAAATTTGAATTTGTCAACATTGATGGTCTGACAATCAAAGACACAATTGGAACTATCTATCCCTGTAAATTCGCTATTGATCGATTCCCTGTAAACATTAACCCGGGACAAACATTTGAAGAGCAATTCAATATTTTGACCTCTTATGGGGTGAAGGAAGATACCTTTTGGGTTCGGTTTTATCTTCCTCCTGAAAAATATCAAGTTTACTATCAAGTAGAGGATGGTGTCCGGTCAGAATCTTTTAGTTTTTCGATTATGGAGCCTGGAGGGGATGAGATCAAGGCTATGAACCTTCTGAAAGAATCTTATGATCTTCAGATTCAAAAGAAAGACAAAGAATCTCTGGGAAAATTGAAAGAACTTATCCGGGTATATCCTAAAAGTCAATACTATGTTTATGCTCTTCTGCTATCTGCTGGCGGCTTGGAGGATTGGTACGACCTTATCCAAAGATTTCCTGACTCAAGAGAAGCAATCCAAGCCATTGGTTCCATAGCTTTAACCTATGAGTACAAAAAAGACAAACAGGGATTCATAGATGCCATGAATTCTCTGATTCAGAAATATCCCAACACAGACATTGCCAAAGAGGCTAAAGACCGCCTTAATCGGATGGATGATAAATACTTTCGATAACCCTTTTTTACCCCCAACCATAGGGGAGGTGACTAAAATGAAAAAATGCCTTATATTGAGTTTAATACTCATTGTGACTCTGAACATTTCATCATTCGCTGGCAAGGTCGAAGAACAACTAAGGAAGAAAGGTTTGCATGTAGCAGACCTGACGGCTGAAGATGAAATTAACCTTCAAGTAAACAAATTACAGCAAGCTATCCAGCTGCAGTCGATAGATGACATTAAAATGATTTTATCACCAAACTATGTCGAGACTGATCCGGCTGTCAGTCAAAGCTCGATCAAAGAAAAACTAGAAGGATGTTTTACTAGATTTGCACAAGTTAGAGAGTTCAACACCCAGATCAACTCAGAAACTGGTTGGAAAGTTACTGCCACTCAGGATTTTTATATTCAAAATGTGAAGATTGATGTTCAGCAGGATAAAGCCATAGCCGAATGTGATATGGGTTTCTATTCTGCAGGAAAAGAATATCAGAAGATCAGCGAAATGCTGTCATTTGTCTTTGTGGAACGCACATGGCTTTTATCAGCTTCAAATAACCTCTTTGGCTTTCTTGAGCAGGCTTCAAAAACCAATAAGGTGGAGATGGGAACTCCTAATTGGGTTAGCGGAGGTATGCGTGGGACTAAGAACGATTTTACTTCCACAAGTATGCTGGTTCCAGAAATACTATTTCACTATAATGGTGATCCTGTTCCACGGTTTAATAAAACCATGAGTTTCCTCTACTTCAGCTACTATGACATGTCTCACTCCCACTGGGACTACATTAACATCATGAATTACCCTTATGGGATTTTGGCGGATGTATTGGTCACGCCTGGAGGCAGTGAAGAGTTAAATCATGACTTCCTATTTGTGTCGGACGTGACCTCTGATAAGATTCTCGCGACCCAGATGGGTGACTGGATTGCTGAGTTTGGCACGCCCGGAGGTGGACAAGGGCAGTTCTCGGAGCCGCATGGGATGACCTGTTCTGCATCCGGGGAATTCCTTGTAACAGAGACACTCAACAACAGAGTGTCGGTCTATACGTTTGAAAATGGCTGGTCGGATCCAGAATGGGAGTGTAATCTTACGCCTGGTTTCAACCATCCCCTGGACGTAGAAGTAAAAGATGGAAAACCATCCCAACCACCTCAGGATGAAACTCGTGTAGTTGTTGCCGATGCATATAATCATCGCTTAGCCTTTTTTCACTGGTCCCCTGCTCCTCTTTGCTTCCACAGATTTTATGGCGGATATGGTTCTGGTGAAGGTCAATTCATTCTGCCCACTGCAGTCTGCTTCGGGAGAAATCCACAGACCGGATGGCAAACTGATAATGTGTTCGTTGCCGACTATGGAAACCGTAGGTTAGTCTGGCTTTACATAACCACTGACAATGTCTACTGGCGTGCGACTTATCAGTTTCCTTCCAATGTAGACCTCACTTCTGTGGAAGTGGATAATCAAGGTTTGGTCTACGTGGTCGACAGACGTAACGGAAAAGTCTATAAGCTTGCTCCATCGCAAGGCGGAAGTCCATACTATTTTTCTCTTTTGGGAATCTGGGGTGAGACCGGAACTGGCGATGGCCAGCTTCTATGGCCAAATACGCTAACAATAGCACATGGAAGTTACTGTCCTTACCCGGATCCCTGCTATCCTCTGACCACGTTGGGTGACGTCTTTGTCACCGAATCGTGGGGAGACCAAACCGGAGTAAGAAGGTTTGTGATAGCCTCAGACGTGGTGAATTTGACCGCTGCCTGGACTCTTTATAACGCCAGCACTGGTGAAGGCAACTTTATTCAGTGGGCATATGACCTGACCGATTTTGCCGCTGTGACTGAACAGGTGCTGCACGGTGCGCAGGTCTGCACCACGTACAGCCGAGGGAGCCTGAATTGGGGAAGCCAGGGAGGGGTGTGGCCTGTGGACGGGCATCCTCATGCAACCAATTATACCGTCAAGATAACTGCCACCTCTATTTATGATCCGACTATCGTAGTCGACAGGAGCGTAAATGTGTACGTAGATACGATTTCCACCCACAATCCGGTCATAACCCAGGGCGTACGGTGTAAACATGATAGCGTGTCCGTGTGGTGCAATGGTTGTGCACACTGCATCAAGCAAGACTCGTTGTACACTATAGACGTGCACGCTTTTGACCCGGACGGCGGTCCGCTGTCTTACAAGTGGAAGGCCGCCTGGGGCAGGTTTACCGATGGGTGGGTCTCTTATCCTGAGACAACCACCACAGACAACTACGTCTGCTATGAGCCGCCCTACTTTGGCAACCAGCAAGAGGGGACAATTCCAGAGTATATTAAAGTGACCATAAGCGAGATTCATGGGGGAAAAGTCGTCAGCATGGTATATCCTCAGATTTGTGGCGATAGCGTCAGCTGTATTTGCGGAGATGCGAATGCCAATGGAATAATAAACGCAGGGGATATCGTTTACCTCACCTCTTACTTGTTCAGAGGAGGACCTCCGCCGGCCAATCCTATCGAGAGAGGTGATGCTAACAATAGTTGTGTGGTTGACGCTGGTGATATCGTTTATTTATGCAACTACCTTATGGCAGGTGGTCCTGCCCCTAAATGCTGCTGGATACACTGATTGATCGCACAATCAGTCTACGCGCGGAGCCGAAGGGTTCTGACAGGAACGTGAAATCCTCTCTTTATTGATCGAAGCCCGGTGCCCCACCGCTTGCGGTGGGTTTAGATTCATTTTGCAAACAGGCGGTGGGTCGGGTGCCCCCAGTTTTGTAATTTTATGAAAGGCTACCTCCTTTGGTTTCAAATCATATTATATATCATTTCTGACTTTGAACCAAGTTCCTAAGTCAGGTGCCCAGCGCACCTGACACGAAGAGAAGTCAGGAGCTTGGGGCTTCTGACCTACACGTTCCTCATTACCTTCAAATGCGTGGCGCCCGACCATCGCTTGCCCTGAGCGCAGTCGAAGGGCGTCGGGCGTTTTTTCTGCAATGTTTGAGGATGCTAAAAGTGGGATTTGTTCTTGTAGGGTTACTGTAGGGGCGATTCATGTGCAACATCCCCTCCTTCGATTTACTCAGGATGGTGACAGTTCGGCTTCGCTCACTGTCCCTGAGCAAGGTCGAAGGGAGCAAGGTCGAACCACCACAGGCGGGGAATCGCCCATCAGTTTTTTCCATCTCCCCCTGTGGTATGTACCAAACGGTTCATACTTGGTATGCACCATGCGGGAGAGAGAAGTGTAGCGGTCGCATGCATGCGACCCGCTTTTTCTTCCCTCTCCCCGTGTGGGTGAGGGATTAAGGGAGAGGGGGGCTCCAAGATTGTAATGGTCAAGCACAGAATAGACTTTTTGACGGTTCCAGATTAGAGCGATTTACCTCATTTGACCTGACTTGATTTATCAGTTTTCTGTGTTCT
>JBAVQU010000004.1:0-115495 GCA_049694315.1 Candidatus Zixiibacteriota bacterium
TCAAAACCTCCATCGCTCCCTTCCTGGCGTCCGCCTCCCACTTGTAAAACAAACCGCTGGTTATCTGATGCCGCCGACATACCTCTGCCACCCCGGTCCCAGACTGACCAGCCTCCTCTAAAATCCGATACTTCTCCTCCACCCTAAATTGCCGCTTGGCCATCCATTCCCTCCTTCTAAAAGCCAACTCGTAAAATACAAAAAACAGAAGAAAACCGCCCTAATTCAATCAAGCCCAAAAGTCCAATTTCAATTTAAGCAGAACAAGCAGATGGGAAAACGAACAAAAAAGGGAGGGGGATACTGCAACTGGTCGGGCGGATAGACCTCGACTAACATGGTATCGCATATCCCGCTATCGTAAGGGTCCTGGGGACATGCCGACCAAGCCTGGTTGAAAAGCAGCAATACACCACAAGCCAGCCAAGCCAAGACCAATGACCTTGCTTTCATCTCTCACCTCCAAGCTAATGGGATGTCCCGATCAAGCGGGATGGGAACATGCGTAGAGACGGATCTACCTTCTTTCGGACTCCCCCTCACCCTTACCCTCTCCCTGAAGGGGAGAAGGTTCAAGATCACTTACCTGCGCAACAGCCAAAACAAGGTGGAGTGCCACCTTTGTATAGGTAATTCACCAGAAGGATTATGTCGCCAGTGTCTACCGCACCGCTGCAATTGACATCGCCCCGACAAGGTGGATCGGCGGCATGGCCTCCTTTGAAGAGGTAATTGATAAGGTAAACTAAGTCCCCTGCATCGATTATTCCGTCCTTAGTGCAGTCTCCGCAGAAAGTAACACCCACCAGAATGTCCACCTGGTCCGTGGCTTTTCCACCGCAGATGTCAGTGGCCGAAAACGAGGAGATCCAGCTTCCGGTGTCGGCTTCAGTCGGCACCCAGGTGAAAAGGCCGGGATTACCGGGACTATAGGAAGGGGAACTGCCTGGTGGTTTCAACGAATCCTGCTTACACCAGAAGGCATCCAGAGCAGTGACTATGGAATCATTGTCCGAATCATCAGCCAAGACCGACATGCTAACAGAATGTTTTGCAAGTGCAAACAGGCTGTCTGGTATGCTCATAGCAGGCAACGAGTTCGTAAGCGTCACCCCAAACCAGCAATCACATATCGCTCCATCGCCATCTTCAGCGATGATCTGCATCGATCCTCCCGAAAGGCAATGATCTATGACCTCATACTCTACAAGTCCACTAACCACCATGGCAGGCGGTGGGTAATCATAAACAACACTTACATTCTCTACTCCTGCACCATGAAAGACGGCCGAAACAGAGGAAATCGGTCTGGAACAAGGATCGGGCTGAACAACCTCAAATCCGCTCGAAACGAAATGCCCGTTTGCGTGGTGAGCCACGCTCGCGGGAGACATAGAAAAGTAGGGAGGAAGGTTAACACAAACAATGAACTTCTGGCACACGGGCAGAGAGTGCCTGGGAATGTATGAGTAGGCATCCGATCTGGTAAACGCCAAACGGGCAGCTGGTGGCCAGAAACAAGAATCGATACAAATCTCCATTGTATCCTGTAATTTGAAAGTCATCGTCGCCAGAAGACGATGAGTCTCCGGTCCAAACTTCTGATTCTGTGCTCCCATGGCAATTAGGGTCAGCCAGAAATGTGAGGTTCCATCCAGGCTCAGAACAATTGAGTTCCACACTTTATCAAATCCTCCCTCCTGGTATTGATCCATCATCCAGTTATGAACCTGGGGATTGCTCATGCTGGGGAGATGTCGAAAAATACTCCGGTCAACTTCGGGGGCCGTGAATGAACCTGTATTCCCGTTATTCCAGTAGGAGCTTAGACTGCAATACTTGGACGGATTGGTATGAGTATAGCAGAAAGGAATGACAAAAGAGGTGATGGAGTCAATAAGTGGATCTGGGACGTCATGGGTCACATATATCGGAAAACGAGCGAAATAGGGGCCTGGTGGGTCAAGAAACTCATCTCCCGGCCAGATCTCCACCTGTAGGGTGTCGCATACGCCGCTGTCTACGGTGTCCTGGGGACATGCCGCCCAAGCTTGATTGAGAAACAGCAATACACCAAGAACGAGCCAAGCCAAAACCAATGGATTTCGTTTCATCTTTCACCTCCGCGTCATAGCGTTTCTGACCATCGAGCCAATGGCCTCACACAACATTGAGTGCAGAAGCATAGAAAACCCGTATAAAGCTGATTGCTGACAGCGATGATGGAGTCTACACTAATCAATATAAACATGGCTCTTAGATTGTCAAGATAAAAATCCCGCACAGCCCAGCTTTTCGGTGAATGAAGAATCACACCACGGAACCTTGACCTTAGGCGTTAGACCTTAGGGAATGCGGGTGAAACTTCCAAAGACCAATGCCTAATGGTTGTTGGTTAGGGCCGGTCAAAGAGCGCATCCCAGCGCCAAAGGAAACCCTTGACGGAACAGGTAGTTGGTCAGATGGCTAATATCCGCTCCGCAGTCGAGTTCTCCGGCTGATCGAACCGTTCAACGTTCCTGCTTGACACATCCGTACTCGTAATGATATATTAGTCGTGACAATTCCTGAGACATGACAACCGTCCGAGCTACAGTATGAGAAAAGTCGATGCGAAAACCAAGGAAATCCCGGCCAAGAGGGTGATTTCCCAAAGGCTTTTTGAACGGTTTCTCCTCCCCTGTACGGCCCTTCTGGTCCTGCTCCACCTGGCCACGATTTACTTAATCCCCCAATACATGTGGGGTGTTCATTTCTATCACTTCTTCCCGGCCTGGATAGGCTGGACTCTGACCATGCTGGTGTTGACCACTCTGATACCAGGTGTACGAGAGTTCCTCTATGCGAAATCCGAGGCATTGGCCGGCAAGATCGACGGAGCCTTTGCCCGCGAAAGCCAAAACAAGATTTTCATTCTTCTCAGCCTTCTTTCCATTCCCATCTTCTGGATTTTTCGCACCAGGCTCCACCTTTTGGGGGATGGGTATTTTCGGATCAACGACTTGCCGGCGGGGAAACTGCATTTGGCGGAATGGGGGGACGGATTCATTCATCTGGAAGTCTACCGGGCGATGCTCAAGATCATCCCCAACTGGACGCCGGAGCTGACCTATTCCATCATCAGCATCCTGTGCGGAGCGGCATTCATTTTCATCTCGTTGAAGTTATGTTCCCTTTTGGGCAAGAACGGCTTTCAAAAGGCACTGATCTTCTTCTTCTTGGTCTCTTTGGGATCAATACAGCTCTTCTTCGGATATGTGGAAAGCTACACCATCCTTCAAGTGGCACTGTTGGTGTACATCTGGCTTGCCGCACTTGCCTTTACCGGTAGAATCAGCGTAGTCCCTCCTTTGGTCGTCCTGGTGATAAACATCGGCTTGCATGTCACCTGCTTAATCTACGTCCCTTCGTTCATCTATCTTCTATGGGAACGTCGTGCCGGGAGTGAGACACAGAAAGGCCCTGCTTCCACCAAAGACGAATCCAGCCGGGAGGGGATTTCCAAGAGACGGAAAGCTCCTTTGATGGCGAGAAGTCCGAAAGTTAAGCCCATTCTAAGTACTCCGATCTTGATAGCCTTGATTCTTTCTTTAGTCATTGTCGCCTTCTGGGTTCACAAAGTTGCCACCGGTTTGGAGGAGGTGGGCAAGGGGATGTTTATCCTGCCCTTAATGGCTACTCCGGCCTACCCTTTCGGTATGTTTTCAGCAGGACACATCTCCGAGTTTGTGAACCAACTTCTTCTGCTCTCTCCGGTGGGCCTATCGCTCATAGTTTTCTTTCTTTTCTTTAAGATCAGATTAAGGGAATTCGACGACAGACTCACTAATTTCCTGATTCTTTCAACCGTTCTTGCTTTGGTCTACCTTTTTGTGGTCAACTTTACCTTGGGAAGTGCTGATTGGGACTTAAGGTCTGCCCCAGCGCCTTTTTTGGGCCTTTTGGCAGTGCTCCTTTTCCTGAGGTGGGCAGAAGACCAATCGGCAACCAGCAGCTCGGCGCACGCCGACGGTCAAACTTCCACGCCTGTCGGCAACCGAATCAAAGCTTGGGGTGCGGTGTTCGTCTGTGTCGGTCTTTTCCACACGGTTCCGTGGGTACTGATCAATGCCAGCCACTCCAGGTCGGTAAGTCGATACACGTTGATTCAGGAGAACGATCCTCACCCCGTGGATGCAACCAATTATAATCTATTCAAGGTTGCCCGCATCTTGAAATTCGCGAACTTGCCGGATGAAGTGATCAAGCTGTATGAAAGGGCCATTGAGAGGAACCCGGCCGACACCCTGAGCTATTTCAACTTAGCTTCGATATACGGTCAAAACCAGAGGTACGACCAGGCGATTCTGATATTGGACTCGCTTTTTAGGATTGATCCTCTCTATCCTAAGGCCAACTGGCTGATGGGCCACATCTACGTGAAAATGGGTCAATATGCCAAAGCTCTCCCCTATCTGGAGAAGGCGCTCCCTTATCTGTCGGACAATGCGGATTATCTTTTTGATCTGGGATCGGCATATTATGAGACGGATCACCTGTTGGAGGCGGGAACTTGTGCCTCCGCCATGATCGAGTTAAAACCTGGGGCTACCGAAGGTTATCATCTCTTAGGACTGGCACATGTCAGATTGGGGCATTTTGAAGAGGCCAAAGAGGCATGGGAAAACATTCTCACCATTAATCCGGCTGATTCGACTGCCATTCTGAATCTGATGGAACTGGAAAACCTGATGAAGAGGAACGCGGCAAGTTCCGGGAAGTGAGAATGAGAGAACATTCAAGGGCAGATTGGGAGAGACGGCAGGATGGTTCTATCGCTGGAAGGGACATGACAAATGCCCGGCTATTGACCGTTTTTCCTTTTTCCTGGCTCTGTACTTTTATCCTTTGATCCTTCAGCCTTCTTTTTCCTCCACCATTCCAACCTCTTCTTGATTTCCTTTTCAAAGCCGAAATCCGTCGGGCAATAGTATCTGCGGTTTTTCAGATTCTCCGGAAGGTAAGTCTCATCCACGAAATGGTCGGGGAAGTCATGCGGATATTTATAGTCTTTGCCGTAGCCTAAGTCTTTCATCAGCCGGGTGGGGGCATTCCGAATGTGCAGAGGCACGGGCAAAGCCTGCGTCTTTTGAATCTCCTCCTGCACCAGGTTGAATGCCTTGTAAACCGCATTGCTCTTGGGTGCGGTGGCCAGATAGACTGCCGCCTGGGCCAAGGCCAACTCACCCTCCGGCGATCCCACAAAATGATAGGCCTCCTTGGCGGCGATGGTGATCTGAAGCGCCAAAGGATCGGCATTTCCAATATCCTCGGAGGCAAATCGCACCATTCTGCGAGCGATGTACAGAGGGTCTTCGCCTCCGGCCAGCATTCTTCCGAGCCAGTAGAGGGCAGCATCGGGATCAGATCCCCTCAGGCTCTTGTGGAAGGCTGAAATTACATTGTAATGCTCTTCTCCGTCCTTGTCGTAGACCAGGGCCTTTTTCTGCATGGTATCCTGGGCAATCTTTAACGTGATCTTCCGCCTGCCATTCTTGTCCGGAGGGGTAGTCAGGGCGGCAAACTCCACCGTGGAAAGGGCAATTCGGGCGTCACCATTTGCCATCTGGGCGATGTAGTCTAAAGCGTCTTTCTCCAACTCAACCTTCAGGTTACCTAGCCCTTTTTCTTTGTCTTCCAAAGCCCGGTTCAAGATGACTTTCAGCTCATCTTCGGTTAACGGATTTAAGGTATAAACTTTGGTCCGCGAGAGTAAAGCGGAAATCACTTCGAATGACGGGTTTTCGGTGGTGGCGCCGATCAAAACGATGTTTCCTTTCTCCACGTGGGGAAGAAAAGCATCCTGCTGGGCTTTGTTGAAGCGATGGATCTCGTCCACAAAGAGAATGGTCTTCCTGTTGTATAGCTCCTTCATCCGGGTGGCCTCGGCCATGACCTCTTTGATTTCTTTGATACCGGAGAGGACGGCAGAGAAGGAAATGAAATTCGCGCCGGTGACCTTGGCGATAATCTGGGCTAAGGTGGTCTTGCCGGTGCCGGGCGGACCCCAGAAGATCACCGACTGAATCTTGTCTTCTTTGATTGCTTTCCTTAGAACTGAACCTTCAGCCAGGATGTGCCTCTGTCCTACGAACTCGTCCAACGTCTCCGGTCGCATTCGGTCGGCTAAGGGAGTCTCCTTAAATCTTTTCTGTTTCTTCTCTTTTTCGAATAGGTCCATATAATGTTCCATTCCAGCGCAGCAGAGGCTTCACGGTTTTGCGCGAAGCCATAAAGGCTTCGCTACGCGTTTTCCTCTCCCCTTAGGGGAGAGGGTTTTATCTGTTCAATCCGTCGGCTTAAACTATACGGCTCATGCCGCTGACGATTCAGCTAAACAATCCCTGGGAAATCCTGTAGGGGTGAATCTTCAGATTCACCCAATGTTGGAGATAAGCCGGATCCGAAGGTCTGTCCCTGCAACCTTTGTGACTGTGTTCGGGGGCGCGATTCCCACCTTAAACGACATTGCCATGCTCTATGCTTTCGGCCAAAGAGAATCACGAAGCCGGCTCAGAATTATAGCATCTCATCTTCGAATCTGCAAGTGACGTCTTAATTCACTTTGTTCTGAGAACCGGCAATGTCAACCACAGTGTACTGCAAATTGAAGAAGTTCAATCCGTTGTCAGTCACTTCGGCAGCGCCTGGGTGTGCTTTTCCTTCAAAAAGGGGACTGATGAAGAGGATCTCCTTGTATCCCCGGGAAATGAGCTTTTCTATCAACTGATCATACTGAACCTGGGAGCGTACCAGGAAGATGGGCTTCTTGTAGAACTGCGAATACAACTCCTGGGGCACCCACCACACGTCGGTAACGATGATCTCCTCACTGCGCTTCTCCATCTCCTGATTCAAGCGATAAGAAAAAACTTGCGCTTTCCGCAAGACGTTCAGTGAATAGACTTGAGCACCAAGACTCAGGCCAACAGCCAAAACTATTACGAGTTTCCCCCAGTTGATTTTTCGGTTAAAGCAGCTCCACCACTGTGCTAAGTTGACGGCAGCCAGAATCGCAAGCAAAGGGTATAGAATCAAAAGAAATCGGTTGCCCCAGTGAATGCCGGTGGAACCCAGCTTGGGCGCGGTCAGCCCGTAAACCATGGCGTAGGCAAGAGCAACCAACCATAAAACCCTCTTCAAGGACAAATCAGGCTCCGCCATGACTGAATTTCGGTACCTCATAAAAGCGAGAATTAAAACCGGCGAGGCCGTAAAGAGACTGTTGGAATGGAGCATCTGGGATATGGGGCTGTCTGCAAATAGATAAAGGCCCAACCCGAAACCTGAACTGGCTAACCCAACCAGCAGGTAGAGCGGAACGGCAACCTTGAACGACTTCTCCGATAGCTTGGGATTCAGCAGAAAGGCAATGACGAACGGCAGGGTAAGAGCGAATGAAAGCCATAGGATTTTGGAGGAGGCCACAAAGAGATTATAAAGAACCGCAGGCCGATCGGAGATATGCTGGGCTATTCCCGAAGCGGAAAAAAGGTGGACTCCGATGTGAAAACCGAAAGGCTGTCCCATGGTCTTCCACTGAATTGACCAAAGCGGCATAAGGCTGATTATCGTGGTAAGAAGAAATATGGCGGCTGATTTGAGCCTTTCTTTCGGGGCATAGAGCAACACGGCGCCGAGAAGCACCGCGCAAAATAGGTACAACTCATCCCGGAAATAGATGCTCAGACTAGAAACGACAGCTCCAAGAACCAGACATCTGCGAGAGCCGGACTTCAAGAATTCCAGGCAGAAGGAAAGCCCCCAAACACCCAAAGAGACTGCAATGATATGCTCCCAGAAGACCACACTATAGAACCATATGGGGGTACACAGTCCCGTAATGAGCACCGCAAGGTTCTTGGCCGTCTTGTCGCAGTCCATGATATCTGCAATTCTCGCGATTCCAAAGAGCATGAATACCGAAAAAACCAAGGGGAGGAAATAAAGTCCCCAAAATCCAAAGACCTTGAAGAACCAAGAGGAGACGATGGCAAAGATGGGTGAGTAGATGGAGAAGAGCCTGTGGTCCTTCACCGCGGAAAACGGCGATGGGAGAGGATTATACTCGAAATCAGGATCGAGGGTGCTTCCGGGCCAGTGGATGGAGTAATCTGAGTAGTGACTGGCAAGGATTCCTTTAAGCTGGATGAACTTGTTGGCATCGTCCACATTCCAGAAACCGTTCTTTCCGTGAAAAGTCAGACTTATCACGTAGATGGCGCCAACCAGAAGGACAGCCCAGGTAATATTGGCGTATCTGTGATTTTTCAAACCCATGGCCTCGACTCTTCTTTCTGCAGGTTGTCAGATCTCAAGGGTGAGTGGTGTCTCTCCTGCCATCTGAAACTCTCTTGCAGACTCCTGCTTTTTTCTTGCATCCTCATCCAAGAAAAGTCAAATAGAGAACTCATTTTCCTTTCTTTATCTTCAACAACTCCAATATACGGTCAAGCTCTTTGAGTTTCAGTAAGTAAGAAAAAGCCAAATAGCTGGCTGACCCCAAGACCAGCGTAAATAAAAGCTGGATGATTTTGACCGGCAATCCCGCTTTCTGCAAGCTCAATCCGAAGAATCTTAAGTAAACCCACAACAAACATCCCATCAGCGTGGCCGAAGACAATATTCTAACAAATGTCGACGAGATGCCTTTTCTGTCCAGTGGCCCGATTCTTCTGTCCAAGACAAAAAGAAGCAGGAACAGATTGATCATGGCAGAAATCGAGGCGGCCAGGGCCAGTCCTCTGAATCCGAAGGGCCGCATGAAAAGAAGATTCAAGACCACGTTTGCCCCGACTGCCGCCATGCTGGTTTTCACCGGAGTCTTGGTATCACCCATGGAATAAAAAGTAGAGGCGGTCAGCCTGACCGAAGAATAGGCGAACAGCCCGATGCAGTAAAAGATCAAAGCCTGAGAAGTGGCCACTGTGTCCGGGAATTTGAACCTTCCATGCTGGTACAGAACGGAGATAGTCGGCTGGGAAACCACCGCCAAGAAAACGGCTGAGGGAATGGTCAGAAAGAAGACCAGCTTCAAAGACGAGCTGAAGGTATGGAGAAGCTCACCCATTTGTTTTTTGGCAGCATAGGCGGATACGATGGGGAAAGTCACCGTGGCCACCGCTACTCCAAACATTCCAATGGGAAATTGCATCAACCGGAAACTGTAGTTCAAATAGGAAACACTCCCTTGCGGCAGTAAAGACGCAATTAGCGTATTGACGAATATGTTGACCTGGGTGGAGGCAAGGCCCAACGTAGCCGGGGCCATCAGGATTAAGATTCTTTTGACCCCCGGATGATTAAGATCGATGGCGAAGCGGTACTTAAAGCCGATCTTCCTCAAGCTGGGCACCTGAATGGCCAACTGTCCCAAGCCGCCCACGAGCACTCCTATGGCCATGCTCATGATGGGCGGATGGACGTAAGGTGAAAGGATGATCCCGCCGGCGATCATTCCCAGATTGAACATGGTGGGAGCCACAGCCGGAATGCCAAAGTGCCGGAAGGTGTTCAGAATCCCCATGACCAGGGCGGCTAAGGCGACAAGAAGGAGGAAGGGAAACATGATGCGGGAAAGGAGCATGGTCAGCTCCTGTTTTCCCGCCTCTTTTTCAAATCCGGGGGCGATCAACTGGACCAAGTACGGGGAAAAGATGATCCCCAAGATCACAATCACGCATAGCGCAACCAGAAGCAAATTCAACACCAAGTTAGCCAGCTCCCAAGCCTTTTCCTTTCCCTGATTAGTCAGATAATCGGTGAAAACCGGAATGAAGGCAGAGGAGAGGGCGCCCTCGGCGAAAAGATCACGCAGCAGATTCGGAATCCGAAAGGCGGCAATAAAGGCATCGGTGGCGTAGCCGGCTCCAAAAAGATAGGCGAACACCTGTTCCCGGACCAAACCCAAAACACGGGACAGGAAAGTGGCTGAGCTGACCACGCCGGTCGATCGCGCGATTTTATCGTGATCCGAACTTGAGGTCGTCATAGAGAAAGCTTCCGAAATCTATGAAAAAATCAGTTGACTATGCCGGGCATTCACCATAATCCTTATTCAGGCTCAAGAGACCTCGGGTCGAGCCAAAGCACAGCACTCCAAACAGACTTCTCTCCCTTGATCCTCTTCCAGGCATTTCTTTTGAGCTTGACAAAAGCAGTTTTGGCCTTATATTCATGGGTCGTCAGCACCGAGCATCTCCCCGCAGTTTGGGGAACGAGTTCAATCTTAACAAATTCAAGGAGAAGAGCATTGCCCACACATAAGTCAGCCGAAAAAAGGCTCAGAACCAGCAAAAAGGCGAACGCAAGAAATCGGGAGATGAAATCCCGGATGAAAACTCTGGTTAAGAAGGTCGAAGTTTCATCGGACGAGGCCTCACTGAAGGAGGCCATATCATTTTTGGACAAGGCCGCCGGAAAGGGAGCCGTTCACCCTAACCAGGCCTCGCGCATTAAGTCCCGATTGACCAAGTTGGTGCATAAGAAGGCCACCCCCGCGGCCCCGTAGCCCGCAGGGTCCAGCCGATAGGACAAGAGTGATCTTCAGTTTTCTTTTGACCCTCCAGATCCAAATGTGATTCGGGCGGCCAGATCACCAGACCAGATGCTTGAGCAACCGGAGAAGCCCGGGATTTGATTTCAAAATCGCCTTGACCAAATGGATTGGTTGAATGCCGGTGACGGTAGCGTCACCAAAATACTCCCCTAAGAAAGAAACCACCCCGTCAAAATCCTCATCGGTCATCTTTAAATAAATCGCCCGGCAGTACGAATAGAACTTAAGCTCTCTGCCCTTTTGTTTCAGCAGCTCATCTTGGTATCTCAAAAGGGGACGAAAGGAAGACCCTCCGTTTCTTATGAACTGTCCGGTGACTTCCCCGGCGATTTTCCCGGAGAGCAGAGCATTCGATATTCCCGCACCGGAAAGAGAATCCACCAGCCTGGCTGCATCCCCCACCAAGAGGACGTTCTTTCTTACCAGGCTCATGCTCCTATGGTAACACGGGACACCGCCCATAGTGGATTCGACGATCCTGAAGCCGGAAAATCTCTTCTTAACAAAGCGGTCCAAAAGCATTTGCGGCTTCTCCGAGGTCTGATTCGGCGTGACGGCCAAGCCCACGTTGGCAGTAGTATTGCTCTTGGGGAAGACCCAGGCATATCCTCCGGGGGCGACGGATTTTCCCAGGTAGAACTCCAACCGATCCGGTTCCACCTCCACCTCTCCCAAGAGATGTTGGGCGCACGATTCTATGTCCGCAAGGGGCAATGAAGAATCTATTCCTGCCCAGCGCGCCACGAGCGATTCCACCCCGTCCGCGCCGATGATCACCCGGGCGTAATACTCCTTCTCCTTTCCTCCTTCTAAGACCCGGACTCCGTAGACTCCGTCGTCGTTGCCGTTCAAAAGCCCTATGGCAGTGGAATTGGTCTTCACGCACGCCCCGAGTGATGAAACCATCTGCGCCATCTTCTGGTCGAAGATCTTTCTGTTCAAAACGAAGCCGGCATCAGGATGATGAATGGCCAACCTTTTACCTGATGGAGAAACCAACAGCACCCGGTGTATGTTAGTGCTGATCCATTCGGGATCCGGCTGTACGAAGCTGGCCAAACCCGAAAAACTGATGGCCTCAGCGCACGCCAGAGGCACGCCTATCCGGAAGTGTTTTTCCAGAAGCAAGACTGAAGCGCCGTTTTCAGCCAAAGTCTTTGCGGCCATAGATCCGGCGGGACCTGCTCCGATCACGATGCAATCGAATCTCTCATCCATTTTCCCGCCTGGAAATCATGCTTGACGTCGCGGAGGAACTCTCCGAGCGGCCGGGTTTGATGCTCAATGCTCCCACCGGGCAGAAAACCAAACAGTTTTCGCATAACGAGCATAGCTCTGGTTTGATGTTCATTCTCTCAGGATGAAGCTCTAAGGCGGCATGGGGACACACGGCCACACAGCCCCCGCATTCACCGCACAGCTTTGTATCCAGAAAGAGCATCGAATCTCAGCCTCTGGCCATGAACCGCACGGTTCACGGCACGCTCGGACACTGCATTCGTCGTTCCCACACGCGCCTTCAAGACGCAGGGACTTCGGGACAATAAACTCTCTTTCCCGCCAAAAGGCAAGAGGAGGCAGAAGATTTTTTCCCGCCTCCTCTTGTTTGCTCGTCACTTGTGTCCACTCGTCTGGTTGATTATTTCAACAAAACCATCCGCTTGGTTTGAGTAACCTCCCCTGCCTTGAGCGCATAGAAATAGATCCCGCTGGCCAAGTCTTTTCCGTTTTCGTCCTTTCCATCCCAACTCACGCTTCTTGTACCTGCTCCGAAATGTCCCTTAGCCAGGGTCTTTACCCTCTCTCCGAGCGTATTGTAGATCACCAGTGTCACCTCGGACGGTTTTAGCAGATCGAATTTGATGACCGTCTGGCCGTTGAACGGGTTAGGATGGTTTTGGAGCAGCTGGAAGTCTTGGGGGGTGGCTGTTCCTCCCTTATCTTCCACTGCCGATGGCTTGGGGCAGATCATGATGGCATACTCCACCTCAGTATAAGTCGGCCTCAGAGTATCGAAGTAGTCGAAATGCTCCCATTGCCCCGGCTGGAAATTCTGCTTCTCGAACTGATGGATTCCCTGGTAAAGGTGGTAATCAGGCAGCCCCCAGACGCAGTCACCCGGACTGGTAGATTCCTCAACCGCCGGAAACATGTCGTGAGAGACATAGAGCGGATTATTATGCAACGGGCTGCCGATGGGATGTATGGGATGTTGAGCCAGCGGTCGCACGCGTCCGGGCCAGCCCCCTTCTGCCGCATCCCTGGCTGGATCGCTCAAGGCCACTCGCAGTGACTCGGAGCATACTCCGGACATGGTGACGAAGTGTCCGCCGACCCGGTGCCACCCTCCGTCCAGCTGCCAGAAACCCAAGAGCAGGATGATGTCCTGGCAGGCCTTCAGCGAATCCTCCATCTCGTGAAAAGCTGGTTTGAAGTAAGTCGTCTCCCTAAGCGGGAAGCCATTAACCGCAAAATATCGAGTCAGGCCGGACTGGATGGAGTCCACATAGGTTCCGCTGTCCGGACGAGTATGGAAATATCCAGCCAAGTGTCGGATGAAGCCGGCGGCATCGTTCTGATAGGCTTGAGGGACTGCACCGTACCACCATAGACAGTTGGCCACTGCCGCCGGACCGCAGAAAGCCTGGGAGTCGGGTGGGCCAAATTGATATTGATCGAAATCGGGCATGCCGCTGGGAGCGTTGGTAGTGTCCGGCTTGAAGTACCAGCAGGTGTCCGGTTCTCTCGGACAGATCATGATGGCATATTCCACCTCTGTGGCCACAGGCTGTCCCGGAATATAAGAACCCTGCAAGGTGTCTTGTCCGGGCTGGAAATTCTTCCCCTCGAACAGATACAATGTGTCTGGCGTCTGATACCCGGGCAGCCACCAGTGAGGATTTCCGGGAGAAAGAGACAGCGTATCCGACTGATAGATATCGTGCGAGACTAAAGATGAATCATTGTGCACCAGGTGACCACCGGGATGGGGCAGATGATCGGGTGGCCTCACTTGTCCGGGCCAGCCGGCTTCTGCAGCATCTCTGAACGGATCGCTTAATGCAATCTTTAAGGATTCAGAACACACTCCCGCCATAGTGACATAATGCCCTCCAAAACGCTTCCAACTACCTGGACTGACCTCCTGATAGAAACCAAGAAGTAGGATGACGTCCTGACATTTCTTCAGCGAATCTTCCATGGCATGAAATTCAGGCTGGGTGAACTTGTGTTGGTACAGATTGAATCCATAATGCTGAAAATACCGGTTTAAGCCGGCACCGATGGAGTCGACATAGGTTCCGCTGTCCGGTCGGGTGTGAAAATAGCCGGAGAGCGTGCGGATCAAGCTGGGAGGACTAATCCCCGAAGGCACCGCGTCAAACCACCACAGACAGTTGGCCACCGAGGTAGGGCCACACATGGCGCTGGAGTCTCCGCCGAACTGATATTGGTCGAAGTCGGGCATACCGCTGGGGGCATGAGCGGTATCCGGCTTCCAGTACCACAGACTCTCGCAGACAACTGAGTTTGCATATCCGGTGGCGCGAATCAAGGCATTCCCGGGAAGGGGATCGATGCCCCACGTGTCGACCCACCCATGATAACCCAGGCTATCGACAAACCAGTTGTTGCACGTGTCCGGGGCAGTGGCAATGCTGTCGTCCATCAGCAGACTGGGCAGAGTCGTAGTATCTCTGTGGCTCTGATAGATCACTTCCACAAAAAACGGTTGCATAACGCAACAGGGCGGAGAGAGAGTAAGATTCATCATCCTCGGATAGCCAGAATCACTGGGTAGGGAGAAGTCCTGAGAACACAAGACTGATCCAGGCCCGTCGCATTTGCTTCCGCCGGCAGCTTCCCTTAGGTTGACGCGGACATTGACCGGCCACAGATAATCGGAAACGAACATCCCAAAAAGGCTGAAATGCACATCGGTGATCCGGAAGGGATACGGGTGAGTCGTACACTGGGCAGGGTCCAGGTATGCGGCTAATCCGGTTCCGGAATCAAAGCTGGCATAGTAGAAGGCCACATTTCCATCGTCGTTGGCGATCTCACACCACCCGGTTTTTGCAGAACCGAAAGCGGGAAATGTGGCTAAAGCTCTCCTTTCCTGCGGTATCCGAATGATCCGGGCTTTCTCCGCAGTTTTGGCCATCAAACTCAGACCAACCACCAGGCTTGAAACCACTACCATGATCACACTGAGTGTTAGCTTTCTTGGCATCAGTCTCTCCTTTCGGGTTTGAGGAGGTGCAGAATTTGCCGGACTCCATTGTGATCTCTTGCCAGCAGGTAAGTTTGCCCGGACGTCTTTTTTGGTGATCCTACATTCTATCCAAATCACTCAAAGTATATGGCCGTCGATTCAAAAAAGCAAGGGGTTTTGTGACGCCATCTGACAGAGCCAAAACTCCAATCAGGACATAAACTGGGCTTACACAGTTCCTATATTTCCTTCCTTCGGCTTGGTTTGAACCTTCAACCTTCGGCTGAATCCGGCAGAACGGCAAAGGCTTCTTAGGTTACATGGCTAAGTCATCCTTCGGTCAAGGGAAGAACGGATCAATCGTTTCTTAATGCAGGATTGTCCCTCCGGGGCAAGAACTTTTGGATGGCCAAGCAAGATTCTTATATCCGTTCATTTCTTGACAATGGTCTTTTGGCGGTTAACTTATTCCGGATGACTAACCACTCCTTGAAGCAAGGTCAGCCTGCCGGCGGCTATCTAACCAAGAATTTCTGGCTGGGGGTCACCAACGGGGTTTTGTTCAATTTCGCCTCGGCTTTTATCAGCGCCTCCACCGTGTTGCCTCTCTTCTTGAGCAGGCTCACCTCCTCTCAAATCCTGATTGGCTTGGCTTCATCCTTAGAAACGCTGGGATGGTTTCTTCCCCAGATTGCAGTGGCGGCCGCCACCCTCCACCGAAAATACCAGAAGCCGATTTACGTATCTACCGCTTTGGTGAGAGGGCCGGCATTCCTCCTCTTTGCAGTTTTGGTCTTTGTTTTGGGCAAGGTCAATCCGTCCTTTCTGGTGGTGAGTTTCTTCTTCTTGTTTTCCCTCTACTCCTTTGGCGGGGGTCTGGGCGGCGTGGCCTTCACCGACATCGTGGGCAAAGCCGTTCCCCCAGACAGAAGAGGCAGCTTCTTTGGAACGAGGATGTTTCTTGGAGGTGGGTTGGCGGCCATATCCGGGGTTTTGATTCAGCGGATTTTGAAGGGTTATGATTTTCCCACTAACTTCGGAATTCTGTTCCTCATAGCCTCGGCACTCATCTTTTTGGCCTTGACCTCCTTCGTTTTGGTCCAGGAGCCTCCCACCATTGGGCGACTACAAAAAAGAAGCATCAAAGAAAATCTCCTCCTGGGTCTCAAAATAGCCCGAGGGGACCGGAATTACCGAATGCTTCTTTTGACCAGAATAGCCATAGGAAGTTACATCATGGGCCTACCGTTCTACATCCTGTATGCCAAGAGATACCTCTTTATTCCCACCAGCTTGGCGGGGATACTCTTAAGCGTTCAGATGGTGGGGTATCTCTCCTCCAATCTCTTATGGGCTTATTTGAGCAATCGGAGTCAGAACAGGCTCATTCTGGTCATCTCCGCTTTTTGCGCAAGCCTGTGTCCATTGCTAATCCTTTTGAATATGGTGGTTCGCTTGCCCATGTGGACTTATGGTTCGATTTTCTTCTTTCTGGGCGCCACCATGAGCGGCACGGACATGGGCTACGTCAACTATCTTTTGGAGATCGCCCCGGAGGAGAAACGACCCATCTACATTGGGTTCCTCAACACCGTGGTCGGACTTACCGTCTTTTTGTCCGCTTTGGGGGGTCTGATAATTCAGGTTTCTTCCTTTGCCTCGCTCTACGTTCTTCTGCTCATGATTGGTTTTCTCTCGATCCTACTTTCGTTTTCCCTAAAAGATCTAAGGAAAACGATTTCCAGCCGGAGCTTGACCGCCGACCGGAGTTGATCCCGGTCTTTCGATTTCATCTCTCGAAATCGGATGGCTCTCGACGTGCAGTTCTGTCGACCCCGGCGCTGATGAGTTGAAGGGTTATTCTGGCGGGATCAGAACGTCTTCAAGACCAGGTGCAGAATTCCGCCGACCAAGAAACCGGAAGCCAGCAACATGGCGACCAGCTTCAGTGTACTACGAATCCCCAGTTCCCTGGCCATGACAAAGAAAGTCGAGATACAAGGGAGATAGAGAACCAAAAAGATGCAGGCGACGACCAGTTGTTCTGCGGAGAGATTAAAAGGCTTCAGCAACGCAATGGAGATATCCTTTCGCAGAAATCCGGTTATCACCACCAAAACGGTTTCTGGAGGCAGTCCGAGGATAAATGAAAGTGGTGCCCCAAAAATCCTGCTGGCAAATCTGAGCACTCCTACCAGATCTAGAACACCAATGGAAAAAATGCCCAAGATAATTAGGGGTACGGCGCTTTTAACAAATGAGCTTAACCGAAGCCAAACTTTTCGGAAGAGAATGGAAAATTTGGGAATGCGATAAGGCGGAATCTCGCAAAGCAACTCGGGGGTCTCGCCCTTGAGAATCTGGTTTAGAAGAAAACTTGTAGTGATACCAATAAGAAAAAGGACTCCAAAGATTAAAAAAAGATATTTACTTCCATAAGGAGCGACTATACTTACTATCATCGCGGTCTGGGGCATACAGGGAGCGCCCATAAGAATCAAAGCCAGGGCGATGATCTTCTCCCGTTTGGTCTCCAAAACCCTGGTCGCCAACACGGCTGGAACTTTACATCCTAATCCCAAGATGATGGGAATTGAAGAATAACCATGAAGCCCGAATCGGTGGAAGACATTATCCAGAAGGATAGCCAGACGAGGAAGATAACCCAAATCCTCCAAAAAACTCAGTACCAGATAAAACGAGAACAGATACGGAAGAACTACGACTAAGGGGATGTACAGCCCTGCAGACAAAAGTCCGAAGGAGCCAAGTGGGTCCGGAGTGGTGCCAAGCAGCAAGTGATGAATCAATTTTATGGGCAAGAGTGCTTCAACCACTTTGGTGATTAGCGGAAGATATAATCTATTAAAGAGAGGATTGAGCAGATTATTTATCAATCCTTCGCCGATCAATCTTACCATTTTGAAAGTTAAAAACAAGATGAAAATGGCGAAAGGGATTCCCGACAACGGCCTTATCGTAAAATCTGATAATCGCTCCAAGAACGTATGGTGTCGATGTCGCACCACTTGAACTTTCTCCACGATTCTGCCGATCTCGTGCCATTTCTCGGCATCCTCAAACGAATAAGCTCCTTTCTTTGCCTGGGGTAAAGTCTCCACTAACTTTCTCATCCCTTCGCCGGTTATGGCAACGGTGGGAACAACCGGAACCCCAAGAAGTCTCTGCAGTTGTTCAACATTGATGGACACCCCTATGTGCCCAGCCTCATCCCACAGATTTAAAGCAACGATCAGGGGAACATCCTTTTTGAGCAGCTGGAGAGTTAGGTTCAGATTCCTTTCCAGGTTGGTCGCATCCACTATGTTTACGACGATGCTCTCTTTCTGCTCTATGGCCCGATCCAGCATCTTCACCGCTACTTCCTCCGCCGGCTGTGACGGCTCCAGGGAGTAGGTTCCGGGCACGTCGATCACCTCCACCACTTCATCCCCTAATTTCAAATGTCCCTTAGTGAATTCCACGGTGGTACCGGAGTAGTTGGAGGTGATCACATGGACACCGGTGAGCCGGGAGAAGATCACACTCTTCCCCACGTTGGGGTTACCCATCAGGAGAATTCTGCGCATGGATATTGTTATGCCTTAATACCGCACCCCGATTTTCCCTCTCCATTTTATGGAGAGGGAAACGGGGTAGAGGTTTTCTGAAAGGTTATTTGATTCTTTTTCCCCCTTGCCCCCGAGTGGGAAAAATAGTTTTTGATTTTCCTCTGTCTTTCATATTATCTCATCTTCTGTTTTCAAATATTGTTTGGTCTCTTCCCTTAGAATTTTGGGATTGTAATGCCATACAGGGTGACACGGGGTTTGCGGTCATGCGTATGATAGTGCTTTCATGCAACCTTCGCGTCGTCATAGATTAACCAAGATCATCTAAACGCGAATATCGAGATTAGTGTGCCTATCACAACAACCCAGAGAATATCCACCTTCAAGAACAAAGCAACAAATGCTGAACTGGCTAGGATGATACGAACGAAATCCCAGTGGACATTCCAAGCAAAACGAAAGGTAACCGTCAGGAGAAGTCCGACAAAGGTACACAAGATACTGCCAATAGCCTTGTTGAAGTAGGGTGAGGAGCGCAATCTGTCAAAGTAAGGCATAGAACCGACAAGTATCATAAAGGATGGTGAAAATACGCTGATAGTAGCTATGAGGCCACCAAGTAACCCATGCAGCAGATAACCGACAAAGGTTGCGGTGATCACTATCGGTCCTGGGGTAACTTGCCCCAGCGCAATTCCATTCAAGAATGTCGTGCCGTCCAGCCAGCCGCGTACTTGAACAACTTCGTGGAACATGAGAGGGACAGAGGCAAATCCGCCCCCAAAGGCGAACAAGTCCACCCTAAACATCAATGCAGCTAGATCAAACAGCGTTCGCTGTAAGAGAAGAAGGGCCAGAAAGCCAATGGCAGTGAGTGCCAAGAGAAGCAAAAGGGGTTTGGATGAATGTGGCACTCCTGAATCGGCGGTTGGACGAAGGGCTAATGGCTTACTCCCAATGAACACAAGTCCGAAAAGAGCGGCGAAAAGAATTACCAGGATTGGGTTCACGCCCAATCCAAACATGACCGCAGCAATACCGGCGATGATAAAATGTTTCCAGTTTTTAAGAGAGGTTCTCCCGAAGGATATTGTAGCATTGGCTACGATGGCAACAATAATGGCCTGAAGTCCATTGAATGCTGAAACTACCGCAGGTAGAGTGTGTGTATCTGTATATAGGGCCGAAAGCATCATCATTAGGAGAAAGGCCGGGAGACCAAAACCAACGAAGCTCGCACCTGCACCGATTACACCGCGTGTTCTCAACCCAACATAAGCAGCAGTCTGCATGGCAGTTGCGCCAGGTATCATTTGGCAAAGGGCAATACCATCACGAAAGGTTCCTTCATCCAACCAACGTTTCTGTTCCACTGCCATCCTGCGAATGTAAGCCACCATAGATGGTCCACCAAATGCGGTGGCTCCCAATCTCAAGAAAGATACAAACAGGTGGACTATAGTAGGCTTTGAGTTAGTTTGTTGGTAGTTTGACATTGTCTCTCGATTGTGACGGTATGACCGCAGACACTATGCATGTTTACCAAGTGCTGAAGGCATCTGGGCAAGCGAAGCAAACCGCAAACACATTATCAGGCTTAACAATTTAACATCTCATTTCGTTGCTTTGACCACTACGAATGAACCTTCACCATAACCCTCTTTCACTGGTTCAATGTCACGGATGTCCGTCAAAGGGCGGAAGAGGGTTTGCTTAAAATTGAAATCCTTAAAGCCAGCTTTCTTGAGATAAGCAAGAACTTCTTCCACCGAATAGAAGGTTGCCTTTCTGTAAAACACATTGTCTTTCTTCTGCTGCTGATATAACCTTCCCATTGGGCTGTTCGCATCGATAAAGCCAATGATAAGGCTTCCAACGGATCTCAGCACTCGGTGTGCTTCCTTCAACCCTGCCTCGATATCATCCAGAAAGCAAAGAGTAGTGACCATCAGGACAAAATCAAACTGTGAATCACCAAAAGGAATCGCTTCAGCCACACCATCGATGACCTCAATACCTCTCTTTTGGGCTATTTCCCTCATCTCCTTTGATGGATCAAGCCCAAGTCTGATTCCAAGTGGTGCAGCAAAACGACCGGTTCCCACACCAATTTCAATCCCATTTTTACTCTCGGGTAATTGTTTCTTTATTGCTTGAAGTTCCGATTCGTAGGCAAACTTGTTTCTTTCAAACCATTCTTCATACCTGCTCGCATGTTTTTCGAAGGGTTCTACTTTGGGCATAACTCAGTCCTCAATCACTGAGAAAGAACTGTCCTGGGACTATCCAGTCCGACATATACCACTTCTTTATGCCACCAGGGACAGGTGCATGTGTGGCTCACGTATACGGTGTTTGATGATCCTGCTATTATTGCACTTAATGCTCGTGTTCATGCGAACAACTGCGCTCGGGGTGATCCGTTAGCTTGCCCTGAAGATATAATTCAGAGGCCGTCTTCACGTTCGTTTCATCCGTCACAAAGACCTCAATCCCTGCTCTTTTCAAATCATCGTAAATCCTTCTGCCCATGCCATGTGAAATCACCGCTTTACAGTCCGAAAGAGCAGAAATAATCGGGCCGTGTCGGTCAATCTCGTGACCTGCACCTTCTAATCCGCGTGCATGTCCGGTGAAAGTGTTAGGACGATATTCTCGGTTCTTCACCTCTTTGCCCTCCACGTCAAAAACTACGAATCCTCTTGTCTGCCCAAAATGGGAAGATATAGTCCTTTCATCATCTGATGCGATGGCTATTTTCATGATTTCCTCTCCTTTCCTTTTGGATGCTCCTCTAACTCTTTTATCCTTCTCTCCAGTTCCGCCTTTTCAACCCTTAACTGACTAATCTCCGCTTCCGGGTCTTCGGTGGAGACCATCTGTGGGACACTCCCGCGAAGAAGTTGCGATGCGTGGACGAATCTGCCGCTTTTGTCCCGATAGAATGCATCCGGTCCAAACCCACACCGGCAGGGACCAATGTAAGTATATCCTTCCGGAGCACTCACCAGGGTATATGGCCAGAATCTCCCTCTATGTAATCCTCTTCCATATCCGAACATGTTTGATTACCTCCTTTCTGATTATCTTTGGCTTGAATTTTCAGACTTCCTTTCTCACTTCCTCATACTGTTTCTCTATCTTTTCCACGATCTGGTTGAATGCCTTCACTACAGTGGAATCATCTTGCGAAAGGACGAAGGGTATTCCCTTGTCCCCTTCCTCCACAATCCTGGGGTCTATCGGGATTTGGCCAAGAAACGGGATGGAGAAATCTGCGGCAGCTTTCTCCCCTCCACCGGTTTTGAAAAGATCTATCTTCTTGCCACAGTGGGGACAGGCCAAGCCACTCATATTCTCTACTATGCCGACGATTTTCATCTTCAGGGTTTTAGCGAAATTTATGCTTTTGCGGACGCTCAGAAGTGCCACATCCTGCGGAGTCGTAACTATTATTGTATCACTTTCGGGCATCAACTGGGCAATGCTGAGCGGTTCGTCTCCTGTTCCTGGAGGGAGGTCAACGATAAGGTAGTCTAAGTCGCCCCATTTGACCTCCTCCAAAAATTGGCGAATGGCTCCCATTTTAAGTGGCCCCCTCCATATCACGGGAGCATCATCTTCACGTATAAGGAAACCCATCGACATCACTATAAGATTTGGCATAGCAAAGACCGGTAAGAGACCATCATCTCCCCCTGTTATTTTTCTACCTCCCAATCCAAGCATTTTAGGTATGCTAGGTCCATGTATATCCGCATCTAACAGACCAACTTCGTAACCTTTTAGAGATAATGCTATAGCAAGATTTGAAGCCACCGTGCTTTTCCCCACGCCCCCTTTTCCACTCATAACCACAAGACGGTGCTTTATCCCTTCAAGGTTTTCTGACACTTCAATACCTGATTTGTGGTCTTTCTCCATTTTGAGAGTTTCTTCCTATTGGTGGTTTGCCAAAACCATCCCCCACCTTTCAGGCTCCGGCCTTCACGGGCAAAGCCTCTATCTTCTTCTGACCGACGAAAGTTAGCACTTCTGTGCTTTGGACAAAATAACGGTCTTCGGGGTACCTTGAGCAATCTCCCAAGTATTTCCCCCCTTGACGAATCTATGTGACCCCTTTCTATTCCCGCTTCACGATAAAAATCGCGTCTCCTTGGGCTATAGTGTCGTTCTGCGAATCTCTCACTTCCCCTCTCGTTACAGCGAACAATTTTTTAACCCGGACAAGTTCACCGAGAACGGTGAGCGGCTCCCCAATCTTCGCTTCCTTTCTAAATCGGACTCTCAGCCTTGCCGTTTTCGCCTTGATGGAATGGAAAAGTAGGATGCGATTCATCGCCGCATCCAACAAAGCGCTCAAAACGCCACCATGAGTGATGTCCTCAAAACTTTGGTGTTCCGGTTGGGGGATAAATTGACCCACGGCTTTCCCATCCTCCAGGCGGAACGCAACCCGCAATCCTAAAGGATTGCCCAGGTCACAAACATAACAGTGGGAGTGTTTCAACACCATTACCCTCTTTTTTTCTTTTTCTCTTCAATCAGTTGATGATGATAAGAACCTTCTCTCACTGTCTTGGTCCCACAATTGGGGCATTTTTCTTCTCGGCAGGGTATGCCTGCCCTATGTAGTATTTTCACTCCACATTTAGGGCAAACACAAAACCCTTCAGACCCCATGCTTTGTTTTCGTCCCGCTGGCATCTTCATACCTCCGCTTTTGTTAGAGGTCCGCCGAGACCACCCCGACCCCTTCCTCTTCCGCCCCCACGAGCGTAGCCTCTATCTTCTTCTGCCCGATGCAGGTTGGCACTTCCACATTGGGGACAGACTGAAGATCGCAGGGCACCATGAGCGATGTCCCACGTGTGTCCGCACCCGGAGCAACGAAACTTTCTCTTTACCATAATTTATCACCTCCATTAGGAAACCATTTCCAGCTGCCCAAGGGAAAATCATCCCTCCTTTTCCAGCTGTACAATGATCTTCCTGGCCATACCAAAGCCCATGGCCACCTGACCATTATCTACTCTTAAGGTTACCGGACCCCGCATAAGCTGGGAACTAACTTTGGTCACTTTCTTGCCCACTCTTATTCCCAGGGATTCCAGGCGATGGGCTAAACCATGTCCACCGTGGATGCCCACCACCACACCTGTCTCCCCTTCTCCCAACTGAGTCAAATCTTTGGCTGTCATGGTGTTCCTGATCTTCAAGTGTTTATGATGAAGGACTTCCGAATTCAAGCTCACCTTCGTGACGTTTCTGAGATTTTCTGCACCTGCCACACCGCCCGAAAACCTCAAAACGGTGAGAGGCGTGTTGAAATCCACTCCTTCTGCAAAGCAGGTTGAGAGCTTTCTCCATTTCCTTATCAGAAAACTCGATTACTCTCCCGCACTTAAGACAAATCATATGCTCGTGATGGGGATGATCTGCCACCAGCTCGTAATGGGAGTGGTCATGTCCCAAATCCACTTTACGCACGATTCCGCTTTCGACCAAAAGGTCTAAAGTCCGGTAGACCGTGGCCCGGGAGGCCGTCTTTCGCTTTCTCTTCAATCTGAACAAGAGATCATCCGCCTCCAGATGCCCCGGAGTCCGAAACATCTCCTCCAAGACGATGTTCCTCTCCCGGGTGAACTTGAGTTTCTTTGTCCCCAGATAGCGGGCAAAGCTTTCCTGTGGTCGGGTCACTTGGTCCTCCTTAATTGAGATTGAATCTCAATCTCAATTGTATTACGAACACACGCCGGGGAAGATTTGATGTCGTAGGGGGGTATGGCCATACGCCCCTGGAAGCCTATCTTTTGCCTAACTCAGAACAGAGCATTCCCGAAAGGATCAGTCCGCCGCCGAAGACTCCCATTTTTCCCAAAACCTCGCCCAAGAGCAGGAAAGAGAAGAGGGCGGCAAAGACCGGCTCCATGGCATAAACCAAGGAGGCCTTGACTGCAGTGGTATCCTTCTGCATCCGGTTCTGAATGAAAAGGGCAAAAGCCGTGGCCAGTATGGCGCAAACCAGAATGGCTATTACCAAGTGAGGGTGATAAACCAGTTTCATTTCTTCGGCCAGAAACATACAGGGCAAGCTTAAGACCGTAGTGACTAAGACCTGAAGTAAGGTCAGGGTGGCGAAGTCATATTTCTTGGTGTAGGTCTGCACAAAGATCACCTGGAAAGAAAAAGATACTGCGCATAGAAAAGTAGAAAGGTCGCCTAGGTTGAACTCCGAGCCTTTGGGACGGGTCATAAGCCATAACCCAGTGATCGCGAGGAAAACCCCGATTAGGGAAAATATCCTGGGCTTCTCTTTCAGGATTACATAAGACAAGGGTGGCACCATTACCACAAAAAGACCAGTGATGAAAGCAGATTTGGAAGCGGCAGTGTACTTAAGCCCTATGGTCTGGAAGGCGAAGCCCAAGAAAAGAAAGATTCCAATCACGATTCCAGCTTTGACGATGCCTTTCTCTTTGAATGACATTCTTTTGGCGAAGAAAAGCCAGATGGCCAGGGTTCCCAGGCTGAATCTTAGCGTCAAGAAAACAAAAGGAGAGGCGTAGTTGAGTGCGGTCTTAACCAGAGGAAAAGTGGTTCCCCAAATGAAGGTCAATAGAAGGAGCGAGAGTTCCGCTTTGCGGGATGGGGTCGGCATGTTTTGGCGAGTTAGGTCACGCGTTTTCTTCGTAGTCGCGATGCAAACCTTACCCCCTGTTTCCTCTTCAGGGCGAATCTTTTCCTTCGACCCTGAGGTCTCAGGACCGAAGGGCAGGGTGAACCCCTCCCCACAGTGGGGAGAGGAGGACTAAAGCCGGAAGGGTATCTTGTAGGGGCAATTCATGAATTGCCCCTACACTTCAATCAACCTGTAGTCACTCCTGCCCAATCCCATCTTTTCTGCAGATTGGATCTGCGTTTTCGAATCTTTTCGATGAATCATGCTCAAAACGTCAGAGTTCTTCTCTACTTTCATTCCTTCTGCCTTAGACTGGGGTAAAGGTTGAGCCTGGGCGATTAGATCGAGAGAAGCTTGGTCAATCGCTACAATGTCGTCGGAAAGCAAAATCCCCTGATCCTGCACCACCGGGGTGTCGGAGATCATCATGCAATCACATTCCGGCTGAATGTCGAAAAGAAAGTTTATATAGAAGACTTTTCCGGGCTGAAAAGTGGAGAGGACTGCTTGGGCAGACTCAGCTAAAGCGATGGAGAAATTTTCCATCGAACTGGGAACAGTCAATGCCCCTTCCGGACAAACCCGCACACATCTTCCACATCTCCAGCACTTATCTGTGTCCGCTACGAATATTTCCCCCTCCACAGTTATGGCGTCCAGAGGACAGTTATGTGCGCAGATGGCACAGAAGGTGCATAAATCTTTATTCCAGGTCATCAGATCACCCATCTGAAAATGCATCTTCCCTCTTCCCCCTTCGCTCCATTTACATCCTCGAGGCACAGCACTCACACACCCCATGGCTAAATTCTTGATGGCTCCTCCTAAACTCGAATCTATATGCCCTTTCACATGGGAAAGGACCATCATAGAGGAGGCGTCGTAGATGGCCGAGGGGATAGCCAGCTCCTTCAGCAACTTGCCCGCCTTCACCTTGACCGAATCAAGTCCAAACATGCCGTCGGCAATTACCACCGGGGCGCCCAGACTCAGGGGATTGTAACCCAGGCGGTTGGCAGTCTCCAGATATTCATAAGCCTTTATCCGCACTGAGTCGGTCACAAACGGTTTGGTCTTGATCTTCTTTAGCCGATCCACCACCACCCGCACGAAATTCGGTCTGATGGTATGATGTGCTCCTGGATGACCCAGATGCATTTTGATAGGAACCAGCTCATCTTCAGAAAAATATTTCTTTAGATTGATCTTCTCCAGAATGCTCTGCAGCCTTCCTTCCACGCTGTACTGGTAATCGAATCTCTCCACGCGTGCGCTTATGAAATAGACTTTGCTCGGCATCGTGACTCCTTATTCTCTTCTAAATAGAGCAAGAATCAAAGCACATATTTTCTTGGCAGAGTCTGTATCTATTTTAGGAGTAGCCTGCTTATGAAGTCCCTTAGTTCACTTCTAGAAAAACCCAACTTGAACAATATATACAATATTACTATAATTTCTATCAGTTTGAATAGTTTACCCCAGAAGTGGTCTTCCACTTTCTCTACGCTGAATCCAGATGCGGCTATGATCATAAAAGGGATGCGCAGGATAAACACCAATAGCGATCCCAGCCAATGGAATGGATTAAATAGGTTGCGATATTCACGTTTCACCGTTTTCTCGCATGCACCTATCGTATTATTTATAGTATCGTAGATCCATTGTTTGCTAACTCCGCCATGAGAGGTATCTTTTAAAACAGCGTAGAAGAGATTCACAGGAACAATTGCCCCACCCACAGCAGGTGGAGGTACTGATTGTAGATCTACTGGCGCTCCACGTTTTCTTGCAATTCGACAAACCTCAAGAACATTTTTCGATATCCATTCCCTTATAGTTTGGTAATTTGGGTTTTTGCTTGATTCATGCAGGATAGCGGACTCTCTTTCATCTTTAAAAATAGTGACGGTTTCGGGAAGTTCTTTTAGTACGGAATTTTCAATTTCCCACAGTTTCAAAACCTGAGCGCGAAACTCATTCATTAAGTTAAGTTCTCTTTTAGCTTTCCAGTAACCCATTACAGATAACAATTGGTGATTAGAGATTACGATTTATCTTTTGCTCATGAGGCATGATTTCTTACTTAAGAAGAATAGATAGGCTGGACACCTGCAATCACTTAAGCCGAACCTTGGCATTATGATCTTGGCTTTAAGTCTTTCCAACATTTTTAAATTCAAGGGGCATTCACCAAATTTATCGTTGCTGAAAAGACAGACCTTCCTGATCGAAGCAAAATCTAACAGATAATCAATATGCCAGAAATGTTTCTTCTCCTTTCTAAGATGTCTTTCCACTCTCGCTTTCAGCCCATTCTTAGCACTGCCGGTGTAAACATAATAGCCCTTAGGAAATTTAAACTCTCCTTTCTTACCAATAACGATCGAAGTATCTTTAGGTAAATAAATCAATAGTTGATAAATTCCCCTTACCATGAGTGTATTCTCTCACCTTACGGCTTTCACCCGTCACCTATCCAGCGCTTGTCTCAAATCCTCCACCAGATCGTCTGCGTCCTCAATGCCACAGGAGAGCCGAATCATTCCGGGGGTGACGTCCGCTCTTCCCAGTTCCTCCTCCTCAAAGCCGAAATGTGAGGTCAAAACCGGCAGGCTGGCCAAGGATTCTACCCCTCCTAAGCTGGTGGCGTTGATGAACAGATTGAGGCTGTCGATCACTTTGGTGGCGGACTCCAGACCTCCCTTGACCTCGAAGCAGACCATTCCGCCGAAGCCCTTCATCTGACCTCTTGCCAGATTATGCTGGGCATGAGTGGAAAGGCCGGGATAGAAAACGCGATTGACCTGGTCGTGGCCGGAGAGAAACTCCGCCACTTTCAGGGCGTTGTGATTGTGCCGCTCCACCCGTATGCTCAGAGTTTTCAACCCCCGCAGCAGAAGAAAGGCCCCGAAAGGATCGATGCAACCGCCCAACAACTTCATGGTCTCCCTAGCTTTATCTATGATCCGTTTGGGTCCCACGATAACTCCTGCCACCAGGTCGCTATGTCCTCCCAGGTATTTTGTCCCGCTGTGGACGACGAAGTCCGCCCCCAGAGAAAGCGGACTCTGGTTGTACGGCGTGGCAAAGGTATTATCCACCGCGACGGGCACCTTCCTACCTCTGGCAATCTCCACCAGCTTCTTTATGTCAGCGATTTTGAGGTTCGGATTGGTGGGCGTCTCACAGAAGAACAGCTTGGTGCGTTCGCTGACCAAGCTTTTGGCCCTGTCGATTTCCTCCGTGCCGATGAAGTGAACCTTGATCCCCAGTTGCGGAAAAAGATCCTTGAACAGATGATAAGTTCCCCCGTAGACCGGCTCGGTGCTGATTATCTCTTCTCCCTTCGAGACCATAGTCAATGCGATGGTGGAGACGGCTGCCATGCCGGAGGATAGTACCAGGGCGGCCTCGCCGCCTTCCAAGACGGCCATCTTTTCTTCGACTACTCTAAGTGTTGGATTCCCATATCTGGAATAAAGATATTTGGAGGAATCCCCCTCCTGGAACTCCATCACCTCTGCCGTATTCTTAAAAGCAAAAGTGGAGGTTTGGTAAATCGGTGTAGTGACCGCTCCGAAAGAAGCGCCTTTTTCCTCTCCGGCATGAATGGCCAGAGTGGAGAACTTGTATTCCTTGTTCATTTTCAGCAACCTTTCGCTTTACTTTGTTTTGGTTTTCTGGGCCGCCAGCAAGGTTTGTAGACTTTCCTCCATCTGCTCCGGATCAAAGGAACCGTCAAATCTCTTGTAAACCTGCCCTCTTTGATCGAAGATAAACGTCGCTGGCACTCCTTTGAGATTCTTTCCTGCGGGCGTCGCATGTAGGTTGGCCAGAATCTGCTCGGTGCCGACGAGAACCGGGTAGGAAATACCATGTCCTCTTACGAATTGACCCAGAAGGTCCAGGTTATTCTTGTCGAGGGCAATCCCGATCACTTGTACGCCTTGGCTTCTGTATTTCAAATAGAGGTTGCTCAGCTTAGGCACCTCTTCCACGCAAGGAGGGCACCAGGTAGCCCAGAAGCTCAGCACCACAACCTGCCCCTGGCAATCATTCATGCTCCAGATTTTTCCATTCAGATCAGGCAGGCTGAAATCGAATGCAGGCTTCTGGGGAACCTCCTTAGGCCCTTTTCCACACCGGAGGCTGGTCAGGGAGAGGAAAAGAAAGAAGAGAAAACAGAACTTCTTGATCGGTTCGCTCAAATTCAATTCGATGGCTCAGAGTTTCAGGGTCCTACCTGCTTCACGCCACGTAATGAACAATGATTTAAAACCACAAGCAAGGGAAAAATTCCGTTTCTTGCAGGCGTGGTCAGCGAAAGGCAAGGGCCAGATGGAAAGACCCGGAGCAACTCTTTGAATCTACTGGTCTTTCGGGGTTCAACTCGGGGAGAATTCAATGCGGTCTGAGTTCAGTAGGCTACGGTCGGATCGAAATTCACCAACACGAATCCGTGGTCTTGCAAATAGCCGACGATTTCCGCGATATGGTCGCAGGTGACCTCCGAAAACTCATGGAAGATCAGAACGGCCGGGTACGGATGCAGTTTGGGGTTCTCCCTGGTGTTCCATCTCTGGAGTACCTCTTCTGCTCTCTGTTCAATTTTTTGCACCGTGGCTGAGGTATCCCAATCATTGAGAAGCTCACCTCCGCAGATTCTGTAACCCAGCTTCTGCGCCTCGGAGTCGAATGCATAATCCTTCATCAGGGATCGGCTGCGGACGATCTTTTCCGGTTCTCGGCCCAAGGCTTTGCGAATTTCAGTCTCGCACAGGACGATGTCTTGTCTTAGGTCCTCAGTGTTCAGCATGGCATGGCCATAGTGCTCATGATACATGGTGTGATTACCCACCAGATGCCCGTTTTGATCCACCAGCCGGGTCAGACCCGGAGAATTCTGAACTCTGGCTCCGATCTCGAAAAAGACGGCTCTGACAGGGTTGCCTTCAGAGTAAAAGCCCTTAAGTGCTCCGACTATCTTCTTGGTCTTCTCCGGCAGAGGTCCGTCATCAAAGCTCAAGGCGAATTTGGTTTCGATCACCGTGAGAAACACTGAATCCTGGTAGACTCTTGTCGATTTATCAGGAAAAAACTCTGCCAATATCTTGACATCGTTGGTAACCCGGCTGCCTTCTATGCCTTCGACCTTCAGCTCAGCGGAGAATGGAGTTTTGATTTCATCGGAAAGCACAGAGGAGGCTATTTCTGCGTATTTCCCGTTATCTGCTTTTTCCCAAATTCTTATGTTCTCGGCGAAAGTGAGTCTCCATCTTCCTGCTCCGGACTTCCCTCTAATGGAAAGCGACGCATCTTTCAGATTCGGGTCTTCAGCCACGATTCTGTCACCGCTTTGCGCATCCCCCTGGTAATCGGCCAAAGGATTGCCTTCTGCGTTCTGGTTCTTCTCACAAAAACCGGCGTTGATCCTAATTACTCCTCCTGGGCTATCTTCGGCAGCCTCAGACATCTGATCGACCACCAGGTTGACGACATGTTTAGGTCGTTTATCTCCTCTGCTTTCGCCTGACGATCCGAGGCCGAAACTGGAACAGGAAATAAGGAAGAGAAGAGAAATCAATAGGGCAGACGAGAGCAGACTTTCCGGTTTTTTCGAGAGTGAAGGAACCTTGGCTTTCTTGAGCATGAAGAGGAACGAAGGCCCAGGTGAAGTTTCGTGAAGAGGTTTCTTTTGGGGCAAGTTTAGGATGGAATTTGCAGATCTATTTGTTTCCGCCGTCGGGGTATGCGTCTGCCAGGAGCTGAATCGTGTTTTTCACCTTCTGCTTTCTGTTTCCCTGCAAGAAGGTTTCTTCGAATCGCATCATGCACCCGGGGCAGCCCACCACCAGATAATCGGCGTTGGTAGGCTCGATGTTGTCCAGCTTCCTTTGCATAATCCCTTTGGAGATGGGATAGTATTTCAGGTGAAACGATCCGCCGCCGCCGCAGCATCGGTCCGCGTCTTTCATCTCCACGAACTTCACCCCAGGAAGCTCCTTCAGAATCTTGCGCGGCTCCGACTTTATTCCCTGACCCCGATTGAGATGACAGGAATCGTGATAGGTGATGACCACTTCCTTCTCCGGAGCTTTGAAGTCCTTCTTCATGTCTATCACCTTGGTCAAAAACTCCGAGATGTCATATACCGGGATGTCGAAATCTACCCCCAAAAGCTCTTTGTACTCCTTCTTGAGGGTGAGCCCACAGGAGCCGCAATTGACCACGATGCAGTCGACCTGGGCATCCTTGAAGAGCTTAAGATTCTTCCGGGCGTGCTTGATCCCGGTCTGAAAGTCACCGGAATTATAGATGGACGTTCCACAGCAGACCTGATCTTTGGGTATCACCACTTCACAGTCGTTGTGGGTGAGCACCTTCACCATAGCCTCACCCACCTCGGGATAAACCAAATTGGTGCCGCAGCCGAAGAAGTAACCGACCCGCATCTTGGGATTCTTGACCGTTACCACCTCCGGCACCCGCTTTCGGAATGGCTTCTTGGCGATCTTAGGGTATATTCTTTCCTTCCAGCCGTCGGGGAAGGGCAAGAACAAGGTCAAGGGATTTTTCTCCGGCAGAATCTTATTGGCCAACCTTCCGGCGAAGGTGGCCCATCTGGCCACCGGGGGAAGAAGCCGCCCTCTTTTTATCAAATGGCGGAAAATCAGTCTTTCCAGAAAGGTGAACTTTCCCCGCTCCACCAAATCTGCGCGGGCGCAGAGAATCAGGTCGTCCGCCCTAACCCCGCTCGGACACCCTTCCACACACGATTTGCAGTTCAGACAAAAGTTTATCTTCTTCCGGAAAAGCTCGCTTAGATCCAACGTGCCTTTGTTTACGGCATCAATCAAGGCTATCCTTCCTCTGGCAGCCGCAGGTTCGTACTTGATCTCGGCGTAAAGAGGACACACGGAAAGGCAGGTTCCGCATTTGAGACACTTGAGAAGCTGATCCTGGCGCGAGGCTATATGTTTATACTTGTCAACAGCTTCTGCTGTCGCTTTCTCCATAACTAATTTCCTCTGCAAAGAGTGCGGACATCAATCATAATACGACTTTCGTGAATATAATCATAGGCACTCAGTTGTCAAGCGGTTCGCGCACGTATATAGATGTTTCATCAACGGGCCACCACTCTTGGTAGCTATTCACTTTTAGCTTGATTTTGCAGCAGTTTTGGTTAACTTGGTGGTCAAAAGCGGACGTGGTGAAACTGGCATACACGACAGCCTTAGGAGCTGTTGGTCTAAAGACCGTGGGAGTTCAAATCTCCCCGTCCGCAGTGAAAAGCGGTCATCAGTCCACAGTCAATAGTCAGCGGTTAGCCGGAGACTGACAACTGGCAAATTGAAAAGGAGACAGCTTGAGCCAATTGGAGAAAGAGGAAAAGAAATCAACCGTCGAGGTGGAGGAGGGGAAAGGCTGGAAGAGAACCTTAGAGATCGAAGTGCCCAAAGAAAAGGTAGACGGGGAGTACCAAGCCGCGTACAAGAAGTACAAAGACCTGTCCAGAATTCCCGGTTTCCGCAAAGGCAAAGCCCCGATGCATCTGGTAAAGATTCACTTCAAGGAGAAGATCGATCAGGAGGTCTTGGAGGCGCTGGTGCCCAAAGCTTATGAAGATGCGGTGAAGGACCGGAATATGTCACCCATCTGCCTGCCGGTGGTAAAGGACATAGAGTTTGCCGAAGGATCTGCCCTGAAGTTTAAGGCCGAATTTGAGGTCCAGCCGGAAGTGGAGGCCAAGGATTACAAGGGTTTGGAGGTGGTGAGAAGAACGAAAGAGATAACCGATAAGGATGTGGAGGCGTACCTGGGCTTTCTGAGGGAGGACTTAGCCGAGCTTCATCCGGTGCAAAGGGAAGCCAAACTGCTCGATCACCTGATGGTGGATTTGGGCAAGCTTCAGGAGGGGAAAGAAGAGAAGGCGGAAAACCAGGAGATCGTCCTGGATCCGGCCAATATGGTCAAGGAATTCCAGGAAGCACTGCTAAACGCCAAGGCGGGAGACAAAAAAGAGTTTGAGGTGGACTATCCGGCCACCTTTCACAACAAAAACCTGGCAGGCAAGAAAGTCGGCTATAAAATCGACGTCAAGGAGGTAAAAGAGAAGGTTCTGCCAGAGGTAAACGATAGTTTTGCCAAGACGGTGGGGGGGTACAAGACCTTAGATGAGCTGAAGACCAAAGTCAAAGACGGTTTGGTCAGGAAAGCACAGAACGACGCAGATGAAGAGGTCAGAAATGAATTGGCTAATCAGGTGATAATGCGTAACCTCTTTGAGGTTCCGGAAACCCTTCTGAATTTCTACTTGGATTCGGTGGTGGAGGATTTGAAGAAGAAATACCGGAAGGTGGATGAGAAAAAGATTCGGGAAGAATACCAAGAGATAGCCATAGGTCACATCCGATGGGATATTCTTTATCACCAGATTGCGGAAAAGGAGAAAATCCAGGTGACTAAAGAGGACCTGGAGGCCTGGAGTGAAGGTTACGGCCGAACCTTGGGAGTGAAAGCAGAGGAGGCTAAGAAGGCTTTGGAAAATCCCTCCCATGCCAAAAAGATCAAAGAAGATATCTTAGAGAGGAAAACGCTGCATTTTCTGAGGGAAAACGGCAAGATAAAGGAAGAGACTTTTGTGGCCGAGGAACCAAAGAAAGAGAAGGTAGAGCCTGCACAGCTGGATTCGAAAAAAACCTAAAACGAAAGGGCAGAGAATGAGTACTTTAGTTCCATATGTGATAGAACAGACCGGAAGAGGGGAGCGGGTCTACGACATTTTCTCCCGCCTGTTGAAAGACCGTATCATCTTTATCGGCTCGGCCATCGATGACGTAGTGGCCAATCTGGTGATAGCCCAGCTTCTCTTTCTGGAAGCGGACGATCCGGAGAAAGACGTCAATTTGTATATAAACAGCCCGGGAGGGTATGTGGCTTCGGGACTGGCTATCTACGACACCTTGCAGTTCATCAAGCCGGACGTAGCCACCACCTGTGTGGGTCAGGCAGCCAGCATGGCGGCTGTGCTTCTGTCTGCGGGAGCGAAGGGGAAAAGAGCGGCTTTGCCCCATTCCCGGATAATGATCCACCAGCCCTGGGGAGGGGTGCAGGGGCAGGTGACCGACATCGAGATTCATACCAAGGAATTGCTCATCGTCAAAAGAAAGGTGAACGAAATCCTGGTCAAGCACACCGGGCAGTCGTTGGAGAAGATCGAAAAGGATACCGATCGGAATTACTTCATGTCGGCGGAGGAAGCCAAAGCTTACGGTTTGATAGACGAAGTCTTTGAAAAGAAACCGAAGTAGAACTCGTAGGCGTTTCGGACTGGATAGGCGTTGATGCCAAGCCGTGAGGGCTTGGTTAAGCGAGAAGAGAGTTCTGCGATAGACTCCTTTCCTCGCGTGGTAAAGCGGTCGACGATCCTTTCTCGGCCCAATTGGCGCAAACATGATAGGGTGCCCACGAGTACTGGTCGTGCCTTGGTTCTGAATCTGACACATTTTGACCAATCCCTTCTCCTCCAACGGGAGAAGGATAGGGGTGGGGGTACAAGATATTCCGCAATTAGAGTGTCTGTCTGAGACCATACCGGTGAAAGGAAGTGGATTTTGAACCACAAAAGTGACAATCAGAGAAAACGGCCCATGCCCACAGAGTGTTCTTTTTGCGGGGCAGCCGTGGACAAAACCAAGAGACTCTTCTCCGGGTTGGATGCTACCATATGCGACCGGTGCGTCACCATGTGCAGTCACATTCTGGAGAAAGACTTGGAAAAAAGTAAGAAGGAAGAGAGCATCCGGCTTCCCCGTCCCAAAAAGATCAAGGAATTCTTAGATCAGTACGTGATCGGTCAGGAAAGGGCCAAAAGGTCGATCTCGGTGGCGGTGTACAATCACTACAAGAGGGTTTTGTTTCCGCAGGCGGAGGATGAGGTGGAGCTGGAGAAAAGCAACATCCTTCTTTTGGGACCGACCGGCACCGGAAAAACTCTTTTGGCCCAGACTCTGGCCAAGATACTTCACGTGCCTTTCTCTATAGCGGATGCAACGCCGTTGACCGAGGCGGGTTACGTGGGGGAAGATGTCGAGAATATTCTGGTGCGATTGCTTCAGGCGGCCGATTACGACTTAGCCAGAGCTGAAAAGGGGATCATCTACTTGGACGAGATAGACAAGATCGCCCGCAAGGATGCCAATCCCTCCATCACCCGCGACGTTTCCGGTGAAGGAGTTCAACAGGCTCTGCTGAAGATACTTGAAGGAACCGTAGCTAACGTGCCTCCCCAAGGAGGAAGAAAACATCCGGAACAGGCATTCATCCAGATGAACACCAAGAACGTTTTGTTCATCTGCGGCGGGGGCTTTGACGGTCTGGAGAAGATCATCGAATCGAGAATCACCCACAAAGTCATGGGATTCGGGGCGGACATTGCCACCAAGGGCAAGAAGAAGTTAGGTGAGATACTGAGCCGGGTGGAGGCAGATGATCTGGTGAAATATGGAATGATCCCGGAACTGGTGGGAAGGCTTCCGGTGGTTTGTGCCTTGGATGAACTGGACTCCGACGCTCTGATGGAGATACTCACCCGGCCCAAGAACGCCATAATCAAACAGTACCAAAAGTTCTTCCAGATGGAGGGGATCAAGCTGAAGTTTTCGGATGAAGCTTTGAAGGCGGTGGTCAAGATTGCCCAGAAAAGGGGAACCGGCGCCAGGGCCTTACGATCGGTAATGGAAGAGGCCATGCTGGACATCATGTACGAGATTCCCTCACGAAACGACGTGGAAGAATGCACCATCACCGAGGAGACTGTCCTTTCTAAGGCTCCACCACTCTATCGAAACAAAAAGGAGAAGGCGGCGTAGACTAAGCCTCACCCCTTTAACCCCCTCTCCACTTTGTTGAAAGGGAAAACACAGGGGGAGAGGTGACCGAAGAGATAGCCCTGTATGCCTTTCAAAATCAAAAGCGCCACTTATATCAAAAGCGTTTCCGATTTGAGATGTCTCCCTCACGACCGGTTACCGGAAATCGCTTTTGCCGGTCGCTCAAACGTGGGGAAGTCCTCCGCCCTGAATCGATTGGTAAACGTCAAGAACTTGGCGAAAATCAGCTCTACCCCGGGGAAAACCAGGTTGATCAACTTCTTCTTGATAAACAACAACCTCCACTTTGTGGATCTCCCCGGATACGGGTATGCCAAGACCTCCAGATCGATGCGGGAAAGCTGGGGACAGTTGATAGAAGATTACCTGAAGGAGAGCGAGAAGCTCAAAGGCACGGTTCTTTTGATAGATTCCAGGCGCGGGCCTTTGGAGCCGGATTTGCAGCTTGCCGAATGGCTCGATTTCTACGGGAAGAGGAAATTGATCGTTCTGACCAAAACGGACAAACTTACCCGATCGGAACTTCTATCCTGCGTTAATAAGACAAAACAAACTCTCGCGGTAGACTCGGATTCATTAGTGTCATTCTCAGCCAAGACCGGGGAGGGGAAAGACAGAATACTGAAATGGATTGAGCGGGTAACGAAGCATGAAAACGCACGCTAACACGTGAGGCTACAAATTCGTATGATAGCCGCATCCGTTCAGGACTTGTTGGGATACCTTATTGGCAGGGCCAAATGCCCTGCTCCATGAGTGATGTATGTCTGTCACTCATAGGGCGGGAATTTATCCCGCCTCGGAAAACTTGGTTGGAGGAGAATATGCCTAATCGTGTGGTCGTGGGAACACAGTGGGGGGATGAGGGAAAGGGAAAGATAGTCGACATCTTGACGGAAGAGGCAGACATCATCGCGCGATACTCCGGGGGAGCAAATGCCGGCCACACCGTCGTGATCGGCGATGAGAAATTCGTTTTGCATCTTGTCCCCACCGGCATCTTGCACCCAGACAAGACCTGCCTGATCGGAAACGGGGCGGTGGTCGATTTAGAGCATCTTTTCTCGGAACTCGATGAATTGCACAAGAGAGGAATACCTTTTCGGGGAAGGTTTTTCATTAGCCAGAATGCCCATCTGGTCATGCCATATCACAAGGCGATCGAGATGTTGGAGGAAGAGGCAAGAGGAAAAGACAGGATCGGCTCGACCGGAAGGGGAATCGGTCCGGCTTACACGGACAAAATAGCCCGCCGGGGAATCAGAGTAGTTGATTTGTTTGATACAGAGCTTTTCAAGCAAAGAGTGGATTGGAATCTCAAATGCAAAGAAGCTCTTCTTTCTCGGTTATCCAAATCCGAGCAGGCTTCTCTCAAGAAAAAGAGCTTAGATGTTTTGAAACTCAGAGCGAAGGTGACACCCCTGGTTACCGACGTCAGTCTCTTTCTGGATAGCTGGCTGAAGAAGGGTGAGCGTGCTCTTTTTGAAGGAGCCCAGGGGGCCTTGCTGGACATCGACTTTGGAACCTATCCCTACTGCACCTCCTGCAACACCACGGTGGGCGGAGCGTGTACCGGCCTGGGGATTGGCCCGGCTTGGATCGACGAGGTGATAGGGGTCACCAAGGCATACACCACCAGAGTCGGCAATGGTCCTTTTCCTACCGAAGAGAAGGCCAACGTGTGCGAGATGCTAAGGGAGAGAGGACACGAGTTTGGCGCTACCACCGGCAGACCGAGAAGATGTGGATGGCTGGATTTGGTCTTGCTCAAATACTCATTCCGCATCAATGGAGTCTCCAAGATTGCCTTCACCAAGCTGGACGTTCTGGACTCTTTCGATAAAATCAAAGTGGGTGTGGGCTACAAGTACAAAGGCAAATTGCTGACGGAATTTAGCCCGGATTTGCATATGTTGGAAAACTGTAAGCCGGTTTACCGGGAGTTGCCGGGCTGGCAGAAAAGCACAAAAGGCACGACGAACTTCAAGCAATTACCGGATCAGGCAAAACGCTATCTGGATTTCATTGCCAAAAAGGTCGCGACTCCGATTTTTATCGCGTCCACGGGGAGCAAGAGGGATCAGACCATCCGGCTGTAGGTAGGTTGGACGTGGGCATGGGGCTTCAGTTCCACCCGGGTATCTTCGACACGGGATTGTAGTCTTAGATTTTTCTTTTGTTGACATGAAATTGTGTTTATATTTCCTGCGTAGAAAAAGATACAGATCTGCGCCCATAGCTCAACTGGATAGAGCGCCTGACTACGGATCAGACGGTTGGGGGTTCAAATCCCTCTGGGCGTAGTTTTTTATTGTTGTTCTAAGCAAGGCTGGCTTTTGCTTGGTATGCTTCCCAAAGAATTCCCCTCACCTTAATCCTCTTCCCAGAGGGGAGAGGAGAATTCCTTCGCCCCTCCGGAGAGAAGGCTAGGATGAGGGGCCAATGGAAAATTCGGCTTCATAACAAACTGAGGATACAATGAATCGGAACAGACTCAATCTATTCCAATACCGCCGCGAATTTCCTTTCACCAAAAAAGTCACCTTCTTAAACCACGCCAGCTTCGGGCCGCTTCCCCAGAGAAGCTGGAGAGTCACTCAGGAGTATTATAAATATCTGAGACTGGAGAAGACAGAAGACATTGACAAAGAGTCTTTCCATAAGCTGGATCAGATCAGAGTCGCAGTCGCCCGGATGATCAAAGCCAAACCGGCGGAGATCGGATTCGTTCCCAATACTTCCTATGGACTCAACGTGGCTGCTTGGGGTCTGGACCTAAAACCCGGCGACAGAATCCTTCTTTCCGACGTGGAGTTTCCTGCCAACGTCTATCCCTGGGTAAATCTCAAACAGAAGGGAGTGGACGTAAAATTCATTCCGAGCAAAGATAGATTCTTTGACACAGACAACTTTGTAAAAGCCATCGACCGAAAAACCAAAGTCTTGTCCGTAAGCTTCGTTCAATTTTTCAACGGATTCAAGAACGACCTGAAGACCATCGGAGAGATCTGTAAAGAGAGAGACATCTTTTTTGTAGTGGATGGGATTCAAGGGATCGGCGCGGTGGATTTGGACGTCAAGGAATGCAAGATCGACCTTTTGAGCTGTGGCGGACAAAAATGGCTTCTCTCTTCTCTGGGAACGGGATTTGTGTATCTCTCCGCTGAAAGCAAAAGACCAATCAAACCGGCTTTCTTTAGCTGGTTAGCGGTGGATTGGAAACTCAAATTCACTGATCTTCTGAAATACGATCTACCGCCATTTTCTTCGGTCAGAAAGTTCGAGATGGGAACTTATCCTTACTCTCTGATCTGGACCATGCATTCGTCTATGGAGCTTTTCTCCGAGTTAGGGGTGAAGAACATAGAACGGCACAATCTGAAGCTGCTGGATCTGCTGGTAGAGCGCTTGAGAGAAAGAGGTTATTGTATACAGAGCTCGCTGGAGAGCAAACACCGATCCTGTATTCTCTCATTTTCCGGGAAGCACACGAGGAGTTTGTATCAAAAATTGCTTAAGAATAAGATCATGGTCAGCTACCGCGAAGGGAGCATACGGGTTTCGCCGCATTTTTACAACACTGCTGGCGAGATCGAAAAACTCATCGAGCTTTTGGATTAGCGTCATTTCTGGAACTACTCGACTTGGCCCTACGTAAGTCCCCTTAGCCCGATTAAAGGAGGAGTTCTGTGTCAACACCCCGGTTTTATCCCATGCTCAAAAGGCTGTCCTTTCTTTTGGCGATATCTTTCAATCTGCTGTTTATCCAAAAGGTCCACGCCCAGAATTACACCATCGACCAAGGTAAAAAGCTGCTCGATCAGGAGCAGTACGAGCAGGCAAGAGACGTGCTGCTGAAAGTATTGGAAAGGGAGCCTCAGAACGCCGAGGTTAGTTTCCTTTTGTGTAAAGCGTTTTTGATCCTGGGCGACGAAGAGAAGTCGGTGGACTACGGAGAGAAGGCGGTCAAACTGGATGGGTCGGTTTCGAACTACCATCTCTGGCTGGGGCAAGCTTACGGGATGCAAGCACAGAACGGCAGCAAGCTCAAAGCTATCTTCCGGGCAAAGAAGTGCAAAGGAGAATACGAGAAGGCGGTTCTGTTGGATTCCACCAATGTGAATGCCCGCATGGATTTGATGCAATACTTGTTGATGGCTCCGGGAATTGCCGGGGGAGACAAGAACAAAGCAAAAAAGCAGGTGGAAATCACCCAGGGAATAGATTCTCTATTCGGTGCGATAGGCTGGGCGGTCTTCTGGGAACACGAGAATGATTCGGTCAAAGCTGAAGGTTATCTCAGGCAGGCAGTTCGACTGGATACTACCTTCCATCATCAGGCGTCCTACCTGATGGGCTCTTTCTTACTTCAGCAAAAAAGATATCAGGAGGCGGCCGAAGTCTATGACAAGCTCTTCCAACAGCACCCGAATGAAACCAATGCCTTGTATCAAGTCGGACGATCCTACGTCCTGGCCAAAGACAGCCTGGATAAGGCCGAGAGATGCTTCAAGCAATATCTTCAGACCACGCCAAAGGGGAATTCGCCGCCGCTTTCCGGGGCGCACTGGAGGCTGGGAATGATCTACGATCTGCAAGGGAAGAAGGAGCTGGCTTTGGCGGAACTAAACCAAGCAGTGAGCATGGACCCAAAGAACAAGGAATACAAAAAGACCTTGGAAGAAGTCCAAAAGAAGAAATAGATACGTGCCTGCTCTCGAACCATACCCTATCCTTTCCCTCCATTGACTGAACCATCAACCTTTACTTGGTTCGCCTAAAGGTGAACCCTCCAAAGAGCCGGACGAAAAATCTTGCCTTTGGGAGGCGCTTTTCGTATAGTGGGATTAGCGAACAAATTCTGATTTTGCCGTGCCCCGCCAAACGCGGGACACGAAGACAACTTAACCTTTCACTACGAGGGTGGAAATGACTTATGAGATAAAAAGACTTGACGTCTGGTCTTGCGTGAAGATAGCATTTATATTGTGCGGGATCGTCGGCCTGCTTTTTGGTATCTTCTACGCTATGATTCTTACCATGGTCGGAGGAGTCTTAAGCCAGATGGGCGGTGAATTTCAATCGCTGGGGGGGCTTTTTACGGGAGCTTTGGGCATCCTTATGGTTTTCTTCTTAGCCATCTTCTATGCAGTATTAGGAGCAGTATTCGCGGCCATTCTTGGTTGGTTGTATAACCTTCTGGCCAAGGGCCTGGGAGGGATCAAATTCGATTTGGCGGGCGAAACACTCAATGCTCAGCCATCACCTCAGAAAGGGGACTCAGAATCGGAGGGGATGTTGGGGAAGCATAAGTATGAGTAAGCATAGCTTCGGTTTCGCTTAGCGGTCTCGGTCACGTATCGCTCGAGAAGTCGTGGTCAGTTGTTTATCGTCCGGAATCAGCAAGCGAAACCGGCAGACGAGTAACGATACGCAGCCGCGACCTAAACCGATATACGATAAACTATAAGTTGAACCATATGAGTGAAGTCCGAGTCAGGATGGCTCCCAGTCCGTCCGGTTATCTGCACGTCGGGACGGCCCGGACCACCATCTACAACTGGCTTTTCGCCCGGCATAATGAGGGGAAATTCATCCTAAGGATTGAGGATACCGACGCAGCCCGCTCCAGCCAAGAGATGATCGATGCCATCCTGGAAAGTATAAGATGGCTGGGATTGGACTGGGACGAGGGGCCATATTACCAGTCGCTGAGGACCGGGCTTTATCAGAAGTATGCTCAAAAGCTCCTGGAGACCAAGAAGGCATACCTTTGTTTCTGTACTCCCCAGACGCTCGAAGAGAAGAGAAAAGAAGCTATGGCCTCCAAGACTGACTGGAAATATGACCGAACCTGTCTGGCTCTCTCGGATGACGAGAGAAGTCAGAGAATCCGCGAAGGGGTGCCCAAGGCAGTCAGGCTTTTGGTACCTGAAGGCGAGAGCGTTTTCTCTGATCTGGTGTATGGGGAGCTAAAGAAAGAAAACCAAGAGTTGGATGACTTGGTCATTCTCCGGTCGGATGGAACTCCAACGTATAACTTTGCCTGTGTGGTGGACGATGTGGAGATGAGAATTTCCCACGTGATAAGAGGAAACGATCATATAGCCAACACCTACAAGCAAGTTCTGATCTATGACGCTTTGGGCATAACTCCTCCTCTTTTTGCCCACATCCCCTTGATTCTGGGCAAGGACAGAGCCAAGATGTCCAAAAGGCATGGGGCTACGTCCATTATGGACTATAAGGAGCAGGGATTCTTGCCCCAAGCACTGGTCAACTTCATAACTCTGCTGGGTTGGTCGCCCAAGGAGGACAAGGAGATTCTTACTAAAGAGCAGTTGATCGAGCTATTCAGCTTGGAAGCGGTTAATCCGTCCAACCCAATCTTCGACAAGGAAAAGCTGGAGTGGATGAATGGGGAATACATCAGAGCTTATGACGACGACAAGCTCTTGGATCTGATCGTCCCGTTCCTGATCAGGGAGAATCTCATAACTCAGGAGATGGTGAAAGAGAAAAGAGAATGGTTTTTGGAGTTCGTTCCCTTGCTCAAAGAGCGGTGCAAGACGCTGAAGGAGTTCGCGGAGAAAGGCAGATACTTCTTCAAGTTTGATTATCAGTACGAGCCAGAGGCAGTAAAGAAGCATTTCAATTCGCCTGAGGCAAAAGATAGGTTGACGGCCTTAGCCGACTGTTTTTCCGACATCCAGAGCTTCGAAAAAGAGCGAATCGAAGAGGCCCTGCGAAAGCTGGCTGACGAAATGCAAATAAAGCCCGCTCCTTTGATTCATCTGGCTCGTCTGGCAACAACCGGAGTCACAGGCGGTCCGCCGCTTTTCGATCTCTTGGAATTTATGGGCAAAGAGGAAGTGGTAAAAAGGATAAGAAAAGCAGTTGAGTTTATTGGCGTTCTGTAGGGGCAACTCATGTGGTACATCCCGCCAAAGGCGGGGAGTTGCCCCTACATCCCGTGTTGGTCGGGAGCTCTGGGCTTCTGACCCGTGTTAGACTTGCTTTGTTTATATTTATTATTAGATCAAAATGCTATCTAATCTGCTAACTTCCATTTTTCAGACCCTCGAGAGCATAGATAATTTGCCAAGTGTAATTCAGGGGATAGGCATGGCTCTTTTAGCCATCTTGATTCCTCTAACCATAGCTACTCTGCAAGATATTTATCAGAAAAGAAGAGCAAAGGATGCCGATTTTGTCGACTTAGATCTCCATGTTATTTTGGATAGAGTTTTCAAGACAATACCCCTGCTGATATATGTCGCCTTGATATTTTTACCCATGATTCCTTGGAATATCTCTTGCGGGTTGTTTCGTCTGTTTGAACTCATCGTGTCTTTCTGTGGAATAATTCTCATGGGCAAGTCAATACTGGATATGTATCGGTGGGTCAAAGGAAACCCTCTTAAATTCAGGCGTTCCTATTTGAAGGATTTAGGGAATCGTACTGATCTTGAAACTGTTTGGCGTTCCGTATGGGAAACAAAAAGCATTAATCTTCAAAATGAGAAGGAATTCTTTCAAATATTTGCTACTACTATCGATCATTACTTAAATGACAATAAAGACAATCTTAGAACAGTGTCGAAACTTCTTAGTGATTTCTCAAATTTCATGAATAATCGTTCAATGATGTTCCTCGTTACGCAAAAAGAGGTTTTCCCAAAAATATTAGAATGGCATTTCAAAATATGGCAAAAAGAGCAATTATATTTAATTGAGGATGAAAAACAGGAAATATGGTCAATTTATGAAGAAATCAATATATTATTAAATTCAATATTCCTAACTATAGAAAGAAAGTGTTTAGAAAGGGGGGGAATAGAATCTTTTTCTTTTTTAAAGCAGTTGAAAAACAATATTGAAAACCATAAAACAGATTATGTGGAAATTCGCGGAGAAAACAGATTCTATATTGGGTGTTTATTAGATGAATTCTATCAAACCTTTTTTGATTCTATTCCAGATTCATCAGATGGTCACATAATGTGGGCACACCATTTTCCAGAGGAATGGAAGATAACCAAGAGAAATATTGAGAACGGAACATTATCCGGAATATCTTTATCCAATTTCATAGAATGGGCACAAGAGAGGATTGCGGAACCAGAAGGACAGTTTGACAAGAAGATGGATAACGCGACTAAATACTTGTTTCCTGAGGTGGACCCCATAACATGGGCAAAGATCTTAATGTTCGTTATATCACCTTATGGTGAAAGCAGGATTCAATCGTTAATTGAGCGTAATTGGAATTTTGGTATCTTTGGTAGAATAAAATCTCATTATGTTGGATCATCGAAGGAGAACGTAAGTCAAGACGAATCTAAAATGTGGGAAACACTTAAGTCAGAAACAGAAGTAGAACTGAAAAATACATTTGATTTGGCATTTTTTTTATTCAATGAGGAATTCTCAAAGGAGAAGATAGAGGAGTATGTGAAAGAACTTAATGAACTAAAATATGAAAAAGACATCCAAGCAGAGCGCAAGAGAAAGAGTCTTCTCGATATTTTTTCTGGAATGAGGGAATTCTTGAATCAACAGACAAAACCTGCGAAGGAATAGAAGTGAATTGCTTCTCGGCCCTGCCAACGCATGTGTGTGTAAGGAGCACGGAAATTCTGACTTCCGATTTCAAGGAGGTTTGCTCAAGTTAACCTTAATCTTCAGGAGAGGAGGGAAAAATGGCCAGCAAACGTTGTACTCTTTTGCTGTTTGCCGTCTGCGTGTTCATTCTGACCGCAGCGCCAGTGCTAGCCCAGACCAGACCGATTCAACTAGCCCTGGTAGCGCCCATTCAGATCTTCCCGGAAAAGTACTCCATCACCGGAATCCGTCTTAACCTGCTTTACGGCAGCAACGTCTCGGTCACGGGACTGGATGTGGGGTTGGTTAATCACACCACCACCGGCAAGTTCAAAGGGCTGCAGTATGGTCTGGTTGGTCTTTCCGATTCCGATTTCGCCGGCTGGCAGGACTGTGCAGTGAATGTCACCAGCAAGAAATTTGAAGGATTCCAGTTAGGGTGGGTGAACTACGCCGATTACATGAGTGGATTCCAACTGGGCTTTGTCAACTATGCCAAGAGCGCAAAGGGCCTGCAAATAGGACTGGTGAACATCATCCGGCAGGGAGGGCAATTCCCGGTCTTCCCCATCGTCAATTGGTCGTTCTAACGATCCCTTCGATGCGCGGCAAACAGTCGCCCTGCAATCAGGAGCGCGGGGCTGCCGACGTGGGTGGCTTAGGTCTCCAGGCACTGCAGGAGGGCGACCAGAGATAGCGGCGGAAATCTATGTTGTCGTTTTTGTCGAATTTCAGGCCTTCCTTGCCAAGCAGCTCCTTTTGAATTTCATAACCATAGTTTGGCTTCAAGGAAATCCGCCCTCTGCTGTTGATAACCCGGTGCCAGGGTAGTCTGTCCTTCTCAGCGGAAGAATGCAGTATCCACACCACCTGACGAGCGGCACGAGGATTGCCTGCCAGCGCCGCGATTTGCCCGTAGGTGGCGACTTTGCCTTGGGGTATTTGTCGGATGATGTTCTTTACCCTCTGAGTAGAGGGAGAAACCCCAGACGTTCTTTCGGATTTCGTTTTCATGTGAGGTCGTTAGCCGACATCACTTAGACTTGCGTCGCGTGAACAACAGCCCGGACCAGGCTGCATCAATGGAACAAATCTTGTAATCGACCAGTCCTACCGCAAGGCCAGTTTGACGCACGGAGTTCTGCGTGAGGTCTGTGACGATACCTGATGCCTTTTTGGGCCAGACGATCCAGACACCGCCTTTCTCGGCATCCTTGACCAGCTTCTTGATATCACTTTCCAAATCCTTAAGGGATTTGGCAAACCAGACGGTCAGATGGCGTGCGCCACTGTTTCTCCTACGAAGCATTGCTCCATCGGGCAAAGGGCCGAGTGTCTTCTCGAAATGCTTTGGTGCATTGCACAAAACGACCACCGAGTTCGGCTTGATGCCCAGCTTCTTGGCAAGTGGCGTGCCCGAGTAACCGTCGAAGACCGACCGGGGTACTACCGGCTCCTCCGGAGGATGGGCAATGGCGTGTCTCAAGACGCCATGAATCTGGCTCCAGGCGGTGTAAACCGCATCGGGCAGGTGCTCCCGGATACGTGCCACCTTTTCCTCCTCGCCACCGACGAAGACCAAGGGCAAATGGCGCGTGCTCTTCTGATGCCGAATAGCCAAGGCCATATCCCGTCCCTGGGATGGCAATCGACACAAGTCAATGACCACTGCGTCTGGAGGATTATTACCCAGTTCGCGCAGGAAGTCGGGTCCTTTTGGTAACTCGTAGACCACTTGATAACCTATTTCTTTAAGGCACTCTACCTGCTTTTTCGCTTCCTCGGAGTTCCAGTGAATTAGACGAATTCGTTTCAAGGTTAGTCCCTTGCTTTATCTCAATCGTTGTAACAGGAATAAGCGCACAAAACCTTCCTCCCTTAATCCCCCTCTTCGTTTCGCGGAGAGGAGGGAGATCGAAGATGCATATGCAAAGGGGGTGAAGTAATAGGCATCTATCGTATATGTCAAAAGCCCTGCATTCCTAACATCTGGAGATGGTCCGGTTTCTTTTGCGTCAGGAGTGTCTCCTAACTTAGCTGTTGAAATAATTGTCATCGAATTGGCACATAAATATCCAATTCGGAATCGGGATTACCCATCCCCTTGAACCGCTGGCTGTCATAGTACTCTATTAGGAAGTTAAATGAAGTTTCCAATCCTGCTTCAGGTATCCACTGATGCCAGATCTGGTTTGGCCAATCCGATTTGATCTCTTGTCCTTTCAAAGTGAAAACGGCGTATCGCGTCTCAGGTAGTATCTTTGCTATAAGCTCAAGTGGAAGGGCGTCAATCTTCTCGACTTCTACACCGACGAAGATGTATTTATTCTTGGTTTCCTTCTCTTCTTCGAAATCGATCCACAATTCGTATCCCGATTCTGACACTGAGTGTTTTATTGAATCTTTCTTGTTCTGGTAGAAGCTCTCGAACCTCTTCCAAAGCTGTCCGATCGCATTTTGCTCGGACCATCCGCCAGCTTTTTCGTAGGGATTGCCAAAGAAATCCATCCCAACTAAAATGATCTTCTTTTTCTGCGTGATCCCTGGGGTCATGGTTGAACCTCCTTTTTGCTATTTCCAGATCAAGATCATTCATGTCAAAATCCACGATCTATTGCTTTACTCTTCTTCTCCATCCAGATGCAAACGGTGCAGAAACCGATGAACAACTGGTGCCACCAGGATGGCGACAGTTACCAAGAACATAATGCCGGCAAAGAGGGCATAGAAAGATGCGAATAGCTTACCACCATTGGTATGGAGACCGTTGACCGGTCCCATGCCGCCTAAGATCATGGAGGCATTCAGCAAGGAGTCGAGCCAGGAGAGCCCCTCGGTGATATGGTAACCAATGATCCCGATGACCAATGATCCAAAAATCACCGCCAACGCAGATAGGACATGCCAAGCTACCCGTCGGATGAACAGACGTCTCGGTAGCAATGGCTGGGAACGGTGTTCATACATTTCGAGTCCTTTCGAGACTATTCTTCATTTCCACTTAATCAACCCAAGAACAGACTGTCAGGAGTGATGCGCCTCTGACCAACTTGTAAGCTCACTTGGATCGTTATGCCCTGAGATGAGTCATGCATTCTTGCGTTTGATGAATGTGCCGTTGTCATACTCCTCAAAGGCGATCCGCAGTTCCTCCCGCGTGTTCATCACGATGGGGCCATACCAGGCGACCGGCTCACCTATGGGCTTTCCGGATATGAGGAGAAAGCGAACCGGTTCAGCCTCAGTGGAAACGACTATTTGTTCCCCGTCATCGAACAGAACAAGATTCCCCTTAGTCATAAAGGAATTCCTTTGGATGTCGAAGTAATTGGCTCCTTCGACCTCGTAGGCGAACGGTTTCTTCTCCTGGCAGAAGTATGCCTTCCCTTCGATAACATATGCCAAAACCTTGTGCCCGGGTTTGGTGGGGTGAACGAACTCTGTTCCCAAAAGGACGGTTACATCAAGATATTCTGGATCGGTGATGATATCCCGGACTGGTCCTTTTGTCCCTTGAACCTGGCCGCAGATGATTCTGATGGTCGCACCGCCCTCTGCGGAGATTTCCGGTATCTGATGGCTTTTCACGTCACGATACCGAGGGTCCATCATCTTATGAGATGCCGGGAGATTAGCCCACAGTTGGAAACCCCCCATGTAGCCTTTCTCATCCCCCTTCGGCATCTCCTGATGGATGATGCCGCTCCCCGCTGTCATCCACTGCACGTCGCCGGAGCCGATCACGCCACTGTTTCCCATGCTGTCTCCGTGTTCCACTTTTCCGCCAAGGACGTATGTAATGGTTTCGATTCCGCGATGCGGATGCCACGGAAAGCCCTTGAGGTAATGCCGCGGATCGTCTGAGCGAAAATCATCCAGGAGCAGGAACGGATCCATGGAAGGCACCTCGCTAAAACCAAATGCTCTCTTTAAGTGGACACCGGCTCCCTCGATGGTGGGTTTGCTCTTAATGACTTTCCGGATTCTTCTATTCTTTTTCATCTCGATTTCCCTCATTCTATACTGTCTTGTGTTGTGCCAATCTATAGATCAGGACTATGTGTTTTTTATCTATCCGCCTATAAAACCTCTCCCCCTTAGTCCCCCTCTCCCCCGCCTGTGGCGGGATTTTCAACTTGATTAAGGAGAGGGGGAGCCAGAGGGTGAGGTAAAAGTATCAGTATTGTAAGTCAGAAGCCTTGCGCACCCGATAATTGAGCTATGTATCCCGACGCTTTAGGTTTTGCTCCTGTTTTAAACCTTGAAGACTCCCAAGACACCCAAAACTGCTATGATACCACCTACAAACCCAAGGTATCCCAAATACCCCAGCTCCTTTTTGAGATATCTAAAATCGGTAAAGAGAGCGAACATGCAGAAGAAGAATAACTGCCAGGGTTCATGATAGGTAAACGCCTGAAAACCTACAAATCCCGTAAAACCTAAGAAACCACGAGTCCACCGCCTCTCTTCTGTTTGTGTCTCATTTGTCTCCATCTTTCAAAACCTCTCATTCCTTTCGTTGGGTTCTTTGTTTCGCCCGCCGGGTCCCCCGACTTGGTGAGTCATCCTCGCCCATCACCTATTAGGTCAGGGGATCCGACCGGTTCGGAGATTGTCCCGCTGTCAAAGGGGGCCAAGGTGGTTAATAGTTCCTAACTACTTGTCATAAGATTACTACAGTTTTCCATCGCAGCTTACGCAATTCTTTAGATACCACGATGTTTTCGCTCCACAGGTGCAGGTCCAATGTTTCTCTTGATAATCCAAAAAGTAATCGATCCCCTTTTCTTTGACCATCATCAGATTCGAAATGCAATCTGCATGATGCGGCATGCCGTCGTAATTAAACTCTTTCAAGATGGCACACGGAAAATCGATGCATTCACCGCAGTTGGTCAAATCCTTGCTCATTGCACAATTCCGGATTTTGCAGCTTCCGCGTTGTTTATCCAAACGGCAACCGGGACAGAATTCAAGTTCGGCATTTTTGTACTGATCATATTTTGATGGCATGTTCTTTATATGCTGCCGATTCTTTTCGTCAAATGCCACCTTGAAACTGCATGCACCACAATACAAACCACAGTAAGCCAGCAAATTGATGTCTTTCGCCATGATAACTCCTCAGACGGCAAGTCAGGAACCCTGCGCTCCCGACGGAGTGACTGGTGATTCCCCAGTTGCCCCAGCTGCTTGATCTAAAATCATTTAATCTTTTTCAAGAATGGATGCGAGTTCTGGTTTATGCCAATAGCGGTGGCATTGCGGATGTCGTGAGCCAGAACTATCGAAGGCAGGGCATCTTCTAAGCCAAATCCCTTTCCTGCCAGGATCTCCCGATAAACTATGGTATGCAGATCGGTGAACCCTTCCGAAAACTCTATTTCTTCTCCGTCCAGAAGGATCGAGCGGTGCGTCCTTTTGTCATTCTTCCGGCAATCTTGTGGTAGGTCCTCTTTGTCGATGGACAGAAACCATTTCACCCGGGCACCCTTAAGCTCCAAATAGCCACCAGTCTTGGTCGGCGTGGCGATATGGACTTCGCTATGCTCAACTTTGCCGAACAACCATATCAAGAGATCGAAAAAATGAATACCGATGTTAGTAGCCAGTCCACCGGACCGATCGAGCTGGCCCTTCCAGGAGGCAAGATACCACGGTCCGCGGGAGGTGACGTAGGTAAGCTCGATATTCTTCTTGGTGGTTTTACGCTTGTTTTCGAATTTCCCTTTCAGAGCCATCAGGGAAGGATGTACACGCAATTGAAGAACCGTATAAATCCTTTTACCGCTTTCCTCCTCCAGCTCCTGGAGAGGCTCGATATTCCAGGGATTGAGCACCACCGGTTTCTCGCAAATGGCATCAGCACCCACTCGCAAGGCAAACCGGGCATGGGCGTCATGCAGGTAATTGGGTGAGCAAATGCTCACGTAATGTACCCGCTTGTTGTCTTCCCCCAGGCGGCGAAGCTTTTCGATATGCCGGTCGAATCTCTCAAACTCTCTGAAGAATTGCACCCCTTCGAAGTAGCTGTCCAGTATGCCGGCGGAATCATGCGGATCTACTGCCGCCACCAAGCGACCGCCGCTCTCCTTGATGGCTTTGAGGTGACGCGGGGCTATATAGCCCGCCACACCGGTAATGGCAAAGTTTTTCTGATTCATAGGTTATATCGAGTTATGGGTCAATTAGACGGTTATGTTGCATCTCCATTGGATCCAGATTTGGACACTTTCAATCCCAATTAACGGCAAAAAGTAATCGATTGTCAAGTCGTAGATCAGAAGCCCTGCGCTCCTGACATACCCTGCTTGAGTTTTCTTTTTGTGAGTAGAATGACCCACCTTCGCTTCCTTGATTCTGAATCCAATCTGGCGTTTGGGCTCTTCTGCAGGTTGGAGTAGTTTTCGGATTGCATCGAATACGACTTTGAACTGCTGGTCATATTTATCTTCGAGCGCTCCCAGCTTTCGAGCAAGCTCGGCATTAGTAGCGAGCAACTGACGGAGACGAACAAAGGTGCGGACAATCTGAAGACTGACCTGAACTGCTCTCGAGCTGTTTAGCACATTTGCCAGCATAAGCGCGCCATGTTCTGTGAAGGCGTAAGGTAGATAGGCTGAGAACTTAAGCCTTTTGAGGTGGTCGCAATTTGCGACCACCTCCCCCTTCTCTTCCGGTGTTAACTCAAACATAAAGTCCGGGGGGAAACGGTCGAGATTACGCCGAACCTGTTCTTTCAATCTTTTAGTCTTAACGCCGTAGAGCACCGCAAGGTCTGCATCCAGCATGACTTTTTGCCCTCGGACCAACAGAATACGTTGCTCAATTCTCTCATAAGGAACTATCTCTCTCATCTTTCTCACTTTTTCCACCCGTCTTCCAATTAGCATTTTGGATTTATATTTGCTTCATTTCTTCTAAGCTCTCTTTTATTTCCTTAAACTCCACCGTGCTCCAACACGATTGCTCAGTCCGTAGATCAGAAGCCCTGCGCTCCCGACATTATTCCGCCCCGTGTTTTGCCTCCTCTATCTTCGACTTAGCCTGCTGGTTATCTGGGTTGATTTGCAAAACCCTCTCCCATTTTTTGAGTGCCTGGTCCATCTGCCCTAATCTCTCGTGAACCAGCGCCGCCCAAACCGCGGCCCGTTCATAGCTGGGGTCAATTTCCAGCGCAGCTTCGTATTCGCCTATCGCCTCTGGATACTTACTCTGTGCAACATACACCGAGCCAAGATTGAAATGTGCAGGTGACAGGTTTGGGTCGATTCCGAGCACCTTTTTGAGCATTTGCTCGGCCAAGCTGTATTGGCGCATATCCATATACACGATACCCAGTCCATGTATGGCCTCAATGTCGTCCGGCACGAGCCTGATCGCTTCTCCATATTCTCTAATGGCCGATTGGTAATTCTTCAGGACCTCATATGCGTGAGCCCCGTAAAGATGTGCCCGCGCCCGATTGTGATCAGTTACTCCGTCTAGATCAACGTTCGCCAATACGCCAATTACCATTATGCCCGCCAGACAATAGGTAAACGATTTGTATTGACGAGCCTTGAGTCGCTCCACACCATAGTGTATCGTGTAGCCGGCAAATACCAAGAGAATCGGTAGGACAGGCAACCGGTATCTTCCACACACAAAAAAGAGCACCACCGACACCATGTAGAGGAATAGGTATCCATAAACCGGCAAGAGTCTGCGCCAAGACTTGCGCGAGACTACTATGCCGACTAAGGCGAGGGGACAGATTATGCCGAACGGGAACGCCACGCCCTCATTCCACAAAAGCAGTCTTAGCACGCTCGAAAAACGCGTAAAGTAGTAAGTGTCTTCGTTATTTGTAACTTCAACCCCCGTCCAGAAGTATGCGAGTTTCCTGCCCATCAGTCTGATCCACTCGCCCGGTCGGTCGAGAATGAACTTGACTCCTTTGGCATACCAGAACTGTGATACCTGTGAAGGCTTGAGAGGCACACCAACGGCCTCCTCTGCCAGTGCCACTGAGGCTACGTAGGCGTCGTCGAGGAATTCGCCGTGTGTTGCCACTCTGGCCGGCGGCTGGGCGGTCTTACCATCCGCGTCCGGATTGTTTCCCATGTAGAAGTTTATCCCCCCTTGGGAAGATATTAATACAAAATCTTTCGCAGCAACGTAATTGCTGATGGTAACCGGTGAAATCACGACAAAAGCCCCTGCCAAAAAACACACCGCATAAACAAATCGCGCCTTCTTGGTCGGGCTAGTTTCTCTGAACTTATTCATCAAGAAAATAAGGACCATGACCCAGGGGATGAAAATCAGCACGTTTGGGCGGGCGATGCTGGACAAGCCCAATACCACACCACCAAGCAGCCAGTACAGTTTTCTCGGCTGGTCAAATGCATTTAGCAGGATGAGTAACATCACCAGATCAAGGAAGACAATGAGAGTGACAAATGAAATCTCACCGGCCCAATAGAGAAACGGTCCGTAGAGTGCACCGAGGAGCGAACTTATGATGGCAATCCTTCTATCAAATATTCTCAACGCAACGAAATAGATCATCACACAGACTAAGGCACTGACAAGAATCTGCATAAATCTGGCCAGGAATAGATCATATCCAAATACTTTGAAAATCGCGGCGAGGAATGTAGGATAGAGTGGTGCGCGAAAGGTAGGCTCAATTGCGTGCTCTACCCCGAACGCAATGCTTTGTGCCCAACTATTGTATCGAAAGGCATCCAGATAGAGATAACCCGCAAAAGGGCTTTTGGCCTGGAGCTCGAAGAGATATATCAGCCTTACTGATAAAGAAACTACAAATAGTAGAATCGGTACAGCACTCTTATGGACAACTGAGCTCAAAAACTTTTGGTTAACCATACCCGGCGTCGTCTCCGTCCTCGCCACCTTGTTTTCCTTGTCCACTGGTGCTCTGTCGGCACCTTTTCCTTTCAGTCCACAGGTCAGAAGCCATGTGATTCTTTCTTACTGTGGCGTTTCATCTTCCTTTCCCCCTCTCCTTTTTCCTCTCCCACCAGGGGAGAGGACTCGTCCCCCCTCCCTTGATAGTTCGACAAGCTCACTACAAAAGTGGGAGGGGGTAGGGGGAGGATGATCTTGTGTGGTCGGCATCAGTTGTAGGCCAAGAGCTCTGCGCTCCTGACATTAATATGGTATTTCATCTTTCCCCCTCTCCTTTTTCCTCTCCCACCAGGGGAGAGGACTCGTCCCCCCTCCCTTGATGGGAGGGGGCAGGGGGAGGGTGATCTTATGTCGTCGGGATCAGTTGTAGATCAGGAACCCTGCGCTCCCTGGCTACTCATCTGTCTCGAGCTGCAACCCTGGTCTGGCGCAAATGGAATCACTTCTGAGATACGGTCACGGTCAGCGGTTGGGTCAAAATGAACGTTACGGATTGACCGGGGACATACTTCAAGTTCTCCCGTCCGGTAAGCGCTGCGGCACCGGTTCCGGCCGCCGCTCCGATGGCGGCTCCTTTCCCCTTACCGGCTATGGCGCCGATAATCGCGCCGGCGGCCGCCCCACCGCCGATCATTCCGACTTCACGATCGGTGTGACTCCTCCCTTTCCTGTAAATCTGATTCGTAGCCACATTGTAGCTCTTGCCGTCCGACAGAGTGATATTCTCGACCGTAAATCCGATTTCGGGTGGCGTTTTTAAAGTTCCCCCTTTGACCAGCTTCGTGATTACCAAATTGACTTTTGCGCCCTGCGGAATGACCGTCTTGCCTGCCGCCTCCACGGGCATGGCTACCCGGCCCGTAAAGCGGTCGCCGATCTGGTTTTTGTTGGTCTGCACGGTGTCGGCCAGAGTAACTACAAGCGGTGTCGAATTCGGAACAGTAAGCTCCACTACCTTTGGCTCGGCCGAAACCTCGGTCTTCTTAGATACCTCTTGTTTGTCTTTGCTGCAGCCGGCCACGAGCAAAATCCCTCCCAGAAGCAAAGTCACTGTCATTGATTTTATCATGCTACCTCCTATTGATGAGCCATGAGCCTTGCGCTCCTGGCATTATTATGGTGTTTCATCTTTCCCCCTCTCTTTTTTCCTCTCCCACCAGGGGAGAGGATTTGTGTCCCCCTCCCTTGATGGGAGGGGGTAGGGGGAGGGTGATCTTATCTGATCGGCATCAGTTGTAGGCCAGGAGCGCTGCGCTCCTGACTTGCCTAATCAAGGTTTGCCTTTGGGCGAAGCCTTTAGATAATTGTCAATCTTATCGACTAGGTAAGAGCAGATTTCCACCAATATATTTTTGGCTATTCTTACCTCATACCTTTCCGAGGTCAGACTATGGGAACCAGTATCAGAAATAACACCTGAAAATCCTGTAAGCAGTTTTTCTTCTTTGTCAGAGATAAACTTAACATGTTTAAAGTAATCTATCGCTTCTCCCATCTTTCCTTTATTATCCGTCCATTTGGGTATAGCCACTCCCGTAGCGTTCCGAATCTTTATGGCAAACTGACGTAACGATTCCTCATATATATTCCGAACAAATCCGATTCTTTTGGAGAACTCGAATTTAGACCCCGTTTCTTCGATCTCGATGTCTATCCCTTCGATAGCTTCTATCAGTTTCTTGTCAAGTCCTAGGTCCCCGTATCGTTTGATTAAATGCTCCTTGTCCTGATTTATTTCTGAGCTTACCCCTCTCAGTTCTTGTTTGGTACGTTCAAATCTGATCTTCACCAGAACACTATTTACTAGCTCAATAATGTTCTTTGATGTTCTAATATCACTGTTTGAAGGCAATGGAGGCATTGTCTGACCAACTGGTAGTCCTAAAAATTTAGACAGATCAAGTCCCTGCTCCTGTTGCTTTTTCTCTAAGGAAGATGCGTTGTTGATGCAATCTTGTAACTTGTTGACTATCAATTCGATTTTCTTCAGTTGATCATCCGAAAACAAATAATGTTCATAAAATGCAACCGTGTGTAAACATGAAACAATTTTATTGGTTGCTTCATTTATCGAGCCATAATCTTTGATTCGCTCAAGTAAACCATCCAAAACCTTGTCTGTTCTGGCTGATTTAATGTAAACCATTGCTGTGATATCACAGTGTTGTCTAGCAAGCAATAATGCTTTTCTTTTGGGCACTGACAAAAGAATATTTTTCAAGATGCTTGGAACAGGCCATATAAAATTTTGTCCAAGCAACTGCCAAAAAGAGTCTTTGTTTGGTTGAGAGTCTATTTTGGATTCTAACGCCAAAAGCAATTCCACTTGTTCATTGCTAAATTCAAGGACTCTTCCTGAAGCTCCACTGGTCTCCTTTGCGCGATAGAACAAAGGTGGTTTTTGTCCCACCGGCTCTAATATGTATCTAATCTTTTCAGCGATTTCTTCTTCATCCATAGTTTTACCCCTTTTCACTTAGTATATGTCACTAAATTATCTCAATTTCTGCTTCTTCTCCATCCCTACCCATTCGTCCCTTAAGGTTACTGTACGATTAAAGATAAGTCTTCCTTTTTCTGAATCGAGATCAACACAGAAATATCCCAATCTTTCTAACTGGTATCGGTCTATGATAAGTCAGCCAAACGATCCTCTCGGTGCTCGGGTTGTTCATGCTTGCGATTCACGCTGTTGAAGATGTCCTCGGTCGCCTTCTCCTTGAAAAACTTGATCACTCCAGCATGATAGCATAGTTAGAGAGTTCGGTATCTGCTTTGCTCAAGCCACTCAAGAATGGCGCGAACGCTGCCGCTGGCCAGGGCAATGCTCGAATCCGCCGCGCCGTAATACAGGTTGAGGGTGTCGCCATCGGGGGCAATGGTGCAGCCACAAGGAAAGACAACTTTGTCCACGTCCCCGTGCCGCTCGTAGGGTTCTTCCGGGCCAAAGACCCACTCGTCACTGCGCTTTAGGCAACGTTCCGGTGTGTGCAAATCAAACAGAGCGAGTCCGAGTCGATAAAGACCGCCAGCCGCTGTCATCCGCACACCGTGGTAAATCACCAGCCAACCCTGCGGGGTTTCGATGGGCGGGGGTGAGAGGCCGATTTTATTCGCATCCCACCACCCACCGCGGCGGGCTTCCAACATCAGCTTGTGGCTGCCCCAGTGGCGCAGGTCGGGCGAATAGGACATCCACATGTGCGCTCTAGGAGCGCTGACCGGGCGATGGATCAAAGCCCAACTGCCGCCAATACGATGAGGCAACAGGGCCGCATCTTTATCTTCCGGCTGCATGATCACCCCATAGCGCTCAAAGTGCTGGAAATCTTCCGTGAACGCAAGCGCCACACCGGGTCCGTCGCGCGTGAAGGCGGTATAGACGATGGCATACTTGCTTAGTTCCGGGATGAAAGTGATCCGCGCATCTTCAATGCCCCACAGTTCCTCGGGAAAATGTTCGGGATCTGGCAATAGGGTGGGTTGGGGGTCAATCTGCCAGCCGTCTACACCGTTGGTTGAACGAGCCGCGCAAAAATGGGAATGGCCGCGCCGGTCTTCCACCCGGCACAATAGTAGAGTGGACCCATCGGGCAGCAAGGTGGCACCGGGGTTAAACACGCTATTGACCGGATAGGGCCAATCGGCGGCGGTCAGGATCGGATTGAGTTTATGACGGTGAAAGAGTTCGGGATGTTGATTGTTCATTGTGGTCGTGTCTCCACAGATAGAAGAGCGTTCTCAGTTAGGCGCAGTTCCAGCAAGGACTGGAGAAAGGCCAGCGTAGACTCCGCGCCCTGATTCTCGTTCGGGCGGTCGGGATGGAGACCATCTCGACAACCGCCGGTCGTCGGGTCATAGATGGGCAGGTTCAGGTCGTTGTGCCCCAGGAACCACTCAAAGGCGCGTCGGGCCTCCTTGCGCCAGCGCTTGTCGCTCGTGATCCGGTAGGCTTCGAGGCAGGCGGAGACCGTGGCTTGTGCTTCCACCGGCTGTTGATCGAACCGGGCTCGCTCGCCGCCCCGCTTATAAAAACCGTTGGATCCGATGGGGACAAAATGACCCCCAGCCGTATCATCGCGCTGTAAGTCGGTCAGCCAACTGAGTGACTCCAACCCGGTTTCGGTCATGGCGTTATTCGGGATCCATTGGCCGCACATGAGCATGGCTTGTGGCAGCGCGGCGTTGCAATAGGTTAACCCATCTTCATACCAGTGCCATTCATCCGAGCGGCTGCTTTGATACAACGTTAGCAATCGCCCGGCTAATTCCTCGCGGACTCGGCTAGCCTTGCGGTCACCGGCAAACCGCCGTAGATACTCGTGGATACCGATGAGCGCAAAAGCCCAGGCTCGGGGGCTGGTGGTATTGAAAATGGCGGGCAAAGCCTGCTCAAATACCCAGCCGGCCATACTCTGAAGTGCCGGTGTGTTAGAGCGGCCCAATACGGTACCCAACGCCCACAAGGTGCGACCGTGGCTGTCGTCTGACCCGCTCTCTTCCAGCCAGTTGCGCTGGTAATCCATAGAGTTGCGAAAGCGTCCGATCTCAGCATTAAAGGCGTACCAGATGAAGGCGAGATAACGGGAAGCCAGTTCGAAGGCTTCGCTGTTGCCCAGTTCCTCCAGAAGAATGCTCACGATCAGCGCCCGGGCGTTGTCGTCGATGCTGTAGCCCTCACGATAGTTGGGCACCGTGAAACTGGCATGTTGCAACATGCCAGTCCCGTCCGTCATGCGGTGTAGGTGATCGAGTTTGAGGGGCGGCAGTTCGCCCGGACGTTTGTCGATCGGTTTGACCGCAAAGCCGGAAGGGGTAAAATGCCGGCGTTCACCGCGGGCACGTTCAAAACTCTCCATGTAACGGCGCGCCACCTGCGGCCAAATCATCGCCCGCCCAAATAGATAGGCGCGCTTGCGCATGGCGTGACGCTTGGCTTCGTTGTCCAACAGGTCAATCACTTGCTCGGCTAAAGCCGTCGGATCGCGGAACGGCACCAGCGCTCCCCGTTCCTCGGCCAGCATCTCTTCCGCATACCAATAGGGTGTCGAAATCACGGCTTTGCCCGCTCCCAGGGTGTAAGCCAGTGTGCCGGAGACGATCTGCGCCTGGTTGAGATAGGGCGTGATGTAAATGTCCGCTGCGCCGATGAACTCAACTAATTCCTCCAAACTCACAAAACGGTTGTAGAAGATCACGTTGCCTTCCACGCCTTTCTCCTGAGCCATCCATTGCAGGGACAGTCGATATGTTTCGCCTTCGTTCCGTACAACGTGGGGATGGGTCGCGCCGAGTATAATGTAGACCACGTTCGGATAACGTGCCACAATCATGGGCAGGGCGGCGATGACATTTTCGATCCCTTTGTTCGCAGACAGCAATCCAAAACTGAGCAACACGATTTTGCCCTCGACTCCAAACAGGTCTTTGTGAAAACTCGGGTCAACAAATGGTACATCGGGGATTCCATGGGGGATGAGATCAACCTTCTCCGTCCGCACCCGATAGACCTCACGCAAGAATTCCACGCCGCGCTCACTCATGACGACCAACCGATCGGATAGAGCCGCGACTTCTTCCAACACCCGGCGCTGATCGGGGTCGGGGTCGTGCAGAATGGTGTGCAAGGTTGTAACGATGGGCATGCGTAATTCACGCAAGAGAGCGAGGATGTGGCTTCCCGCCCGCCCACCGAAGATGCCATACTCGAATTGCAGGCACACTAAGTCTACATTGTTGATGTTCAGGAAGTCGGCAGCGCGTCGATACGAGTCAATATCCTTCTCTGTCAGTTCAAATCGAACGCGGGGCGGATAGGCGTAGCCGGTCTCTATATCGTTAACGGGCAGGGCTATGCACTTTGTCCCGGCATATTCGGCAGCGATGGCTTCACATAAGTCGGTGGTGAACGTGGCGATGCCGCACTGGCGCGGCAAGTAGTTGCCGATAAACGCAATGCGGTTGATCTTTGAATCGGTGGAACTGTATTCCATGATGAATATCTCCTTCCTGGCTTCCACTACGCTTTTTTGGGTTACCTCCTGGTTCAGTAGATAGCCTATTGGGAGCTTACGGTTCCGGATCTACTTGTTTGCTTTCTGCTTCTTTTCCATCTTCGCCCATTCATCCTGCAACGTTACTGTTCGATTGAATACGACTCTTTTGCCGGATGAGTCTGAGTCGACGCAGAAATAGCCCATCCTCAAGAACTGATAACGACTTCCCGGTTTCGCTCCTTTCAGACCTGGTTCGATCTTGCACGAGGTCAATGTCTGTAACGAATTCGGATTTAAATTCACTTTGAAATCCGAACCGTCTGGGACGTCGTCCGGATGTGGGGTAAGAAAGAGATGATCATACAACCGCACTTCGGCCTCAAGGGCATGGTCAGCCGAGACCCAGTGCAGCGTGCTTTTGACCTTGCGCCCGGCTTTGGCTCCGCCACTTTTGGTCTCCGGGTCATAACTGCAATGTAGCTCGATCACTTCACCGGTTCTTTCGTCCTTAACCACACTTTCACATTTGATCATATAGGCGTGTTTCAGGCGAACCTCACCGCCGGGAGTCAATCGGAAAAACCCTTTGGGTGGCACTTCCCGAAAATCATCTTTTTCGATATACAACCTGCGTGAAAACGGGATTATCCTCGTTCCCGTGCTTGCATCCTCCGGGTTGTTCACTGCATCCAGCTCCTCCACCTGACCTTCCGGATAGTTTTCTATGATCACCTTAAGCGGATGCAATACCGCCATCACCCGCGGGGCGCGCTTGTTTAAGTCTTCACGTAGACAGTGTTCCAACAATGCAATGTCCACCACACTATCCCTTTTTCCCACACCGATGCGCTCACAGAAAGTGCGGATGGACTCCGGTGTGTAGCCGCGTCTCCGCAGACCGCATATGGTGGGCATCCGGGGATCGTCCCATCCGGAGACATATCCTTCCTGCGCCAGCCTCAGAAGTTTGCGCTTGCTCATCACCGTGTAGTTGAGATTGAGCCGGGCAAATTCAATTTGCTGAGGATGATATGCTCCCAATTGATCCAGGTACCAGTCGTATAGGGGACGGTGGTCTTCAAATTCAAGGGTACAGATCGAATGGGTGATCCGCTCGATGGAGTCCTCCAGTCCATGTGCCCAATCGTAAGTGGGATAAATACACCATTGGCTGCCGGTGCGGTGATGTTCCGCATGCACAATGCGATACATCACCGGATCGCGCATGTTTAGATTGGGAGATGCCATGTCGATCTTTGCCCGCAGTACCCGTGAGAGGTCCGGGAACTCTCCTGCTCGCATACGCTGAAACAAGTCCAGGTTCTCTTGCATAGAGCGGTTTCTGTAAGGACTGTTTTTGCCCGGCTCAGTCAATGTGCCCCGGTATTCCCTTATTTCGTCCGCGCTTAAATCGCAAACGTAAGCCTTGCCATCTTTGACCAGCTGGACGGCGTACTGATACATTTGCTCAAAGTAGTCTGAAGCGTACAACAACCGGTCTTCCCAATCGAATCCCAGCCAGCGGACGTCTTCTTTGATCGATTCCACATATTCAACTTCTTCTTTGCTGGGATTGGTGTCATCGAAGCGCAGATTGCACTTTCCTCCGAATTCAGCCGCCATGCCGAAATTAAGGCAGATGGATTTGGCATGCCCGATGTGCAGATAACCATTCGGTTCGGGTGGAAAACGGGTATGAACCCGGCCACCCCATTTATTGGTCTTCAGATCCTCGGTGATGATTTCCCGGATGAAGTTGGAGGGCGGGGCAGAATGGCTGGGGGGGTGAGTTTCCTTCTTTTCCTTCTCTTTTTCGTTCTTGGGCTTGCTGTTCGGTGAATTCATAGTTCTTTACCTCGATTTTGGTGAAGCAGTGATAATCCTTTTGGCATTTCAAAATGAATATATAAACTTATCAACCGTCACGCCACAATAAAAAGACAGACATGGTGAATGTGGTACGCGCATGATTGGTTGCGGACGCAGCGTGCAAGAGGAGCAGCTTATGATAATTGATTATTCATTCAATACGATGTCGGGGCGGGGGTCGAACCCCCGCCCCATCCGGACAGGGGTGCACGGACGCCCACTCCGACGGGTGCTCGTCTGGACAACCCCCGTTCAAACAAAGAATCCGAGGAAACCGGCACCTAACTATAGGTTAGATGCTGGTTTTCTCTGCCGTCGACAGCTGGCCCCTGCTGCACTACGGGATTTTTCTGTTGACTAAGCATGCCGCATTTGATATACTTTGCGCATCAGGCTAAGGGCCAGAAGGCAGTGGATCGGTCGCAACAAAGCAGCCCAAGATAAATCCTATTCCCTTTTTCATGCGGATTCCCCTTCTAAGAAGAGCGCGAAGTCTCAGGCGGTATCGCCAGATCGTATCGGTGCTTCTAAAGTATGGCTTCGGTCAGGTTCTGGGCAAGATGAGGATTTTCGCCCGGCTCCGGATAAAAAGAAGCGAGCTGAAGAAAGCCGAAGGAATCGAGAGACTCACCTATGCCCAAAGGATACGATTGGCCTTAGAGGAACTAGGCCCGACCTTCGTTAAGTTGGGTCAGGTCCTCTCTATGCGTCCTTTTATTATCCCGCTGGAGTTGGTATTGGAGTTGACCAAGCTCCAGGACGAGGTGGCGCCATTTCCCTTTGCCCAGGTAAAGGAGACAGTGGAAAGAGAGCTTAAAGCCCCCTTAGAAGAGCATTTCTCCTCCTTTGAAACCGTGCCCATCGCCTCAGCCTCTCTATCCCAAGTGCACAAGGCTGTGACCAAAGATGGAAAGATCGTGGTGGTCAAGGTTCAAAGGCCGGGGATCAAGGAGACTATTGAAGCCGATATGGATATCCTTCGGGATTTGGTCAACCTGTTGGAAAAGTACGTTCCTGAATCCAGGCAGTACGATCCGAGAGGAATAGCGGATGAGTTTAGGAAATCCATTCGGCGGGAGATCGATTTCAACAATGAGGCCAGGAATATCGAGGTATTCAGAGAGAATTTCAAAGGGGAAAAATCTGTTTTCGTTCCCCATGTCTTCTGGGACAAGACCACCTCCAAGGTTTTGACCATGGAGTTCATCGACGGGGTGAAGATCTCCAATTTAGCCGAGCTGGGAAAAAGAGGAATAGACAAAAAAGTCCTGGCCGAAATCGGCGGGCAAATGGTGTTCAAGCAGATTTTTGAGGATGGTTTTTTCCACGCCGATCCCCACCCCGGAAATCTCTTCGCCCTAGAGGGGAACATCATCGCCCCGGTGGATTACGGGATGATGGGACGTCTCTCGGAAACCACCATGAACGAGTTGGCAGATCTCTTGGTCTCGGTGGTCAGCTGGCATCCGGGTGGAATAGTGAAAGTGTATCAGGACGTGGAGGTGGTGGGAGAAGGGGTGAACCTGCGGGCGTTGGAAGCAGATATAGCCGATTTCCTTTACAAATACCACAAGATCCCGCTTTCGCGCTTAGACATGAAGACTCTGATCAATGAGGCTTTCGAGCTAATTCACCGCTACGATATCCGCATCCAGTCAGATCTAATGTTGTTCTCCAAGGCGTTGATGACCTACGAAGAAGTGGCCCGGATGCTTGACCCGGAGTATGATCTGGTCACCCAGGCAGTACCCTATGTAAAAGAGTTGGCCTACCGGAAGTTCAAGCCCAAGGCGCTCTTAAGAGACCTGTTCACCGCCTCGGTGGATTGGCGAGACTTTCTGGTCGCTCTTCCTTTTGAGCTAAAGAGAATCGTCAAGAATCTGGCCAAAGGTCACCTCACCTTCACCTTTCAGCATAAGGGGTTGGATAGGCTGATTCTGGAAATAGACCGGGCCTCAAATCGCTTATCGTTCGCTTTGATAATTGCGGCCATAATTGTTGGTTCGTCCTTGATCATGCGTCTGGAGAGCAAATACACACTCTTCGGCTATTCACTGATTGGAATATTGGGCTATATCTTTGCCGGAGTGTTGGGAATATGGTTGGTGATAGCCATCTTAAGATCGGGGAAGCTGTGAGTTTTCCACACTTTGTCCGCCGTCACACGATTTTTTGCGGCGGTCAGTGGACTGCCGACATTTTCATAAGAGAGGGACAATCGAAGATACATATACACAGGAGAAGAGGTAATCTGGTCTGTTAAAAAGGAGACATGATTGAAAGACATTGAGGAAATCAAAGCAGAACTAAAGAGCCTAATACAGAAGCGCAAAACAACTGACGAAAGCACCAGCGAAGCTAACATCGAAGCCACTTTAGTCTCTCAACTATTCTCTCTCTTAGGCTGGGATTTTCTCGACCCCACTGTTTATGACCGCAATTCCTATGTGCGAGGAGCCGGCTACGCCGATATCGCACTCAAGATAGACAATGAACCGGTCATATTTGTTGAAGTAAAGAAGATTGGGAAAATCCCCACAAACAGAATAGATCCTCAAGCCCAGATGACCCTGCCTTTGAAGGAATTGGCAGATCTGATCGACAGAACCCCAGAGGAAAAGCAAGCTTTCAAGTATGCCCGAAGCAAAGAGATCCCCTGGGCGATTTTGACCAACTTCGATTGTTTATATGTCTTCAACGCCGACCAAGAGAGAACAATTCTATCCTTCAGAAAGCCAGAAGAATATTTAGAGAAGTTCAATGATCTCTTGCTTCTTTCAAGAGAAAAGGTAAAAGGAAAAAGCTTACAGTGGCAGCAGGAACAGATAGAGAAAGAGGAAATTGATAAGAACTTTTTGGAGAAGTTGAAAAATTGGCGAGTCTCTTTAGCACAGAACATATTTAATGAGAATGGTGATAATCACATTCTAAAAAATGAAAAGGGAGATTTTGATTTTGACCAACTGATGCACATTGTCCAAAGAATACTCTCTCGTTTGCTAATTATTCAGATAGCGGATGACAGAGAAGTTTTACGCACTCACAATATTCTTGAAATCTCATTAAGAAGCTACGAGGATAAAGGAGACTACACCAAGAAGGATTATCTCCTGAGAGAGTTCATTGATCTTTCTCATATGATGGACGAAAGACACAACACTACCATTTTCGCCCCTGGGCATCCGTGTGAAAAAGTTTTCATCTCCAATGCAACTTTTGCACGAATCATAAGAGAGCTTTGCCATACCTCATTTAGAAAGATGACCGCAGATATCTTGGGCGCAACCTATGAAAGCTATTTGGGCTATCGCTTTAGTTTGAAGAACGGAAGGATAGAAGCGGAAGTGGACCAAAGAGTGAGAAAGCAAGCTGGAATTTATTACACCCCTTCCTATATCGTCCATTACATCGTGGATAACACCCTGGGAGTCAAACTAAAAGATTTGGAAGATCAATATGGATTGGAGGCTGGAGAAAAAGCCAAAGATTTGAAAATAATAGACCCCGCCTGTGGCTCTGGCTCGTTTCTGATTTATGCTTTTGACGTTCTGGCCGGTTTTTATGAAAGATTGAATTCAAGGATAACCGATAAGCAGGTTGAATTATCCAAGATAAATAGCAACTCGGACATGTTTGAACGACAAGAGCAGTTCAAACACCTTCCTCCAAGAGTGAGCAATTATCCCAAGAGAATATTGGAAGACCATCTCTATGGTGTAGACTTGGACCCCGCTGCTTGCGAAATCGCCACCATAAATTTAGTGATCAAAGCTTTTGAGAAGATGAGAGACAAAAAACTTCCTTTGATTTTGAACCAAAACGTCAAAGTGGGAAATTCTCTTATTTCGGGAATTGAGAAGAAAGAGGATTTGAAGAAATTCATAGACGAAATTACGGAACACATCGAGCTGAGAAGAAGATTAAAAGAGGCTGAAGATGATGGAGAAAAACGGGATTTGATGAAGCAGATAGACCAGTTGAGAAAGAAAGTAAACTTCCAGCTTAATGAATCATTAAAGAAGCAATTTGACCAGCCGGAAGAAAAAAGACCCTTCAACTGGGAATTTGAATTTCCTGAAGTCTTCAATTCTGAAAAATCAAAGGAGCAAAAGGGCTTCGATGTAATTGTTGGAAATCCGCCCTACGGAGATATTCTTTCAGAAGATGAAAAAGAATACTTAGTCAACTTCGGTTACTGTTCTGGTGGAGGTGGGAATAACGATGTCTTTAGATTTTTCACAGAGAGAGGCCGATTTGTTTTGAGAAACAAAGGAGATTTAAGCTTCATTCTTCCCAACACGTATTTTGTAGGTTCTAAATATCGAAATTTTCGATATTGTATGACTTCATACTTTGAGATTGTAGAAGTAATCAATTTCGGGATCAATAAAGTGTTTGTAGTAGATGTTTATAGTTCGATCTTCAAAATTAGAAGAAATGATAATAGTGAAGAGAGAAATCAAAGTTTTATGAAAGTAGCATCTGAAGCTGTCCCAAGTGATTTGGAGATGAGAAAACTTCATTTTGTAACAATCCCTCAATCTGAGTGGATTCAAAAAGACTGGATTGCAGGAGATACTATTTGTAAGAACATCCTGGATTCCAAAATCACTTTTGAACTTCAAGATATCTGTATTACAAAAGACGCAGGTATAAATTACCAAAGGGTAGGAGTCGGATGGCAAAGTAGGACTAAAAGTAAACTACAGCAAAGAATTCTGTATCAGGGAAATCGACAACATAAGAGAGATATTCCCTATATAAAAGGTGAAGATTTCAATAGATACATATTCAATGACGAATTTCTATACAAAAGGTGGCTTAGACATAACTATAAGGATTTGATCGAGAACAATGAGGTTGTTGCATTTGGAGCAGAAATCCTAAATGCAAAAGAGAAAATTGTAACTAGGCAGACTTCTGATGTTATCATTGGAACAATTGACAACGCCAAACTATACACAGGAAGAAGTGTTCATTCTACAGTTTTAGAAAAGGGAACAAAATATTCGTTGAAATATGTCTTGTCACTTCTAAATTCGAAGTTAATTTCCTTTGTTTATCAGGAATTAGCTAAAGAAAGAGGGCGCGCACAGGCTCAGGTCAAGTTAAACAAATTAAAAGTACTACCTATCCGACGAATAGATTTTTCAAATCCTTCCGAAAAAACCAAACACGATCAATTAGTGAAATATGCTGACCTCATGTTGGAGAGAAACAAGCAGAAAAACGAGCTTTTAAAAATCTTCGAGCAGGTGTTGAAAAACCACACCCATGACCCTCAACCATTTGGCAAGGCTTATTATGAGAAACCGGAATATGTGGAAAAGATAGATAAAAAAGCTGAAAGTATTGCTGGTTCAAGAGATGAGGTCTCCAAAATCTTTATAGAGGAACATGGAAAAACACTGATGTTCTCGACCCTCCTTAACGGTGAAAAGAAGGACGTTCTAAGGCTAAAAGTTGACAATGAGAACTTTCGACTATTCCTTTTTTATGCTGTGCGGAAATATCTGGAAGAAAATAGGAGACGAAAGAAATGGACCACCAAGTCTTTACCAACAGTTTTGGATGTGTTCTTAGGAAGATTGGAAGTTCCTGTTTTCAAAACCAAGACAAAGGTTTATGACCCAGATCACAACCTCAAAATGATCGATCTGGTGATGAAAGAATTTAAAGCTAAATTCTTTAAAGAATTTCCAAAAGGCAATCTTCACCTAAGCCAGATAGAAGAGGAAATTCAGGATACTGATAATTCCATAGACGCTCTGGTCTTCAAATTATATGATTTAAATAAAGATGAAGTAACCACGGTTCTGGATTCAATGGAGACACCGGAGATAACAAAGAAAGACATTTTGAGAAAATTCGAGGCGATGAAATAGCATTTTACTTCGGCCCTCTTTGTCTCCCTCTCCAAAGCACGGATAGGGAGAAACAGCGGGGAGAGCAAATATCGGTTGACAGAACGGAGTATAGCGATATAATAACACTTCGCATACGGAGAATCTTATGCTGGCAAGCATGACCGGTTATGGCCGGGCGGAGCTGGTCGAGGAAAACCTGAAAGCCTCGGTGGAGATCAGCTCGGTAAACAATCGCTTTTGCGAAATACAATTCCGTCTGCCCAAAAACCTTTCCCCTCTGGAATCCAAGCTCAAAGAGACCATCCTTTCGACCATCACCCGGGGAAGGATCAACTTCAGTTTGACCTGGGAGGAGACTTCACCTGCCGCCTCCTATGTGAAGCTGAACGAGGAAGTGGCAGACGTGTACTTTGCCATTATGACCCAGCTGAAAAAGCGTTTCGACCTCTCCAGCGACATCAGGATGGATTATTTCCTCTCCCTACCGGATTTGGTCAAGGTAGAAAAGGAGGAATACGATCTGGAAAAAGCTTGGGAGACAGTAGAGAAGATCACTCGAAAAGCTTTGGAAGAGTTCAACCAGATGCGGAAAGCCGAAGGGACAAGATTGGCACAGGACATGTCGGAGAGGATCTCGAGGCTGGAGGAAACCATCACCACCATAGAGAAATTGACGCCGCAGAGCATAGATGGTTACCGGCAAAAGCTTAAAGGCAGGATCAAGGAATTGTTGGATAATCAGGTGGTGGATGAGCATCGAATCGAGCTGGAAGTGGCACTGATGGCCGAGAAATGCGACGTCACCGAGGAATGCGTCCGTTTCAGAAGCCACAACCAGCAGTTCCTCTCCGCGTTGCAGGAAGACGTTCCGGTGGGAAAGAGATTGGCATTTTTGCTGCAAGAGATGAATCGGGAGGCCAATACCATCGGCTCCAAAACGGTAGATGCGACCATCGCGCAAAAAGTGATTTTCCTGAAAGAGGAGATCGAGAAGTTAAGAGAACAGGTGCAGAATATTGAATGACGAATGATTAATGACGAATATCGAATGTCAGAGGAAACCATGAAGAACCAGGAACCCCTTGTAGTCTTATCTTCCCCTTCAGGTGCAGGAAAAACCACCGTTTGCCAAGGAGTACTTAGAAAACACAAGGACTACATCTCTTCTGTCTCCGCTACCACAAGGAGGAGACGGAAAGGGGAAGTCCACGGAAGACACTATTTCTTTCTTACTGAAGACGAGTTTAAAGAAAGGATAAGAAACAGAGAGTTTGCTGAATGGGCGTGGGTGCATGGTGCGCGATATGGCACGCTGAAGAGGTACGTTACCGAAGCGAAAGAGCAAGGGAAGGTGGCGTTGTTTGTATTGGATGTGCAGGGAGGAATGGCTTTTAAGAAGAAGTATCCAGATAGCGTCTTGATTTTCATTCTCCCTCCGTCTTTCACGGAATTGAAAAGGAGACTCATCCACAGAGGAACGGAGAAGGAAGAAGACGTGAAACGGAGGTTAAAGACGGCATTAAAGGAAGTGGAGTTTTGGTCGAAGTATGATTATGTCGTGGTAAATGAGAGCTTAAGTCAAGCCACCGAATCGGTGGAAAAAATCATTCAGGCGGAGCGACTTAAATCCTCCAGGTTCGATTATGTCCACTGGGGGAAATGTCGAATGCCGAATATCGGATGACGAATGTCGAAGCCCAAAACGGCTGTTCGAGATTCGACGTCCGGCATTCGTGACCAGCTTTTCTTTGTCGATCACGCAAAGATTTTTGCCGAACACGTCGTTAAGTTAGTTTACCACAGGGGAGCATTCAAGAGGAGGAGCGGATGGAGTTAGATGCGGCTGAGAAGTTGGGCGCAACCGGCATAACCAGATACGAGGCGGTCCTGGGGGTAGCTAAGTATGCCCGCAGGCTGAATCAGGAAAGAAACCGGGAGAAAGCCAGCGGAGAGGAATCAGAGAACCCGGCGCAGAAGCTGCCGAAAGTTACCACCCAGGCTCTCCGGGACGTGCTGGATGGAAAAGTAGAGTTTGAAAGATCGCGGGCAACTTAGGCTGAAGTCAGATTGCGGTCATGCAGTTTGAAGTATAACTCTTGGACAAGGGGCAGTTATTGTGGCAAAGAACTTGGTCATCGTTGAGTCACCCGCCAAAACCAAGGCCTTGAAGAAATTCTTGGGCAAAGAGTTCTTGGTAGAAGCGTCCGTGGGACACGTAAGAGACCTTCCCGAGAAGAAATTCGGGGTGGACGTCGAGAAGGATTTTGCCCCGGAGTACGTGATCATCAAGGGGAAGAGAAAAATCTTAGACCAGCTCAAGAGAGAATCCAAGAAGGCGGATAAAGTCTACTTAGCTCCCGACCCGGATCGGGAAGGAGAGGCCATTGCCTGGCACATCGCCCAGGAGATACAGAAGATCAATCCGAAAATCGTGCGCGCCTCCTTCAATGAAATCACCAAGGAAGCGGTTTTAGACGGGATCAAGCATGCCGGGCAAATAGACATGAACCGGGTGAACGCCCAACAGGCACGCAGGATTTTAGATCGTTTGGTAGGATATAAGGTGTCCCCCTTTCTTTGGAAAACCATTTACAGAGGTCTAAGCGCTGGCAGGGTCCAGTCCGTGGCACTGCGCATCATCTGTGAAAGAGAGGAGGCCATTGCCAATTTTGTGGCCCAGGAATACTGGAGCATCAAGGCGCTTCTCGAAACAGAGATGAGGAAATCATTTTTCGCCAAGCTGGCGAAAATCGATGGGAAAGACTTTGAAATAACCAACCAGAATGAGGCCGAGCGAATCAGTGCCGACATCAAAGAAAAGACTTTTCTGGTGGCGGGCGTCAGCGAGGAAAAGAAGAGGCGCTTCCCTTATCCTCCTTATATCACCAGCACGCTGCAGCAGGACGCGGCGCGGCGGCTTTACTTCCCTCCCCAGAAGACCATGATGATTGCCCAGGAGCTGTATGAGGGGGTGGAGTTAGGTGAGCAGGGGAGCGTAGGACTGATCACTTACATGCGAACCGATTCCCCTCGAGTGGCAGAGGTGGCGAAAAAGTCAGCCAGAGAGTTCATCGAAAGGAATTTCGGCTCCGGCTATGTCCCGTCCAAACCGAGGGAATACAAGTCCAAAAAGACGGCACAAGAGGCGCACGAGGCCATTCGTCCCACTTACATTGACTATGCTCCGGAACAAGTGAAGAGATTTCTGGGCAAGGACCAGTTCAAGCTGTACCAGCTCATCTGGAACAGATTCATGGCTTCTCAGATGGCAGAAGCCGTTTTTCAGGTGACCACCGCGGAAATCGAGGCTGGGAAATATCTGTTCAGAGCCACCAGCTCCGAGATTGTGTTCGACGGATTTTTGAAAGTCTATTATGACATCAAAGAAGAAAACGGAGAAGAGGAAGAAGATCTGAAGCTTCCTGCGCTTAAGGAAAACGAATCTTTGAAGTTGCTGGAGCTGATTCCTAGGCAGCACTTCACCAAGCCTCCGCCCCGATTCTCTGAGGCGAGTTTGATCAAGGAATTGGAGGAGAATGGAATAGGTCGCCCGTCGACGTACGCCCAGATCGTCTCTACCATAAAACAGCGGAGTTACGTGAATGTGGAAAATCGGAAGCTTTTCCCTACCGAGCTGGGGAAGACGGTGAATCAGATCCTGGTCAAGAATTTCCCCGACATATTCGAGGTCAAGTTCACCGCCGGCATGGAGGAGGAGTTAGACAAGATCGAGGAAGGGGAAGAGAAATGGGTCAAGGTGCTGCAGGATTTCTATCTCCCCTTTCAGCAGAACCTAAAGCACGTGGAAAAAAACAAAAAGGACATCACCCGGCTGACCCAGGAGAAAACGGAGGAGGTTTGCGAGAAGTGCGGGAGCTCGATGATCATCCGCTGGGGAAGAAATGGAAAGTTTCTGGCGTGCTCGGCTTATCCGGAGTGCAAGAATACTAAGCCCCTGTCGTCCGACGAGAACGGAAAACTTCTCACAGATCAGGTGTGTGATCTGTGCGGCTCCCCCATGATGGTAAAAGTCAGCCGCTACGGCAAGTTTCTCTCCTGCTCGAAATACCCCGATTGTAAGTTCACCCGACCATTCTCCATCGGAGTCAATTGTCCCCAGGAAGGCTGCGGAGGTTTTCTGATCGAGAGGAAGACCAAGAGAGGCCGGTTATTCTACGGCTGTTCCAATTATCCAAAATGCAAGTTTGCCAGTTGGGATAAGCCTTTGGATGAGACCTGCCCGGAGTGCGGGGCCAAGTATCTGGTGAAGAAATCGTCCAAAGCCAAAGGCGAGTACTTGAAGTGCCTCAAGTGCGGTTACGAAAAGCTGGAGCTGGTGGAGGCCGAAGAAAGCAAGGGATGAGCGCACCAGCCGACTTAACCGACAGAATCGATAGATTCTCAGACTGCCGGGGCATTTGGGTGAGATGGGCAAGGCGAAGTCATGGAAGATTTTGAAAAAGAGAAACAGGATTTCCTCCGGCATCTCCGGGCGGAGAAGAACTTCTCAGAAAATACCTGCATCTCCTATCAAGACGCTCTTTCTTCCTTCGGGAAATTCCTGAAGACGCGAAATGCTCTCGAGGATTTCATCCGCCAGCTTTCCCGACCGCTAATGCGGGATTTCTTGGTGTTTTTGAGACGAAAAGACCTGAAGGACAGCACCATCGCCCACCGGGTTTTTGTCTTAAGGTCTTTTTTCAATTACCTGCTCAAAAGAAGACGGATAAGCACCAATCCGGGCACCTTCTTGGTCAGCCCGAAGAGAAGAAAAAACCTCCCCTCGTTTTTGACTGTGGCACAGATGGAGCAAGTTCTCAGGCTCCCCTCGCGTGACGACCCCTTTGGCCTAAGGGATCTGGCCATCTTAGAGCTTTTCTACAGCACCGGCATGCGGGTTTCGGAGCTTTGCGGGATAGGGCGTTCGTCCATTGATTTTGACAGGGAACTAATCCGGGTAATGGGGAAAGGGAGAAAGGAGAGAATCGTTCCGGTCGGAGCGGAAGCGCTTTCTGCATTGAAAAGTTACTTGGAAAAGCGCACATCGTCTTTCAAAGACCCTTCGCTGATCGATGGTGAGGCTGTTTTTTTGAATCATTCCGGCAGGAGGCTTTCACCGAGAAGCACGGGCAGAATCGTCAAACGGTACGCTCAAAAGGTTAGCGAGGATAAGAGGACCAGCCCTCATAAGTTGCGACATACCTTTGCCACCCATCTTCTGGACGCAGGGGCGGACCTCATGGCGGTGAAGGAGCTGTTGGGGCACGAAAGTCTCTCCACCACCCAGATTTACACCCATGTGACGACAGAAAGATTGAAGAAAATATACAAAAAAGCCCATCCGAGAGCGTAGAATTAGAAAGATATAGGACTGATACCTGGCAGGACGGGCTGAAGGAATCCTTGCTCGGTCCGGTCGCGTAGTCAGGCCAAGGCAAACAAAAGATACTGCGGCCCAGGCAGAGGAACTCACTTCAGGCGAAAAGCTCTGATTAACCCATACGGGACGGTAAGGGCATATGATGAGATCGACCACGATAATCGGCTTAAGACACAATGGCAAGGTCGCCATTGGGGCAGACGGTCAAGTAAGCTTAGAAGAGACCATCGTCAAACAGAATGCCAACAAGCTCCGCAGGTTACACAATGACAACATCTTAGCCGGATTCGCCGGAACCTCTGCGGACGCCTTTACTCTGTTTGAAAGATTCGAGGCCAAGATAGAGGAATTCAGGGGGAATCTTCCCCGGGCAGCCGTGGAGCTGGCCAAAGAATGGAGAATGGATAAGTATCTGCGGAGGTTGGAGGCGCTCTTGGCGGTAATTGACCAGAATCATGCCCTGGTCATTTCGGGAAACGGAGACGTGATTGAGCCTGATGACGGCATTGTGGCCATAGGTTCTGGCGGACCCTATGCCCTGGCGGCGGCTCGCGCGCTGAAAGCTCATGCCAATCTGGACGCGAAAACCATAGTCAAGAGATCGATAGAGATCGCCTCTACCATCTGTGTCTATACCAATGACCGGATAATCATAGAGGAGCTATAGTCTGCGGTAGGTTTCTTGGAGTGTGAAGGCCTGTCTCCCTTCTGCTTTGCGGCAGGCAAGTGCACTCCAATAGTTTTTTGGAGCAGGACTCTGGTCCCTGGATTTGAGACCATAGTAATCCGAACGGATGGGATTGCTGTGCACATAAGTGATTGATAAGTAACCAATTAGTCCCATCGCGATAGTTTTGCCGAGAGACAAAGCGCCGAGATAGCTGTCCAGAGGTTGCTGGGGTGCGCAACGCTTGGACAGAAATTCAGGTTCAGGCCAAGCAAAGGCTTTGAAAAACTCAGAAAAATGCTATATTCAATGTGGCGGAGGGGAGTGGATTGTCTTTGGTAGAAGATAGAGAAGGAATGAAAAATGAGCCAGATAAAAGACCGCAATGTTTCTGAATTGCCAGACATCAGTGAAGGGGAGGACGCTTTGGAAAAAGATCGACCCAGGGAGTTGACTCCACAGCAGATAGTGAAGGAGTTGGACAGGTATATCATCGGACAAAATCGGGCCAAGAAGTCGGTGGCCATTGCCCTGCGAAACAGATGGCGAAGGGAGCAGGTGTCGGGGGAGCTGAAAGACGAGATCATCCCCAACAACATCATCATGATCGGACCCACGGGAGTGGGAAAGACGGAAATCGCACGCAGGTTGGCGAATCTGGCAAACGCTCCTTTCATCAAGGTGGAGGCGTCAAAATATACAGAGGTGGGATATGTGGGAAGAGACGTGGAGTCCATGGTGCGGGACTTGACCGATCTGGCAGTAAGCATGGTGAAAAGAGAAAAAGGTGAGGAAGTACGGCCAAAGGCAGAAACCTTGGCCGAGGAGAAAGTGTTAGACTACCTCTTGCCTCCCAAGCCTCGCCGCAAAAAGGTGGATTTCCCGGCGCACGAATTGGGCTCGCCTTCGTTTTCCTTCCCCGATTCGACGGAGGAGAATCCCGAAGACAATTGGGAAAAGACCAGAGACAAGTTGAGAGAACAGCTTCGAGAAGGAAAGCTGGACAAGAGAGTCCTTGAGATCTCCGTGCCGAACGACAGGTTCCCCATCATAGAGGTCTTCTCTCCCCAGGGAATCGAGGAATTGGGCGTCAATTTCCAGGAGATGTTTTCCGGAATGCTGCCCAAAAAGACCAAGAGAAGAAAGGTGACGGTGGCAGAAGCCCAGAGAATTCTGACCCAGGAGGAGGCGAGCAAGCTGGTAAACATGGATGCGGTGATCACTGAGTCCTTAGAGAGAGTTGAAAACTCCGGAATCATCTTCATCGACGAAATAGACAAGATCGTAGGCGACAGACCAAAGGAAGGACCGGATGTTTCCCGCGAAGGGGTACAGAGGGACCTCCTGCCCATAGTGGAAGGGACCAACGTGATGACCAAATATGGGATGGTCAAGACCGACCATATCCTCTTCATCGCGGCGGGTGCCTTTCACGTCTCGAAGCCTTCGGACCTGATTCCGGAGATGCAGGGGAGATTTCCCATCCGGGTGGAGCTGGACAGTTTGAGCACGGAGGATTTCATTCGCATTCTCACCGAACCCAAGAATGCCTTGATCAAGCAGTATACCGCCCTGTTGGCCACCGAAGGAGTAGAGCTTTCCTGCACCGACGATGCCATTCGGGAAATCGCCCGAATAGCCAACTTGGTCAACGAGAGGACGGAAAACATCGGAGCCAGACGCCTGCATACGGTGATGACTATCCTTCTGGAAGACATCATGTTCAAAATGCCGGACATCAAGGCCAAGAAGCTGAAAGTGACCCTGCAAATGGTGGAAAACACTCTGAAAGACATAGTGGAGGACGAGGATTTAAGCCGATACATTCTATAGACATCTGGCTTGAGAAGAAAGAGTGGGAATTTGATTGGTCTATGAGCATTCTTCGAAATGCATGATCGAGCAGTAACTACCTGTAGGGGAGTCCCTTGCCTCGGCACTGAACGAAGCTGAAGTGTGGACTCCCATAATCTTATGGGTGCATCAGCGACGTGGTGACATAGGTCGGATCCGGGGGAATCCCTATCCGACAGACCTTCTGTTAAATGTGAGGTCCTCGACGAAAGCATGATAGACGAGATTTTCAAAAGACAAAAATGAGAGGAATCTGTGGAATTCAAGCATCTTAAGCGCACACACACTTGTGGAGAATTAAGAAAATCTGATGTTGGCAAAACCATCATCCTCAATGGCTGGGTGAATAAGTGGCGGAATCACGGCGGGCTTCTGTTTATCGACTTGAGGGACAGATACGGTGTAACCCAGGTGGTCTTCAAACCGGATCTGGTGGATGAGAAGACGATGAACGAAGCGTCTCACCTCAGAGCAGAATACGTAATCAGCGTGGAAGGGGAGGTGAACGCAAGGCCCGAAGGAATGGCAAACAAAGACATGCCCACTGGTGATGTCGAAGTGATTGTAAAAAAGATGACCATCCTGAATGAGTCGAAAACTCCGCCCTTTGACATTGTCGAGGAGCCGAAAGCCAGCGAGGAGCTGAAGCTGACATATCGATATTTGGATTTGAGACGTCCGCCTTTGCAAAAGAAAATCAAGATCAGGCATGAGGCAACCAAAGCCGCTCGGGATTACTTGATCTCACAGGGCTTTTATGAAATCGAGACGCCCCTCTTGATGAGGAGCACCCCCGAGGGGGCCAGGGATTTCATCGTTCCCAGTCGCGTCAGTCCGGGAAGATTCTATGCTCTCCCCCAGTCGCCCCAGCTTTTCAAACAAATTTTGATGATCTCCGGCTTCGATAGGTATTTCCAGTTGGCCCGCTGTTTGAGGGACGAGGATTTAAGAGCAGACCGTCAGCCGGAGCATACCCAGATAGACATGGAAATGTCCTTTGTCACGGAGGATGACGTTTTCTCGGTGGTGGAGGGAATGATGACTTACGTCTTCAAAAAGGTCTTAGACGTAGAGCTGAAAACTCCTTTCCCCCGGCTCAAATTCAAAGACGCCATGGAAAGATACGGCTCTGACAAACCGGATGCCCGCTTTGACATGGAGATAACAGGACTGACAGATTTTGTCAGGGGGTCACAGTTCAAGGTTTTCTCTCAAACCATTGAGAACGAAGGAATTGTCTGCGGCATCAACTTCAAGGGAGGAGCCAAGCTTTCGCGCAAAGAGATAGAGGGTTTGGAGGAGGCGACTAAGGAAGGGGGCGCCAAGGGGCTTCTCTCCATTGCCCGTACCAGTGATGGGTATAAGTCCTCTTTCGCAAAATTCATCAGTCCCGAGGAACAAAACTCCATTGCTGGAGCGCTTAATCTGAGTGAAGGGGATTTGGGACTCGTAGTAGCCGACCAACCTAAGGTGGTCTTTGCCTCTCTGGGTAAGCTTAGACTGGCGATAGCCCATAAATATGATCTGATCGACAAAACCAAATGGAATTTCCTGTGGGTGTACGAATTTCCGCTTTTTGAATATAACCCGGAGGAAAAGCGTTTTGATGCCATGCACAATATCGTGACCATGCCCTATGATGAGGATTTGGAAAAGCTGGAACAAGGATTTACTTCCACACTTCCGCCGGATCACAGAGATCATCCCTGGGCCAGCATAAGAGCACGCCAATACGATCTGGTGCTGAACGGTATGGAGATCGCATCAGGAGGGATTCGTAATCACAAGAGAGCTTTACAGCAGAGAGTTCTGAACGCTCTGGGTATTGACGACCAGCGGGCAGAAAGGATGTTTGGTTTTCTTCTCAGAGCCTTAGAATACGGCGCTCCTCCACACGGCGGCATCGCTCCGGGACTTGATCGGATCATAGCTTTGATGACTGGCTCAGACTCCATAAGAGATGTAATCGCATTCCCCAAAACCACCCAGGCTCAATCCCTGATGGACGGGTCTCCCTCGGAGGTGGATGAAAAACAACTCAAAGAGCTTAAGATAAGGGTGGTGAAGGATGAATAGTTTCCAGCACCTAACTTAAGTTAGGTACCGGTCTATTGAACCTGGAGGAAAAAGAAAAACAGATTGGTAAAACAAAAAACCATCGACATTGGTGACGTGGACCAGAGACTGCTCTTTGGGCAAGGGGGGTCCTTTTTGCGTCTGATCGAAAGCGAATTCGATGCCAAGATCATCGCTCGCGGCGATTCGATAATGGTCCAAGGGAATGAAAAAGAGACAGGCCTCCTCGAAACTCTGTTCAGCGACTTGATCAACCACCTTAAGAGGACGAGCCAGCTTTCCGAGAGATACGTTCTTTACGCCATCAATATGGTCAAGCAGAACCAGACCGGGCCTTCCAGCGACTTACAGGAGGGCGCCATCGTCACCTCCATTGTCACTAAGGAGAGCATCAAACCCCGCACCATCGGTCAAAAGGATTACATAAAGGCAATTGAGTCCTACGACATCGTATTCTCCATAGGCCCTGCCGGGACCGGAAAGACTTATCTGGCGGTGGCCATGGCCGTTTCCGCGCTCAAAAACAGGATGGTGCAGAGGGTGATTTTGGTGCGTCCGGCGGTGGAGGCGGGCGAAAGCTTGGGTTTTCTTCCGGGAGACATTCGCGCCAAGGTCGACCCCTATTTAAGACCGGTGTACGACGCCCTGCATGACATGCTTTCTGCTGAGAAAATCCGCAAGTTGATGGAGTTGGGGGTGATCGAAATCGTTCCCTTGGCTTTTATGCGGGGCCGAACGCTGAACAATTCGTTCGTCATATTGGACGAAGCTCAGAATACCACCGTGGCGCAAATGAAGATGTTTTTAACCCGGTTAGGAGAGGGTTCGAGGGCGGTAGTCACCGGAGACATAACTCAGATAGATCTGGAGGACAAAAAGGTTTCCGGACTGGTGCAGATCCAAAAGATACTCGAAGGAGTAAGGGGAATACAGTTTGTGTATCTCTCAGACAAGGACGTAGTTCGGCACCGTCTGGTGCAGGACGTGATAAAGGCTTATGAAAAATATGAAAGTCAGCAAGAATCCTCCCGTTCCTCGCGTCATCGGGCGACTAAAGACGATTCCCCAACTGACCAGGGTGACTAATCGGGTCATCTTGGAAAACGTTCGACCAAAGGCGAAAGGCCGGTCCGCAGGACAAATCAGATGAGCAGCGCAAGAGGTCAGATTTTCCCACGGCCCAACAACTCCGAGACGAACGGAGCGGAACACAAGACCTTGGCTTATGGCTTCCGGGTGATCTTAGCGCTGGCCACGGTCGCCGTCATCGTGTTTTCGTTTCCTGTTTCCTCCCTCTATCAATCGCTAAATCTCCCGGCGGAAGGGAGCACGGCTAAAGAAGACGTGGTCGCTCCATTCACCTTTCCGGTCTTGAAGAACGAAGATGAGCTTAAGCGGGACAGAAGCTCGGCGCTGGCCAATCTTCCGGTTGTTCTGCAGTTCGCCCCGACTAAGGAGGAATCGGCGGCAACCGAATTGAAAGAATTCTTTTCCCGCGCGGACAGCGTCCGGCGAGCCGATCCTGCCGCAGATTCCCGAACCCGGGGCTTGAGGCTTTGTTTCACTCAATTAGAGGAGGAAGGGCTCTCCTTTTTGAGCACCGAAGAAGACCTGAGTGCTTTCAGTTCCGGTCTGCTCTCCATAATAAGAGAATTCTACCAGACCGGCATGGCGGAAAAAGTGGAAGAGCTGCCATTTGGCGATAACCGCAAGGTGGTCATCTTAGGACAGAAGGGGGAAACTTCCCTCTCTGCCGACGAACTACTGGATGTTCCCAAAGCCAAGGAAAGACTATTGTCCTTGGCCCTGGTCCGATTTGAAAATGACCAGCTTCGGGTCAAAGCCATGTATGAGATCGGCAGTCGGTTTCTGGCACCCAACCTCGCTTTGAACTCAGAGGAGATTCAGGCTCGAAAAAAGATGGCCTTGGATTCGGTCACCGAGCATAAGGGAATGGTGCTGAAAGGGGAGATCATACTGGCAAAAAACCAGAAGGTGACCAGCAAGGATCTGGAAAAGCTCTCCTCCCTCTCCCAGTTCCGGGTTAAGACCGGCTTCGCCACTCATCCTTGGCATTTTGTATTTCCCGTTTTGGCCAGAATCTTCCTGGTAGGAGTGGTCATTTTGGGGTTAGGTTTGTTTTTATATTTCATCAAACCCGACGTTTTCTTCGACAATGCCAAACTTCTGATGATCGCCTGCACGCTCCTGATGGAAATGGTCTTAACCTATCTGATCCTATTCCGCTGGCATCTTTCCGAATATCTCGTTCCGGTAACCATCGCCTCCATGCTTTTAACCATTCTGTTGGATCTGGAGGTCGGACTGGTTTTCACTTTCTGCTTGGGCATACTTTTAGGGATGGTGAATTATTTCGACTTCAAATTGGCCTTCATCACCGTGGCGGCCGGAAGCGCGGCCTGCTTCAGCGTCAAAGAGGTCACCCATCGGTACCGGTTCTATCGGCCCATGCTTTACGTATCCTTTGTGTATGTGGTGTTCATCTATTTCTCCGAGTCGGTGAAGCTTTCTCCCGCCGGATCGATTCTCTCCCTGTGCAGCGACGGACTGTTCAACGGGCTGATCTCCAGCATCTTGACCATCGGACTTCTGCCCATCTTCGAATCGGTCTTCGACTTAAGCACCGACATCACCCTTTTAGAACTGTCCGACCTGAATCATCCCTTGCTGAAAAGGCTCTCGCTGGAGGCTCCGGGCACTTATCATCACAGCATCATTGTGGGCAATTTGGCCGAGGCCGGAGCCAAGGCTATCGGCGCCAAAAGCCTTTTGGCGAGAGTAGGGGCCTACTATCACGACATCGGTAAGGTGAAAAAACCGGAGTATTTTGTGGAAAATCAGATGGGGGCCAAAAGCAAGCACGAAAAGCTCACTCCGTCCATGAGTGCGCTGATTTTGGAGTCACACGTCAGGGAAGGGATAGAGATGGCCCGGGAGGCGAATCTTCCTCCGGCAGTGATCGACTTCATAGGCCAGCATCACGGCACCACCCTGATGAGCTATTTCTATAATAAGGCCTTGGAGCGGGGTGCCGGACAGGGTCTGAGGGACGAATACCGATATCCCGGACCCAAACCCCGGGCAAAGGAGACGGCCATCGTAATGCTGGCGGATGCGGTGGAGGCAGCATCCCACACCCTGGAAGATCCGAAGCCCTCTCGGATAAAGACCCTGATAAGGAAAATAGTCGATTCAAAACTGCAAGGCGGCGAGCTTTCGGATTCAAATCTGACCTTCAAGGAACTATCAGCCATCGAACAGGCGTTTCTGCCGGTGTTGATCGGTATCTTTCATCCCCGAGTACAGTATCCTGAGCCGGCGGAGAAGACTGCCTGATCGGTTGCCCAGGACCCAAGCTCGGATAGAGCTCCAGGACATAAGAAGGAGAGAAGTTGGAGACCATTTCGGTGGAGAACGTTCACCCGACGATCAAGGTCAAAAAGAGAGCAATTCGGCTTCTGATCGAGAATATTCTTAAATCCGAGAAAGTGGATTCCGGCTTGGATGTGATATTCGTCGGCGACAGATTCATGAGAAAATTGAACAGAACTTTCACCGGCCGAGATCAGACCACGGATGTGCTCTCCTTCGGCATGAGCGAAAACAAATCAGGGGCAACGATCTATCCCAACCTGGGAGACGTTTACATCTCTTTGGATCAAGCCAAAAGACAGGCGAGCGATTACGGAGCCAAGTTGGATGAAGAGATAAGGCTTTTGGTTGCACATGGGCTGCTTCATCTCCTGGGATATGATCATGCCGGCAAGAAGGAAGAAAGGATCATGAAAAAGAAAGAACAAACCTATCTGAAAAAAACAGGGAGTTAAACCCCCTCCAAAAGCTCCCCTTCCCCAGGATACGGACGAAGGGAGAAGGAAAGAGGTTATACGAAGAACGGCATTTCTATGAGACTGATTTACCGAATCGTACATCCCATCTTACATTGGCTGAATCGGCTTTTCCACTATCTCCCCGAGGAAGAAGGCAGGCTGCAAGAAGATGCCGGTGACACGTCCGAGGGAGAGATGGAGTCCTTGACTGACCGGCAAAGGACAGCACTGGAGGAGGACGAGAAACGGATGATCCACGGCATAGTGGAGCTGGGGGAGACGGAAGTAAAAGAGATCATGCTTCCCCGGCCCGACATGGTCTGCGCCGAGGAAAACTCCACTCCGGAAGAGATCAGAGAATTGGTAAGAAGACACGGGCATTCCCGCATCCCCATCTACCAGGGCAATATTGATCGCATCACCGGGATCATTTACGTAAAGGATCTTTTCCTCCGGGCAACCAACCAGGAAAAAGTGACTCACCTCTCCTCCCTGGCACGAAAAGCCTGTTTCGTCCCGGAGAGCAAGAAGTTGGACGAGTTGCTAAGGGAGTTCAAACGCGACAAGAATCACATAGCCATCGTGGTGGACGAGTACGGCGGCACCGCTGGTTTGGTGACTATGGAAGACGTCTTGGAAGAGATCGTGGGAGAGATACAGGATGAATACGATAGAGAACAGCCTCCCATTCAGAAGTTGGACGACAGGACCTACCGGGTGGATGCCAAAGTGAGCATAGAATATCTCAACGAGATTTTGGGAACCCAAATCGAAGAGAAAGGATTTGAGACCCTGGGTGGTTTCATTTACGATCTGGTAGGGGGCGTTCCGGAGCAAGGGAAAGTGGTTGAATACAGATCGGCTGACACGGAGTTGAATCTTTTGATCGAAAAATTGGACGGCCAGAGAATAAGAACTATACAGATCACCATCGTTTCATCGTCTCCTCTGCTTACAGATTTAGACCACCTCTCCTCGAAAGATACCCTGGAGAATGAATAGGCAAGTTTCCATTGTCCGGTGTGGCGACTACACCCACGACAACGTCCGCACGGCAGTCAAGACCTCTTTGGATCACTTAGGCGGTCTGGCGCGCTTTGTAAAGAAAGATCAGACGGTGCTGATCAAGCCAAACCTGCTTTCGGCCAAAGACCCCTCCCGGGCCATAACCACTCATCCAACCGTGGTTCAAGCGGTGGTGGAGGAGGTGCAAAGGCTGGGCGCCATTCCCATCCTGGGAGATAGTCCTGGAGGCGTGGATCGCGGCATAGTTAGGGTATGGGAGAACACCAAACTCTCCGAGGTAGCCGCCCAAACTGGCGCAAAGTTGGTGGCATTCGAGAGTGCGGGGGTGTGCGCCAAAACCACCCCAGACGGCAAGACCTACTTCATTGCCAAGCCGGTCCTGGACGCGGACGTGGTCATCAGCTTGGCCAAACTCAAGACCCACACCTTGACTTTGATGACCTGCGCCGTCAAGAACATGTTCGGATCGATACCGGGCTTTCGAAAAGCGGAATATCACAAAGAGGCGACTAAGCCTAAGGATTTCGCAGAGGTGCTGGTAGACATCTTTTCGCTGACCAAACCTCACCTCACGTTGGTGGACGCTGTCGTCTGCATGGACGGAGACGGACCCTCCTCCGGCGACCCTAAATATGCGGGCTTGCTTTTCTCCGGCACCGATGCCGTGGCTTTAGACATGGTAGCGGCAAAGATCATGGGGTTCAAGGAGGGAGAGATCGACACCACGTCAGTTGCTCGGAAGAGAGGTTTAGGGCCGAAATCGTTCGACCAGATTGAAATCCGTGGAGAGAATTTGAGCCAGCTTCCCCTCCCCAAGTTCGTTCTGCCATCCAATCGGCTCATGAAATTGATTCCCGATCTTCTAGTCAAACTGGTCGCTCCGTTGGTCTGGGTGAGACCGAACATTCTGGATGGCAACTGCATCAACTGCAATATCTGCGTGGAGAATTGTCCGACCAAGACCATCCACCCAGGGGACAAGCGTCCTTATTTTGACTATGCTAATTGTATCAACTGCATGTGTTGTCACGAGCTTTGTCCCCAGAAAGCGGTCTATTTAGAGAAAAGCCGGATTGCCAAAAGAATCCACTGAGATATCATGAGGTAGCGGAAACCTTCAGGTCTCCACCTTGGAAGGTTGAAGCCGTTCGCTTACTTTGAAGAGCCGACAAAAAAGACCGGCACCCAACTTAAGTTAGGTGCCGGTCTTTCTATCAATCCGTTTTATCCGGTTAATCCGTTGACCAGCCTTCAGATGATCTCCACTGCCTGCTTGGGAATCCAGCCCTTTATTCCGTTGGGAAGGGATATCCGATACCACCCTTCCGCTTCCTCATCCACCCGAAATTCCAACCCCTCATGGCCGGTCAGTTGAAGGACGTAGCTTTCTCCCGGTCCGCTTCTCACCTCCGCCTGGGACGAAACTACCACGCCATAACGAACAGAATCGGAGTGGATCTTGGCCCAGAGCGACGATCCAAAAAAGGCGAGTAGAATCAAAGAGATGGCCAGCCCGGTCCGGAGGTATTTTTTTGAGCCCCGGAAGAGCATGAGGATGCCGAAGGCAGCCAGCATAGCGTAGAAAAACGAAGTGAGAAGAGCAAACTCATCCGTGCTCCAGAGGCCCAAAAACCATTGGAGCAGATTGGAAAAAGGATCGATCTTCTGTTCTTCAATCTTGTCCAAAGTGAAGAGCTTGACAAAGGACAAATTGGCTTGGGCGTCTTCATCCCTGGGCTGCAGGACCAAAGCCCGTCTGTAGCTTAAGATCGCCTTTCCCAACTGATTCTGGCGGAAATAAGCATTGCCCAGGTTATAGAACACCTGGTAATTCCTTGTCCCCAGATTTGCTATTTTCTCATACTCTTGGACCGCCTGATCGAATTTTCCTTCATCGTAGCTCTGATTTCCCTTTTTGAAAAGGGCAGAGGCAGATTCGAGGTCGGCCTTAGCCTGGAATAAAGGGAATAGCAAAAGAAAAAGTCCAAGAATTGTGGTCTTCCTTTTCATAGAGCTTTTGCGTTCTCCTGATTCCTCCTGCCCATACCATCTCCTCCTGAGGGAGAGGGTTAGGGTGAGAGGGCAGTTTCGTTTCAGCAACACCTGCTTTTGCTATTCCTCCAGATTTACAATCGCTTCTTCTGCCAGACCCAAAAACCTCTTCATCTCCTCCGGTGTGGAAGAACCGGGAGCGAATCGGGCGAAGTCGCAAGAATCCAGAAGTTTCATCAGATTTTCGACCTGGTCTCTGCCAAATCCTCTTGCCGATAGCTCAGACTCGATCCGGTCTTTGGTCAAACCATGTGCGGAAAGGTTGAGCTTGTCCCCGGTGTATTGGAGCAAGGCCCTGCCGACCTCGCCATAAAACTCCTTGGAATTGGCGCTAAAGATCAGTTTTCCGGCTCTTTCCAATCTCTTCTTGGCCGATTTGTGAGCACGTCTCTGGCGGGCATATCCGATGTCGGAAGAGAGTCTCTCTCTTTCCTTTTGATATCGCCAGGATAGGGCAAAAGCCAAAAGAGGTATGAGTTGAAAAAACAAGAACAGGGGATTTCTGTACAGATGACTCCCCTGATTCTTAAGTTCACCGGTGGAGAGCTTGATGTATCGTATGTCTTTCACCGCACGGCCGATCTCCTGCTTGGAGAGCTGGGCAATCTCCCCCTGAGAGGCCTGAGAAGAAGGTCGCACCGTCAGAACGATCGGTTGGCTTCTCAGAGTCTGGTATGTTTTGGTCTTGGGGTTGAAAAACGAAAGCTCGATCGGTGAAATGGTGTAATTGCCCGTTTTCTTGGGAATCAAGACCTCCTCGTAGGTTTTCACCCCTTGCACCAGATAATTGTCCTTGGATACGTTTTCCGAGCTGCCGGAACTGTAAGTGCGGAAATCGGGCAGTTCCGGGATGGTCGGTTTACCGACCGATTTTACGTTTCCGCTGCCGCTTATCCTCGCTTTTAAGGTCACCGGCTGACCCACTTCCACCTCGGTTTTGTCTATCTTCACGTCCAGCGCATAATCCCCTACCGTTTCACTGAAATTGGCCGGTCTGCCCATCTCAGGCAGAGGCAGGACTTCTATCTCTATGGGCCTGGATCTTAGAACCTGAGGTTTGCCTTGTCGGAAGAGGCTGAACAGATCCCGGTCGAACATGGCGAAGGGATCCCGGCTGGGGAGTTGGGATAAATCCTCTGCGGTACACTTGAGTTCTGCCGGGCCGATGGTGAGTTTGCCGGTGGAGGTGGGGAAAAGTGCGGTCTTAAGCTCCTGCACGAAATACTGTTTCCCGTTTACCACCTGATAGTACTGCTTCCGGGGAGGAAGATCCTCGGACCAAAATCCAGTTACGGAGGGAGGCGTATACTCCGGGCTGTTGAAGAGCCTGACCCCCTGGTAAAACTTGAAAGTCAGAGTGACCTGTTCGTTTACGTATGTTTTTTTCTTGTCCACCACGGTCTCGATGAACAAGTCCTTCGCGCCCACCTGAGGCTTTTCCTCCGCCTTCTCCGTCCCAGGCTGGGCAGCGGGGGCAGGAGGCTGGGTGTTCGTCTGAGCCAGGACATTGATGTCAATGGGATTAGTTTGATACGTCTTTCCATCCAGCTCTATGCGGGCAGGACCGATGGTGAATTTTCCCGTCTTTTTCGGCACCAGAACGTAATTGAAAATCACCGACGAAGAAATGCTCCCATTGGTATAACTGAAACTTTGCGACCTCCCCGAGGAATAGACCGTGAAGCTCTCCAATGTAGGAAGTTCAGGTTGGGGGATAGACTTGACATTGCCCGATACGGAGACGGAAAGCATGATCTGATCGTCCAACCCCACCTCAGTTCTGTCCACCGAGGCATTGAAACTAATGTTCTGGGCGAAGGAGGGCGCCGCGGCACACATGCTCAGAATCAACATTACCGCAAGAATGGCGCGGGTCAGGATGTCGACACTTTTTCCCCTCATCCTATCCCTCTCCCCGGAGGGGAGAGGGGACAGCTCAGCAGAAGAGAAAAAGCATCCGCTATCATTGGTCGCAAATGGTAGAAGATTCTTCACTTTCATACTTTGTTACCAGTCCTTTCCGCCTCTTCTCTCGCCCCCCTGGATCTCCCTTCTTTGCTTCTTTTGCAGATCCTTCTCGTCGTCCTTCAAGGCATTCAAAATCCGCTCAGCCTCCTCTTTTGTCATACCTTCCTTGGGTTTGAATTGTTCCGCCTGCTTTTGCTCCTGCTGCTTTTGTTGGTTTTCGGGCTGCGAAGCTTGGTTTTGCTGCTGTGGTTGCTCTTGCTGTTGCTGCTGAGTCTCCTGTTGTTGCTTCTGTTGCTGTGACTGTTGTTGCTGTTGCTGCCGTTGTGCTTCTTTATCCAGCATCTCCTTCATCTTCTTTCGGACAAACTCCAGATTGTATTTAGCATCCTCATCGTCCGGGGTCAATTCCAGGCACTTCTGATATGCTTGGATAGCTTCAGGATACTTGCCGCTCCGGTAAAGAGTGTTGCCCAGATTGTAATAGGCCCAGGCTTGGTGCTGTACCTTATCCCCACTCAAGCCTTTGTAGTAACTCTCCAAAGCATCCGGGTACTTCTCCTGCTGATACATCACGTTTCCCAGATTGTAAGAAAGCTGATACGATTCCGGCTTGTCGATCTCGGCGTCTCGATAGAATTTCGACGCTTCGTCCCAGGCTTCGGCCGCCTTGCTTTTATCCCCTTCCTTCAAAAGCTCCAGACCCTGCTTATAGGCCTTATTCCCTTTCCGGTTTAGCGAGGAAAAAGAATCGGCAAAGGCCAGATTTACTCCCAAAAAGATCAGGGAGAGAGTGACAAGCATACATAATCTCTTCATTTTACCACCACCGGATGAAGGAGTCTAAGAGCTCAAAGGTTCACCCGCAGGCGCGGTAAGACGAATCGCACCGGTCAGGGTCAGATGCTCTTAGCCTCCGATTTGGTTTTCTCCAACATCCTCTTGCTCCTCCTGTCGGACAGAAGAAATTCCACCACCAAAAACAGAATGGAAAAGAAGAGGAAATATTGATATCGATCCTCGTACTGCACCGTCAACTTTCCTTCCAACTCCTTCTTCTCCATTTTGGAGACATCGTCGTAGATTTTGTCCAGCTCCATCTCTCCGCTGGTGGCGTGATAGTATTTCCCTCCGGTGGAAAGCGCGATCTTCTGCAAGGTGGTCTCGTCCAGTCTGCTTACCACTACCGTCCCCTCCTCGTCTTTTTTGTATCCGCCTACCTCACCCCGGTTATCTCGCAGCGGTATCGGTTCTCCCTGGGCGGAGCCGATGCCTATGGTATAAATCCTAATCCCTTCCTTTGCCGCCTCCTCGGCTGCCTCCAGGGGTTTTGAATCGTGATCCTCCCCGTCGGTCAAGAGTATGAGCACCTTGTATTTTCTCTCCTTCTGGTTGAAGGCTTTGACGGAGGTGCGAATGGCATCTCCTATGGCCGTGCCCGGCACGGGGATCAAGTTTGCGTCCATGATGTCTAAAAACATCTGGGCGGCGGAATAGTCTAAGGTGAGAGGACATTGGATAAATGCCGCTCCGGCAAAAGCCACCAGTCCTACCCGGTCCCCCTGCATGCGCGCCATCAGCCCGTTTACCTCCTGCTTGGCCTTCTCCAGACGATTGGGTTTGAAATCCTCTGCCAGCATCGAAACCGAGCAGTCCAAAGCAATCACGATGTCCACGCCTTCCCTCTTCATCAAGGTGAGCTTGGTTCCCAGTTGCGGGCGGGCCAAGGAAAACAGAAGAAAGAAAACCGCCAAGAGGAGCAGAACCACTTTCCATCTCCGGTTCTTCGGGCTGAACGACGATGTTAGCTTTTGCATCAGAGACAGATTGCCGAATCTCTCCATGGCTCTCCTCTTTATCCTGAAGACCACCAGATAGAAGGCCACCAGCAGTGGAAGCACGATCAAAAGAGCGTATATATAATTCATTTGGTCTATTCGCATCGTTTCACCCCACGTCTGCCCGTAAAGTCCTTTTGTGGCCTCATGCCCTTGCGTCCGGCAAGGGGTCTATAATTTCAGTACAAGCTCGCACTTGGAGACGAATGCTCTTTTGGGTTCGCCTGAAGGCGAACACTCCTAGTTCTTCTATCCGGCGGCTCTTTAGACTTTTCCCGGACCTGACGTGTCATCGTCTCCTTCTCAGGGTATCTTCCTGTAGCGGGTGTTGGCCAGAACTATCTCCACCATCAGAAGCAGGAACCCCATCAAAGCGTAACCGGAGAAAAGCTCGTTGTACTGCAGATACTCCTTTACCTTGATCTTGGTCTGCTCCATCTGGCTTATCTGTTTGTAAATCAAAGACAGCGCTTTCTCGTCCTCGGCTCGGAAATACTCACCGCCGGTGATCTGGGCAATCTGCTTTAAAGTTCCCTCGTCTATTTCATTCTCGATGTAGATATATCTTCGGCCAAAGATAGGATCGTCCACCGGATAAGGGGCGTTTCCCGGCTTTCCGGCCCCGATAGTGTAGATTTTTATGTTCATCGCCTTGGCCACCTGAGCGGCAGTGATGGGATCGATCTCCCCGGTATTGTTCCTCCCGTCAGAAAGCAGGATGATTACCTTGCTTTTGGCGTCGCTGGCTTTCAGCCGGTTCACCGCATTGGCAATGGCTAAGCCTATGGCGGTGCCGTCCTCGATCATGCCGAAATTCACCTGATCTAAGAAGCTGTACAATACTCCGTAATCCAGGGTCAGCGGACATTGGGTGAAGCTTTGCCGGGAGAAAACCACCAGCCCTATTCGATCGTTATGTCTGCCTTCGATGAACTCCTTGATCACCTGCTTGGCCACGTACAGCCGGTTGTGAGGCTTGAAGTCCTCGGCGCGCATGCTGCCCGAGATATCCAGCGCCAGCATGATGTCGATTCCCTCGGATGAGACCTCCTGCCCTTTTCTTCCGGATTGAGGTCGGGCCAGGGCAAACGCCAAAAACACGATGGCCAAAGCCCGCAGGAAGGGCAGTACATGTCTCTCCCTAAGCCGAAAAGTGGGCTTGAGTCTTTTCACCAGGCTTATGTCCGAATATCGGATGCTTGCCGCCCTGGTCTTCTTGAACCTGAAATAGTAAACCACCAGGCCGATGGCGACTAAGATAAAGAACAGGAATATCGGGTTCTGAAATCTAAACATGGTGTATCAGGTGAAAACAGTTCCTACCCGTCATTCTGGGTGTAGCCCCCTCACCCAATCCCTCTCCCCAATAGGGAAAGGGAATCTGCGTCAATCACTTCTCAACCAAAGCCTCTGACCTGACTTCCTCCACTTTAGTCAAGTTAACCACGCTATATGCGTCTTCTAAGTTTTTCTCTATCTCTTCCGTCGACGGGATATACTTGGCGAATTTCACCAGATCGCCAAAAGACAGAAGGTCGTAAAGCAAACCTGCCACCTTTTGGTCCAGCTTGGCTCTCTTCATCTCTCCTTTGATTTCTTCCGTGGTTCGGTCCAAAGCCGAGATTCCATATCGACGCTCCACATATTTCCTGACGATATCGGATAAAACTGTAAAATATCTCTTGAATTGCTTCTTCTGCAGAAGATCGGAGTTCTTGAGGGACTCCAGCTCGAAGAGCGCCACTTCCCAGACCGGCTTCAGAAGCTCTTCCGGAATCCGGGGCAAGGCCAAGCCTTTCGCCCTCTGCCGGTAATACAGAAACCCTCCCGCACCCAACAGCGCCAAGATGGGCAGGATTAGCAGGTATCCCCACCAGCCCCCGCTTACGTCAATCGGAGGCTTGAGTCCTCTGATGTCCTCCTTATCGCTTTCCGACGCTCCGACGCTTTTCACCAGGACGAAAAGAGGCTCCGATTTGATTTGTTTCTTCTCTCCCTGGGGATCGGTATAGTTTACCGTAATCGGGGGAACGACGTATTCTCCGGTGGTAAAGGTGGTGATTACATATTGGCTCTTGTTCACCGTCTTTCCCTCTTTGGTCTTCTCCGGGTCGTAGATCTTGTAGTCCTTGACCTCAAATGTCCCCAGATTGGAGCCTAAAGCCGGAGGCTCCAACTTGACCCGGGGATCAGTGGTGATCTTTAAGGTGTATAGAATCCGATCGCCGATGGTGATGGTGGCCCGGTCGACATTCGACTCCACAGAGATCAAACTCTCCCCCGCCGCATGCGAGATCAAGGATCGGCTTCCCAGCATCAGTAAGATCAAGAATATGTTCAGCTTTCGATTCATTTCTCCGTGCCGTTCCACTTCTTATTATGAGCAGACATCCTTCGGTGCAGGTTGCTGCTCGTGAGACTAACGATCAGTCCGTTAAAGGGTTAGAATTGATCGTCAAACACCTTGACCTTCTCCGCCTCAACCATCCTGGAGACTAAGTTATTATAGGCCTCCTGCTGTTTTGTCTTCCGTAATTCCGATTCGATCTGCGACCTCACCTCATCCAGCTTCTTGTCCTTAAACTCGTCCCGGTGAGCATCATAGTAGAGCTTGATCTCGCTTTCGCTGGTCGGGATATTTTGGGGGATTTCTTCCGACAGCAGTTTATTGACCATCATCTGCTTCTTGGCTTCAACTACTCCCGCTTGGACATCCTTATCTTTGTCTAATCCCCGGCGAAGTGCGGTGTCATACAGAAGCTCAGAACCGATATAGCTTTGCAAAAACCGGAGTTTGCCTGGTTTGTCCTTAAACTGGGATTGGACTGACGGTGGGAGTTTTTCGATTTCGTCCTCCAGCTCGGACATGGTGATTTCCCGGTCGCCGATTCTGGCTACGACCGCACCGCCTTTTTTCTCCGGTTTGGTTTGATTCAAATCCGTGCTCTTTTCCAGTTGTTTTTGGGCCTCCAGCGACCGTCCCATCCTCTCAAAGCAAATCACCAGATCCTGATTGATCTTATCTTTCAGCTCACTTTCCGGACTCAAAAGCTTAGCCTTAACAAACCTGGCGGCTGCACTCTCATAATCATTCAGCTCATTTAAGTAGATGGTGCCGATGATGTAGTTTAGGTTGGCTTGCTTCTTCCTATCCAGACCTCCCCCGTCAAGTAATTTTTGATATTCGGCCACCGCCTGAGCGTAAAGTTTGTTGTCCAGAAGCTCTGATGCCAAGCTTTGCTGTTGAGAGAAGTCCAGCTTAGATTGGGCCGACGATCTGGTTTGAAGATAGGTCAAGACAGACAAAGTTAGCGACGCCAACACTATCACCAAAATGACCAACCAAACGGGATTGGATTTGGACTGGCTTGCGTTCACGGTTCTTCCCCACTTGGCTTTGAGTATCCTATTTCGGTTAGGGCCGCCAGATTTATGGAAGAATACAAGAAGAAGTCATGGCAAATACGATACGCGTCCCTGCTCTCTTATTTACGCCCAGGCAGAGACAAAGACCATCCACCCATAGAAGCTCTTCACCCACATTTTCCGGCAAGAGCGAGAGTTCAACGACATCTCAGCCGGCTAAGTCTTTTTTCTCCGGCGGCTGACGCTTTTCCGGTTCTTCCCTTTTTATCTCATCCTCCAGCTCTCTGGTACCTTTCTTGAACTCGGCCACGCTCTTGCCCAGACCACGGGCGATCTCCGGAATCTTCTTTGCCCCAAAAAGCAAGAGAACGATTAAAAGGATGAGCAAAAGCTCCTGTGCCCCGATTCCTCCCAACATGACTCCTCCTATCGGAACCTCTTGGCTCTGACCTTGAAAAAGGTCATGAGAGGCTCCACGTATGGTCTATCCGTAGATATGTATATATGGTCCAGATCAATGGATCTGAAACCCTTGTCCATTCTGGTTTGTTCACGCCAGGCGCGCTCTTCAAAGCTCTTCCGCACCTCCGGGCTTCGGGTATCGATGAGTATCTGTTCGCCGGTTTCCGTGTCCTCCAGCTCAATGAAGTTGACGTCGGGCAGCTCCGTCTCCCGGGGATCGGTCACCTTAATAGCGACAAGATCGTGTTTTTTGTTGGCTATGGCCAGCATTTTGTCATAGCCGCCGCTCAAGAAATCCGAGACCAGGAAGACGACGCTTCTTCGCTTGATCACCCGTCCCAGATATTCCAAGGCGCAGTTGATGTCGGTCCTTTGGTGCTGTGGTTTGAAATATAAAACCTCTCGGATCAATCTTAGAACGTGAGAGCTTCCTTTCTTGGGAGGCACGTACTTCTCGACCCGGTCGGTGAAGATGATCATTCCCACCCGGTCGTTGTTCTTTATGGCGGAGAAAGCCAAGACCGAGCACAGCTCTGCGGCGATTTCCCCCTTCATCCTCAAAGCCGTTCCGAATTCTCCGGAGGAAGAGGCATCCACCAAAAGCATCACGGTAAGCTCCCGTTCCTCCTTGAATTTCTTGATGTAGGGAAAGCCGTACCGGGCGGTGACGTTCCAGTCGATGATGCGCACGTCGTCACCCGGCTGGTATTCCCTCACCTCCTCAAACTCCATCCCTCTCCCCTTGAAGATGGAATGGTATTCGCCGGAGAAGACGTCATTGACCAGCCTCTTGGTCCTGATCTCGATTCTTCGCACTTTGCTTATGATCTCTTTGGGCAGCATCTGCTATCGAATGGAGTTATGAACGTTGGGGTGGAGCTTCAGCTCCACCCAACAAAGGGCGAATCTAAAGATTCGCCGCTACCACTCTCACCGGTTTTGAGCGGAACCTAACTGAACGTAGGTTCGGATACCAGGTCATGTATTGTCTTCATCTCAGCTGAATCTCAACTATCTTGTCCTTTCGGGTGATGTCCATCTTAGTGGCTGACAAGATGAAATCAGGAGTCTCGAGCTTGTCTTCAGAACTCGGTTTAATCTCCGAAACCGGTGTAGAGACAGCAAAAGTAATGGTCTTGTTCTCCTTGTCGATAAGCACCGGGATGACTTGCTTCATCTGAAGCTCCACCCCCTCTTTGAAACGCACTTTGACCGGCACCATATCATATATGGCGGACTTCTTGCTGACCTGCGTCACTCCAAAAGGCGTGTAGGCTAAGCCGATCTTTTCTGAAAGTCCTCCATACGAAATCTTCACCAGAGTTTGATCGGTCTGAAGAATCGATTCCAATTTTCTCTGGATATATTCCTTTCCCTCTCGCTCGAATTGCAGTTTGCTCTCATGTGCTTCATTGTACTTGTATTCCGACTTCGCTTGCTCTAAATACCTTTCCAAATCAGACGCTGACAGGGCGACAGATTGTTTCAACATATCGCTGAGGTAGACGCCATCATTAAAGATCTTCTCTTTCCAGTTAGGCATCACCTCGTCCAACAATAATGCCTGGCAGGCACCCAATTCGTATAATTTAAAACGCAGGGGTCCCGAACCGAACTTGTTTCCAAATCGGTCATCATTGACCGCTACTACATTGGCCATGTTATCCACCCGGTTTTGAAACTGCCGGGGTAAGATACCTCGATACCCATTAAATCCGTCATAATAGTACATTTCTCTGATAGGCTCTATGGATTCCCCCGCTTTTACAAACTTATACTCCACGTATTTTGCTGTTCCTTCGACGTACTCATTCAAGTTTTCATACTCCACCCAGTTGCTATCGAGAAGGGATTGTCGAAAGCTCCGCACCGCCACAAACTCCTTGATCTTCTCCAGCCTGGTTTTGGAATCTGCCGACAACAGGGCGTCTTTCAGAATATTGCCTTCCAAAACATAAAGGGCATTGTTCACTGGATCGAGAAGAGGATATTGGGCGACGACCATCTCATTGGCGCTTTTCTCCGGCGCCATTTGGCTCTGATAGACATGGAATGCCTCATGCAGAATCAACCCCAGTTCGTCGTATGGGGATGGGATGAAGTTCCAGCCCTTAAGCCAATTTTCGGCAAATTCCTTAGTCCTCGCTGTCAGCAGGTTTTGTAGCTGGTTTCGCATGCGGGAAAAAGGATCAGCCACCACCAGGACCGGAATTCCTTCAATCTCACTCGACGTATTCTGGTCATCCAGGGTGAAAAGGGTGGAATCATTCCTAAAGTAAATGACTTCATTCCCCAGGGGATTGAAACCCGCATATTCGGAAAACCCTTTAGGCTTATGAGGGAAGTTGATTAGCAGCTCTTGGATGTTGGGTCTATAGAGAAGTATCGGAGTCTTCTGAAAATCCCAACCAGGATAAAGCTCATTTCCCAGACTATGGGCGATATTACGACATTCTTTAACCGAGACCAAGAGCAACGGGTCGATTTTCAATTCAGTGATCTGTTGACAGAAAGCTCCAGTGACAATGATCAGTAGCACAAACACCGTCAACGGAAATGCGTCTCGATGTTTCTTTTTCACCTGATGTTGTCTCCACCAAAGGCTATTTGGAAAACGACACATGCTGATTAAGCAGTTACTCTTTTTTCGAAACGTCAGGACAATCATATCCTGATGCGTCGATCGTTTTCCCAGCGCCTGACTTGAGTTACGTGCTGGCAGGACCAGCAAACTTTGGAGTGTCCGGCTTTAGCCGGACTCAGTCTGCCTAAAGGCAGACACTCCGAGCGGACACACTTACGGGACCTCGATATGGTCAAACACCTTCTTTACAATATCCTCTGAGGTGATTTCCTCTGCTTCCGCTTCGTAGGTTACGATGACCCGATGTCTCAAAACGTCCATGCCGATGGCTTTTATGTCCTCCGGGGTGACGTAGCCTCTCCCTTTCAAGAAAGCATGAGCCTTGGCGGCCAGATTCAGATAGATGGAGGCCCGGGGTGACGCGCCATAAGCGATCAAATCCTTAATATCCAGTTTGTACTCCTCTGGGTTGCGGGTGGCAAAGACGATGTTTAGGATGTACTCTTTTATCTTGTCATCCACATAGATCTGCCCCACCACCTCTCTGGCCTTGAGGATATCGTTCGGCGAGATTACTTTTTTGACCTCTGGAAAACCTACCTCGGCGTTGCGATCAATGATCTCCCGTTCTTCCTTCTTGTTAGGATAGGTGATGGAGAGCTTAAGCATGAATCGATCCACCTGGGCCTCGGGGAGGGGATAGGTTCCTTCCTGCTCAATGGGATTTTGGGTGGCCATAACCAGGAAAGGCTCTTCCAATGCGAAGGTATTCTCTCCTATGGTCACCTGCCTCTCCTGCATGGCTTCCAAAAGGGCGCTCTGCACCTTAGCGGGGGCGCGGTTTATCTCGTCGGCTAAGATCAGATTGGCGAAGACCGGCCCTTTCTTGGTGCTGAAAGTGCCGCTCTGAGGATTGTAGATCATGGTGCCGATAAGATCGGCAGGCAGAAGATCGGGGGTGAACTGAATCCGGTGAAACTTGGTCTGGACCGCATCCGAAAGCGTCTTGATGGAAAGGGTTTTGGCCAAACCCGGCACCCCTTCGATCAGGATATGTCCATTGGCTAAAAGACCGATCAATAGCCTCTCCACCAGATATTTCTGGCCCACTATCACCTTTCCCATCTCGGCCAAAAGCTCCTGGACAAAAATGCTCTCTTTTTCCACCTTTTCCTGAATGGCTTTGATGTCGGCAGCGGTTTGAGCTGTTCCTCCTGGCATACTCTCCTCCAAGACAGTTTGTTCCCCAATGAGGGTGATTTATCTTAAGTATTGGTATACGTAACAAAGACCTGGATCCAGCTATTGCTTCTTCTGTTTCCTTGATTTCTTCAAGGATCGATGTGCCTTTGATTCTACACTACCTCACCGATTTTGTTCCAGGAATTTTCTGGTCTGATCGATCATCTCCTCACACTTTTCCCGCTCCACCCTCTCTCCGGCGTACTTGACCAGATCGCACTTGGAGAGTATTTCTTTTAAGAGGGTCATCTTTTCCGCCGGCAGATTTAGATTCGACAATGAGCTGATAATGTCATTGGTGGTCTTTCCGGAGGTGACAACGTGGTGCCTCGACTCCAGATAGCCGGTCAGTAAGCTATGAAGCAGAGAAGGGAAGGTCTCCAGCCGCCCCGGTTGGACCTCCTGGTAAATCTCATCCAGTTTTTGCAGGGTTTTCTCTTCCAGAGACTGCTCTTCCGGCTCAAGCTTTGTTCCTGCCCTATCTTCGGGGATTTGGATTCTCTTGGTCTTTCTTCTGGCGGTGTAGACAACATAGATCAGTACCGCGACGATGGCGATGACTAAGGCGGTCTTGTAGGACGTGCCTCTTTCTCTGACGGATGGGGTGACCTGCACGCTTATGGGCTGAGTGGACAGAGATGAGCTATCCTGAGTCGAATGGTCAACGTAGTTGACCTGGACAGAACCGATTCTTCCCTTTCCGGTCTGAACCGGTTTGAGAACGAAATTGAAGGTCTTAAGCGATTTTGTCTTCCCTTCTTCGATCTTGGACTCGTTTAAGGAAGAACTCCCCAGTATCTCGAGATTCTCACATTCAGGCGGAATGACCGGTGTTATGCTGAACCGGTTCTGCTCTCCTACCCAGCTGGCCTGAACGGTAAAGGTCAGCTTTTCATTCAAAGGAACTTCGGGTCGATCAACCGACGCTTTAAGCTCGATCCTGGCTTGGATTGAATCGCTCTGACAATCGGCGGAGTGGCAGAGAAGAAAAATCAGAGCAATTGAGAATAATGCACAAAGGAAAGGTCGCATAGTGAGGTCAAGCGAGTAATTCAAAGGTTCAAGCGTTCAAGGTTTCAATCAACTCATCGACTTGTTTTTTTCCCCGTTCACGACGCGGCGAAGGGATAGAAGGGAAGCGGCTCGCGTCGTTCTTTTGACGTGGACAGCGTTGGTTGCCCGCTGCGTTCTCTCCCCGATATGCAATTGAGTCAGGTTATCTCTTCCGCTTTCGAGTCTTGGTTACTTTCGTTTTCGTCCTAACTCTCTTCGTTTTTCGGGTCTTGACAAATTCCGCCTTTTTGGCCGGTTTTCTAGCTCTCGGTTTGAGTCTCTCCAGCTCCTCCTTGACCAAAGTGGCTACCTCAGCCGGGGTTTCCGCCACTCTGATTTTTGCTTTCTTGAAGGCGGCGATCTTCTCGGCGGCAGTGCCGCTTCCACCCGCGATGATGGCGCCCGCATGCCCCATCCGTTTTCCCGGAGGAGCAGTCCTGCCTGCCACAAAAGCCACCACCGGCTTGGTCATGTTCTTCTTCACAAACGCTGCCGCCTCTTCCTCGTCCGTTCCCCCGATCTCACCTATCAGGACCACCGCTTTGGTCTGCGGGTCCTTTTCGAACATATCCAGCACGTCAAGGAAACCGGTACCGACAATCGGATCTCCACCGATCCCCATGCAGGTGGACTGACCAATCCCGTTCTTGGTAAGATGATACACCACTTCATAGGTCAAAGTTCCACTGCGGGAGACTACTCCTACGTTACCCTTCAGGTGAATTAAACCTGGCATTATCCCCACCTTGGTCACGCCGGGCGAGATCAGGCCCGGGGTATTCGGTCCCAAGAGCCTGGTCTTCGTCCCTTTGAGATAATTGTACACTCTAAGCATGTCGATAGCCGGGACGCCTTCACTTATGCAGACCACCAGATCCAGTCCCGCATCTGCCGCCTCGTAGATGGCGTCCACGGCGAATTTGGAGGGGACGTAGATGACGGACGTATTCGCCTTGGTGGCGTCTTTGGCCTCCCTAACCGAGTCAAAGACCGGCACCCCTTCCACTTTCTCTCCGGCTTTTCCAGGCGTAACTCCCGCTACAATTTTTGTTCCGTAATCCAACATCTGCCTGGTGTGAAACGCCCCATCCCTTCCCGTTATCCCCTGGACCACCACCTTTGTGTTTTTGTCAATCAGTATGCTCATAAAGTCTCCTTTAGTTCAAAATTCAAAGTGAAAAATAGAAAGTTGCAATTCAAAATCGAAGGATGGAGAAAACGAGTACGGAGAGATTTTCAATTTTGAATTATAATTTTGCCTTTTGCTCTTTTATTTTTGCATTTTTCCTCATGATTTTGCGTCACTCTATCCCTCTCTCCCAACAGGAGAGGGAAGGTTTGAGTAGCCGCAGGTCATTTGACTCAACTGAGCTTCAGCCTGCGATTCACCCGCGCCCTTAAAGGGTGCGACTACCTTTCAAACATGGTGGTTTGGGTCATTCCCGAAAGCTCGATGGCCCTCTTTACCACTTCTTCCATGGAACTGGTGGCGGTCAGATGTATCTCCTCCAAAATCTTTCTGGCCCGATCCTCGTTGGTGCCGGTCAGTCTAACGACGATCGGGACTTTCGGTCTCAGCTGCTTAACTGCATGCACTATTCCGTTGGCTACGTCGTCGCATCGGGTGATCCCCCCGAAGATGTTGAAAAGAATGGCTTTCACATTCTGGTCTCTTAAGATGATGTTCATGGCGCTGACCACCTTCTCCGGGTTGGAGCTTCCTCCGATGTCTAAGAAATTCGCAGGCTCAGCCCCATATCTTTTCACCAAATCCATGGTCGCCATGGCCAGCCCGGCCCCGTTCACGATGCATCCTATGTTTCCTTCAAGTTTCACGAAGGAGAGTCCTTTGTCCCGGGCCTCCGTCTCGGCTTTCTCCTCCGAATCCAAATCGCGCATCGCCTCGATCTCCGGATGCCTATCCAAGCTGCTGTCGTCTATGTTTATCTTGGCATCCAGCGCCCAGACATGCCCATCCGGCGTGGTGATGAACGGGTTGATCTCTGCCAAGGAGCAATCATTTTCCCAGAAGGCCCGATAGAGTTTTAGGATTACCGGCCAGGTCAGATTAGCGATCTTTCTATCCGGGTAGAGCAGGTAGGCGAGATTTCGGGCCTGAAAAGGCTGAAGACCCAGAAGAGGATCAACCTCCAGCTTGTGAATCTTCTCCGGCGACTCTCTGGCCACCTTTTCAATGTCTATTCCCCCTGAGGCAGACACCATGATGACCGGCTTCTTGCTCTTCCGATCGACGATCACGCCCAGATAAGCTTCGCTGCCGATCGGTTGGAATTCAGCGACCAGGACCTTCTTGACCACCAGTCCCTTGATTTCCATTCCCAGGATCTGAGCTGCCGCCTCCAAAGCCTGCTCTGGATTGCTTGCCTCTTTTATGCCGCCGCCTTTGCCTCTGCCCCCCACATGTACCTGGGCCTTTATCATTACGGGCTTGCCGATTCTTTCGGCGATCTCCTTGGCCTCCTGTGGAGTGTTGGCGATCTCGCCGGCGGGAACCGGGAGACCGTATCTGGCGAATATTTGTTTGGCCTGATATTCGTGGATTTTCATCTTGACTCCTTTGGTTTTATCCCCCCTTCTCCACACCCAGTCCACCGTCCGCCGACGGCAGTCCGCCGCCAAACCAGTTCTTGCGGCGGTCTGCTGACAGCGGACATTTCTTATTTCTGCTTAGGTGAAACTGTCGAAATGTTTTTTAAGAAAAATTCTGCCTCCTTTAAGAGCGTTTCCTTTTGATTTAATTCGGGATCATCCAGCACCATCTCCAAGAGATAATTCAATATCTGACCGACCAGCGGAGATGGCGGAATATTGAGAGTGCTCATGATGTCGCTTCCGTTTACCGCCAGGTCCTTGAGGCCAAAGGGAGGTTTCTTCTCCAGCTCCAGCCGTATTCTCTCTTCCAACTCATCCACGTCCTGAGTGACTCCCCCTCTCCCCTGAGCCACCACGTCCGCCCTGCGCAGATCCAGAAGAGAAAAGACCAATACCTCTCCCATCTTTCTGATCAGTCTCCGGACTCCCTTATCCGTCACCCCGGTGGTAAACATGTGCTTGTCCACCAGAAGGCTTACCTGGTCAATTATCTCATTGGAGTAGCGCAGTCTCTGCAGCACTTTTTGAGTAACCCGAGAACCTCTCTTTTCATGTCCATAGAAAGTGGCGCCATCCGGCGTGGGAGATTTGGTCTCCGGCTTGGATATGTCATGGAATAAGGCAGCCAGACGAATCACCAGTTCTCTGGGTGCAGAATCCACGGACAAGATGGAGTGCTCGAAGACGTCGTAGGCGTGATAGCCGCCGGGCTGGTCTACTCCGGCAGCCTTGGACAGCTCCGGCAGAATCCTCTCCAAAAGCCCGGTTTTCTGCATCAATCTGAACCCCGCGCTGGGGTACTTCGCCTTCAACAACAGCTTGTTAAGCTCCTCCTGGATTCTCTCGGAGGAGACGGTGGCGATCAAATCCACGTTCTCTTCAAAGCTTTTTAAAGTATTCTCTTCTATATCGAATTCAAACCGGGCGGCAAACTGTATCCCCCGGAGCATTCTCAAGGGGTCTTCCTTGAACGAGTCGGGGTTGGTTATTCGGATCAACCTTCTTTTTATGTCTTTTCTACCTCCGAAAGGGTCCACCAGTTCTCCGGTGGAGAGGTCTTCGGCCATGGAATTTATGGTGAAATCACGGCGGGAAAGATCATCTTCCACCCGCAGGTTAGGATCGTACTCCACCTTGAAGTCCTTGTGACCGGGCCCCGTGCTGTACTCCTTGCGGGGGATGGCCAGGTCAAAGACCCGGTCTCCGTCGAATCTCTTGGATGGCAGGAACTTTATCACCCCGAACGACTTTCCCACCAGATCGACCTTGCCGAATTCGCCTAATAGAGAACATAGATCATCCAGAGGGATTCCAGTGACCAGATAGTCTTTGTCCTTGTCGGGTAGAATAGGGGAGATGTACTTGTCCCGCACCGCTCCACCGACCTCGTAGATTCTTCCTTTCTGGAGAATCGCTCTTACGATTTCTTCATTCAGGCCAGCTATCTTTTCCATAATCACATTCGAAAACCTCACCCCCTGTCCTACGGATCTTCGATTTCCCTCTCTCCACACTTGCGGAGAGAACCTGTAGGGGCGATTCATGAATCGCCCCTACACCTCACTATCCTTGATCTACCTAAGGACAGAGAGGGGACTAACGGCGGTCATTTCAACACTATCCTTGTCCCAGCTGTCCCTTTCTTGACCGCATCGAATGCTTTGGGTATGGAGGTGATGATTACCTCCTTTCCTCCGGATTCCAAGAATTGTATAGCCGCTTCGATCTTGGGTCCCATGCTTCCTGCAGGGAAATGGGCTTCTTTCAGGCATTTTTTTGCTTCATCCACGGTTAGTTTTTCCAAGTCGATTTGCAGGAGAGTGCCGAAATTCAAGGCTACTCTTTCGACCTCCGTCAAGATCAATAGCAGCTCTGCCTCGATGTCCCGGGCCAAGACCGCGGAGGCTCTGTCTTTGTCGATGACTGCATCCACTCCCTCAAGGGCGCCATCATTTTCCCGGTACACCGGGATGCCGCCACCCCCTGCGGCAATCACGATCACCCCATTCTCCACCATGTCGCCTATGGTTTTTTTTTCCACGATCTCCAGAGGAATGGGGGAGGGGACCACCCTCCTCCACGTCTTTGCCCGATCCTCCTTCACCATCCAGCCCCTCTCTTTGGCGAATCTTTTTGCCTCCTGCCTGGTATAGAATTGACCTATGAATTTGGTCGGCTCTTTGATGGAAGGATCGTCCTTATCCACTATCACTTGGGTGACGATGGTCACCACGTCTCTTTTTATTCCCTCTTTTTTCAGTCGGTTTTGAAGAGACTGCTCTATCATGTATCCCATTCCACCTTCGGTGTCGGCCACGCAGATGCCCAAAGGTAAGACGGGAGCCTTATCCCGGGCCAGCTCTACCCGCAGGATGGCGTTCCCCACCTGAGGTCCATTGCCGTGGGTGATGGCCAGATTGTAGCCATCCCGGATCAGCTCGACAATTCCGCCTAAACTATCCCTGGTATTGGCGAACTGACGGGCGATGCTATCCTCTTCTCCTTTTTTGGTGATGGCATTTCCTCCTAAGGCCACCACTGCAGTCTTCTTTCTCATTTGGGTCAGATGGGATCAGATTTCGAAGAATCCACCGAAGGCCAGGTTCATTTTGTGCGTTTGAAGAATCTGTCCATCACCTCTTCCAAATCCGGCTTTCCGATCTCCTGAAGCTCGTATTGCACCCGGACTGAGGGCTTATTGATCTTGAGCAGCCGGGTCAAGTCGATGGGGGTGGCGATGATCACCGAATCGCAGGGGATGGCATTAATGGTTCTCTCCAGATCCCTTATCTCCTGTCTGTCGTAACCCAAGGCGGGCAGTACCGGACCGATCTCCGGATACTTCTCGAAAGCCTTTTTTATCTCCCCTTTCACCCAGGGTCGGGGATCAACGATCTCTCTGGCTCCGAACTTCTCTGCGGCGATCACGCCGGCACCATAGGTCATTCCCCCATGGGTCAGCGTGGGACCATCCTCCACCGCCAATACCTTTTTGCCCCGGATTCTTTCCGGGTGATCCAAGAAAATCGGCGAAGCCGCTTCAATCAGAATCGCAGCCGGATTGGCCTTTCTGGCGTTGAATCGGACCGTTTCAATGTCCTGATAGTCAGCCGAATCGACCTTATTTATCAGAACCACGTCGGCCAGAAGCAAATTCGTCTCCCCGGGGAAATAGGTGAGCTCATCACCAGGACGGTGAGGATCGACCACCGTGATGTGGAGGTCGGGTTGGTAGAATGGGATGTCGTTGTTCCCTCCGTCCCACACAATCACCCGGGCCTCTCTCTCCGCCTCCCTGAGTATGACCCCGTAGTCCACTCCCGCATAGACTACGTTTCCTGATCGTATATGAGGTTCGTATTCCTCTCTCTCCTCGATGGTGCAACGGTGTTTGTCCAGATCGGAGAGAGAAGCGAAGCGCTGACAGATTTGTTTGGTGAGATCGCCATAGGGCATGGGATGCCTGATCACCACGGGGTCTATTCCTCTTCTTTTCAGAAGCCGGCATACCTGGCGGGTGGTCTGGCTTTTTCCGCTTCCGGTCCGGGAGGCACACACGGCGATCACCGGGCGCTTGGACTTAAGCGTGGTGCTGTCTTTGCCCAGAAGAACGAAGCTTGCTCCCGCGGCAATCACTGCCGCACTTTTGTGCATCACGTATTGGTAAGAAACGTCGCTGTATGAAAAAACCACCTGGTCGATTTTGTGTTTCTTTATCAGGGTTACCAGATTTTCCTCCGGCAGGATGGGAATTCCCTCTGGGTAGGATTTTCCAGCCAACCGGGCGGGATATTTGCGATCGTCGATGTTTGGTATCTGGGTGGCGGTGAAAGCGACCACCTCGTATTGGCGGTTGTCCCGGAACACCAGGTTGAAATTATGGAAATCCCGACCAGCAGCACCCATGATTAAGACCTTTTTCTTCCGCATAAAACTTCCTCGGTTTGAGTTTATAATGGGCTCAGTTCAAGGTACTAGTAACTATAGCTTTCTGATTTTCCCATTAGCCTTTTCCAAAAGCAGAGACCAAAATTCGCACAAGTCCGTAAGGCCAATTCGGGTGGAACATCCCGCCGGAGGCGGAGAATTGCCCTTACCATATCCATCGGTATCAGACCTAAATGCTGGCGGGCGTCCTTCAAGGACGCCCACCATTGAACTAAAGCACTACCGTTTGAGCGGACCTACGGCATCACGTCGTCGATCTGCGCTTTCTGCAGTTTTCCGCTGAATTCGACGTAGATGGCCTTCCATTCAGAGAAGACGTCCAGTGCGGCGGTGCCGGCTTCCCTGTGTCCATTTCCGGTTTGGTTAGTTCCACCAAAAGGAAGATGAACCTCAGCTCCGATGGTGGGGGCATTAACGTAGAAAATGCCGGTATAGGAATCTCTCATGGCGACGAAAGCCTTGTTTACGTCCTGGGTGTAAATCGAGGCGGAAAGCCCATAGACAGAGTCATTGTTTATCTCAATGGCTTGCTCCAAACTGTCACAGGGAATGACGGAGACGACCGGACCGAATATCTCCTCCTGAGCGATTTTCATATGAGTGTCAACATCTCCAAAGATAGTGGGCTCATGGAAATATCCGTTGGCATGGTTTCCGGAAGTCAGACGGTTGCCGCCGCAAAGGAGCTTGGCTTCCTTCTTGCCGATCTCCACGTACTCCATGACCGTGTTGAGCTGATCCTCGCACACCGAAGGACCCATCTCCACGCTGGGGTCAAGGCCATTGCCCACTTTCAAAGCCTTGGCCCGGGCCACATACTTGTCGGTGAATTCTTTCAGCACCTTTTTGTGTACGATCACCCGGGATGTGGCTGTGCACCTTTGGCCGCTGGTGCCGAATCCCCCCCAGAGGGCTCCCTCTATCGCCAAGTCGATTTTGGCGTCGTCCATGACCATTATGGCATTCTTTCCTCCCATCTCCAGGTGAACGTGCCTAAAGTCGGGCGCACACGCCTCCGAGACTGCCCTTCCCACGGCAGTCGAGCCGGTGAAAGTGACCAGCTTCACGTTGTTGGATTTCATCAGGGGGACGCCGACCTTCGATCCCGAGCCGGTGACCAGATTAACCACGCCTCTGGGAATGCCTGCTTCTTCGCAAGCCCTCACCAGATTGTACGCGGAAAGCGGAGTATAAGACGCGGGTTTGAACACAACCGTATCTCCGCAGACCAAAGCGGGCATGAGCTTCCAGGAGGGGATGGCCATGGGGAAATTCCAGGGGGTGATCATAGCGCAGACCCCCAGGGGCATGCGGATCGACATCTGGAATTTGTTGGGAAGCTCAGATGGAGTGGTCTGTCCGAATTGTCTCCTTCCTTCTCCGGCCATATAGTAACTCATGTCGATGGCTTCCTGCACGTCACCTCTGGTTTCCTTTAGCACCTTTCCCATTTCCTGGGTCATCTGCCGGGCGTAGTCCTCTTTTCTCTTCACCAATAGCTCCGCCACGCGGAAAACCATCTCCCCTCTCTTGGGGGCAGGGACGAGTCTCCATCTCCTATAAGCCTCCTTGGCGGCATCAATCGCTTTTTTGACATCTGCGTCGTTGGAGTCCTGGAAATAGCCCAAAAGCTCTCTGGTGTCGGCCGGATTTCGGTTCTCGAACCTCCTGCCGGTGACCGAATCCACCCACTCACCATTTATGTAGTTTTTGTAAACCTTTGCATCAGCCATAGAACCTCCTCGAATGCTTGATGTACACTTCTTTTGCCAGCCAGATTTTTCTTGAACAAGTCAGAAAAAAATTTAGAGATTGTGCGGACAGAAAATTCCACTCCAAATCCCGCGTCCGCAACTGACATTCGGAATTTCGGAAATTCCAATATATGCACCCTAACGAGAGTTGTCAACTACTTTTCGACGGCAGATCGTCTGCTTCCAGACCACCTCCAACGTGGTCTGAATGACGGGACTTGCCGGATGCAAGAATATGATGGATCGTGGCTTAAGCCCTCGCAGGATTACCCAGTAGGAGGCAGCCCAAGATTACGGTTACTTGGCAGAAGAATGCTTGATTCTGGGAGAAAAATCAGGTGGACCACCCAAAGAAACGCGCACTTTTCATGGATGATCTACAGAGGGATTCAAACTGAGATCAGTTTGCTTTTGCCAGAAGGCAATGCGGTACGCTCCAGACAACGGAGACGATTCTAACGGCGGGAAAACCGATTCCGAAAAGAAACCACTGACACCATGTGGACATAAGGGAAAAAGCGGGTAACCCGCCCTCCTGTCGATTTGGTGACTCCGGGATCAGAATGCAGATCTAAGTTCGACGAGAGTTCAAGTCGGTCACCTCCGGGGGAAATAGGGCGTTACCAGTCAGGGCTTAATTGATTCCTTTTTCTGTTCAGGCAAAAGCAGCACGAATCTTTTGTTCTTTCCTCTCTCCACGGTCAACATTATCTGCTTATTGTCCTTCACCTGGTCCATACTCTTCTTGAACTCGTCCAGGTTTTTGATGTCGAAGCTCTCCACTCTCTTGATGACGTCTCCCTCCTCCAACAAAGCAGTGCTGGCAGCGCCCCCCACCTCCACAAAATAGACCATCACGCCTTCTTTGTCCTCCAACATGTTCTGGCGATAGATGGCATCGGTAATTTCCTGCACGGTGAAGCCAAACTGGGTTTCAAACTCGTCCGCCTTAACCTTGGGTTGCATCGAGATTTCTACGGTGACGTTGGTGTCGGCGCCTCCTCTCACTATCTTTAAGTGGGCTGGCTTTCCGACCTGGCTTTCCGAGACTAAGAACTGAAACCGGTTTAAATCCTCCTCTTTCTCCGCCGAGATCTTCTGGGCATTGTACTCCACCACTACGTCGCCCGGCTTAAGCCCCGCCTTCTCCGCAGGTGAGCCGGGAGTGATGTCTGAGATCAGAATGCCTTCCAAGCCGGGATTGCCGAAGTATTTGGCATAATCCCGGCTCAGCGGCTGGATGGCGATTCCCAGAAAACCCCGCTGGATCGTGCCGCTGCTTAACAGTTTGTTTTTGACCTCACTGGCGGTGTTTATGGGGATGGTGAAGCCCTGTCCCCTCCCCAACCCGATAGAATTGATGCCGATCACTTCTCCCCTGAGATTCACCAGAGGGCCGCCGGAGGAGCCTGGATCGATGGCGGCATCGGTTTGAATGAAATCGTTGATCAATTGGCTTTCCAGAGGAAGGTTGGGAAGCACCCTTCCTTTGCCACTCACGATGCCGAACGAGACGGTGCGGTCAAATCCATAAGGGTTGCCCACGGCTACCACCCATTGCCCCACCTGCACCTCTTCTGAGTTGCCCAGCCTGGCCACCGAAAGCTGCTCGTCCGTTTTTATCTGGATTAAGGCCAGATCGGTCTGCTTGTCCGTTCCGATGATCTCAGCGGGATACTCCAGCTTGCTGGGGAGAGTTACGGTTATGCTCTTGGCATCATCCACCACGTGTTCGTTGGTGAGGATGAATCCCTTTTTGTCCACGACCAGACCGGAGGCCAAGGATTTGTATTTTATCTCTCCGGTCTTCTTGACCACCTCGATGTGCACCACTGACGGTTTGATGGCATCCGACACGGAGATGATCATCTGTTGCAAGTCCTCGAAAAGCCTAAGAGTCTTCTGGTTATCTTTTCCCTGAACAAAAGCAGGATGCATCGCCTCCAGCCCAAAAAACAGAAATGCCGTGAAAAACAAGACCAATAAGCCCGGTTTCCTCATAAGACGCCTCCGAAATAATTCCTCATCCTTGGCACAAAACATCAGTGAACATTGCTACGCTCCAGATTCGTTTTCTAATATACGCAAGCTATTATACTTATCGGTGAGCATTCTGGTCAAGGAGAAAAGGTCATTCGCCCGGCGCAGCATCCGATGTCGAGTCTTCGACCGACGGTCCGACGCGGGGAAGCTCCGCCGCTTGGGTCTTCTTCACACGTGAAACGGATTAGGAGCACGCAGACGACTCAAGACGGTAATCTTCGATTGGTCGGAGGGGATTTGTCACTTGGTGTGCTTAAGGTCATTCCCTCATCCAACTATCATGGTACGTGTGATCCTGTCCGACGAGAACTCAACGTAGTGTAGCCTAATGCCTTGTACCCTTTTTTCACCAGGGGATGCAACAGATTTGAAGTTGCAGCGTATCATATGTTGCGTTTTCCCTGCAATTTCCTGCAGGGAGGATAAGGCTAAGAAAGGGGCGCTGTCATTCTTTTAGAAAATCCGGATTCGTCAAGCTACCCATATTGGACATATTTCTTAGGATAGTCGGACCAAGGGTCTTATTAATAGAATTGCATCGATGCAGGAGGGGAAGGCGTGAATCACAATGACGTGTTCCTCAAACTGAGGAAGCTCTTTCTATTTTCCATTTTTGCCGTTCTTTTCATCGGCGTGGGTTTTCTTTTGGCCTCCGGCTTAAAGTGGTCTCCGCTCTCCCTGGCTAATCTACAGGCCACCACTCGGGACGCGGTGAAGAACGACGAACCCTTCTTGGCAAAGACCTCTCAGCCGTCGGTGGGCGGCGAAAATCCTTTCGTTAAAGTCGCGGAAATGGTGAGTCCTGCAGTGGTAAACATAAGTGCGGAAAAAGTGGTGAAAGGTGGGTACTCGGGCGAGCTGCAGCCATTTGAGGATTTCTTACGCAGGTTTTTTGGAGAAGTGCCCGGAGGACAGATGCCGGCCCGGAGTTTAGGCTCTGGTTTTGTGTTCAGAAAAGACGGTTACATCTTGACCAATAACCATGTGGTGGCCGGAGCGGACAAGATCTCGGTGAAACTTCCCGACGGGAGTCAGCAACAGGCCAAAGTAGTGGGCTTAGACAAGGACACCGACCTAGCCGTGTTGAAGATCGAGGTGAAGGAGGACCTTCCTTCGGTCCAATTCGGAGACTCAGATTCCTTGAAGGTGGGGGAGTGGGTCATGGCTATCGGCAATCCTTTTCCTCAGCTGGGCCTGGACAGAACCGTCACCGTCGGCGTGGTGAGCGCCAAAGGCCGGGGAAACCTAAATTTCGGATCGGGGGAGACACCGGACTATCAGAACTATATTCAAACCGATGCCTCAATTAATCCCGGAAATAGCGGAGGTCCCCTGGTGAATATCCACGGAGAGGTGGTGGGAATAAACTCGGCCATCACCAATCCGACCGGCATGAGTTTTAATATCGGGATCGGATTTGCCATTCCCATAAACCTGGCCAGATCAGTGATTCCCGATTTGGTGGCCAAAGGGAAGGTATCCCGGGGATACTTGGGGATAGTTTTTCAGGATTTGGACAAGAACTCGGCAGAAGCCTTGAACCTGCCTTCCTCCGAAGGAGTGCTGGTGCGGACGATTCAGTCGGGCACGCCGGCAGAAGAGGTCGGAATCAAAACGGGCGACGTCATCGTCGGATTTAATGGTCATAAGGTAGAGAACGGACAGGATTTTCGTATCATGGTGGCAGAGGCTGGTCCGGGTCAGAAGGTCACCTTAGACATCATCAGAGACGGCAGGAAACTCTCCAAGACGCTGGAGCTGGCGGAAAGAGACAAGTTTGTATCGGCGTTACAGGAGCAGAAACCGACGGAAGAAACCAAGGAAAATCTGTGGGGCCTGCATGTGACCACCTGCACTCGCGATCTGGCCGACCAGTTTGGGGTGAAGTTCCAACCCGGCGTGATGGTATTGGACGTGGAAATGGGAAGTCCCGCGGAACACGCCGGATTCGGTCAGGGCGACATCATAGCGAAAATAAAGGACCGGCAGATCGAGGATCTGGACGGCTACCTGAAGGTGGCCGGTTCTCTCAAGAATGAAAAGCGACCGATCCTTTTCTTAGTCTACCGGGAAGGGGAACCGCTTTTCAAAACGATCAAGGCCGAATAGCCATCTGCTCATTGAGACCTGCAAAGTCTGAACAACGAAGAAACCGGTCTCGATGTTGAATTCTAAAATCACAGATTTTGATTCTTTTGCCTTTAACCTTTCACCTTAAACTTCAAACCCCGCCTCTGGCGGGGCCAAAACCATCCTAAGGAGGAGTAACCCGCAAATTGGCAAAGCAGGCAAGAAGATATAGAGAGGAGGACCGGTCTTTAGACCTTTACTTAAGGGAGATCGGAGCGACTCCTCTTATCACCGCCGAAGAAGAGGTGCAATTAGCCAAGCGGATCAAGCTGGGCGATCAGGACTCCTTGGAAAAACTGACCAAGGCCAACCTGAGATTCGTGGTCTCGGTGGCCAAACAATATCAGAACCAGGGCCTGTCCTTAGCTGATCTGATAAACGAGGGTAACATAGGGCTGATCAAAGCAGCCAAAAGATTCGACGAAACCCGCGGGTTTAAGTTCATCTCTTATGCGGTGTGGTGGATCAGGCAGGCGATACTTCAGGCTCTGGCGGAGCAGTCGCGCATTGTGAGACTGCCCTTGAACCGGGTGGGAACTCTGCACAAGATCGGCAAAATCTCCAGCTCCTTGGAGCAGGAGTATGGCAGAGAGCCTTCCCCGGATGAGATCGCCAAAGAGCTGGCGCTTTCCGCGGTGGAGGTTTCGGATACCCTAAAAATCTCCAACAGCCATCTGTCTTTGGATGCCCCTTTTTCGGTCTCCGAGGATAACAGCCTCATGGACGTGCTGGAGGATGAATTCCAGCCGGCACCGGATGAGGCTCTGCTAAGTGAATCTTTGAGGGTGGAGATCGAAAGAGCATTGGATACCCTTTCGGCTCGCGAGGCAGAGGTGATCAACCTCTATTTCGGTTTGAATCAGGAGAAGGCTTTGACCTTAGAGGAGATCGGAGCCAGATTCAACTTGACCCGGGAGAGGGTAAGGCAGATCAAGGAGAAAGCGATCCGAAGATTGCGGCACGCCTCCCGCAGTAAATCCCTGCGCGCCTATCTGAACTGAAAATCGACGATATTGCCAAAGAGAAAAAGCCTTTCGCAATTTGTGAGAGGCTTTTTTGTTTTATTGGTTGTAGCGGTCGCATTCATGCGACGCGGTAGTTTCTATCGATTTTTAGATGATTTCCCTTGTTTTTACTGAGTTTTAAGTTATTATGTAGTAAGATTCAAGAAATATCTTAGCTCGTAGGTTCAAACCTTGGACCTTAAACTTTGAACTTTAAACTTTTCTTTCCGGAGGTATCATTCAATGAGAAAACTCTTAATGCTTATTATTCTTGTTATCTGGTCTGTGCCTGTTTTGGCCCAGGTTGACACCGCCTGGGTGAGAAGATACAATGGACCGGGGAATAGCTACGATTTTGCTAGTTCTATAGTAGTCGATGGTTTTGGTAATGTCTACGTGACCGGATATAGTTGGGGCAGTGGGACAAGCGAGGACTACGCCACCATAAAGTATCATTCAAACGGAGATACTGCCTGGGTGAGAAGATACAACGGATCGGTATACGACAATGATCGAGCTTATGCCATAGCAGTAGATAATTCAGGCAATGTCTATGTGACCGGATGGAGTTCTGGGTTGAACTGTGCGTATGCCACCATAAAGTATTATCCCAACGGAGATACTGCCTGGGTGAGAAGATATAACGGATCGGGAAACTACTGGGATGAAGCTTATGCCTTAGCAATAGATAATTCAGGCAATGTCTATGTGACCGGATGGAGTGGCGGTGGGGCAGGCAGTGACTACGCCACCATAAAGTATCATTCAAACGGAGATACTGCCTGGGTGAGAAGGTATAACGGACCAGGAAACAGTGATGATATTGCTTATGCCATAGCGGTGGATGGTTCTGGTAATGTCTATGTGACGGGAGGAAGTAGCGGAGACTATGGCACCATAAAGTATCATTCAAACGGAGATACTGCCTGGGTGAGAAGATACAACGGACCAGGAAACTCCGTTGATAAAGCTTATGCCATAGCAGTAGATGGTTCTGGGAATGTCTATGTGACCGGATATAGTTCGGGTGGTTCGAGCACATATTTTGATTATGCCACCGTAAAGTATTACCCGAATGGAGACACTGCCTGGGTAAGAAGATACAATGGACCAGGAAACGATGACGACGAGGCTCACAGCATAGCAGTCGATGGTTCTGGCAATGTCTATGTGACCGGATGGAGTAGTGGCAGTGGGACAGGCTACGACTATGCCACCATAAAGTATTATCCCAACGGAGATACTGCCTGGGTGAGAAGATACAACGGACCGATAAACGACCATGATGAAGCTTTAGCCATAGCAATAGATAATTCAGGCAATGTGTATGTGACCGGATCGAGTGGTGGCAGTGGGACAGGCTACGACTATGCCACCATAAAGTATTATCCTAACGGAGATACTGCCTGGGTGAGAAGATACAACGGACAAGATATCTACGCTGATTTTGCTAATGCTATTGCAGTAGATAATTCAGGCAATGTGTATGTAACCGGAGGAAGTTGGGGTAGTGGTACATCCTATGATTATGACTATGCCACCATAAAGTATGTCGACTTGAGCAGCCCTCCCGAGATTTGGACTCTATGCCCAAACAAAAGCTCAAATCGGAATGGTGTCTATGTTACCATCGCCGGATGCAAGTTCGACACCTTGGCGAGCGCCAAGCTCGTCAAATCTGGATTGCCGACGGATAGCATCATTGGTTCAGATGTAGTTGTTTCTAATAATACGAAAATCGTCTGCCGCTTTGACCTGGCAGGTCAGCCGGTCGGTAGTGTCTGGAACTTGGTGGTAACAAATCCAAATTGGAAATCTGATACTGTTTATAATGCCTTCACAATTGTTGAGCCAAACCAGTTCTCTCCAAAAGATGTCCTCTGTGCCCTCTCCGGCAACCACGAGCGAATTAAGGATTTTCAGGCAAATGCAAAAGCTTGGAGCAAGTTCAATGGCGAGCCATTAGATAGCATAATTCATTCTCGTTCTTTATACAAGTCGCCCGCTAAAGTCAAGAACATAGATTATGCTAATGACGATACAACCCAGGTAATCAGCACAGTAATCAACATAGGATGGTTGCAATATGAAGTAGACCCAGCTACAGGAAATGCTTATGAAACCAATCTTTTGCAAGTAGCCCAGATGACTTCTTCAGAATTTGCTGGTTTGAATTTCTATGACCCGGACAATTTCCTGCTTCAGCACTATGTTACCATCAAAGATATTCATCAATATTCAGATAGCTTGACATTTGTGCTCGAAGCCATACCCAAAAGAACTGAGTGGACATATTCTAAACTTGAATTAGAGATTGATTATAGCAAGGGACTTGTGGTCAAATCAACTGTTTACTCTGATACAGTTGGTCAGCAAACTGTCGAAGTAACAGAAGAGCAATTATTAGATGGAATCTGGGTGGGCACAAAATCTATCAAGACTACTGCGGATACCTCTGAGACTCTCCGAACCGAGATAGAACTTTCAGATATTCTAATCAATGTAGGAATACCAGATAGCGTTTTCTATCCCACAAAAATAAAACAAATCGAGGTAGAAACGGAATCGACATACCAAGAGCTTGAAATACCTCCGCTTCCTAAGTATGTTAGCGACCAATGGAAGAACCCAAATGCTTACAAACCTAATCCCATTCTCTTTTTGCATGGTTTTGCGTCTGGTCGACCACAAAGCTGGGAAACTACGATGCAGAAATTCCGGCAACACATGGATCCTTATTATGCAGGTGACATTAGCTGGTATGTTTACTGTCCAGATTTTCACATATATCCAGGCTCAAATGCTTCAATAGATGGCACCGATGGGTGGGGTTATGCCACCTGTTCGGAAATCATTGCACGACTAAACAACTTCAATTCTGTCCCAGAAGAATATCGACCTCAAAAAGTTAATATTATAGCCCACAGCATGGGTGGCTTGGGGGCGAGAGAATGTGTGACTGGGTATTCTAACTTCTACCAATGGGTGTATGAAGTCATAACTACAGGAACCCCCCATCTTGGAAGCCTTTGGGCAAACGTAGGCAAAGGTGTTGCTATCATGGACAAGACGTGCTTCTTTGCTGCCATAGCCAATCCGAACCCATGGACAGTTCTTGCAAGTTCCATCTTAACGCTTGGCATCTGGGGAGCTGAGACTTTCGGAGAAATTAAAGTAAACGGAGAAGCAGTTGCGGACATGATGCCGGGCTCATTGTTCTTCGATAATTTATATTCGAGGGATCAGCATGAGCAAAACATCAAATACTACGCTATAGCTGGAGTGTTTTTTGGATCTGGCGACGGAGTTGTCAATAGGAATAGTCAACTGGGTATCGGACAGCCTGGTGGGCACAATTTCTATCAATATCTACAGAAACCAAACGGAACCGCCGAGATTAGAGCACACCATGGGAACGAGCCTACTGAATCTTTCGTGCCTATACGACGTTTTTTAGACCCAAAGCCCACTATACTTATAACTTCGCCTCAGTCTAATGATTCAATCGCGGAAGTTTGCACTTTGAGAATTGAACTACACAACGAATATCTACCTGCGACTACTCGCATTTTTGTTACAATGACAAAATTGGGCGATCCTCCAATAGCTGATTTTTGGGATTTTTTCAGACCAGACACAAGTTGGAGAGCAACAGGACCCACTACGATAAATAGTGGTCGGTATGATACGACTATAATACTTTCGAAAGCTCCGCCCGGAAAATATCTCATAACTGCCAAAGCTATCAATCCAGCAGGCTTCATGGATGAAGCTTCGGTAGAGATAATCTTGGGTGTTGATCTTATGACGCAGATTGGCGGTGGGCAAGCCAGAAGAGGATTTAATAAGAATTATGGGATTACATATAGCAATATAGGGAATGCCAAAGCGTCCAACATTACACTTGAAGCGGGTTTACCTCCTCAGGTTAGCTATGTTTCCAGCTCACCTCCTGGTAACCTAATCGGTAATACCGTTCGGTGGCAGTTTGATTCACTAAGTGCTGGGGGAAATAGAAATGTATCGGTTACCGTTTACATACCTGGGCCAACTCCGCAAGGGACAATCCTTCATGCCACCTCCAACATAGCGACAACCGATGATGACGTGGATTTAAGCAATAATCCAAGTGAAGTCTCAGATCGGGTGGTCGGTTCATGGGATCCGAATGGCAAGGAAGTTCAACCGAAGGGGGAGGGAGATAGAGGCTATATTGCTGAGGGACAGGAACTACATTACACTATCTTCTTTGAAAATGTGGATACTGCTACGGCAGAGGCAGTGAATATTGTTGTGGTAGATACGCTCGATCCAAATCTGAATAGGAACTCTTTAAGAATCGGTCCTAAGAGTCATCCAGATAAGTGCACCGAGTCATTCGATCCAGTGACAGGTGTTATCACTTGGGTATGCGACAGCATCATGCTTCCACCAGATACCCTTCCTCCAACAGGAGAAGGATGGGTAACTTTTTCCATCACTCCACAATATCTCCAACATGGAGCTGAGATAAAGAACAGAGCGAGCATCCAATTTGACTTCAACCCTTGGATGTATGCTCCTATGGATTCCAGCTATATCGTGAATACGATGGACGAGTATCCTCCCAGCAGCAGAGTATATCCACTTTGGGATACTGTTTCTTCTTTGAATTTTGAGGTAAATTGGAAAGGACAGGATGACTCATTGGGCTTCGGCTGTGGCATTAAAGACTATACTGTATATGTCTCTGACAATGGTGGCCCCTATCGAGTCTGGCTCGCTGATACGAGCGATACCTTTGCAACCTATCATGGCCAGTTGGCCCACACATATTGTTTCTATACTACTGCTGAAGATAGCGTAGGAAACAAAGAGGAGGCACCGCCAGCAGCCGATGCCTGCACCAGGACTCCGACCTACCTTCGCGGCGACCTCACACACGATGGGATCATAAATGCTGGAGACGTCGTTTACCTAATAAACTATCTCTTCAAGAGCGGCCCTGCTCCTAATCCCTTAGCCGCCGGGGATGCGACATGTAACGGAATCGTTGATACCGGCGATGTCGTCTATCTAGTCAACTATCTGTTCAAAGGAGGTCCTTCTCCATGTAGTTGATGCGGGAGGGGTGTCCTGCGTTAGGCTAAGCGGCATTGACAAATCAGCCCAATGAATTGGGCAACTACAATTGGATGGTTATGTCAGGAGCTTTACTCTTGACGCAAGCAATTTGTATGTCAGGACAAGGGCCGGACACAACACAAAAAACTGGACTGCACCCCTTGAGACTGGACACAAAAGGTTAGGAGGATTTGGCACGGATTGGTATTTTGATACCAAGAAAGGATGGTGCCATGAATCCGAAACGGAAGTTCAGTGTGGAGCTGA
>JBAVQU010000005.1:0-4815 GCA_049694315.1 Candidatus Zixiibacteriota bacterium
CACCACCCTCTGCTTCACTTTGACCGACAAGACCGGGTTGGTGCAGATTGACTCTACGTTCATTGCACCGCTGAACCACATATTGTTCACCACCACCGAGCCACAGGGGTATCGTCCGCAATACGTGCCTGGTGAGTTTCCGGTCTTAGCGTACTGGCCGGGAGACGCTAACTTCGACGGGGTAAGGAACGCCTCCGACATCGTCTACCTGGTTAATTATCTGTATAGGGGTGGTCCCGCTCCCCCACACCCCATCGCGGCAGACGTGAATGGTCCGGATAGGCTCATCGACGTCCAGGACTTAGTCTACCTGATCAACTATCTGTTTAGGTTCGGGCCTGTTCCTCGTCCCGGTGATCCCTGGTAAGAGAAACGACATGGAAACAAAAAGGCGTCTCACCAAAAAAGTGGGACGCCTTTTTTATTAGGGTTACCAAGCTTTCCCTCTGCCCTTGGTATGTACCATATGGTTCATACCTCGTGGGAGAGGGCTAGGTTGAAAATCCCGTCCTTCGATTTGCTCAGGATGGTGAGCGACTTGTCCTGAGGCGTAGCCGAAGGAAGCCGAACCACCGTAGGCGGGAGTGAGGGGGCTTCCAAGATAATTCAAGACTTTCCCCGGTGCAGCGTAATCAATTAAATAATGGAAATGGAAACTTGACAAGATTGAATAAATGATTATAATTAGTTTTACAAACAGAATCTAGATAACAGAAATCAGATTATCATCTATGTTTTCAACGCGGTGAAACTGACGTTACCTGGCTCTCAGCGTCTACCATTAATTAAGGAGGCGATCAGTGCATATTAAGATCCTTGGTCTTCTGTTATCTCTCGCTGTGATGGCCTCTTGCGCGTCCAGCCACAAGGCAATCTTGAATCTGGGCAGCCCCCGAGCCAACAATCTACAAACAGTAGCGAGGACAAGGGGTCATCACAGCAGGTCACGAATGGCCTTTCATATCCCAATAATAGCCAACCCCCGCTTGATTCGATGTCCTCTAAATGGAAAAAGGACATTATTGATACTATTGCAAATGCAGAGTACTTAACAGAGATCGAAAGGCAGGTGATTTTTGAAATAAACATGGTGCGGACCGACCCACCGGAATATGCACGCAGATATCTATTGCCGATGCGATCATACTATCACCATACACTATTGCAGTTCCCCGGTGAAATCGCCGTCTCAACCACGGAAGGGCTTCGTGCGCTTGATGAATGTATCCAAGCACTTCAAGCAGCGAAGCCGTTGCTGCCATTGTCCCCCCCTGAAGGGACTTACGCTTGCTGCACGTGACCATGTGAAGGACCAAGGAAGAACCGGGGCGATTGGGCACACCGGGAGCGATAGTTCGACAGTGGTGGATAGACTTAACCGATATGGCAAGTGGGGCATTTCTGCTGGAGAAAATATATACTACGGAAATGGGGATGCTAGAATAATAGTGGTATTATTGCTCATTGACGACGGAGTGTCATCCCGTGGGCACAGAGGAAACCTCCTTGATAGCAGCTTCAAGGTCGTCGGTGTCTCAGTTGGACCGCATCCACTCCATGGATATATGTGCGTCATGGATTTTGCCGGCTCGTACGAGTAAGCTTGGCGCACGAGACTGGTTTAAGCCGGTAGCCCGTAGGTCAATAGCCCTTAGGCTCCTGACATCTAAGCTGCAATTTATTGCCACGACCTTCAGGTCGTAGGGAGAATTGTAGCGGTCGCATTCATACGACTTGCATCTACTTCCCTCTCCCCTTGTGGGAGAGGGTTAGATTGAGGTGTATAATTGTAGGGGCGATTCACGTGGAACATCCCGCCACCGGGGGAAAATCGCCCATTTGATTCCTCCCACACAAAAGAGTCCGTAAGCGGTGCTACCAGCCCCGCAAGAAAGTCAAGACTTTCCTCGATGCAGTGTAATCGAAGAAATAATTCAGATTAAGAGTTGACAAAATTTCATGAAAGATTATAATGGTTTTTGTAAACTAAATAGCTCAACAGAAATCGGATTATGATCAATATATTAAGGATTATCACTGGTTGGAGGGCAAATGCAACATTGTGCAAACCACAATGGTCTCTACCCATGTGCTTAACCGCGGCGACCGAGGGGTAAAGAGCCCGGTGGACGGCCTATGAGGAGAGGGTGGTTGCGTATTATGCGGAAACCATATAAGACATAGAAGTATCACTAAATTGATCGTAATCCATTGAAAACAGATAGAGTGTAAGGAAATCTAATTGGAATGTTATCTGGAAGCGAAACCCTTAAGTGGGTTTATCCGGAAACCACATAAACAGAAGCTCGGTGGTTTTTGTTCCCAATGCTACTTGACATAAAAGATGGAGTAACTGAAACAGAATTTGACTTATCTTTATCAAATATCATTATTATAGTTGCTATCTCGCTCTTGTTCTTATATATAGGACATAGTTTTATTCTTCAAAGAACGCCTTTTAACCGAACGGGGTATTTGGCGATCAGTGGGGATACTTATGCCTATGTATCTATGATTTTAGGCAATGGGAATAATGTCTCATCCCCATTCAAGTTTCGTATCCTTGTTCCTTTCCTAGCCAGTTTGCTGCCGTTTTCCCCAATTGACTCTTTAAGATTTATTTCCTACATAAGTTTATTCTTCTGCTACATATTCATACTTCTCACGTGCGCAAAACTAGGATTGAGCACGAATCACTCTGCAATTGGATTGCTAGCTGTATGGGCTTCAACGTGGCATCTCTACAACTACCACAATCCATTCCTTACAGACACGTTTGGTTTATTAATGCTTTGTGTAATGATATTTGCTCTATTTAACGATTCTTTCTTCGTTTTCCTTACCGCTGCTGTGCTCGGAGTTCTCGCGAGAGAATCCACTATTTTCTTGGTGCCTGTCTGGTTAGTCAAAAAAGAGTGGAAACGGAGCATCCTGCTGATGGCAATGACTATTATAGCTCTACTTATTCCGCGACACTTCTTGGCGTCTGCAACAGATCCAACATTGGTTTCCATTTTTGACAGTATTGGCATTCTTCAACAGCCATTAGCGTTTGCAAAAGGAGTTTTCTCAAGCTGGGGATTTATTTGGTTCTTATCTATAATTGGAATCTGGTATCTACCGACTGATAAGTTTGCTCTTGTGGCGGTGGCCTATGTCAGCCTTCTTGGTGGTGCCATTTTCACTTCGTTGGTTGCAACTGATACTGGGCGGATGTTTTCAATACTTACTCCCGTTATTGCTATCACAAGTTCACAGCTTTATGCCGAGCTTATCAACAGAAACCGTGTTATGGCATTTACTTTTGTAGGATTGGTTATTCTCCAAGCTCTTGTATCTCGACCGAATGTCATTTTTGGGATAGGTAGTTGGGTATTTGGTTTGACTGGAATAGTATTACTTGTTGAGATGATTTACATTGCATTTGTAGTGATTGCCCTTGGTAAATCTTTGCCGCAGCAAGTGAGAGGAAAGACAAAGTACCTATTTGTGATTATACGAAAACCTTCTTGTGAAATCGAATGAAAAAGAGCCGCCAAACTACCGCTGGCATCCGACATGCTCTGCTGCGCTTCGCCAGTCGGAAGATACTGTCTTTCATGTCAAGGGTTGATAGTTTGGGTTGAAGGGAGTGCGTTTGATGAGCATGGCCCTGATGATGTTGAGCAGTTTTCGCATACAAGCGGTCAGAGCGACTTTTTTTGCTTTGCCTTTTTCCAGCAGTCGTTGATAGAATCGTTTGAGCAGCGGGTTGAATTGCACCGCCACCAGGGTGGGCATGTACAGTGCGCGTCGCAGTCGGGCATTTCCTTGTTTGGCCAGGTGACTTTTGCCCCGTACCGAGGTCCCCGATTGTCGCTGGGCGGGCACCAGCCCGGCATGAGCGTCCAATTGGCGGCGACTACGCGAGATCAGGCTGTCACCGCCATAGGCGAGGATCTGGGCGGCGGATCGAGTAGCTACACCGCTGATGGTAGTCAACAGGTCCATGTCCTTTGTCGGGGCCGTGTCGGTCTCACACAACTGATTGATAGCATGGTCAAGCCGTTGACGTTCACGCTCCAACGAACGGATAATGGTGGCGGTTGATCTGGTCAACGTTCTGGGGGTATTGCCCTGGTGCTGCTGGGCGTGCTGACGGTTCTTCCATTGCTGAATCTCCTGCTGGATAGCATCAGCCTGCGCCACCAGGGCAGACAACTGCTCTCGCACCGGCTGCGGCGGTGTCCAGGCAGAAGGCGACTGGCTACGGACGAACTCCCGGATAACTCCGGCGTCGACCTGATCGGTCTTGGTCCGGGTGAGCATCGCCCGGCCGAAGGCCTTGATCTGGGCCGGGTTGATGACACTTACCGTGAACTGCTCATAGCGACTCAGTGTAGCGGCGACACCGCGACTGTACACACCGGTTGCTTCCATGCCGATATGCACCTGCCGTTCACCGGCCTGCTTGAGTACCCAGCGCTCCAGTCGCCTGATCTCAGCCATACTCGTCCCAAACACCCGAGGCCTACCTTGCTCAACGGCCACCACCAGCTCATCCTTGCCCACATCAATCCCGACACAGAAATGACTCTTGTTCATTGCCGGACTCCTCTGTATATTATAGTTGAGGACGCCAGCGCCTACCTTGTTCATGCAGGCTCTTCCCCAAAGCGAAGGCCTCAGATACTGTTCGGCGTTGTGCGATCCTGTGACAGGCCGGGAGAACTGATCTACGAATCAGGCTCGCAAGGCCTTGGTCAGGAGAAAGCTTCATCCCGGCCTGTTTCTTTTGTCTAGAATAAGATACAATCCGAAAGGTAAGATACAAGG
>JBAVQU010000006.1:0-71297 GCA_049694315.1 Candidatus Zixiibacteriota bacterium
GTCCTACTTTACCAACCGACTCAAGTTCGCCGAAGGGAGAAGCTACCACCGGCAGCAGCTCATCAGTTTTAAACGTACGCAATTTCTTGCCCGATAATGGCTTGGAGGAAAAGTGAGAAAAAATAAAAATGAGCCTCAGATGTCTCAGAAGCTTCAGATGCACCAGAACCACCAGGACATTGAAAAATGAAAAACCGCCATCCCCAATGTCCCCTAAGTTCCGCAAGTCCAGCCGGTAGGTCGCGAGCCTTATGCTTTCCGTTGGTGTTCTTTCCTTCGACAGGCTCAGGACGGTGAGCGTAGTCGAACCGCACCAACGGGAAATAAATGTTGGGTGAACCCTACTAACCACGAAAAATCTGCCTTGAGCAAGGCTCGATGATGGTCATCAACAATTTAATTTGACATCTCTTGTAGCTATAAGTTGTTCTAACTGAATTTAGTCAGGCTTAGGTGCTGACACCACCAAAGTGGCCAAGAACTGGACCTTGATTTTATGTGGAAGGACGGTAGGTCAACTTATTTGGTTGAAGACCTTTAGGTCGTGGGATGAAGTCTTTTCTTATATTCTTTTGCTTGGTGCATGAAGGCTTCGAGGCGGGTGATCTCATTGGAGTCTTCCTGTCCTTCGTAGGCTAAATTCAGCCAGGGGAAATTGCCGAAATCCTCCCGCAGCTTCTTGGAGATTGCGGTAACTACAGTTCCGGGCATGCAGGTGAAAGGCATGGCATTTATGATTCCGGAAAGACCCTGGTGCATGTATTCGATAGCTTTGCCGATGGATAATATCGCTTCGCCTCCGAAAGACTCATGCAGATAAGGACTGGCGAGGTCCAAGACATCCTTTACGTCAGGCTCGTAACATCCAAGAACCGATCCTTCCAGCGTTTTCTCCAACAGATACTCCTTTCTCTTCTGCACCCAGTCGGTAAGCCATCCTTTAGCATAGTCTTTGTGTTTTCTCTCCAAGCGACTTTGTCGTTTGTACATATAGGTGGTATAGCAAATCCACTCACCCATGCCTGCCAACCAGACTTCTCCGCCCAAGGCCTCGACTTTTCTAACCACGTCATTGTTGGAAAACCTGTTCGATCTTATATAAATCTCGCCCACTACGCCGATGATCGGCTTTCTTTCTGTGGAATCCTTCCCGATCTTTGCGAACATGCCTTTTGCCCAGAGGAGTGTTTCCTCGATGTCTCCCCTTGAGGCTATGGTTCTACACAACTGGTCCAGACAGACGCGATAGATTCGATCTGTCTCTCCTTTGTTCTTTTCGTACGGTCTGGTTTGATGCAGAAGCTTAATCAAAAGATCCGTCGCCACCATTCCTTTCCAGGCTAACTTGCGGAAATCACCGTCGAGATTCGAGACGGAGGAGTAGCCATCATCGGAATCGGGAGAAATAATGGGAACGTTCGTATATCCCAACTCATCCAAAATCATCCGGTGGAGATTATGATACTGCCCAAAGCGACAAGGTCCGTTTGCCTTGGGCATAAAGAAGGCAGACTTCTCCGGTTTGGTGTCCGGTCTCTGCAAGAACTTCAAAAGGTCGCCGGTGGTCAGGATGCAGGGATAGCATTCCCGACCGCAGGTGAATTCCCTGCCCAAAAGAAGAGTCTGCTGGTCCGATTCTTCCAAAACATAAGCCTCCTGCCCGCAGGCATTAATGGCGGCTTTGAAAGCAAAGGCATGATCGCACATGTACGGGACATACAATGCTCTATGGTTTTCATAGATGCGGGTTTCGAATCGGGGCTGTGGCCTTTTTTCTTCGGGTGGGAGGTGTTTCTTAAGACTATCTAAGAAAGCTTCACAGCGCGTGATGACGCCCGCATCAGCGGAATGCTCGTCCATCTCGATCATCAAGAAGGGCTTACCCCCCAGGTTCTTCTTGAAGAAATGCAGGATGAAGGAATCGGGACCACAGCCAAAGTTGGAGACGTACAAGCCAAACAGATTCTTGTGTTTCTTGAGAACTTCCGAGCTGGCCAAAATCTTTTGGCCATATTTCCAATACATATTGGGAAGATGGTCTTTCTTGATCTCTGGATCTTGACATACGAAATCCATGGGAATTGCCCAAACTCCCAGATCCGCGAGTTTCTTGGGAAGACTCAGACTGAGTTCGCGATCGCAGGTGTTATAAGGTCTCCCGACCACGACCAGAGCCTTTTGGTCTTCCCTTAGGCTGCCCAAGACCTCCTGACCTTTGAGGAGAAGTCTCTTCCCGAATTCCTCCTGGCATACCTCAGCCTTTAGCATCGCTTGTCTTATTCGCTTCCTTCGCACCTTTAGCTTCTTGCCCAGTTGAGCCAACTCTCTCCAAAGAACGCTCCTATCCAGCTGGAAATAGACCGGAAAGGATAAAAGCTCCGTTGGATATTCCTTGAGATTGATGGCGGCTTTGATCATATGGGGAAGAGACTGAACGTAAGGACAGGCATAATTCTCGGTGTTGTGGTCATCCTCCCTTCTCATGTTGATCAGGCTGGGAACGAAAACGTAGTCTACCTTCTTGTTCAAAAGATTTAAGACGTGCCCGTGGGCTACCTTGACCGGGAAACAGGTCTCCGACAGAACCTGTTCCACTCCCCGGCGAATTATCTCTTTGTTGGTCGGATCAGAGAGCACCACCTCGAAGCCCAACTCCTCAAAGAAGGTTGCCCAGTAGGGGAAGAACTCGTAAAACGAAAGGCATCGAGGTATGCCGACTCTTCTCTTTTGTGTTTGCTTTGAATCGGAAGGGCAGGTTACGAACTCCTTATGAATGCGGAAGAGGATGTTGTCCCTCTCTCTGAAAAGATCGGGAATGTCGGACTTTTTCGACTTCCTTTTGGTATCATACTTCTCGCAGCGGCTTCCATAGAAAAGGGACGGCTCACCTTCAACCTTCACTTCTTTTATCTCGCAGTGATTGGAGCAGTCGGCGCATTCAAAGGTAGAGATGGTGTATCCTTTTTCGGAAAGGTCAAATCCTTTGAAGTTGCTCTCTTCTCCCTGATATCCCTCCATGGCCAATATGGCAGCGCCGATGGCGCCGGTGACATCGTGGTGTGGAGGAACGGTGATCTTCTTTCCCGTCACCTTCTCGAAGGCGGCCACCACGGCCTTATTCCACGCCACCCCACCCTGGAAAAAGATGTGATCACCCACTCTCTTGTCTCCAACCACCTTGTTCAGATAATTGTAGACGATAGAATAAGCCAACCCCGCCAACAGGTCTTTTTTGGGGACTCCCGACTGTTGATGAGCTACCAGATCCGACTCCATGAACACGGTGCATCGCTCTCCGCAATTGACCGGACACTTAGACTGGAGAGCCAACTCCCCGAATTCCTCCTCAATGTTTACGGATAGCTTCTCCGCCTGTTCCTGCAGAAAAGAACCGGTTCCAGCTGCGCACACCTTGTTCATTTCAAAGTCGACCACTGCTGCGTCCTGTAAGCCGATATACTTGGAATCCTGGCCTCCGATCTCGAAGATGGTGTCTACCTTAGGATCGATGCTTATCGCGGCAATGGCCTGGGCAGTGATCTCGTTATGCACTACGTCCGCCCCGACGAAATCTCCGGTGAGATATCTTCCCGAACCGGTGGTTCCCGCACCAAGGATGTTAACCTTGTGTTTAATCTGATTGCCAACTATCTTCAGGCCTCGTTTCACCGCCTCAATCGGTCTTCCCTCGGTCATAAGATAGATGCGGGCGATCACGTTCTTGTTTTTGTCGATGGCCACCACATTGGTAGAGAGAGAGCCGACGTCGATTCCCAAAAAGGCATCGATTCGGTCCTCCACCGGCACGCGGTGATTCTTGGTCAGTTCAAAGAACTTATTCTCCGGAAACGCAAAGATCAGAGGCTCCTTGCCCTTATGTTCCGTTCTTCGGGAACTCAGATATTCGGCCAGCCTTTCTAAACCCAGGAAGGGGACCTTCTCCCTTTCGGTTCCGATGATCGACAGAACTGCTCCGATAGCTCCCATCTCCTTGTAGAATTGCGGAATTATCAGCTCGCCCGGGGAGAGTTCAAAAACGCTTTCAAAGGCCCTCCTCATGCCCAAATTCGCGGCTACACCGCCTTGAAAGGAAATGGGCTTCTCAATCTTTTTCCCTTTCGCGATCGACCCCTTGAAGTTCCGTGCCATAGCAAAACACAAGCCGGCAACTATATCGTAGTCGGGAGTGGCAATCTGCTGAAGATGGATCATATCCGATTTGGCGAAAACACTACATCTTCCGGCTATCCGAGGAGCGTTCTTGGATCTCAAAGCCAACTGCCCGAATTCCTCTTCGATGGAAATCTTCAGCCGATTAGCCTGCTGGTCCAGGAATGATCCGGTGCCAGCGGCACAGAGTGTGTTCATCGAGAAGTCTTCCAGCACCGGAGCTTTGGAACCCTCATCCCACCGCAGCAGAATCAGCTTGGAGTCCTCTCCCCCCATCTCAATTATGGTCCGGACTTCCGGGGACAAAAATCCGGTGGCTCTCACCTGGGCGATCACCTCGTTGACGAAACTTCCCCCGAGAATCGAATGCACCAGTTTTCCACCGGTGCCGGTGGTGGCCACGGATTGAATGTGATCGGGCCTGTACTGCCCGAAAAGATCCTCCAGGATAGCCTGTAGAGTGGGAAGCGGTTGGCCCCTGGATCTCCGGTAATGGGTCTGCAGTATCTCCCCCTGGGTGGAGAGGAGCGCCACCTTCACGCTAACTGATCCGATGTCAATGCCCAGGTAATGGTTATTCGTCATGTTTTAAGAAGAGTTTTCAATCCAATGAAAATATGAGTTCCGGCACTTCACATCTCTGACCTTAGACTGAACCTCATTATACGGTCTGGGGCCGGATTTGTAAAGGACTTTTTTGCCTCTCAAAGGAGTTCTGAGTCTCTTCAAGTTTCTCCTTTTCCAATTGTCGCAGACAGACTAAATTAGCTCAACCGGATCGAGAAGGGCTTGTCAGCTTCTTAGTGATTTTTATCTTTGAATGGTGGTTCTGACAATCGGAAGAGATTTCTCATGCCTCTCAAAGCGCTTTTCCTCATTGTTGTCTCAGCCTGGCTTCAAGCCGCGTTGAACGTTCCGATAAAGAATAGTGAAAGAAAAGTTGGTTTTGTTGCTGGCGCTTCCCTTGTCAGTCTTGTTTTATATTTTCCCCTTTTGGTGTGGGGACGGGGTCTCTTAGCAGAACGCCATTACCCCGCCGACGTGTGGTCTTGGATAGGTGTCGCGGCGTGCGGGGTGACCAGTGCTCTCTACTACATATTCATCGGAGGCGCCTATGACAGAGAAGATTTCTCCCTCGTTTTTCCGGTAACCCGCGGCCTTGGACCCATATTCATTTTGATTTTTGCTCTGACTTTGCTAAAGGAGAGAATATCCTCTTTGGGCCTCTTGGGCATTTTGATCACGGTGTTCGGATCTTACGTCATCTACCTTCCCTCATTTGGGTCTTCGAGTCTTCTCAGCCCCGTCAAGGCCTTCAAGAGCAAGACCTTTCTTCTCTCCATGGGGGCGGGAGCTTGCACTGCGGTTTATGCTTTGATCAACAAGAGGAATTTGAGGGGGATGGAACCATTTACTCTCCGCTATTTGATATTTGGTTTCATGGCGCTGAGTTTGGTGATCTTCACTCTCTTAGGAGACGGAAGGAATCACGTTAGTCTAGAACTCAAACATAACTGGAGAAACTTACTCTTATTTGGGCTTTTCGATTTCATCAGCGCAGTTTTGGTTCTTTATGCCTTGAAGACCAGCAAGGTGAGCTATCTGGGTGCGGCAAGAAACATCAGCGTAGTCTTCGGAGTAGTCCTGGGTTCCTTCCTTCTCAGGGAGGGGTACGGTAAGATCAGGTTTCTTGCCTCAACCTTGATCTTCGCTGGTGTTTTTCTGCTCTCGGTCAGTTAGATTGACGGCGACTGAGTCGATATGTCACTTCCCGGCAGAAAAGAGAATCTGCCAAGATCAGGAACAATGCGAGCACCTAACTTAAGTTAGGTGCTGGCTTTTTATGAACCTTCCGATTTCGAAGGTATTCTTCAGTGGTGCACAATTAACGGTACAAGCTGCACGAATTTTGTGCAAGACAGACGAATGTTGTCGTGGAAGGCACAGCGGATGCCATCCCTCAATAGTCTATCGTTAAAGATGTTACGGCGACCACTTGAAGTGGTTCGTCACCCAAACAAAGCCTGGCACGGGTGTTGCTTCACATAGGTAGGCGAACACAGCGACTGTCCAACAAAAGACGGAGGTGGAAGATGACACAGATGACTCTGAGAAAAGCTCTTCTAACCTTGGGCATTCTATTTGGGGTCGCAATGATCTTGGGTGGCTGTTCGGATGAGGTTTACGTGGTTCGGCCCGATCACACGCCACCCTCAAGACCCAAAGGCCTATACAGCGTGACCGCAGATCAGGCGGTATACCTTTACTGGGATGAGAACGACGAGCCAGACTTCAAGGACTATCGGGTTTATCGAAGCGTCAAAACAGACGGTGCGTACTATCGGATTGCTGTCACCAAGAAAGCGGAATTCGTGGACGAAGACGTGCAAAACGGAGCCACTTACTATTATACAGTGACGGCCAGAGACGAAAACGGAAACGAAAGCGATCTTTCCAATGAGGTACATGACACATCCAGACCCGAGGGATTCAATCGAACGCTGTACGATCGCTTCTACAATCCAAAATCTTCGGGTTTTGACTTCTCACAGGCGGAGGTTGTGGACTGGGAAGATTCCGGCGCTGATATTTATCTCGAATTCGACAGCGGTCTTGGCGTATTCCTTATATGCGCGGCAGGTAATCAAGTGGACATCCAGGATTTCGGTTATACAGACAAACTGGATGATGTAGACTGGGCGCCTTCCGAAGGGTGGTCGAAGGTCGGGTGGGTGGAAGTGATAAAAGGGCATTCTTACATAGTCTGGACGGCGAGTGATCACTATGCCAAACTGAGAGTAGGCGATATTTCGGCTAACGACCACATAACCTTTGACTGGGCGTATCAGATCGCTCCCGGAAATCAGGAGCTTGTCCCGAGACCGCCTCATGAAGAAAACTACCTGAGGACGGATTTTGCACAGGCAAAGAACAGTCAGAAGTGACCTCCGAAGCGATGGTCGCGACGTGAACAGCCAAGGGCACAAAAAGAGAGGAGTGATTAACATGTTGAAAACAAACAGACTGATCAAGATGGCTTTGCTCGTTGGTTTAGGCCTTGGGTGCGTTTTGCTTCTTTCTGGATTGAGCTTCTCCAACGAGACTGAAGGGGTGGTGCGAGATTACGACGATTCGTACGGTGCGAGACACCGGACCATTTCCGATCCGCACTTAGACGTGAAGGTATGGGTGGACAAAGGAGGGGGAGCTACCTACTCTCCTGGCGAGCAGATAAGAGTCTACTTTCAAGCCTCGCGTGACTGCTATGTGGTAATCTACAATATTGACACCAGAGGTTATACTCATCTGCTTTATCCTTGCGGCGGAAGGGCTGATGCCTATGTAGAAGGTGGGCGTGTTTATCGAATTCCGGACAAGCTCGATGATTATGATCTAACCGTAGATGGACCAAATGGGGTGGAGTATATTCAGGCAGTCGCGGGCTTAGATCCTGTCTCCGTACCCAATTTCCCTGGAGAATATGCGAGCGACGAAGAAACGTACGCGTACAAACTGGACGGTGAGGACCCATTCGAATTCATGGCTGACATAGATTCTGAGATAGCCCCCGACGATTATGCTTCTGACGTATGCATATTCAACGTGGAATATCAACATCCGGAGTGGTATTACTGGCCCCAAGTGGTATACGTCGACCGTCCGGTCGACCTGTGTTGGGGAGAGGCGTATTTCGATTATCCCTGGGGCATGGAGGTATGGGTGGATGGGGTTTTCTACGGCATCACTCCCTTAACCATACCGGCGTTGGTGGTCGGAAGACATTACTGCAGCTTCTGGTTCGACGGATGTTGGATCTGGAGGGATTGGGTGCACGTGAGGAGAGACCACTGTACCAGAGTATGGGCTGACTGCCACGATCGCTACCGGTATGTGGAAGACAGAGTAGTGGAAAAAAGCTACCGGGTAGAAAAAGCCAAGAGAAGGAGAGGGGGCGACGAAATGGGTGGATTGGTGAGGCCCGTTCGGCATGCGGATAGTGGGGGCAGGTCGGGTGCGGAAATCGCACGGACTGAAGGAGACAAAGAACTAAGAAGGGAGTTGCCGGCAAAGAGAAGAGCAGTTGAAGATCGCGTCAACACGTCGAGAACTGCCCGCGAGATCAAATCCAGCCGCACTGACCGAGACCTCGGACCGGGAAGAATCTGGAGATCCTTGCCCTCCGAGAAAGACAGATACGTGCCAGAAAGACGGATGAGAGCCAGAGAGATCATCCGAGAAAGAGAAACACCGAGAAGAATGGAAAGGATCAAGGGTCTTCGGTCCCGAAGAGATGATCAAATGCTTGAGAGAGAAGATAGAATAAGGGAGAAGACGGAATCCGAGATAGAAACAAAGAGAGACAACCGAGAGCCAAAGTGGGAAAGACCGGGGAGTCAGAGGGATTCGCCAGTCAGTTTTGAAACCCCTGCTTCTCGAGGGGTTCCGAGGAGCGAGCAAAGTGGCACAACCAGGGGAGGGGAGGCAAGGACCGACAGGCCTCAAGGCAGAAGAAGATAGAGAGTCAGACGGCACAAAATCGGAATCAGCCGGAGGTTTGGCGCGTCGCCAGCTTCCGCCTATGCGCGCGGGAACAAAAAGTCAACCCATGCAGATTGGTCTGGTGGCAATCCGCCGAACTTAAGCCTTGCCAGACGAAAGTGGGCGAAGAGCAGGGGGTTGGGTCTCTCTTGGAACGTTTAAAAGAAAGAGGTGAGAAAAATGAAGAGGATGGTGTCTGTTTTCGCATGCATTCTGACTGTGATAGTGTTTTTTTCCTCGGCTTCGGCCATCAATCGAAGTCCGAAAAGAAGCGACTCGACGGACAAGAAGAAGACCATCCTGCTCAGAGATGTCGACGAGAAGGAGATGAGTAGCAGGGAGAAACGCCGCACCGGGACCGTTTCGAGAACAGACGATCAGAGGAAAAAAGGCCAGGCTGAGGGCGGTACACAGATTCGGGAGAAACCGAAGATCTTCTTTGACGACTCGAAAGGCAAGGAAAAGTATGACTATTTCATAGACAACAATAGCAACGGAATTGACGACAGGCTCGAAGTGAAAGCAATAGAGAGACAGGCGGATAGAGAGGAAGGTTCTGAAGAGAAAGATCGGGCTAATTCGGAGAGGACCCCGGCGAAGCTTAAACCCGTTCCCTTGGCTCCGGAGGGAATAAGCCTCGAGAACTCAGGTCAGCGGAAAAGGGAAGTGAAACCCGAAAAGAGCGAGAAAAAGAGGGAGAAAGATAGAAGATAGAACGGAGTCGGAAGATGATTTTCTGATCTAAAGACCTTGACCCAAGAACAATCGGGACTAACCAATATAAGCAAGAGCCAGGACCTGAGTTAAATCGGATTCTGGCGCTTGTTCGTTGTGCTCATTCTCCAGGTGAAGGCGGACCGGTCTTTGACAACACCTTTAAGCTCCCGGAGTCGCCATGGTGGATTGGCTCTCTGCCACGTCCAGACAAGAGTCGGACGTCCTTGCATTTTGTCGGCGAGTCCTATCCTCCGTGCGGTCGTGGTGCAGAGGTTACTGAAGAGGTTAAGACCTAAGACTCGACGAATTGCCACCTCCGCGCGCGACAATGGACCCTAACCTGCTTTCGATAAGCTGATGACGGAGTTTGCAGACCAGCACCTAGCTCAAGTTGGGTGCTGGTTTTTAAGCTTCGGTTCTTTCCTCTTCACACATATTGTGCACCCTCTTTATGTTGTTTTCGACGTCTTCTCTCCCATAGACAGAGTATCGTCTCCGACAGAAGGGCTTCTCCGCGGCACCTGAGGAATCGACCTCGGCAAAGAAAAATCTTCACAGGTGAAGGTTAAGAAGCCGAAATCACCCTCCGATTACTACTTAATGGATTGAGACCGCAAGGAATCGTTCCCTTAAGGGATACTTGGAGTTCTAACCATCAAAGCTAATGCCAACCACGATTGTAAAAGCTAAAGAAGCCGGACTGACCGGAAATCTTAACACGGTTCCTTTGTCAGACTTGTTCCAACTGATCAGTGTGTCTGGAAAGACCGGCATGCTCTCGATCTGGAAGGAAACCTGCAAGAGAGAAATATACTTCAAGCAGGGCGGGATTGTGTATGCCACGTCGACTGGAAGCGACGACGAGCTTCTGGGGAATCTGCTTTTGTCCAGAAGAAAGATTCTCAAACCCGATCTCCAAAAGGCCCTTAGTCTTCAGAAGCTCACCCAAAAGAGACTGGGCACGATTCTTTTTGAGATGAGAGTTCTCACACAGGAGGAGATGGTCGAGTGTTTGCAGTACCAGATAGAGGAGATAATTTATAGTCTGTTCGGCTGGAGCTCGGGTGAGTTCACTTTCTACGACGGGAGACGGCCTCCAACCGATGAGGTCACCGTTCAGCTTAACACCATGAACGTCATCATGGAGGGAAGCAAGAGAATCGACGAGTGGACTCTGATCAAAGAGACGCTTCCGGCAGATAACCTCCAGCTTCGGGTGGTCAAGAATCCAAAGGTCAAGTCGGCCAGCGTGACGGTCACGGTAGACGAGCTACAGCTGCTCCCTTTGATCAACGGAGAGAGGACCATTCCAGAGCTTCTGTCGGTAAGCCCCTTAAACGAGTTCTTCACCTATAAGGCGCTGTTCCATTTGATTAGTTCGGGGTGGATAGAAGTGGGTGAAACCAAGAAGGTGAAAAGACAGGCGGCGGATGAAGAAAAACTAATCTTGGACGTGTTGATCAGGCTGTACTCTCTGTCCTACCAAGCCGTGGAAAGAGTTGCCTCTCAGAAACTGGGAGAGGGGGCAAAAACGATTCTCAAAAGGTGCCTTGACGTCCAGAAATCCCTAAATCCCTTGATCGGCAGACTAGAGAGCTCCGACAGTTTTATGGATTTCCGCAGCCTGAGGGGCTACATAAACCGCTTTTCCCAGGCTGTTCAGTTCCACAAACTGGTAGATGCATTGGACGATCTGCTGTTGGAGTTCATGAAGGCAATCCTGCGGAGTTTGGGCAGAAACGTTGCCCAACAGTTGACCGCGCAAATCAAGAAGGATCTTTCGCAGGCGGTGGCGGAGCAAAGATGGATCTCAAAAGAATACGAGTTAGAAGAAGAGATTTTCAAAACCCTCAGACAGAGCCAAAGATGCCTTTAGCCAAATCTCCGAAATCCCCGGGTGAAGGACTGAGAGCAGGTCTGACTCTTGGCCTGGGTTTCTGTCTTCTGCTGGTGGCGGTGGGGTCGTCCTTTGCTTATCCCAAGCCTGACAGCGTTGAACCGACAGTCTCTGCGTCGGGATCGGCGCTGATGGTGCCAACGCTCTTAGACGCGCTGCTTCTGCTGGGGATTCTGGTGTGTTTCCTTATCTCCCTTCGGGTAAAATCCTTTCTGCGAGACGGAGAGTTAGCCTCCGGCTGGACTTTGTTTTCACTCTCCTTTGTATTCCTATTCGTAGCCCAGTCGCTCAATCTGCTGGCAAACGTCAACTTCTTGAGCGTGGCGCACAGCATAATCTCCTCTGTCCGCCTTCTGTCCATTCTCTTTTTGGCTTTCGGCATCTATTTCATGAAGCGGGTGCTAAGCTGATCTGAGAATTCCCAGAGCGTCGATGCCAAGTGAGAGCCTTTTGGATGATTTGCCCCCGCAGGTCTCAACCATGGCTCGACCCCGCCATCTTTCCCCCAAACCCTGATTGACAGCGGACTTAGGCTGCGTTTTTTCAAATAACCAAAGTTAAGTAACCAAACATGGCTGTCGATAGAACTATTAGTCAGATTGAAAGGTTCTGGATCCGCGTCTTGAGGATCCGTCCCGATCCGAAGCGGTGCACTCGTTTAGTCTGAGTCTGAAATCCGGACCCAAGGGAGGCCAGTCTGCCGACCCCCAAAGGAACGGGTGCCACCGGCTCGTTTTTCGCAGGATTTAGCCTGAGGGGAATTATGGGTGCGTTTATAGACGTGGACGAGAGAATTGCAAAATGTCAGAAGATCCTCGCCGATAATTCCGAGTCGCTGATCTTTGCCGCCTTGTCCGATGCCTACCGCAAGAAAGGGGATCTGGCCAAAGCCTTCCACATCTGCAGCCGGGGACTGAAGCTCCATCTCGACTATGGTCCCGGGCATCTGGTGATGGCTAAGATCAACTGCGAGAGAGGCCTCTATTCTGAGGCAGAGAAGGAGCTTTCGCTTGCGGAACAGACAGATGGAAAGACCAGGGCTACCGAGCTTCTTCAGGCTCAGATCCTGATTAAAAAAGGAGAGACAAAAGAAGCCAAAAAGACGCTGGAAAAGCTGAAGAGCACCGATCCGGAAAACCCCCTGATAAGGGAGCTTCTGGAGACCATAAAGCAGGGAGCGGACTTAGGCAAGCCGGATTACGATGCCATGTTGATTGATGAGCGGTGGCACATAGGAAGGGTGGTGGATCTCAGAGACGCCGTTGCCTATCTGAAATCGTTGCCGGGAGTGGTCGGAGCCTTAGTAGTCGGAGAGGATGGACTGGTTGCGGAGAGCAGGCTGGGCTCCAATCTCAACCGAGAGACGGTCGGAGCCATGGTCGTCGACGTCATACGAAACGTGGAAGAAGGGCTATCGGCCATAGGTTTTGGCAGATACGAACGCATCCTGGTTGAAATCGAATCTCTGGAACTGTGGACCATCCGATTTAATCATCAGGCGTTTGTGGTGTGCTATTCTCCAGACATAAATCTGGGAGGCCTGAAGGTCAGAGTGGAGGAGCTTCTCGAACACCTCGCCAAGAGTCTCACCTAAAAAAACGGAAGCAAGATGAATTCAGATAACGTGAAGGAAATCAGGGGAATTCTATTGGTCTCCCTTTTCATCATGGTGGTGCCGCTCATTCTCTACCCCAGAGATTTCGGGTTGAAGGCACATCTCTCTTGGTTTCTGTTGTGGGCTATCGAACTGGCGTGGTATGCCTTGGTCATCTTTCTGTCGTTCTCGGGGGCATCGGGGCTTAAGGTTATTGCCTGTGCCGGGCTGACTTTGGGCTATCGGACAGCGTTGGGGATGGGCTTCGGTTTTCTTCTGCTGGCCATGTTCGCTGTTCCTTTGTCCTTGTCGGTTCCCTCAGGGATTCATGGCTATCTGCCGGCCATTCTGCTTCAGGCTTTGATGTCTCCATTTGCATTGAAATCAATTTTCGGAGGCTTTATGAAAAGAACGTCCAGAACGGAGCAGGACCAGATTCAATCCAGGAAACAGGCCTCGCAGGCCGTTTTCTCCTCTCTTTCTCTTAGCAGGAGAAAGAGTAATCGAGAGGGCACAGGGTCGTTTTCCCTGGATAAGGAGGTCAAGCTGGGGAAGGAAGACGACCTGGAAAACATCCTCCATTACCTCCGCGAATACGCCGGCGTGAAGGCGGCGATATTGGTAGACCACGAGGGCCTGGTAGTGGGACAGGACTCTGTGACCGACTTTGATTTCGAGAAGGTGGCTTCGTCTGCTGTATGTCTGAAGGAAGCGAATGATCGGATTCTCCGACAGATGGACGCGAAAGGTTCGGAGCGCATCGGGCTCCACACCCCTACTCTGTGGTTGTCGCTACACCAGATAGAGAGTTTCCTCTTGGTGGTGGTGGCGGATCGTCATACCGACGAGCTGTTGTCGGTTCGGATCCTGCAGTCGACGGCGACAATAAAGAGATTGCTTTGCGCCAGATATCCTGAGAATACTCTCAAAGCCGTGGAGGGATAATATGTACGAGATACTGGAGGAGCTAAACAAAACCACAGGGATCAATGGAAGCATGATTGTGGGACAGGACGGGATCGTGATCGCCGCCGACTTAAATACCCAACTCTCAGATGATGCCCTGGGAGCCTCGGCTGCTTCGATCGTGAGCACGGTCAAAAAATCCATGGAACGTCTGTCCAACGAGAGACTGAGGCAGATCACGATAGAGGCCGGCAAGGGCAAGCTGTTCCTGACCGACGTGGGGATCGGGATACTGGCCGTCACCACCGACCCTCAGGTGAATGTGGGGCTGGTTCGGCTGGAGATCAAAAACGCCGCAGAGAAGATAAAATCGGCCCAGCAGTCTGCCTGAGGCAACAGGGTTTTCCCCTTATTGGAGACGGAAGATGGCATCCATTAACTATGCCTTCAAGGAGATTTCGTGCAAGATAGTCTACTACGGTCCAGGACTCTCGGGCAAAACCACCAATCTCCAATACGTGCATCAAAAGATCCCGGCCCAGACCAGAGGAGATTTAATCTCTTTGGCCACGGATCAGGACAGGACGCTTTACTTTGATTTCCTTCCGGTGAATATCGGCAAAATACACGGCTTTTCCACCAAGTTTCAGCTTTACACGGTCCCCGGACAAGTCTACTACAACGCCACCCGCAAGCTGGTCCTAAGGGGGGTGGATGGTCTAGTCTTCGTGGCGGATTCTCAGAAGTCCAAGATGGACGAGAATTTGGAGAGCTTCCAGAACCTGGTGGACAATCTGGTTGAATACGGATATGACTTAAGCAATATCCCTTTGGTGTTTCAATACAACAAGAGGGACTTGTCTTCGATAAACTCGATAGAGGAGATGCAGGAAGCCTTGAATCCCAAGGGACTGGCCCACTTCGAGTCTGTAGCGGCCAAGGGGACAGGGGTGTTTGACACCCTGAAATGCATAAGCAAGCTGGTCCTGGATCAGGCCAAGTGCAAACGGCTCTTTCCTGAACTGAAGGCGCAGGTCGTGGGGACAGGGAAGTCGGAGATTGAAGGGAGCCCTCCACCGGCACCTCAGACAGAAGCAATCAAACCGGGCGTTGAGGCATCGTTCGTCGCCGAGGGCCCGGCGCCACAGAAGGTGGTGACCCTGCCTCAGCCAGGGGAAGCCGACTCCATGGCGGAAGAGAATGTGGCGAAGCTATCTGGGATCCAAATGGAGGGGGAATTTGAAATCGGCCCCAAGACAGGGATAGTGACCAACCCCGAAATAGAGACAAAAGAGAAGATGGTCCCGAAGGAGAGCACCACCATAATAAGCTGGTCGGCCCACAAAAAAGCCAAATCCAAGGGATTCTTCCTGTGGAGGTTTTTCAGCAAACTTTCCAAGAGATAGAGCGGAGGTGGGACATTGAAACAAGAGGATCTGGTAATCTATGAAGAGGAAATCGAAGAGATAGAGAGGATATTGAGAAGGCTCATCAAAGACGCCCAAGCCAAGTGCGTTCTCTTGGTGGACAAGGATGGCCACCTGATTACTCGGCAGGGTTTCACTCAGTCCCTGGACACCACAGCGTTGGCAGCGCTCTTGGCCGGTAGCTTCGCCTCGACCCGGGAGATCGCTCGCCTGGTGGGGGAACCCGAGTTCTCGGTTCTGTTCCATCAAGGGAAAAAGGACCACATCAATATTGTGCTGGTGGGGGAAAGGACCATCCTGGCGGCGATCTTCGACGATCGAACCACCATCGGCATGGTTCGGCTTTACTCCAGGGAGGCCTCTGAAAGCTTAGCACAGGTTCTGTCGTTTGCCCACCGCAAGGAACACCTGGCCAGGGAGGAAAGTAAACCTGCCCAGGATTCGGAGTTCTCTGCCTCTCTTGAAACCAGACTGGACGACATCTTTTCCGAGCAGTCCTAGGATAAGGATCTGACGGAACCAAAAAGAAACGTCCCGGGACCTGGCGGTGCCATCGGTCACCGGAGCGAAGAAGCCTTTCTGTTACAACAAACCAGGCATTCTGCTTCTTTGCGGTCGGGATCGGAAATGGGTCTTTGAGCATTAGGTGAAAACTATGTCGCGCGAATTAGGGGACATGCTGGTCAAGGCGGGCAAGATATCAGAGGAACAACTTGCCCAGGCCTTAGACCTGCAAAAGAGAAACGAAGAGAAATTAGGGGACATCCTCATCAAGATGGGAGCTCTTTCCAGTGAGGAGGAGCTTTCGGAATTTGTAGGAAGACAGTTGAACATCGGAGCTTTGAGGCTGTCTGATATCGAGCTGAATCCGGAAGTGGTAAAGATGATCCCCTTGGACATAGCCAGGAAGTTCAACGTTATCGCCATAGGGAAGCTGGGAAAGACCGTCATAGTCGCGATCTCGGATCCGAACAACATCTACGTGTTGGATGCGGTGAAGTTCATCACCGGATGCTCCGTTCAGCCGGTCATCAGTCCGGAGAAAGCCATCCAAAAGGCGATAGACGGTTATTATCGGGACACCGCAGGCATAAACGAGATACTGAAGGGGATGAAGGAAGAGGATCTGGAGGTAATTGACCAAAGCGAAGAGGCTCCCACCGAGCAGGACCTAAGGTCTCAGGTGCAGGATAAACCATTGGTCAAGCTGGTGGATTCCATCATCGGAGACGCCATCAGAAGAGGATGCTCGGACATACACATAGAAACCTACGAGAAGAGGATCAGGGTGAGATATAGACTGGACGGCGATTTGCAGGAGATGGCTCCCTTGCCATTCAAGCATCGTGCCGCCATTGTCTCCAGGGTGAAGATCATGGCGGACTTGGACATCTCCGAAAGAAGGCTGCCGCAGGACGGCCGGATAAAGGTGAAGTTTGGTGACCGGGCGGTGGACTTGAGGGTCTCGGTGCTTCCCACCATATTCGGGGAGAAGGTGGTGATGCGAATTCTGGATCCGAAGACCGTCAACGTGGATCTTACCAAGCTAGGCTTCTCCGAGCGTTCTCTTAAGGAATTCGAGAAGACCATCCATCTTCCTTACGGCATGATTCTGGTGACTGGACCTACGGGGAGCGGAAAGACCACCACTTTGTACTCAGCATTAAAACAGATCAGCACCCCCGACCTGAATATCATGACCGCCGAGGATCCGGTGGAGTTCAATTTCGACGGGATAAACCAGGTGGCAGTGAAAAGCGAGGTTGGGATGACTTTCGCCGCAGCTTTGAGGTCGTTTTTAAGACAGGATCCGGATGTGGTGATGGTAGGGGAGATGAGAGATGCCGAAACGGCAGACATTGCGGTGAGGGCCGCGCTAACCGGGCATCTGGTCTTTTCCACCTTACACACCAACGATGCCGCCAGCACCATCGACCGGCTGATAGACATGGGGATCCCCGGCTATCTGGTAGCTTCGTGCGTGAGACTGGTCATGGCTCAGAGGATGGTGCGCAAGTTATGTTCCAACTGCAAACAAGAGACCCAGCTTCCTCCAGAGACTCTCCAGATATTGGGGTTGTCCCAGGACGAACTCAAGAATTTCAAAGTTTTCGAAGCCAGAGGCTGCGTGGAATGCAATAATACCGGCTATTCAGGCAGGACCGGCATTTTCGAAGTGATGCCCATAAGCCCGACCATCGAGAAAATGATCTTTTCCAAACTTTCCAGCGCAGAGATAAAGGAACAGGCCTTAGCCGAGGGCATGCTTACTCTGAGAATTGCTGCGTTAGAAAAGCTGAAGCAAGGCGTCACCAGCCCGGCGGAGGTTCTGGCCGTCACTGCCTTGTGAGATCTTGCGCGCCAACCCGGAAATTGCAGCCGGCTTTGACGGATGAATCTAATCCATTTAAGAATCGAGATGCTGAGTCGATAATATATAAGAGGTCAGGTTTTGCTTCGATCCGGCACAGAAAAGGAGTAGACATATGGTCACCTTACGGGAGCTTCTCGAATTGATAGTTAAGAAGAACGCTTCCGACCTTCATCTGACCGTGGGTTCGCCCCCGCAGATCAGAGTCGATGGCAAGCTGGTGAAAACCGAATTTGATATTTTGACCGCGGAGGACACCAAGAAGCTGGCTTACAGCATAATGAATGAGAAGCAAAAGCAGAAATTTGAGGAGAAAAGCGAACTGGACCTCTCTTTTGGAATTGAGCATCTGAGCCGGTTCCGGTGCAACACCTTTATCCAAAGAGGGAACGTGGCGGTGGCCATAAGACAGATTCCCATACGCATACCCAGTTTTGAGGAATTGGGCATCCCCAAGGTGGTGGCAGAATTAGCTGACCTCCCTCGCGGGCTGGTGCTGGTGACCGGGCCAACGGGAAGCGGCAAATCGACCACCTTAGCTACCTTAATCAACAAGATAAATCAGGAGAAGCACTGTCACATCTTAACAGTCGAAGATCCCATCGAGTATCTTCACCGCCACAACAGCTCGTTGATCAATCAGAGAGAAGTCTACGCGGACACTCAGTCGTTTGCCAACGCCCTGAAATACGCCTTAAGGGAGGATCCGGACGTGGTGATGGTAGGGGAGATGAGAGATTTGGAGACGATGGAAGCCACCCTCAACATCTCCGAAACCGGACACCTGGCTTTCGCCACCCTGCATACCAATTCCTGTGCCGAATCCATCAATCGGATCATCGACGTCTTTCCCACCAACCAGCAGGAGCAGGTGCGGGTCACCGTGTCCTTTGTGCTTCAGGCGGTGATCAGTCAGCAGCTGATCCCCAAGATTGGAGGAGGCAGGGTCTTGGCGCTGGAGATCATGATTTGTACCCCGGCCATCAGGGCTTTGATTCGGGACGACAAGATTCATCAAGTGTACAGCCTGATGCAGGCCGGGCAGAAATACGGCATGAGGACTATGAACCAGTCCTTAGCCGAACTATATCTCAAACACAAGATCACCTTAGGCGATGCGATGGGAAGATCCTCAAATGTTCACGAACTGAATGAGCTTTTGTCCAGAAGATCCGAGCTGAGCCAGAAAGGACATGTAGTTGAAGCCTAGCTTCAAAGACTGAAGGCGACAGGATCCGGTTCAGCGGGAGGAACTATCGTATGACCTAGGCATCTTCCGTAGGCATTTCCGGAAACCGGGTGGTTGGCAGGACCAGATGGTTTTGATGGCGGAGGATTCCAAGCAAGGAGGTTGAGGTGCCAGTTTTCACTTACAAGGGCAGCACCTTGTCAGGCACGCAGGTCGCCGGTGAGTTAAAGGTGAAAGACCGAGCCGAGTTGGAAAAGATTCTGAGAAGCAAAAAGATCCTGGTTTCTCAGGTCTCCACCAAGCCTTCCCAAATCAGCTTCCGAATCGGAACAGGGATAAAGAAGATACACATCTCCCGTTTTACCCGGCAGTTTTCCACCATGATCGCGGCCGGCCTTCCCATGGTCCAGTGTCTCGAGATCTTAGCCCAGCAGATGGAATCTGCTCAGTTGAGAAAGATCATCGCCGACATAAAAGAGAGCGTACAGACGGGCACCACGCTGGCCGAGGCCTTGTCGAGGCACAAAAAAGTGTTTGATGATCTGTACGTTAACATGGTGGATGCCGGCGAGATCGGCGGAGCGTTGGACACTATTTTGGCGAGATTGGCCACCTACAGAGAGAAGGCAGACGCGCTGGCCCGCAAGGTCAAAGGGGCCATGGTCTACCCGGCGGTGATCATGATCGTAGCTTTCGGCGTCACGTTCATCATGTTGACCTATATAGTTCCCGTTTTTGCCAAGATGTTCAGTGGGCTGGGAGCGGAGCTGCCCGCCCCCACCCGTTTCGTTCTCTCTTTGAGCGGATTTCTTAGAGGCAATATTCTGGTGGGACTGGCCATGCTGATTCTTCTGGGTGTTGCTTACAAATTCTATTCCAAGACAGAAAAAGGCAGGCTCAATATTGATCGGATCAAGCTGCGAATTCCTCTGATCGGGGATCTGATAAGGAAGAGTGCCATATCTAGGTTCTCCCGGACCTTGGGGACATTAATCTCGTCCGGTGTTCCCATTCTGGACGCGTTGGACATCACTGCCCGGACGTCCGGCAACCGGGTGATACACGATGCCATAAAAAGATCAGTGGTTTCCATCGCGGAAGGAGAGACCATCACCCAGCCCTTGAAGCAGTGTGGGGTTTTTCCTCCCATGGTCACCCAGATGATCTCGGTGGGAGAAAAAACCGGGGGGTTGGATGAGATGCTCTCCAAGATCGCAGATTTCTACGATGAAGAGGTCGATGCCGCCGTCGCGGCGTTAACCTCGATCATAGAACCGGTAATCATCGTCTTTATGGGAGCGGCCATCGGAGGAATTCTGATAGCCATGTATCTCCCCATGTTCGAGATAATAGGAAAGATAAAGTAGAAAACTCGACCCGTTTGACCGAAGCCGTGTCGGCAAGGGTTTCAACCTACACACACCACTGCACCTTGGGGCAGTGGTGTAACTTTTTGATCTCCATTGCCCACGACCAAGGATGATCGTCAGTCAGAGCGCAGGCCTGCTTATGGCAGACAAGAGGGGAACTGCTCAGAACCAGACAAATCCAGCTTCGGCCGGCTTAGACCGAGATGATCTGCCGATGAGAAGGGCAAGATGACCTCGTTTTTCGTTCGGCCAGAAAGGATGCATGCCTTGCCGCCGACGTCTGACAGGCAAAAGGAAGCACGTCACATGCCAGCCAATCTCAACCAGCCGGAATCGTCCTCTTCAAGAATCCCTTGGCTCCTCTTGTCGCGGCTCTCAATTTTCGTCTTACTGCTGATAATCGTAGTTCTCTTTCTTCACGTTCCCAACTTTCTGTTATTCCCTTTTGTCGTTTTCTCTTGCGCGATCCTGACACTCCTTCTGCTCATTGCCTTTGGTCTGAATCGGAGCCACGGCTTGCTTTTTGGAACCGTGGTGGCGGTGCAATTCGCCTTCGAGATCGGCATTGAGACCGGGATAATCCATTACACCGGCGGAATCGACAGCCCTTACGTTCTTCTCTTCATCCTTACCATCCTCTCCGCCAGCTTGGTTTACCGGTTGGCGGGAAGTACAATCGTGGCCGGCTTGTCGAGCACAGCCTACATTTTGCTCCTCTGGACCAAGGAGGGAATGGACTTCTCCATCGGTAACCTCCAAGCCCTGAACGACGCCTCATTCTACAAAGCGTTTCTCTATATATGCACCTTCTTTCTGACCGCATTGATAAGCGGCTATTTGGCCCAAAAACTGAAAGTAAAGGGCGAGGAATTGTGGAGTGCCTCCATGGAGCTGAAGAAGTTGAAGACGGATACCGGCGAGATACTGAGGCACTTAAGAAGCGGCATTATCACCATCGACGCCTGGGGAAAGATAGTGTACTTCAACCGGGCGGCGGAAGAGATACTGGATTATTCTGAGGCGCAAGTGAAAGGGAAAGATTGCCGGGAGGCGTTCAATGACAGGATGCCTCACCTTGCAGAAAAGATACTTGAGGTAATAAAGTTCAATCAAGAGGATTCGAGGGGTCTTCTCTATGTCGAAGGCAAAAATAACCGGAGGGTTCCCATTGGAATAAGTACATCAATCATGGGGAATAAAGAAAAAGGGATTAGAGGAGTGATCGCCATCTTCCAGGATATCACCGAGGTGATAAAGCTGGAGGAAAGAATCAGGGTAGCTGATAGATTGGCTGCGGTAGGGGAGCTTTCTGCCGGCATCGCTCACGAGATCCGGAATCCCTTGGCCTCGATCTCCGGCTCGGTGGAGGTGTTGAAGGACGAGCTTTCCTTAACCGAGGAAAACCAGAAGCTTCTGGAGCTTATCGTCAAAGAGACCGGGAGACTGAACAAAATCCTCACCGATTTTTTGGAATACGCCCGCATCGGTCCCTCGATGCTGGGCAAGGTGGAACTGGTTCGTCTCCTGGCGGAGGTCATACAGATAGCGCAAAAGCACCCGTCTTCCGAGCCCGGAATGTCTGTTAGGAAATCGCTCTCTTCCGATCCGCTGTATGTACTGGGAGAGGAGAATCAGATAAAACAGGTTTTCTTAAACCTTCTGGTAAATGCTATGGAGTCCATGCAAGGAAAGGAGGGAGAGATATTGATCACCGATCAGAGTTTAAGTGAAATGGATCGATTCTACTTCCAGGAGGAAGAACCAGAGGACTCTGAGTGGGTCCCTATCGCCATCGCAGATCAGGGTAACGGGATAAACGAGGAACAGAAGGAGAAGATATTTTCTCCGTTCTATTCCACCAAGAAGAGCGGCACGGGCCTGGGACTGGCGATTGTACAAAGGTTAGTGAACAACCTCGGTGGGAAAATTGAATTTCGAAGCGAAACGGATCGCGGCTCGGTATTTGTGGTCTTTTTGCAGAAATACGAAAAGGGGAAAGCTAAACTGGTGCCTCCAGTTGACCGCGACGTGGACCTTGCTCACCTGATTCAACCCGTGGACCAGCCTGAATATCCGGTCAGGTCACGAGGTGATTAAGAAAAAAGTCGACGCTGGCAACGGCAACCGCGATACGATCGTCGACATTGCAGATGCGATCTGTCTCGTGGATCTTCTTTTTCGAGGTGGGATGTGTCTGGCGGAGTTGGGGGTGTGACAGACCTACCCCCCTCCGCCCGGTAGTTGCTCGGTTCACCGAGCGTTCCAAGAAGCCCCATCGCCATCTTGGTTTCCGCTAAGAGCGGTATGAAGTAGCCAACCACGGCTTTCCCACGTTGCCGTTCTCATCATATCTTAGTGATTACCCACTCCAGATGAAACTGATTTCAAAGAACAGGGGTGGAGCTTCAGCTTCACCCCCACGCCTCGCATTTCTCCTCAAGTACCTGCTGTTTACTCATCGTGGTCGGTTAGAACAACTTCACAAAGATGGAGTCTATTCTCCGCACGGCGCAGAGCAGTCATGGCGCGGGGAATGTCGATTTCCTCCTCTTTTGAGCGCAATCTTTCTTTGGCGCGCTCCAAAGCTCTCTTGGCTCTTTCACAATCAATGTCTTTGACGAATTCAATGGAATGGGATAGGATAGTCACGTGGTTCTTGAAAATCTCCATAAATCCACCGCCCACAGCCAAGACCAACTCCTGACTCTTCTGATCCTTCACCGTCAGCTTTCCCGGAACTAAAGCGGTAATCAGGGGAGCGTGATCTGTCAGCGCTCCCAGATATCCTTCTGATCCCGGGGCAATAAGGGAGACCACTTCGTCTTCGTAGAATATTCTCTCTGGGGTGACAATGGTCAGAAGATACATATGGTAGTCTTGTTTTGACTATGAAGCAGCGGAATTGGAGTGTTCATCTTTAGGTGAACCGCTGATTTCACGTCAGGCTAGACCTTGACACGCCGATCAAACCAAACCCTTCTTCAGTTGTTCAGCCTTTTCGTAAACCTCTTCGATTCCTCCTAACATATAGAATGCCTGCTCCGGGATGTCATCCATTTCTCCGTTTATGATCTTCTTAAAACCTTTGATGGTGTCTTCTAGCTTGACGTATCGGCCGTTCGTGCCGGTGAATGCCTCGGCCACGAAGAAGGGTTGCGACAGGAACTTCTGAATTCGCCGTGCCCTGCCTACCAATATCTTGTCTTCTTCCGAAAGCTCATCCATCCCCAGAATGGCTATGATATCCTGGAGGTCTTTGTATCTCTGCAGAATCCTCTGTACCTCTCTTGCCGTCTGATAATGCTCATCTCCCAGCACTCTTGGGTCCAAAATCCTGGAGGTGGAAGCCAGTGGATCAACTGCAGGATAAATCCCCATGTCCACAATTTGGCGGGAGAGAACCGTGGTGGCGTCCAAATGAGAGAAGGTGGCGGCAGGCGCAGGATCGGTCAGATCATCTGCCGGAACGAAGATGGCCTGCACCGAGGTGATCGAGCCGCTTTTGGTGGAAGTAATCCTCTCCTCCAATTCCCCTAGTTCAGTGCCTAAGGTTGGTTGATAGCCCACTGCGGAAGGCATTCTCCCCAAAAGCGCGGAGACCTCTGATCCGGCCTGAACAAATCTGAAAATATTGTCAATGAACAGTAGAACGTCCTGGTGTTCCTCGTCTCGGAAGTATTCAGCCATGGCCAGGCCAGAGAGTGCAACTCTCAGACGGGCACCGGGAGGCTCGTTCATCTGGCCGAAAACCATCACTGTCTTGGAAATAACACCGGACTCCTTCATCGACAGCCAGAGATCGTTTCCCTCGCGGGTCCTCTCTCCCACGCCACAGAATACCGAATAGCCTCCGTGCTCGGTGGCGATGTTTCGGATCAGCTCCATTACGATCACAGTTTTGCCGACACCCGCTCCCCCGAAAAGCCCGACTTTTCCTCCTTTGGGGTACGGCTCAAGCAAGTCGATTACCTTTATGCCGGTTTCGAGCATGGAGGTCTTGGTCTCCTGCTCTGCCAGGCTGGGCGCGGGCCTGTGAATAGGGTATGTTTGGCTGATGTTTTTCGCCGGACCAAGCTCGTCTATGGGTTCGCCCAGAAGATTGAAAATCCTTCCCAGTGTCCCTTCACCAACCGGAACACTTATCGGGGCTCCGGTGTCCAAGGCGGGCATCCCCCGCACCAAACCGTCGGTGGAGGCAAGAGAGACACATCGTACCAGGTTGTCACCCAGGTGCAGCGCTACCTCCAAGGTGAGGTCGATTCCTTTTTCTTTGTCCTGAATCTTGATGGCATTATAAATATTGGGGAGCTTGTCTGACTCAAACTCACAGTCCACCGTGGCCCCGATCACTTGTTTTACCTTTCCATAGTTTGGACTTCCCACCTTCACTCCTTTTTTTGCAGCCCGGCTAATGAATTCCAAGTCGTCATCGTGAATCAACGAACTGAGCAGAGTGATTTCTCAAGACTGCTTCGTGCCCGCACGCCAAAGGCGGGACTGCACTCCTCACCATAAGAGGTTTTTTGGATCATCAGTAACATTCTTCTTCCCTTTGTTGCCAACCTATCTATCCTTTCAATGCCTCCGCTCCAGTGGTGATCTCCAACATCTCCTTGGTGATGGAGGCCTGTCTCAGCTTGTTTCGGACTAAGGTGAGATGCTGGATCATCTCTTCGGCGTTCTTCGTCGCCGCCCCCATGGAGAGCATGCGAGAGCCATGCTCTGAGGCGAAGGCCTCAGCCAAGGCCATCTGGATTCGGGTCAGGCAGTAACTGGGAAGAAGGGAAGAGAAAATCTGCTGCGGGTTAGGTTCAAAGATGTAGTCGACAGACCTTTCTCTACCCTTAGCCTTCGCTTCGCTCTCGATGTTAAGAAATCTCTCCATAGTGACCCTATAGGTGACTACGGAGATGAACTTAGTGTAGATTAAGTATATCTCGTCAGCCTTTCCGGACCGGAAGAGATCGACCAGGTAGTTGGTTATGTTCCTAACCTGAACCAGATCCATTGTGCCGCCCAAACCCAGATATTTCTTGGTAATCTCCCACGGTCTTCTTGAATAGTAACTATACCCTCTTCCACCGATGACGGTCAAGACCACCTGATCCTTTTGATATTTCCTTAGGAGTTTGTCTGTCGCATGAATGACGTTGTTATTGTAGGAACCGCACAACCCCCTATCCGAGGTTATCACCACCAGACAGACCTTCTTCACTTGTCTTTTCTCAAAGAGCGGATGGGTAAGCGAAGCGGCTTTTGGAATCAGGTTATCCAGCATCGCCTGCATCTTGGAAGCGTAAGGCCGAGCCGATTCGAGTTTGGTTTGGGCCTTTCTCAGTTTGGCAGCCGCCACCATTTCCATGGCTCTGGTGATCTGTTGAGTTCCCTCAACGCTTCTTATTCTTCTTCTCAAATCCCGGAGAGTCGACATGATGGTAGACTGATTTCGGAATGTTCGCCTTTAGGCGAATTACAATGGCGCGCAATTCTGGTATGAGTTCCGGGTCAAACCAAAGCTTGACACCGTGGAAGCACCTCGCCGTAAGCCAATCATGTCTTTGTCCCGCTGGCCGCCAGGTTGGCCGTAAACTCCTCTTTGAACTTGGCTATGGCTTCGTTTAGTTTTCTTTCGGTGTTCTGATCCAAATCCTTGGTGGTGGCGATGGAGTGACCGACATCTGGATATTCCTTTTCCATAAATGCGTGGAATTCTTCTTCAAATCTCTTTACCGCCTCGAGCGGCAGATGGTCCAAATACCCGTGCGTAGCCACGTAGATTATCATCACCTGTTTCTCTACGGCCATGGGGGCATACTGTCCTTGCTTTAGTATCTCCACGGTTCTTTCTCCCCGGATCAGATATGCCTTGGTGGCTTCATCCAACTCTGTTCCAAACTGGGCAAAGGCAGCCATCTCCCGGTATTGCGCCAAATCGAGCCGAAGCCTTCCGGCCACCTTTCTCATGGCCTTAACCTGTGCATTTCCTCCCACCCGCGATACCGATATCCCAACGTTAATGGCTGGCCTGATTCCGGCATAGAAGAGATCTGTTTCCAGATATATCTGTCCGTCGGTGATGGAGATGACATTGGTCGGAATATAGGCGGTCACGTCTCCGGCCTGAATCTCAACAATCGGAATGGCAGTAAGAGAACCTCCACCGAGTGCATCGTTCAGCTTTGCCGCCCTCTCTAACAACCGGGAATGGAGGTAGAAGATATCCCCGGGAAAAGCTTCCCTTCCCGGCGGCCTTCTCAAGAGCAAAGACATCTGGCGATAAGCCTGGGCATGCTTAGTCAGGTCATCATAGAATACCACCACGTGCTTTCCGTTATACAGGAATTCTTCCCCCATGGCGCAGCCGGCGTACGGTGAGATGTATTGTAGAGGAGCGGGTTCGGTGGCCGTGGCGACGACCACGGTGGTGTAGTCCATGGCTTGGTGGTCCTCCAGAGTCTTTATCAGTTGAGCCACGGTCGAGGCCTTTTGTCCTATAGCCACATATATGCAATAAAGATCAGTGCCTCTCTGATTGAGTATGGTATCGATCATCAACGCGGTCTTTCCGGTCTGCCGGTCCCCGATGATAAGCTCTCTCTGCCCCCGCCCTATGGGAATCATGGAGTCGACAGCCTTAAGCCCGGTCTGGACCGGCTCACTCACCGGTCGACGCTGAACCACGTTAGGTGCCTGTCCTTCAATCGGACGAAACCTCTTCGCGGCAACGGGACCTTTTCCGTCCAGAGGGTGTCCCAGCGCATTTACCACTCTTCCCACCATCGCATCTCCTACAGGTATCGAGGCAATTCGTCCGGTAAGAGTGACTCGGTCGCCTTCTTTGATTTCATCACAGGGACCGAGGATGGCGACGCCGACATTGTCTTCCTCTAAGTTGAGTATCATGCCGGTGACGTCATTGGGGAATTTGACCAACTCGCTCATCATGGCATCTTCCAATCCCCAGATGCGGGCGATTCCATCTCCCACCTGCAGCACCGTCCCGACGCTTTCCATCTGCAGCTTGGTTTCGTACTTCTCGATTTCCTTCTGGATGATTGAGCTTACCTCTTCCGGATTGAGTGGCATAAAGAAGTTACCTCCGAGGTTTCTTTCTTGATCCTTTGAGTTGCATTCCGGTTATCGCTCTCCTGTGTCTGCCTCACCTCGCGGAAAGCAGGAAAGAAGGGCATTCCAACGAAGGTGAGATGGTAAAGAGGTCGATCGACTCGAATAGGTTAATATGCCCGAGAAGTCATCATCTGTTCTTTCAGCCGCCTCAACTGATGACGAATGCTTTTGTCGATTATCTTGTCATCCAGGACGATTACTATGCCGCCGATGAGGCTTGAATCGATCTCGGTCTCCATTTCCACCTTCTTGCCCGTATTCTTCTCCAATTGCCGTCTGATCTTTTCCAACAGGGCCGGCTCTGTGGCGTGGGCAGTGCCCACCCGGGCCTGCACTATGCCCTGATGTCTTCTGACCAAACTCTGAAACTCCTCCGACATGGAAAGCAGGTATTGAATTCGGTGCTTGCTCAGCACCAGAGCGAGAAATGAGAATAGGGCTTCGGAGATCCGACCCTTGAGGACAGTAGAGATCAGTTCCTTCTTTTCTCCCTGTGCTATCTGAGGGGATTCCAGGAGGTCTGTCAAAACTCGGTTTTTCCGCAAGAGATCGGAGACCGCATCCAAGTCACGGGACATTGCCTCAACTTGATTAATTCTCTTGGCGGTCGAGAAAAGAGCTGCGGCGTATTTTCTGGAGATCCGGGATTCGATCATCTCATGCCCTCAACTTCTCCTTGTTCCAACTCATCCGCCAGCCGGGAAATGAGCTTTTTATCTCTCTCTTCATCTAACTTCTCACCAATAAGTTTTTCTGTTAGAGACAAGGTCATCTGGACTACGTCATCCCGGAGCTGAACTTTGGCTTTCTCTAAGTCTCTCTGTATGTCCTCCTTGGTCTTAGCCACGATCTCCCTGGCTTCCCTGCGGGCGGTTTCTTTTATCTCACCCGCCATCTTTTCCCCTTCCCTGGCTCCCTCCTGGATCTTAACTCGGGCCAGAGCGTCAATCTCCTTCAGCTTAGCTTCGTAATCGGCAAGGAGTTTCTGGTTAATTCTCTTTTGCTCGTCGATGCCATCAAACTCCGCCTTTATCCTGCTTCTTCTCTCCTCCAGCATGGACAAAAGCGGCTTCCAGGCGAATTTCTTCAGCAGTATGACCGCTATCAGAAATCCGATGATCTGAGTGATTACCTGACCGAGTTCAAGACCCATGATGAGAGTGCAAAATCAAAAATGACAAATTCCAAATTGAAAGCCCATCTCGAATTCGAAACTTCCTACGAGATTTTTCCCTGCAGGACAAACAGAGTTACCAGGGCATAGATGGTGAGTGCCTCAATTAGGGCGCACCCGATTATCATTCCTAGTTGAATTTTTCCAGCCGCTTCCGGCTGTCTTCCCATGGCTTCCATAGCGGCAGAGACTGCCCGACCCAATCCGAAGGCAGACCCCATGGCAGCAATGGCTAAGCCCAAGGGAAGGAATATGGCTAAAGCAGTTTGGTATGACATCTGACCTCCTTTATCAATGTTCCAAGGTTCAATCGTTCAACCGTTCCATAGTTCAATCCTCATGGTGGGGGAGCATTAGCGAAAAATAGATGGTCGAAAGCAAAGTAAAAACCAAAGCTTGAATGGTTCCGGTGAGCAGTGCCAAGAATATGAAAGGCAACTGAAAGGGAATCCCGACCGGAAGATGGAGAAAGCCCAAAGCGCTCACTCCTAATCCCACGAATACGGCGATCAATACGTCCTCGCCGGTGATGTTGCCGAAAAGTCGGAGAGACAAGCTCAGCGGCTTGGCCAACTCTCCTATCACGTGAATGGGTATGTTGATCGGCACCAAAACCCAGGTGACCGCGTCCCGAGGATCCCCCGCCATGTGGCTCAGATAGCCCACGATACCGAGGTTTCTGATACCGGTGTACTGCACATAGACAAAAACGCAGATAGCTAAAGAGGCCGTGGTGTTGAGACTGGAGGTGGGTGACTTCATTACCGGAATCAACCCCAAAAAATTCATGCAGAGAATGTAGATGAAGAGCGTGCCCAAAAAAGGGGTGAATCTCCGGCCCTGCGGCCCCAAAATCCCGCACACGAAATTGTCCAGTGACTCCACCGCCATCTCCACCAGGTTCTGCAGTTTGCCGGGCATCATTGATCTTTTTCGATAAGTTAGATACGCCACCACGCAGACAAAGATCACGATCATCCAGGAGAAGACCACGTTCTCCCAATGATGCAGGAATCCAACCAGAGCTACCCTTCCGAATTTCTCGTAAAGAAGGGTGATGAAATTGGGAAGCTCGGGCGCGCCTTCTTTGGCCCTCTCCGCAGCCTGTTTGGCTATCTCTTCAGTCAAAAGCAAGTTCATTGCGGCAGTCTGTTCATTCTTTTTGGCCTCATCTCCTTTGAGTCCTCCTCTCCAAATCGTGGAGCGGGAAGATAGGGGGAGGGGCTTGTTATCTAATCATTTCTCATTCGTGATTCGTTATCCGTCATTGGTCATCTGCCTATCTTTGTCCTTGTCGAGCGAAAGCACCCATCGGCCAAGGGCTTTAAGGAACATAACCAGGAACATGAGCGTGAATCCTGCGACCAAGCTTATGGCAGGGAAAAAGCGCATTTTCAACAGAATGTACCCCGCTACATAGAGAAGAGGAAACTTCACCACGGCAATCAGCACCACTCTCCGTTTCCTAACCTCTCTGCCGGGAGAAAAGACCTCGGTAACCAGCTGGGTCAAGAACCACAGATTCAGACATCCCCAGAGAGTTCCGGCGACGATTCCTGCGGCAAATCCGAAGCGGTAATAAACGGCGACAAAAAGAAAGCACAATACTGCCACCACCAGCGAGGTTTTTATCACTCTGTGGATGAATTCCACGCCCACGAATCAGAAGCTCCGCGCTATGGTTTTGTCTGGCCGGCTTTCTTAATCAAATCGTAAACTCCCTTGCCGGCGGCAACAAACCCAAAGAGGATGAAAAGCATCATCAGATAAGGAGTTGTACCGAGTTTCCGGTCCAAGAAATCACCGATGTAATATCCGACTATAGGTGCTACCGCCAGAAGTATGGGGATAGTAGTCAACATCCCGATTTGGCGGTAGGCTGAGTACTTATCATCCAGCTTTTTGTTCACATTGACCGCTACAAACTCCCTGATCACGCTGGTCCCGACAAACCGACCCGCATTCAAGGGTCATTCATTATAATGCCCGAGCCAACTCAAGTCAAGGATTTTTGCGGGACTTCCCTACGTTTCGAGCAGCCACGTTGTCGAGGACCTCAACGAACAGACGAGAGGGGAACATCGGAGGTCGAATTCTCGCTTGGCAATTATCTCCGTTGGAATAGGACGGGGAGCCATCGGGGGCATCGCATCCTTGGAAGCTTTTCAATGCAGGATGGACACTGTCAGATACAAAAATGGAAGGAAATTCATCCTTGGCCAGGTCTGCGTCGCTTGAATCCTTCTCTGTCCAGGCACTCCATCATGGCTTTGATCAGTATGGGCCAGGCGATGGTGGCATCACAGAGTACTTCTGCCCACTGGCCTCCTTCGTCCTTGGGAAGGAACTTTCCCCAGGAGACGCCTTCACTGTAAGTACATCCGGATAACCCACCCCAATGAACCGGTTCCGGGCAGATTCTGACCCCATATTTGAAGCGATTGAACTTGTCCCCTTCACCGACACGGCGATAGATGACCTCCATGTATGGTCCCACTTGTTGTGCCCAGTTTCTGGGAACTCCTCCTCCGATGGTGAAAATTCCAGTGTATTTTGCGTCCCGGATTCTCTGGGTGTAGTCCTCTAAGTCGCCAAAGGAATCGAACTGCAAAAGGGATTTCCCTTGCTTCTGTCTTAGCTTGTTGTGGACGGCGAAATCCAAGCCCAGTTCCGAATCGGTGAAAGCCGGGATGTAGACCGGAACTGCCTTCTCCCAAGCGCTCCTAAGGATTCCTCGACCCTTGTCGTTCCGGGAGAGATATTCACCTACTTTCGACAGAAGCTGGAAGCTTGAACATGGCTGATGATGATCCACCTTCTCCCAGATCCCATCCAGAGTTACGCTGATTTCGTCTAAGTTTTTTTCAATCTCGATGGTGTCGTAAACCCGATTGTAGCCATGCTGGTAGAGTTCTTCGTCCGCCAGCTCTCCCTCATACTTAAAGTGAGGGGATCCCACATTCTCCACCAGCCCGTGCATGACCAATGCCCCGGTGGAGACCACCGCATCCAGAAGACCCCGATCGATCATTTCGCACAGAACCAGACCCATTTTGGCCATGGTCATGGCGCCGGAGAAGGTGCCGACGATGAAGCAGTCGGGGTCTTTCAACATGGCGGTATAGACGTCGAAAGCCTCGCCCAAGCTTCTTGCCCCAAAAGCAGTCTGGGACATCTGGACCAACAGCTGCTCGAAATTGGTCGCTTGCGAAAGGTCCAGCGCCCGCAGGGGCTTAAGCCCATGGCTAAAGCCGTCTGCGAGGTTCTCTGAAGATCTTTTTCCTTTGTCTTCACTCATCATCGTGCAAAATCATCCCTTGAAGAAAATCTGATGTTTCAGGCCCTTCTTTTCTAGCCTACAAAATCGCCTTAGTATAGTCCAACCGACCTTTGAAGTCAAGGTCTTTCTGTACTCTGCACCGCACTACGGAGCATTTCCTCACCATGGCCTTTGATCGGGTAAGCTGCTCTGGAACTCACACAAACGGGGACAAAAAGCGCATCAATCCTAATGTCACAAAAAGAGAGGATAGCCGGTGAGCCAGAAGCGAAGAGGCTCGTTTGCTCAACCTGCTATCCTCGGAAGGATAATGACTGTTTCCTGCCCCGTTTTTTCTATCGGCAATTTCTCCGATTCCTTGATCCGCTCAATTTGTCGGTTTCCGGAGCAAACCACCGGGCTTCTTGTCTCAGCCTTCCATCAGCTTCACTATTAGCCTTCGATGGCGTGGTCCGTCAAACTCGCAGAAATAGATTCCCTGCCAGGTGCCCAAGAGCAGATTTCCTCCTTCCACCAATATGGTTTCCGAAGGGCCGATGAGGCTGGATTTTATGTGTGCGGCAGCATTGCCTTCCAAATGGGCATAGTGGTCGTCAAAAGGGACAATCTTATTCAGTTCGATGATGACGTCGCGTCTGACCGAAGGATCGGCGTTTTCGTTGATGGTTACCGCTGCGGTGGTATGTGGGACGTAGACAATGCACGTCCCCGATTTGAGTTTACTCTCAGACACGATCTCTTGCACCAGATGGGTGATGTCAATCAGCTCAACCCGGCTCGAGGTTTCGACGCTTAGTTCCTTCGTCATGTGACTGTCCTTTTACGCGATCTCATCTGCTTTGTTCCCCTCCCCGCAAAATGTGAATGGCGGAATAGGGGAGAGGTCTTAAGATGCTTCCGGTTGCTCTTCACGCAAACAATGCCTCGGCGAACCAGAGGGGATCGAATTTCTGGAAGTCATCGGGTTTCTCACCCAGACCTATGTACTTCACGGGAACCTTGAACTCATCGGCGATGGCGATCATGATGCCGCCCTTGGCGGTGCCATCTAATTTGGTCAAGAAGATGCCGGTTACCCCCACCGCATCTTTAAACATCCTTACCTGGGACACGCCGTTTTGGCCGGTGGTGGCGTCTATCACCAAAAGCACCTCATGTGGCGCCCCCTCCAGAGCTTTCCCCATCACCCTCTTTATCTTCTTCAATTCCTCCATGAGATTGACCTTGGTGTGCAGCCTTCCGGCGGTGTCGGCAATCACCACGTCGTATCCCCGGGCAGAGGCGGATTTGATGGCGTCGAAAGCCACCGAGGCAGGGTCCTGATTGGGGAGGCTCTTGACGATCTCCACGCCGACGCGCTCCGCCCAGATGGAAAGCTGCTCTGCAGCAGCCGCCCTGAAGGTATCACATGCCGCAACCATTACCTTCCTGCCTTGATCGGTAAGGTCCTTGGCCAGCTTGGCGATCGAGGTGGTCTTACCGGTGCCGTTGACCCCCACCATCATAATAACCTGGGGAGAAGCAGGACTGTCGTCGGCAGGCGTTCCAGCTGCAAGAATCGAGGCCACTTGTTCTTTCAGTAGCTCGGTGATCTTTTCCGAATCCTCGATTTTCCTGGCAGAGGCTTCTTTTCTCAGACCTTCTATGATCTTGGCGGTGGTGGATGGTCCCACGTCAGCCTTAATCAATATCTCCTCCAACTCATTCAAAAGCTCTTGATCAATCTTTTTGTGCAGTCCCACGGCCTGGGAGATCTTTCCAAGGAGACTTTCTTTGGTCTTGAAAAGACCAGATCTTAGCTTTTCCAATGAGAATTTCACGGGTTCCTCATTTCTCGAATCTCCAGACGAGTATTAAGAACGGGACAACCAGCCAGGTTTTGGCTGACTGCTCCTTTCCTTAATTCCATCCTTCAAGAGAAGACCGGAACGTCAGCCCAGGAAAATGCGGAGGCGCCTTTAGCGGACTGCTTTGGGACTTCGCCTCTATTTGGCCACCACCTCTTGTTTCTCAAACTTCACCGATACGATTCTTGATATCCCCGGCTGTTCCATGGTGACCCCGTAGAGAATATCCGCTGCCTCCATGGTGAGCTTGTTGTGGGTGATGAGGATGAACTGGGTATTGGAGCTGAAATGCCGGATGAGCTTCAGATATCTGGCGATATTGGCGTCATCCAAAGGAGCGTCCACTTCGTCGAATATACAGAAGGGGCTGGGTTTCACCAGATAGATGGCAAAAAGCAGAGCAATCGCGGTCAAGGCTTTTTCTCCACCGGAGAGCTGAGAGATGTTGATCAGTCTTTTGCCGAACGGGCGAGCGGAAATCTGAACCGGTGACTCCAGTGGATCCTCCAGTTCCAGAAGCTTCAGTTCGGTTTCCCCACCTTCAAATAACTCCTGGAAAACCTTCTGGAAATTGGTCTGGATTTTTTCAAAGGTTTCGCTGAAGAGCGTCCTGGCGGTCTGGTTGATCTTGGTAATGGTGGAAGTCAAGGTTTGCTTGGCTTCGGTTAAGTCAGCCACCTGATTTCGGAGAAAATCGAACCTTTCCTTTGCGGATTGATACTCTTCTAAAGCCAGGAGATTGACCGGCCCGGTGGCATTCAAACGCTCCTTCAAGACATTTAGGCTCTCCTTTAGACCTTGCAAATCCTCGGTTTCCACCGGGACCTTAGATTCAAGCTGATCCAAATCAAACCGGTATTCCTCCCAGATTCTTTCCTTGATGCTTTTGGCCTGGGAGGAAAGCTCGACTTGCTCCTTCTCCTGCTGGTGCAACTGGTCTACGGCTTTTTCCTTTTCGCCGCGAAAAGCTCTGACCTCCTTCTCCTTTAGGGTCAAACTCTCTTGCCATTGAGCCTGATCTTGCTGCAAAGAGTTTATTTGGGCATTCACTTTTTCGATTCTCTCAAAGGAATCCTTCAGCTCCTCCTCCCGAACGTTAATTGTCGTTCCAATTTGCTCTATTTCCTTCCGGAAGCCGTCGCACTCCTTTTCTTTTGCCAAGACGGCGTGGTCTATCTCCGAGATCAGCTCACAAAGCCGCAAATATTCGCTCTTCAGCTGTTCCTCTTTTCCCTGAAGTGAGACCAACTCGATTTTTAGGTGGTTTGCTTTTCTGAAGGTCTCACTAAGCAAGGCCTCGGTTTCTTCCTGTAATTGCTTTTTCTCCTCCAAAAGAGAGCTAAGTTTCTCCTTCTGCCCTTCCAGTTGCAAGGTGCTTTGATCCCGCGTTTCTACCTTCTGAATCAATTGATCCGTTTGTTGGACCGTCTGCTGCAGCAGTCCTTCCAGCTCATCCTGACGTTTCCGGTAGGTGTTTCTTTCGAACTCCAGGGTTTTCAACTCGATCTCGGACTGTTGAATCTGCACGGCTGACTCCTCTGCTTCAGCCGACGTCTGCGAAAGGAGTCTCTGAAGATATTCTGTCTCGCTTTCTCTTCTTTCCTTCTGGACTTCAATGGCACTGAGCTTTCCCTTAAGCTCTGATACCTCCTGCTCCAACCGGCGAATCTCCAGCTCTCTCCCCAGAAGGGATACTTCGGTAGGCGAACCGCCCGAAAAGGCCGCGTCTGCTCTGATCATCGACCCGTCCAGAGTGGCAAGATAGAAACCCGTCCCTATCCGGGGTGCAAGTTCCATAGCCTGATCCATCGTCTTAACCAGGATCACGTTTCCCAAGAGGACATCCACGGTCTTTTTGAAATCTGCCTTGCAGTCAACAAAGTCCGCGGCAAATCCGACAGCTTCAGAATGACCGTCCAGATTGATCCTGGAAGGATTTGCGTTCCATGTCCGGATTCGATCCAGCGGAAGGAAAGTCGCTCTTCCTCCTCTTCGCTCTCTGAGATAGTCAATAGCCTTCAGAGCAGAGTCTGTGGTTTGACAGACGATGAATTGAAGAGACTCGCCCAACGCCGATTCAATCGCCGTAACATATTCCGGTTTGGTTGTGATCAGGTTAGCCACCGTATCAATGATTCCGGTTAATTCACCCCTCGCCGCCAGAACCGATTTTTCGCCTTTGCCGTATCCTTCATAGTGCTCAACGATCTGTCTCAGCATTTCTAACCTGGTTTTCCCCCCTTCCAGAAGCGACCTGAGATTGCCTTCTTCCTTAGCCAGTGCGGTCAGCTCTGACTGTCCTTCTTTGATCTTTTCCTCAAGCTGCTTAGCTTCCCCGGTCCTGGTCTCCAAAAACCTCCTTCTGCCCTCGGCGGCGGAAGCCAAGCTTTTCAGCCGTTCGCTGATTTCATTAATTCTTTGTTGATTGGATTCGATCTCTTGAGAGAAAGTGGCCTGGCGTTGTTTCAGCTCTTCCACCTGAGTCCTGACGCTTTCCTTCTCACTTTTCGCCCGATTGAGGTCTTCGTTCGATCTCTGCCAATCCGAAGAGACTTGCTCCAACTCCTCCTTTATCTGTTGGAGCCTCTCATCGTGAGCCAGAACTGCTTTTTCTTCCCGGTCGCAGGCTTCCTTTTTCGCTTGAATTTCCGCGCTGAGTTGGTTCATCCCTTCGTCCTTCTCATCTTTCTGGCTCACCACGGATGAATGTCGGCTCCTTAGGTTTTCGATCTCCTCTTTGTTCTTGGCCACCAGTCTCTCCAGGTTCGATCTCCGCTCCCGGCTGATGGAGATCTCCCGTTCAAATTCGAATGCTTTCTCCGACAATTCGCCTTTGCTTTTTTGGAGCTGCGCCGATTCTCTCTCTTTCTCCAGAAGCTTGAGCTTAAGCTCCTCTATCTGGGCCTCCTGTTTCTCCAATTGGATGCCGGCCTCCTGGGCTTGATTTTTCGAGGCCGTCAGTTTCTGGTCTATGTCCTGCACTCTTGCCCGGAGGACCAGAAATTCATGCTGGCCGAGCTTGATCTCAAACTCTCTTATTTCCTCGGTCAGCCTCTTGAATCTTTCTGCCTTTCCCTTTTGTCTGGCCAGAGAATTGACCTGCTTCTCAACTTCGGACAAGATGTCTCCCAGCCTCAGAAGATCATTTTCCGTATGCTCCAGTTTTCTTTCCGCCTCTCTCCTTCGAAGTTTGTATTTGGTGATGCCCGCGGCCTCCTCGAAGAGAAAACGCCTTTCCTCTGCCCGGTCGGAGAGGATGGCTTCCACCATCTCCGGCTGTATCACCGAATAAGCATGGATTCCTACGCCGGTGTCCAAGAATAGCTCGGTGATGTCCTTCAGTCGACAGGGCACTTTGTTCAAGAGATACTCGCTTTCTCCGGATCGGAAAAGACGCCGGGTGACAGTGACCTGATTATAGTCAGTTGGCAGGACCCCCTGGTAGTTGTCAATAATCAACGTCACTTCCGCCATCCCCAAAGGCTTAAGGTCCTTGGTGCCGTTGAAGATCACGTCCTCCATCTTGGAGGATCGGAGGAGGGTAGTCCTCTGCTCTCCCAACACCCATCTTATAGCGTCAAGTATGTTGGTCTTCCCGCAGCCGTTTGGTCCCACGATGGCGGTCATCCCTCTGTCAAAATGCAGTTCGGTCTTTTGGGGAAAGGACTTGAAACCCAGAATCTGGAGCTTAGATAGACGCATGTTCTCCTTTTGTGAATTCACACGGCTGTGGAACCGGCTGTGCAGACAGGTGGAAGCAAATCCTTCAACATGTTGGCCATGACCCGGTAAGTCTCACGGCTATCCGATCTATCGAGCATGATTGAGAGCTGAACGTTATAAAGAGGGAAGGCATTCCTGCCCTGAGGTCCTATGCGTAACGCTACCCCGCACTTAAAACAAAGATAGCGGTTGAAGAACCCGTCTTCCAAGTCCAAATCCAGTGAAACGTCAAAACCGCGCTGCCTCACCCGATGAAGGAATAACTCTCCCGGAATCGAGAATGCTTTCAAATCTGTTTCTTGAGGATAGATCACGTCATAACCGGCCGGGCTGGGCAGGTAACCTTCAGTTTTCAGAAACGGCAGAAGGACGGAGATTTTCCTGCCCTCAAAGACGTCGGCAAAGGAGGTCAAGAAATCTTTGGCCGTGGCGAGCAAGTTCAAATTGGAGGGCATGCAGATGAGCACGCTCCGGGCCTCCTTGAGTTTCTCGGCAAGCGAAAAGGCTTGGGGCCTAAAACCCAGCCTGCTCAACCGATCTAGTACCACCCTGGTTACGGCGCCGATTCTTACAGGTTTCACTAAGTTGGTCCTCAATTCGAATGCCGAAAACTTCGCAGAATATAGTCCAAATGAATTCCCAAGTCAAGGGCTGCATCAAAAAATGTTGAGGCATCTTTAAGCTTGCTGGAGTCGCCTTCGCAAAAGATGAGGAAGTTTTTTGTTGACAACAGAACTCGGCACATCTATCTTTCGAACATCAAGCGGGGAACTGACGACTCAAAGCATCATATGGGACGGTCATGTTAGTTAAGCCATGGAGGGCTACGATATGATACCTAACGAGTCAATCAAACACATCCGACCTAAACCGAAGAGATCCTCCGGGGGCAGAAACCGGAAGAGGAGGAACACGGCTGCAAAGGTCATTTCGGTCAGTTCTTCTGGCAAATTCAGACTTCGATCTGCCAGAACAGTTGGCAAGCGCCAGAAGTCAACCTTCGAGTCTTTTCCCATCGTTGGCATGGGGGCGTCCGCCGGCGGGTTGGAGGCGCTGGAGAAATTCTTCAGCTACATGCCGCCTGATAGCGGCATGGCTTTTGTCTTGGTTCTGCATTTGGATCCGACCCACGAGAGCATCATGGCAAAACTGCTGCAGAAGGTGACAGCCATGCAGGTCTGCCAGGTGGAAGACGGCATGAGAGTTGAACCCAACTCAGTCTACGTCATTCCTCCGAAAAAAGATATGGCCATTATGCACCGGGTCCTGCACCTGATTGAACCGGTAGAACAACGGGGTCTGAGGCGTCCGATTGATTTCTTTCTCAAGTCGTTGGCTGAAGATCAGCAAGACAAGGCAATAGGCATTGTCCTGTCGGGAACCGGGACCGAAGGTACTCTGGGGACAAGAGCGATAAAGAATGAGGGAGGGATGGTGCTGGTTCAAGACCTGGAATCGGCAAAGTATGACGGGATGCCCCGCAGCGCCATAGCCACAAATTTAGCGGACCATGTTCTGCCTCCGGAGATGATGCCTGCGCAAATGCTCAGATATTTAAGGAGTTTTGGCCGCAGGTTGACCCAACCATCTCGGGAGGTTCCAACCGTATCTCCCAGCCTCCTGCAGAAGATATTCATGCTGATTCGAAACCGGAGCGATCACGATTTCTCTCTTTACAAGCCGGGGGTGATCCACCGCAGGATTGAAAGAAGAATGTCGCTCTGCCATGTGGACAAGCTCTCCGATTACGTCCGCTATCTCCAGAATGACCCGCTGGAATTGGACAAGCTGAGCGGGGAGCTGGTGATCGGCGCCACCAGTTTTTTTAGAGACAAGGAGGCCTTCGAGGTTCTCAAGAAGAAGGTGTTGCCGGAGCTTCTAAGGAGCAGATCTGCATATGACGTCTTTCGAGTTTGGGTCCCCGGCTGTTCCACCGGCGAAGAGGCTTATTCCATAGCCATGGCAGTCCGGGAGTATTTACAGGAGCAGAAACAGGAAGTCAGTGTCCACGTTTTTGCCACCGACATAGACAATCATGCCATCGAGTTTGCCCGAGTGGCCTCCTACCCAGACAGTGTCGCCGCGAACGTGCCCGCTCGGTATCTTCACCGTTTTTTCACACCAGAGAATCACACTCTACGGGTGGTCAGGGAGATCCGCGAAATGCTGGTCTTCGCTCTCCACGACGTGATCAAGGATCCGCCATTCTCCAAAGTAGATCTGATCAGTTGCAGAAATTTACTGATTTATCTGCTGCCGGAGTCGCAGAGAAAACTGTTAAACCTTTTCCATTACTCTCTTTGCCCGGAAGGGGTGCTTTTTCTTGGATCTTCGGAGACCATTGGAGAATCGGCAGAGCTTTTCTCGGTTTTCGAAAAAAGATGGAGGTTTTTCAGACGCAAAGGGGGTGCTTCTCTACTGAACTCTGCTCCCTCTCTTTCTCTGCCTCCCGTCAGATCTGACCTGTCTACGACAAGAAAGGGACCGGAGACCATAGAGCCAAGGCGGATCCACACAAGTGAGGTGGTCGTGAGGTCGCTGGCGGAAAGCTACGCTCCTCCGTCGGTGGTCATCAATCAGAAGGGCAACATCGTCTATTTCCACGGCCGGACAGGCAAGTACTTGGAACCTGTTCAAGGAGAAGCAGGTTTCAGTGTTCTTGAAATGGTGCGGAGAGATCTGAGATCTGAATTGGACAGGGTCATTCGGACGGCCATAGCTTCAAAAAGAGACGTTACGTCCAGGGGTGTAGCTCTGAAGACCGACCTGGGCATTGAGTCCATTGACTTGGTGGTCAAGCCCATTAGGGAACCGCAGTCGATGGAGGGATTACTGCTGGTGATCTTCGAGGAGAAGGCGGCTCCGAAACTCTTAGAATCAGCCGTGAAGATACTCCCACCCGTTTCACGCAGGGCTGACCGGCGCATAGTTGAGCTGGAACGGGAATTAAAATCCAGTAAAGATGATCTTCGCAGTACCATTGAGGATCTGGAAAGCTCCAATGAGGAGCTTAAGTCCTTAAACGAGGAGCTGCAGTCGTCCAACGAGGAATTGCAGAGCACTAATCAAGAGATGGAGACGTCAAGAGAGGAACTCCAGTCGGTAAACGAGGAACTGGAGACTGTAAATGCGGAACTCCAGAAGAAGATTGATGAACTGGCCGCGGCCAGCGACGATATGAGCAATCTTCTGGCCAGCACCGAAATCGTCGCAATCTTCTTAGATAAGGAGTTGCACATCAGGCGATTCACCCCGGCAGCCACGCACATAATGAAATTCATTGAGACAGACGTGGGACGCCAGTTGAACGACATAAGTTCGAACCTGGTTTACCGGCGGTTAGCCAAAGACGTCAAAGACGTAATGAAGAGCTTACGATCTAAGGAAAAGGAGGTTGAAGACTCATCCGGGCGATCCTATCTGATGCGAATTCTCCCTTATCGTACCGGGACGGACTTAATTGACGGAGCAAGCGTCACGTTCGTGGACATTACCGAACGCAAGCGGATAAGAGAGAAAGATGCGGGCAGCCCGTGAGCAGCAAAGAGCCCGTGACTATGCCGCGAGCATCGTGGAGACCGTGCGCGAGCCGCTGATTATCCTTAACGGAGAGCTCAAGGTGATCTCGGCCAATCGCTCCTTTTACCAGACATTCAACGTGAGTCTGGAGAAAACCGAGGGTTACCACTTATACCAGTTGGGCCAGGGGCAGTGGAATATCCCCAAGTTACGGGAGTTGCTCAACAAGATCCTGACGAGGGACCTAAGCTTCAGCGATTTCAAAGTGGAACACTCATTCCCGTCCATAGGTCGCAGAAAGATGCTTTTGAATGCCAGACGGATCGTCGACCCGGAAAGAAAGGCCACCCAGATGATAATGCTTGCCATAAAGGATATCACTGGACGGAAAAAGGATGCAAGTGTCGAAGCACACCAAGCCTGATTGGATAATTCGGGAAAAAGGTTGGAAGCTCACGGAAAGAAAGCTATGCAGGAAACGGTGTCGGCCAAGAGCAAACGATAGAGGGGCTTGAACAATGAAGCAGAATGAACCGCGATCTAAGAGACTGGTCGCTCTTCGCAAGAAGGCAGAGGAGAAGCTCCGGGGCAAGAGTCGTCGCGTGCCGGAGCTATCTGCCGAACAAACGCGCCAGCTCATGCAGGAACTGCAGGTACATCAGATTGAACTGGAGATGCAGAACGAGGACCTTCGAAAGACCCAGCAGGAAATGGCGGAGTCACAGGCCAGGTATTCCGATCTTTACGACTTTGCGCCGGTCGGGTATTTCAGCTTCGACAAGGACGGCTTGATAGTGGAGGTAAACCTTACCGGTGCGGGTTTGCTTGGTGTGGATAGAAAAGCGCTGATACGCAAACCATTTCACCTGTACGTCGCGCCGGACGACAGAGATATTTTCTACCTTCACCTCCGGCGGGCTCTGCAGGCGGGAACCCGCCAGACCTGCGAGATCAGACTCGTGAAAAACAAAAGGAGTGCATCACAATTCTTCGCCCGGCTCGAAAGCTTGCCGGTCCGTGACGGCCAGGGCAAGTTACACCTCTGCCGGACGGCCATAGCTGATATCACGGACCAGAAGCGGATGACCGAGGAGCTAGAAAAGGAGAAAGACCGGGCTCAAAGGTATCTGGACATAGCGGGGGTGGCTCTTGTGGCCATTGACACCGAACACCGAGTGATTTTGATTAACAAGAAAGGCTGCGAAATCCTCTGCTACAGAGAGGACGAGATTCGTGGTAAGAACTGGTTTGATCATTTCATTCCGGAAAAAGAGAGGAATAGGGTGAAATCCAGCTTTGGCAAATTTATGGCTGGAGAGATTGAGCCGGTGGCGAGTTTTGAGAGCCTGGTTTTGACCAGAGACGGAGAGGAGAGAGTTGTAGCCTGGCATAACACCGTTTTGAGGGACGAGACGGGTAACGTTGTAGGCACTCTAAGCTCAGGGCAAGACGTCACCGAGCGCAGGCGGGCGGAGGAAGCGCTGCGTCAGAGCGAAAAAAAGTACCGAGATCTGGTGGAGAACATCAATGACGTCATCTATGCCACGAATGAAAAAGGAGTCATAACGTACATCAGCCCTCGGATCGAGAGCCTGATTGGATATTCAACTTCAGAAATCATCGGAAGAAACTTTCTGGACTTTGTTCCTCCAGAAGATAAACCCGGTATGTTGAGAGGATTCAGCGGGGTAGCACCTGGTAAAGTCCAGCCAGGCGAATTCCGTTTATTGAGCAAGTCGAGGGGCATATTGTGGTTCCGGACCCATAACCGACCCGTGTACAACAGGCAAAAGCTCATGGGCTTCCGTGGGGTGCTGACAGATATTAGCGAAAGCAAAAGACTCTGGCACCAGTTGGTCCAGTCGGAGAAATTGGCGGCAGTGGGGACTTTGGCCTATGGAATAGCACACGAATTCAACAACATACTGGCGGGGATGACCATCAACGCTGAATTGGGGTTAAACCTAAGTACCAGCCAGCCGCTCCGCGAGTGCTTTGAAGCCATTCTGGAGAATTCCCAGAGAGGCTCAAGTATCACTCACAGTCTTTTGGCCGTTGCCGGAGAGAAGAGGGGCAAAAAGGAGCTGGTGGACTTAACCCAATGCCTGGAGAATGTTCTATCGTTTAGCCGCAGGGAATTGGAAAAGGCCAATGTCAAGACGATTCAGGGCTTCAAGCCCATTTCGAAAATCTTTTGCGACCCCGGAGAGTGGACCGAGGTGTTTTTGAATGTGATTAATAATTCCCGGGATGCCATGTACCCTGAAGGGGGAACCTTGACTATTAGCGTCGAACCTTACAAGGATGACATAAGGGTGGTTTTCAAGGACACTGGATCAGGGATACCGGATGAGTTGAAGGGTAGGATATTTGATGCCTTTGTCACCTCCAAGGGAGCACTTGGAAAGAGCGACGTTCCCGGGACCGGTTTGGGGCTTTTCGTGACTTACGGGATAGTGGAAAGCTATAACGGGAAAATCGAGGTTAAGTCCCAAGTTGGAAAAGGAACCACCTTTACCATCCTGATCCCCGTTTCTAAAAATCAACCGCCGGAGTCTTTTGGAAAGGGTCAGACAAAATCAGCTGAAGACACACGAAAGAGACTAAACATCCTCTTGATCGACGACGAAAGAACCATCTGCAGCGTATTGAAGAAACTCTTGGAATCCAAGGGGCATACGGTTACCGCTTCTCTCGAGGCTGCGGAAGGTCTGGAACTCTTCACCAAAAACAAGTTTGATGTGGTATTATCCGACCTCACCATGCCCGGCATGGACGGAATCGAACTGATCAGGAGGATGAAAGAATGGAACCAGGAAACCAAGATCATCGTCCTCACCGGTCACATTCAGTCGGCAAAAGAACGGGAGGCCAAGCATGCCGGAGCGGACGAGGTTTTGCTCAAACCTTTCAGAAATGACCTGCTCTATCAGACAATCGCCAGATTATCCCAGAAAAATCAATCGGGGGAAGAAGCTTCAGAACCGATCTAATATGCCCATGTAAAAGGACTCACCGTAAACTCCGTTTGCGGTCGCATCTGATAGATTATTCACCATCAGAACGCTATCGACTCCTCTTTGGACGGAATATCCCCTGGTCCGATAAACCTCAAGAAGCCCTTTATCTCCCACTAAACGACTGATCACCCCGTTATGGGCAACCTGCTCAACTTAGTCAACCAGTTCGCCGTAAGTAGTCTGATCTAACGACACCAGTTCCTGGACATTGATCACACTTTAACTTTCTGTCAGCAAGGCGTATCCATTTCGTTTCTGGATCGTTCGTGTTTCGTCGAACTTCTTGCGGCCGGCAAGCATCTGGAAGAAATCCTCCTGTCTGACCACAAACCCCGTTTTGTCTTCAACGAACTGCCGGTGGACTCGACTGATTTCTTTGGGATCTAAGCACGTAGCACCCGGTCCCGGCGCAGGTTCAGTCTTGTCAAAAACCTTGCAAACACCCGGAAATCGATTTAGGGCCTGCACCTCCTCATACCCAAGTTTCAGATAGATGGCATAGGCGATAATGGTGCGGCTGGTGCGTAGGAAGGAAAAACGGTACCTCTGTGTCTGAAAATAGCGGTGAGCTTCTTCCATAAGCGCTCGGTATATACCCCTGCGCGCAAAGGCCGGATTGGTGGCGACACACCAGAGGCCGCCAACTATCTCCGTCTGACCTTCGACCGTCTTGGTGGGAAAGTCCATCACGCCCACGTTTCCCGCCAACTGCCCGTCCTCCGAAGCGCAGAATCCCACAGGGCTGTGTTCCAACCTGACGTCCGTCCTTATCCTCTCTTCCATGTTTCGCGGCGACATCGGCCAGAAGAAGGCCAAGTCTATCAGCATCATGAATTCGTCTTTTGGCTCCAGTTCTCGGTAGGTAATGATCTTCACAAGTCAATTCCTATTCTCTTGAAAAAGGATTTGTCCGTTCTCCATCCTCAGAGGAAGACGAGGAAGGACAGGGAGCACTGAACTCGCCCCTAACCTCATCGAAAGCAACCTGTCGTTCTTTCGAGAGGAGGGAGCACTGAGACTCTCTCTACTCGGCCAAGCTCAACAGCTTTCTGTAATCCTTGGGATTTCCGTGCTTGATTTTCTTGTGCAGATCCAGGGTTTCCGGCTCAGGTTCGATCTCCAAGTATCTTTTCAGGTTGTCCTCACATACTTTGAACTGGCGAATGGCGGCGGTCCGGCTTCCCAGGAGCGCATAGGAAAGCATGATTAGACGATGTGCTTCCTCATTGGTAGGGTCGGACAAGAGCAAGGACTGGAGGTGCCGAATGCATTTCTCGTAATCGCATTTCTCCCAGGATGACTGGGCCAGTTTCCAGAAGAGGACATTGTACTTCTCCCGGTACTCGTCCCGGGCTTCCTCGGCCCAGCGTTCATAGAAATCCTCCAGAAGATTGGAGGAATAAAGCTCAGCCGCCCTCTGGTGTGCTGAATCCATCAGATGGAGCTTCTGTTCCTTCTGCAGCACGGAAGCCGAGTCCAGACAGGTCAAAAACTCGCCGACATCCGACCAAACCTTTCCTTCCCAGTCGAGTCGGTAGACCCCTGCCTGAGAGGTGAGATACTGGTTCTTCTCTTTCTCAATGGCCTTTCGCAGGTAAGAAAGCGTGACGTGAAAGGTGTTGCCCAGGCTTTGAGGGTCCGTTTCAGGCCAGATGGCATCCACCAGCTTGTCTTTGGTCACTCCGATTCTCTTGGTATCCTTGACCGCCAGGTAAGCTAATATCTGCCTGGCCTTGACCGAGCCCCATTCTTTTGACGGTATCTCATCCGACTCATAAGGTCGATATACCCTCAGCCGGCCAAAGCAGTAGATCCGCAGATGATCTATATAGTCTCCGCTGATCTGCACCGGCGCTTGGGATTTTTGACGGACCCCAGACTGGCTTTCAGTTCTGATGGTACCGGCCCTTTTGTCGATTTCTTGGATGATCGAGTTCCACTCAGACCCCAGTCCACTTTCTCTTATTCTGTCCTTGAGCAGAATCAATCTCTTTTCAAAGTTGAGTCGGCCTAAGATCTCCACCGCTTGATACAAAGCGTCTAAGCTCCTTTTCAGGAGGGTTTCTCTTTGTTCAGGCGGTTGTGTCAGCGCCCTCTGCGCCAGGCATATCCCCAGACTCTCCAGCGTCTGTGCCAAATGAAAGGTGGAGCCCAGATCCTCAAAGATGGCCTTGCTCTCCTCAAGCTGCCTTTCGGCATCTTCCCATTTACCCAGAGAAAGATGGAATCTGCCCAGGGTTCTCCGGGCGATTCCGATGGTTAATCTGGAAGATTGTTTGGTGGCCAAGTCTAAAGCTTCCTCCAGCAAAGCAAAGCCCCTTTGGTGATCGTTCAAGTGGAAGCATATCTCTCCCAAGTCGGACTTAATGACGGGCAAAACGTCCTTGGCTCCTATCTCTTGGCAGATATTCAGGCTCTTATGGGCATACTCCGAGGCTTTGTCCAACTGGCCCTGCGAGAAAAAAGTCACTGCCAGATTATCAAAAGACGAGACCATTCCCCGGCGATCCCCATACAGCTCTCTGATCTTAAGGCTCTTTTCCAGAAAACCCAAAGCTCTCTCCCATTCGCCCCTATCCTTGTACATCACTCCCAGGTTGTTGTAGATAATGGCTTTCCAGCCAAGATTGCCCATTTCCTGAGCTAAGTTTAACCCCTTCTGGTAATGCTCTTCAGCTTTCTCGTATTGCGCCAGATGAAGATGAATCACCCCCAGATTTATGTTCAAGGCCGACAGCCTGGACTTGTCCTGAATCTTCTGCTGAATCTCCAAACCCCGGTTGAAATACTCGATGGCCTTCTCGTATTTGCCCTGACCGTAGGCTGCCATTCCCAGATTACTATAACTCTGTTCCATCTGGAGAATCAATCTTCTCCTTTGACAGAGTCGGATGGCCTTTTCGGACCAGTCGATGCATTCCTGTTTTTCCCCTTGGGTGACGTGAGTCAAACCCATGGAATTGCAGATGGTGACGTATTCCGCACGCTCCGGTCCGGATGAGACTTCTTTCAATCTTTCGAGAGCCCGCTGGTAGTAGGAGATGGCCGAGGAATAGTCCGCCACGGCATGAAAGGCATAACCGATCTTTCGATACATCTGTGCTTCCTTAAGTCGATCCAAAAGCTGGTGGGTTTCTCCCAGCCTCAGTGCTTCCTGGTATGACCGTATGGCGGAATCTGACTTGCCGACTCTGCTTTCGACCTCGCCTAAGCACTCCCGCACGGTGAGCAACCGGGTAAACTTTGGCTTCGAATCGGGAAGGCTTTTCAAAAGCTCCAGTGCCTGTATAAAATACTGCTCAGCCTTCCGTTCCGAATAATTCCGTTGCATCCTCTGCCCGGCCAGGATGAGGTAGTCTACGCTTTTCTTGGTGGAATTCCTGTCCTTCCTTCCGCGGCTGAAATGATATGCCAAGTCCTCCACCATTTGAGAGGACTTCAGCTTTCCTCCGTGTTTTTCCAGCACAGATGCTATCTGCAAATGAGTCCTCTGACGGAATTCCAGACTCAGTCTCTGATAGATGTGGATGCGCACGACGTGATGGGCAAAACGGTAGCTTCCTTTTTCTGCCGGTGAATCGGAGATTCGGTGAAGCAGGTCCTTCACCATCAAGTCCCCCACGATTCTTCTCAACTCAACAGGGGAGATGGTTGAAATTCTCTGCAAGGTCTCAAGATCGAACCTGTCGCCCATGACCGCCGTTAGTGATAACACGCTTTGGGACTTCCTATCCAAGCCTTCCAGCCTTCGGTCGATTACGCTTTGGATGGTGGCAGGTTCGAGGATTCCCTCCAGGTATTCGTCCTTGATCTCCCAGCGGGATTCAACCGGATCGAAGAAATAGACATTCTGTTCCATGCCTGCCCTTAAAGTCTCGTTCAAGAGCAACGGATTGCCCGCGGTGTAGCCAACCAGCCACCGAAAAAACCTATCGGTCAGTTCGGCGTTGAAGAAGAACCCTGTCAGTTTTCCTACCTCTTCGGCAGCTAAGCCGGAGAGCTTAAGACGATGGACAAACCTTTGATCCTCAAGCCCTGCCAGCCATTTCTCGGTGAAGGAGCCGGGTTCTGAGCCGCGGCTGGTGGCCACCACCAGGATGGGAGACTTCCTGACGTTGGTGATCAGATAGCGCAGAAGCTCCAAAGTATCCGGTTCCAGCCAGTGAAGGTCCTCGATGGTCAAGATCAGAGGAGACCGGTGAGAAAGCTTGAGGAAGAATAGCAGGAGTAAGTCGTAGAACCGCTGTTTTTCCTCTTTGGGGGAGAGGGGAGGGACGGTGATGCGGGAGACGTCAAAGGGTATGTATGGTTTGATCTCGGGAATTATCTTTTCCAGAAGCGCAATGGTCAGATTGTCCAAAAGGGGGGCTAAGTATCGGGTGTCATAGTCAATGGAGGAGAAATAGTTGCGCAGCATCTCCGAGAAAAGGCGGTAAGGGGAAATCTCCTTGTGATATCCGTGTCCAAGAATCACCGTAGCTCCCTGGGGTTTTGTCGTCTCCAGAAAGCGCTCCACCAGCCTGGTCTTGCCTATTCCGGTCTCCCCTTCGATCAGCACGAAGCATCCCTGATTCTCCAGGATGGGAGCAAAGAACCCCTCCAGGGACTTAAGTTCCTTTTCCCTTCCGATGAAAGGCTCATTGCTGTCTTTGGAGAAAAGTAGATTCACGAGTCACCTTTTCGTCATTCGAGGACATTCGATGCTCGGTTCTGATCACAAAACATAAGTAAGAGTTTATTTAGGAAAAATCAACGAAAATCTGCCTCAGGCTGACTCTGGGTGATGAATCCCCTGGATACGACTTCCTCCCTATGCCACCGGGTTGACTTTTCGTCATTTCACTTGACTTTTAGTATGCTCTTGATTTCTTAACTCAAGGAATGGCAGATCGTACGGAGTGCGTAACTCCCATATTCGGTCCAAGACATGACTGTGGTTACAAAACACTTTTCGGTCAAGACTAAGGGAGACAGCGATATTATCGACATCACCGGCAAGGTGGGGGACAGCCTGGAAAAAGCGCAGCTGACGAACGGGCTTCTGACCGTCTTCATCCCAGGTTCCACCGCGGGCATTACCACCACTGAGTATGAACCGGGCCTGCTGAAGGATCTGCCGGCTCTGTTTGAGGGATTGATCCCCAAGTCAGTCCATTATCATCATGATCTCACCTGGGGAGACGCAAACGGTTATGCTCACCTGAGAGCAGCCTTGGTCAAATCCTTTTTCAGCGTTCCGTTCGTAAACGGCAAAATGATTTTGGGAACCTGGCAGCAGATCATCCTGATGGACTTCGACAATCGTCCCAGACAGAGAAATGTCGTGGTGCAGATCATCGGAGAGTGACCGGAACACCTCGATTGGGTCAACGGATTGAACCGATTGAGCGGATGGCCGGACAGATTAGCCGACGGGAAAAGAGAAACTTTGCCCCGGTAACAGTCGGTTGCTCTTGTCCGGACTGAGAGAGAAAAAAACACATGTCGAACTTAGCCCGGCTTAAATTCAGAACCTTGGAGTGGGCGGAGGATCATCTGCGCATTTTGGATCAAACGAAGCTTCCCGGAGAGACGGTGTATATTGACTGTGATACAGTGGAGTCTGTGGCCTCCGCCATCAAGGAACTGAAAATCAGAGGAGCGCCCGCCATCGGAATTGCAGCCGCCTTCGGAGTGGTAATCGGAATGCAGGACCGACGCTTTGAGTCCAGGCAGGAGTTCGAAGGAAGACTAAACCAGGCGGTCTCCATCTTGGGGGGCACGCGTCCCACTGCGGTGAATCTCTTCTGGGCATTGGAAAGAATGAAGAAAGTGGTGGAGAACAATAAAGATAAGGATCTGCACACCATACAAAAACTTCTTCTTACTGAGGCCATGGCGATTCACGAGGAGGACCAACTGATGTGCGAGAAGATTGGAGAGTTTGGATCAAGTCTATTGGAAGATGGGGACACAGTCCTGACACACTGCAATGCCGGGGCATTAGCCACCGGCGGCATCGGCACTGCTTTGGGAATTATCTACAGTGCTTCGTGGCAGGGCAAGAGAATCTCGGTTTTCGCCGATGAAACCCGACCGGTGCTCCAGGGCGCAAGACTGACGCTCTGGGAGCTGCAACAGCAGGGAATAGACGTCACCCTCATCTGTGACAACACCGCGGCCTTTGTGATGAGGAATAAGAAGATTGACTGCGTAATCGTAGGCGCCGACAGGGTGGCGTCGAACGGAGACGTGGCCAACAAGATCGGAACTTACAACCTGGCGGTTTTGGCTTCGTTTCACCAAGTTCCTTTCTACGTCGCGGCTCCAAGCTCCAGTTTTGACCCCGCTATGTCGCATGGTAACCAAATAAGAATCGAGGAAAGAGCCTGCGAAGAAGTGACCGAGTGTTTCGGCAGAAAGATCGCTCCCCCTGGAACCAAAGTCTACTCTCCAGCCTTTGACGTTACACCAGCGCAACTGGTGACTGCTTACATAACAGAAGAAGGGATTAGAAGGCGTTGATGTTTAAGGTGAAACATTAGACGATGCCCCTAACCCGTTAGCAATTAAGGTGCAGGGATTCCTAGTAGACTCTGTCTACTTTGTATCAAACATCATGCTCTTTCTGTCTCTGTTTTCGCCCTTTCGACAGATGGATGTGCCAGACGATGTTTTCAGAATGAGACGTTATGCCTTCTAAAACGGCGTTTTTAGATCGGGATGGTACCATAATCGAAGAGAAGGATTTCATCAAGACTCCGGACCAGATAGAGTTCATCCCCGGCTCTGTCGACGCTGTAAAGATATTGAGAGATCTCGGTTACAAAATCATCGTGATTTCCAATCAGTCAGGGGTAGGGCGGGGGATCCTAACCGAACAGATGGTCAGGAGGGTCAACGAGAGTTTTCTTGTTAGATTAAGAGAAGAGGACGCTCCGGCGGATGGACTTTACTTCTGTCCGCATAATCCGGAAGATGGCTGCGACTGCAGGAAACCCACGACCGGCATGATTAAAAAGGCAGTGCTTGAGCATAAGCTGAACCTAAGAGATGCTGTGGTGATTGGCGACAAACTCACAGATGTAGAATTGGGCAAAAACATCGGTGCAAAAACCATCTTGGTATTAACCGGCTACGGAAAAAAAGAGCTGGACAAACTGGTCGATATGGTTCCGAGCCGGAAGCCGGATTTTGTGGCTGCGAATCTTCTGGATGCGGCTCGATGGCTGAAGTCCTCAGGTGAATAAGGTGACCCATCTTCCAACCTTCGCTTTCTCTCCCACCTTGATTTGGTCAATGGCTTATGTAGGCCTTCCCGGCGTACAGATTATTTGACGCATACAACAATAGGGCTTAGGTGCCCAAGGCCGACCCAATAGTCTGAATTCACCGGTCGTATTTGATATAAAATGCTTGCAGATTCTTGACGCAACTGGCCCACGGTAAAAGGCTTGAAAGAACCCACTGCGGGAGGACCTTGGCGAAATCAAGGGTAGTGATAGTAAGGAATGCGGGAGTTATCAGCCCAGCCGGTAAAGTTGATCGAGCTATTCTGTCTCAGATGGTGGCACGCGGGCTTTGCCGTCTCACCTCAGAGGCTAAGCCGATGGACGGACTGAGGCATTTCGTTTCACCCAAGGACCGAGTGGGTCTAAAGGTAAACTGCCTGGCGGGGGAGATGGCGTCTACTCACCCGGAGCTGGCGTTAGCTGTGGCAGGTCTGTTGAGGGGAATCGATTTCAAGCCTAAGAACATCATCATCTGGGACAGATCGTCTGACGAACTAAGAGAAGTTGGATTTCCCGTGAACTTAGATGGTGACCAGTTTCTTTGCTTTGGTACGGATGCTAAGGGGGTAGGTTATTCTAACGATTTGATAGAGCACAGAAGCATCGGGAGTCTGTTGAGCCAAGTGATGGAGAAGTTAACCAATGTGCAGCTGAATCTTCCGGCGCTCAAGGATCACGGGCTTTCCGGCGTTACCTGCTCTCTGAAGAATGCTTTCGGCGTCATACACAATCCAAACAAGTACCATGAGAATGGCTGCGATCCGTACATCGCCGATCTAAATTCCGTGCCCCAGATTAAGGAACAGCAGAAAATAGTGGTTTGTGACGCTTTACGTATTCAATTCAACGGAGGACCATCGTATCACCCTCAGTGGGCGGAGAATTTCGGAGGGATAATCTTAGGGGATGATCCGGTGGCGGTCGATTTTGTGGGATATCAAATCATAGACAGAATCCGGAAGGGCAGAGGGCTTCCCACTCTGGAGAAAGCGGGCAGAAAACCAAAGCATATCTTCACAGCAGCGGACGATGAACACAGGCTGGGAAAAGCAAGCTTGGGTGAGATAGATCTGGTGGAGTTGACGGTTTAAAAGCGGTTCGGCTCTGTTTTTAAACAGCTATCGTAAGCACGACTATGATCAAAGTCAACCGAAGGCAGTTTTTCAAAAGCTCCCTGGCAGCTGGTGGCGGTCTTCTGTTTTCTCAAATTGCGTCAGGAGGGTCTCCACTCAGCCTTGCTCCAGACTCTCATGCCTCGCCTCCTCAGACCGGCCTTTCTCATGTTGAAGCCAAGTATTACAAGAAACTTGAACACAAGGAAATAGAGTGTCAGCTTTGCCCGCGCAAGTGTCAAGTGGGGGACAGGGAAAGGGGATATTGTGGGTGCAGGGAAAACCAGAATGGGGTCTACTACACTTTGGTTCACTCCTACGTTTGCTCGGCTAACGTAGACCCTATAGAGAAGAAGCCTTTTTTTCATTATCTTCCGGGGACCCAAGCTTTTTCCATCGCTACCGCAGGATGCAATCTGAACTGCAAGTTCTGCCAGAACTGGGAGATCTCGCAAGTGAGGCCTGAGCAGGTGCAGGCAAACTTCTTGCCTCCGGAAGACGTCGCTTCTTATGCCCAAGAGAGCGGGAGCAAATCCATCGCCTACACCTATTCCGAGCCAACTGTGTTTTATGAGTACATGCTGGATTGCGCCGTCGCAGGGAGAAAAAGAGGAATCAAGAGCGTGGTCATCACCGCGGGGTTCATCAATCATGATCCTCTAAGGGAGCTTGTAGCAGAGGTGGATGCCATCAAGGTAGATTTCAAGGGCTTCGCCGAGGAATACTACCAGAAGATCTGCCAGGGAAAGCTCAAGCCGGTGATGGACACCCTGGTGGATCTTGCCAACAGTCATGTCTGGTATGAGATCGTCTATCTGGTGGTGCCCACCTTGAACGATAATTTCGATGACATAAGGCAAATGTCGAAATGGATGGCCAAAGAACTGGGCAAAGACGTGCCGCTGCATTTCACGCGTTTTCATCCCATGTATCTTCTGAAGAACCTTCCTCCGACTCCGGTCTCCACTTTGGAGAAAGCCAGAGACATCGCCCTGGAGGAAGGAATGAACTTCGTTTATGTGGGAAACGTTCCCGGTCATAAGGGAGAGAACACCTATTGCCCTGCCTGCAAACAGATAGTGATAGGGAGAGAGGGCTATACTATCCTCCAGATGAATCTAAAAGACGGCAAATGCAAGTTCTGTGGGAAAGCTATACCGGGAGTCTGGAGTTAAGAGCTAAAAGCGGAGAGCTGAAGCAGAGAGCAAAGAGCTCAGAGCTTGGGGTTCTTCTATGCTCGCCCGACTCGTGTGAGTGGACAGGTATCTCCTGACTCGGCGGTAGTTTGTCTCCCTCTCCCCTCGTGGGAGAGGGAAGGGAAGAGGGGGTTAGCTTCAGGCAAAAGGTACGGTGCTAATTTGCCCCTCTAACTTGAGAAAAGATTTCTATCAGGAGGGTATCGGATAGACACACGAGAAATGAAAAGGAGGAAAACTTGGTTACTCTGAGTGATTTAGTTATACTTTCCAGGTTGGCAGTATCCCTAAAGGATGGAAGGCTGACTAGGCCGGAAATAAGATACTTCCAAAAGATCGAGAGACTAAAGGCGAAATCATCATTATAGGTTCAGACCAAACAGGGCATTTCGTGCGAATCGGAAATGAGAGCTTTTGTGACGAACAGGACTCTTTCGGTGGCTGCACTCTATTTAGAAACACTCGATAGGCTCATTAAGCGAGGGCTGATAAGACACGAAAGTCGCATACTTTTTCGTACCACCAGTTCGGGGTTCGAGAAAGCCAAAAAGGTAAAGGCGTGAATGGGGAAAGAAAGAGTAAGGTAGAAGCCCATTCCCCAAACTGCGGGATGGGCTGATAATTACTGAAACAAATAAAACCAGTTCTTTCTTGCGTTACATTCCGCGGGCGACCACGAGGGTCGCCCCAACCTGAAATGCAAGCAAATCTACGGTCGCCATCTAAACCCATCCATTTCCTTCTCGCCTGTCTTCTGCTCGGTTTTTCCTCTATGGTCGCCCAGATCGTGCTTTTTCGCCAGATGATGGTCTCTTTTTATGGCAACGAGCTGAGTTTGGGGGTCATGCTTTCAGTATGGCTTTTTTGGGTGGGGATTGGTTCGGCCTTGGGTAACAGAATAGCTGCCAGGCATGTTTACTCCCCGCAGAAGCTTTCTCTGTGGTATTTTTTGATCTCGCTTGCGGCGCTGTTGACCATTGTCCTTATTAGATTCTCCAGGCCAATTTTGGGAACAGCTCCCGCCGAGATCGTCGGGTTTCTTCCTATGTTTGTCTTCGCATTTGCGGCGATGAGTCCTTTGTGTCTTTGTTTGGGGATCTCCTTTGTATTGAACTCCAAGTCGTGGGTACTTGACGAAAGCTCGATCTTTGCGGTCAACCGTGTCTACCTGTGGGAATCTTTGGGGGCAGCAGTCGGTGGATTCTTGGTTACCTTTGCTCTGATCCCGTATTTCTCGAACTTCAGTATCGTAACCATCCTATTTTGTTTAGACTTGCTTCTCTCTGCTCTACTCTTGGCCAGGGATGCAAAGCGGTGGAGAAAGATTTTGGTGGGGGTAATGGCGATCTGTATCGTCTTCGGTTTTATATTATCCGGGTTGAGCGATGCCCTTGATCGTTTCTCCGCCACCAAGATGTGGAGAGGGTTACCTTTGGTTTATTCGAAGGATACCAAGTATGGCAATATCTCAGTGACTCGACAGTCCGAACAGATCACCTTCTATGAGAATGGACTTCTGCTTTTCTCATACCCGGATGAATCCTCAAGTGAGGAGGCAATACATTTTGCTCTTTTAGAGCATCCCCATCCGCGAAGACTTCTTTTGATCGGTGGGGGGGTAGGAGGAGCATTATCCCAGGCACTGAAGTACGATAGCTTGAGGATAGATTACGTGGAAATAGATCCCGAGCTGATAAGAACAGGAGAAGCGGAGCTGCCCGAAGAGGAAACTCGTTCGCTAAACAATCCCCGAGTGAAGATTCACTTCATGGATGGCAGGCTGTTTGTCAAGGAGGAATCGCAGCGCAAGACAGCAGAGCGTTATGACGTGATCATATTGAATCTGCCTGATCCTTACACTGCTCAGTTGAATCGTTTTTTCACTTTTGAGTTCTTCGGGATGACAAAATCCGTGTTGAATCAGGGAGGAATTTTCTCCTTCAGAGTGAGTTCGGCGGAGAATTACATCAGCCCGGAGTTGAGTCTGTATCTCTCCTCCATTCATCAGACTCTAAAGTCCAGCTTTGAAGAGGTGAAGGTCCTCCCCGGGTCCAATAACATCTTTCTGGCTTCGAACAAGAACGGCATTCTCTTCGATGACTGGCAAACTATGGTTGCTCGTCTGATACAGAGAAACATTTCCACCCGATTTGTGAACCAGAATTTTCTGCCTGATCGTCTGGCTCCATCCAAGATCGCTTACTTAAGGGATGCCTTGCTTCAGCAGAGCGGCAGAACAAACTACGATCTAAGACCGGTCTGTTACTTCTACAACAGCATCTTGTGGAGCAAACAGTTCAACTCTCTGGAGAAGCCTGGTTTGCTGCTACTTTCTAGAGTTAAGTCCGGATGGTTCATGGTGGCATCAGTCGTGGTTTTTTCTCTGCTTTTCACTTGGCGCGTGTTGTCCGGTTCCAAATCGGCAAACTTAGCACTTGCCGCCATCTTCGTGGCAGGTTATTCTAGCATATTAGTCGAGATGATCGTGGTTCTGTCCCTCCAGGCATTTTATGGCTACGTCTATTCGATGGTCGGTTTGATATTTACTCTCTTTATGGTAGGTCTGTCGTTGGGTGCCTTTGGCGCGCAGACGGTGGCGAAGAAGAAGAGGATCAGTTTCGGGGGGCTGCGTTTGGCTCAGTTGTTTCAGGTGTTGTTGGTGTTCTTTCTTCTGCTCATAATTCGGGGATCTTCGGTGACCTCTCTTGGAGGTGCCGCCACAATGGTTTTTTTGCTGTTGTGCATCACCGTCTCGGGGATGTTAGGAGGAGCGGTATTCAGCCTAGCCAACCATCTATTTCTGGAAGAGAGAACTGTCCTCAGAGCTGGCACCGGTTATTCCGCCGACCTTCTTGGCGCAGGTTTGGGCTCGATTTTGGCTTCCGCCGTTCTGATTCCTCTTTTAGGGATTCCTGCTGCTCTGACCACGCTTCTTGTCGTGAATGTCGTGTGCTTCTGTTTTCTCTTGGTTCCCGTTAGATGACTTCAAAGCGGGAGTGACTCGCGTTGAGCTCATTTCAGGAAGACAAGGCATGATTGGCGGTCATTTGAAAGCAACCCGACCTAAAGACAGGCAGTTTCATCTGAAACCTATTTGCCTTGATCGCTGTATAAGAGTTGGACACAGGAAGGAAGCTGAGGATCATGCTGCTCAAGAAACTCAAGTTCGGTTGAACTTACTATTCGGGCCAATGGCAGTCCGCCCACTAGGCATCCGCTTCACAATAAGGCGTCTGGTGAGCCAGGGAAGACGTAATCGACCGTCTACGTAACCCTCTGTCTGGGCAAAAGCATAGACTAATGCAAGAGTTGCTGTCTGTTCAAGTCCTGCAAAATAGGTGAAACCTGTTGCATAGAGTGCACGGCTGATCTCCAATCGGGATTCGACCCTCGTACCTGACTTCAGGTGTAAGATTATCTTGTGACTGTTATTGCCGTGCATCACAATGGTTTACGTGCTACCTCGAATCCGTCCATCGTGCTGTGACAGGTCTTGTCTGTGGCCTCTTATTTGCTGAGACCAACTACCGGATGTCACCTTGCGTTATGCAGGTCTTCCAGCAAAGCTGAGCAAGGAATGATCGACAGCGAAACCTGATTAGAGAGAGGGAAGTGAGCTTGGCAGCAAGATTCGCCGAGAGACAGACCAACCGACCATCGGATCTTGAAAGTGGTTTTGGAGTTGACAAAGCCGTGATTTGTGTTAGATTGCTTGGGCAAGAAAATGAAACCTGGAGGCTGTAAATGAAAGGGCAAAGAAAATACTGGCTTGGAGCCTTGGCTCTGGCTCTGATTTCGGTGGCAATAATCTGGGTGGTGGGTTTAGGTGAGGCGACGGAAGAGACCCAGACTCCACAGGAGAATGAGAGGAGTACCCTGATTAGCAACATCAAGCTTCTGGATGCGGTGATCTTCGACATAAATCAAAAGTACGTTGATTCGGTCAACGTCAAGGAAATGGCGAGAGCCGGAATAAACGGAATGATGGAAACGCTGGATCCCTTTTCCGACTTGCAGGACATCAAAGCCCACGACAGACTGATGGAAATGACCGAGGGGAAGTATGAAGGTCTGGGGATGACCATATCTGAAAGAGCAGGAGCAATCATCGTTATATCCCCGATAGAAGGAACTCCGGCATATCGTATGGGCCTCCGGGCTGGGGACCAGATCGTCAAAATTGATGGTAAGACCACAGAAGGGATGACCACTGAGCAGGCCTCCGGCTTGATGAGGGGTGAGCGGGGAACCACGGTGGTCTTGACCATCAAAAGGGAGGGAGTGGCGGAGCTTTTGGAATACCCGGTCGAAAGAGCCATAATCGAATTAAAAAACGTGCCTTACTACGGGGTGATGGACGGGGGAATCGGATACGTCAGACTGTCCAAGTTCTCCAAAGATTCGGGGAAGGAAGTAAAAGACGCCATCGAGGACTTAAAAACCAAGGGAATAAAGGGTCTGATCTTTGATCTTCGAAGCAATGGCGGCGGGCTTTTGGATCAAGCGGTTGAGACCGGGAACCTCTTTCTGGATCAAGGGAAGCAGATCGTGTACACTCAGGGTCGGGCTGAGGCCAAGAGGGAATTCAACGCTACCCAACCGGCGGTATACCCGGACGACCCTCTGGTGGTCCTGGTAAATGATGGAACCGCCTCTGCCTCCGAGATCGTTTCCGGGGCAATACAGGACTGGGATAGGGGAGTGATCATCGGAAACACGACGTTCGGGAAGGGATTGGTTCAGCAAGTATTTCCCATGCCCAACGACACTTATCTTAAGCTCACCATAGCGAAGTATTATATTCCCAGCGGAAGATGCATACAGAAGCCGGAGATCGCCAAAAGACAGCCTGTGACGACAGAGGCAGAGTCCGAGGTTACACCTGACAGCGTCAAGACCGGGCAACCTGACAGCATAAGGACCGTGCAAAAAGAGATCTTTCACACCAAGGGTGGAAGAAAGGTGTATGGGGGGGGAGGGGTAGTTCCTGACGTCGAGGTGGAGGTTCCCAGGCTGAAACCTATCGAATATAACTTGGAGAGGCAGTCGATGTTTTTCAACTTCGCCGTCTCGTATCTGGCCAAACACCCCAATATCTCCAAGGATTTCGAGGTGGACAATGGGTTACTGCAGGAATTCAAACAGTATCTCAAGGAAAAGAACTTCACCTACAAGTCCATTCTAGAGTTGGATATGGAGCCCTTAAAGACCCAGATCCAGAAGCAAGAAAAATCCGAGATGTTCTCCAAGTCTTTGGCCGAGATGGAACAGCTGATCGAGAAAGATAAAGCGGACGATTTCGAGAAGAGTGTCGAATACATCAAGACCTCGCTGAAGAGAGACATTCTCAGCAATCTCTACGGTGAAAGAGCATTCTATGAGCAGCTCCTGCTCAAGACCGATCCTTACATCAAGAAAGCTTTCGAGATTCTGACCAACGAAAAAGAGTACCAGAAGATCCTGAAAGGATAGAGGATTTATCCTTGTCGCAGTCACCGAGAACCCTTTAGCAACAAACCCCTGATCGGTGCTTGTTGCCTTTGAGGCGCTTGGAAATCAGAAGCTTGTCGGTCAGCCTGCCACCAGGGTCAGATGACACTTGTGGACGCCTCACCCGTTTCCTCAGAAGGACTCTCCCAAATCGCTTGACAGCGCCGTGAAAAATGGCTTAATTTGAGGCGTTCGAAAAACGGGGCTGGCAATCTACATGGGCTTGCAAATAGACAAACCATGATTTTTTCCTTTCTCTGGCCTTCTGCTTGGGTCTGGATGCGTGAACATGAAATCGGCTGACACAACCCGAACTGTGCTGGACAACGGGATGATTGTCCTGATCACAGAGCGGCATTCCGCTCCGGTGGTGGCCATCAACACCTGGGTGAACACCGGATACTTCAACGAACCGGACAGCCTCACCGGTATCTCCCACCTTTTGGAGCACATGTTCTTCAAGGGTACCAAGAAAAGAGAAGTTGGGCAGTTAAGAGAGGAAACAAAAAGGCTGGGTGGATATCTAAACGCGGGCACCATATACGAGTACACCCATTATTATTCCGTGCTTCCCGGCGAGTTTGTCAAAGAAGGGTTGGAGCTTCAGTCCGACGCCTTGTGGAATTCGGTCCTCGATTCGATGGAGTTGGACAAGGAGAAGAAGGTGGTGATCGAAGAGGTCAAAAGGAAGCTGGACAATCCCGATGCTTTGGCCTGGGAGAAACTGATGGAGCTGGCTTTCGATCGTCATCCCATCCGTCGGTGGCGGATGGGAACGCCGGAGCAGATTCAAAGCTGGAGCCGGGAGCAATTCCAGAGCTACTTTAGCGAGCAGTACCGGCCGGACAACATGATCCTGTCGATTGTAGGGGATTTCCACGCCAACAAGATACTGCAAGAAGTCAAGCGATATTATGGTAATGCCAGGATGGAGAAAACCAAGAAGATTCGACTACAAGATGAATCTGAGCAGAAGGAGCTGAGGTACCGTCAAATGAAGGGGGACATCACCCAGAGCTACCTGAAGATGGGATTCCACATTCCAGGAAGACTAAGCCCGGACTCTTACGTTTTGGAGGTGCTTGCTTATGTTCTGGGATCTGGCAGAAGCTCGCGCTTGAGCCAAAGCCTGGTGGAGAACCAAAAACTGGTCAGCGCTATAAAGTCGGAGGCCTTCGGTCTGAGAGACGTCGGATTCTTTTTGATTGAGGCAGAGCTGCAGGCCGAGAACCTGTTGAGGGCCGAGTCGGAGATTTTCCGGGAAATCGAGAGCATCAAGAGATGGGGCATATCTGATTATGAGTTGACCAAGGCCAAGAACGCCATCAAATTCTCTTATCTTTCTTCCATGGAAACCGCGGAGGGGCTGTCGGAAAATCTTGCTCTTTGTGAATCTTACGGGGATTATCGATTGGCCGAAGAATATCTTAAGAATGTGGATGAAGTGACTTCCAAAGTTGTCATAAAGGCGGCAACAGAATATCTGACTTTGCAGAATGCCAGTGTGCTGGAATATCGACCTGATGGAGAGTTCGACGCAGAAGCATCAGTTCAAAGAGTGAAGGAAGCAGTTGTGGCCGGTTCAGGAGAGGATCTGGTTGCACCCCGAACCATGGAGTCTCCGATGCCAATGCCGCACCCTACCTGGGTCCCGCGCGCGGTGTCGGAAGAGGGTGTGTCCAGGGAATCGCTTGCCGACGGAGCCACGCTGATAACCAAAGAAAACCACTCTTTGCCTTTAGTCTCCTTCGGCATCTTCTTCAAAGGTGGAGGAGCTAACGAAACCAAGGCTAATTGCGGAATCACCCGCTTGACTCTCAAGGCCAGTTTGAAGGGAACAGAGCACAGAACCGGGCCTCAGGTGTTTAACGAGTTGGAGATGTTGGGTGCTTCCATCGAGACGGAGGCGGAGGCGGATTACTTCGGATACATGGTAAAGATGCTGTCTGACAATGTGGAACCCGGTCTGGATGTTTTGGCGGACGTGATTATGCACCCTCTTTTCGATCCGGCAGAGATAGAGAAGGAGAGGAGGATCCTCTTAGCCGAGATAGACAAGAGCAAAGATAACATGCAGGACTATCCTATTCAGCTATTCCATCGGGCCGTTTTTCCCGGGCAGCCTTACGGCTTGGATAAGTTAGGTGAGAAAGATGCGGTCGAAAGATTGGATCAAAGCGCGCTGAGAAAATGGCATGACAGTCATTTCATGAGCAGTAATATGACCATCGTAGTTGTGGGAGATCTTGACTCTGCAAGTCTCAAGACAAGGCTAAGAAAGCTGCTGGCGGATCGTGAGGAAAAGACGGTTAGGAGGTTCGGCGCCCCTCCTGTCTCAGAGAGGAACTCCCACCGGGCGCAAACGAAGTCAATGACCAACCTGGTGGTGGAAAATCGCTCGAAAGCTCAGACCGCTCAGGCTTTGGGGTTTGTTACTTGTGCTTACCGTGAAGACGATGTGTATGCACTGAAGGTTCTGCAGGCTGTAGCCTCCGGTGGCGGAGGAAGGTTCTACCGGGAGCTTAGGGAAAAAAGGGGGCTGGCCTACACGGTTTATGGGATGAACGATTCGTGGGATCAAACCGGCGCCTTCTACGCTTATATTGCCACCTCCCCTGAGAAGGAGGAGTTGGCAAGGGAGAAGCTTTCAAGCGAGTTTTGCCAATTCACTCGGGACACGGTAACGGACGACGAACTCCATACCGCCAAGAGATATATCACCGGAATGTACCGGATACTTCTGGAGACTAATTCCGCTTTGATCAAACAATATGCCAAAGCAGAGCTATTGGGTAAAGGGATTAGCGAGGTGGAGGCGTACCCCCTGAGGATCGAAGAAGTGACCAAAGAGCAGGTGAAAGGGGTGGCGTTGAAGTACTTCGACCCGGAGATGCAATCGGTGGGAGTGGTGCGGGGGAAAAGATAGGAGCCGAATCAAGCAGGAACCGGAGGTTTTCAGAGGGCGAGTTGAATTAGCGCAGGTTTCACTTTTGAGATACCGAGATGGACTCAAACCGCCTTCGAAAACGGATGAGCGGCCGGGGTGATGCAAATTAGCTCTTGACCTGCGGGCTGAACCACAATACATTTGCAGAGAAACGGACATTGCCGGACTGAGGGAACAAGACCAAAATGCGCATTAAGAAGAGCGAACAGAAAACCCGAAAGAAAACTCATACAACCCTTCCCACCGGATTGGTGTTCCATCCGGATTACCTAAAGCACGACTCAGGGAAGGACCATCCCGAAAGTGCAGATAGGCTCTGCTCCATCATGACCCACCTGGAAAAGAAGGGGCTGCTGTCGAGGCTCAAGAATATCGAACCTGAGACGGCTTCCACGGAATGGCTGGAGACGGTCCATGATCCTTCTTACATCAAAATGGTCGAGAGGATCTGCAAGAACGGAGGGGGAATGTTGGATCCGGATACCCAGGTGGGCTTGGAATCCTATCGAATAGCGCTCCTGGCGGCAGGGGGAGTTTTGGCGGCAGTGAACGAGGTGATGGAGCAGAGGACCAAGAACACCTTTTGCGCCATCCGGCCACCGGGACACCATGCAGAAAAGGATAGGGCCATGGGTTTCTGCATCTTTAATAACGTGGCGGTGGGAGCCAGATATGTCCAAAAGAGATTCGGTTTGAACAAGGTCTTGATAGTAGATTGGGACGTGCACCACGGCAACGGCACGCAAAGCATATTTTGGACCGATCCTTCGGTATTCTACTTCAGCATCCACCAGTTCCCTCACTATCCGGGATCCGGAGGGGAAAACGAGGTGGGCGAAGGAGAGGGGGAGGGATTCACCTTCAACATGCCTATGTGCGCAGGAAGTGGTGAACTGGAATACCTCGAGGTTTTCGAAAACATACTGTACCCATTGGCATTCAAGTTCTCTCCCGATTTCATCTTCATCTCTGCCGGATTTGATGCGCACGAAAAAGATCCCCTGGCTCAAATCAACTTATCGGAAACCGGATACAAGGCGATGACCGAAGTTATGACCACTTTGGCATCGGAATGCTGTGGAGGTCGTCTGGTGTCCGTTTTGGAAGGGGGATACAATTTGCCATCCCTTTCTGTCTCGGTGGAGAAACATATCCGTGCCCTGATGAATAAGAAAGAATAGGTGGCAGAAGCTCCTTTAAGGCCCTCAAGCGACCTTTTCCGTCTCGGCATCCGGGGCACGCAGATTTCTTCCCGAAGAACCGGAGACGAAAATTCAATTCCTGGACACGCTAAAAAGAACTAATCTCGCGTCACTGCTTCAGGTTATTCGCAGCTGAGGTCACGTTTTTCTGTGCCCCAAGTATGAATGTTCCGCGTCGCCCAACCCTCATCGTCTTCTTGCTGGCTGCTTGCTGCCTTTCACCCGATGTCTGCCTGGCCTCAGAACAGCGTGCTCCCCGGATCGCAAGCTACCATATCAACGTCAAGTTGGACGTTCATCAGAAAAAGCTTTGGGGTCACGAGACCTTGACCTTTGTGAATACGTCAAGCAAAGCCGTGGACACCCTTCTTTTCCATCTTTACCCTAATGCGTTCCGGAGCGACACCACGACTTTTATGAAAGAAAGCTACTTCCCGGACCGGATCAAGAGGGACGGCAGATATCGGGGATCGATGGAGATCGAAAGAATCAGCTTGAACTCCGGGCTGGACCTGACGGACAGAAAGATCGTCGATGAGACCGTGATGAAACTGCCCCTCCCGGTCGCTTTTCCGCCCCAAGACAGCCTAAGCCTGGACATTGACTTCACGGTTAAGCTGCCGGAAATTCTTGCCCGAATGGGGTACTCCGGAGACGACTTCATGATCGGCCAGTGGTTTCCCAAGATGGCAGTCTTGGAAGAAGACGGCACCTGGAATGCGCATCCATATCATTTCAACAGCGAATTCTTTGCAGATTTCGGGACGTACGACGTCTCTATTACCCTCCCCCGGAAATATGTAGTAGGCGCGACCGGTCATTTGGCGAGCGCACGAGACAATGCTGATTCCAGTAGAACTTGGTCCTTTCATGCTGAGGACGTGCACGATTTTGCCTGGGCCGCCAGCCCGGACTATTTGATTTCAAAGAAGGAGATTGATGGAATTGAGGTGAATTTCTTTTACCACCCTGAGCATCGGAAAGATGTGGAAAAGATTATGGAGTACGCTGAGTTTGGCTTGAGATATTTTAGTTCAAGCTTCGGCGCGTACCCCTATGATCATTTCACCATTGTGGACACGAAGATAGGGTTGGCTGGCGGGGCTATGGAGTATCCGACATTGATAACCATCTCGCCCTCCGGTTTGCCGCCGGAGGAGATTAGGGCCGACGCGCTGGTGATCTTCCATGAAGAAGCCCACCAGTGGTGGTATGGAATGGTGGCGTCCAACGAGTTTGAGGAGGCATGGCTGGATGAAGGATTTGCTTTCTTTTCGGAAAGCAGGGCCATGGAAAAGCGATTTGGAAAGACCGGCAATGCGGTGGATTTGTGGGGTATCAAGTTAAGCGACCTGAATTTTGCCAAGCTGGGGTATCTCTTGGACCCGCAGAGCGATCCTGTAGTCAAGAAATCATGGGAGTTCGAAGATTACCTAAGTTATCGCACGAACGTTTATTTCAAGGCTTCGCTAGTGCTAAAAACGTTAGGTAACATCTTAGGTGAAGAGAAAATGGATGAGGTAATGAAGGAGTATTTTCGAAAATACCGATTCAGACATCCAAAGACCTCCGATTTTGTGCAGGTCGTAAACGAGATAGGAGGTCAGGATTTGACCTCGGTACTGAAGCAGTTGCTTTATGGAACCGGTCTGTGCGACTACGAGGTGGCGAGCATAAAAAGCACCCCTTACAAAAGCGATAACGGAAAGATCAAATTCAAAGATGAAGTCGTGGTGAAAAGGTTAGGCGATGTGGTAATACCTGTAGATGTGGTGGCGGAGTTCGAAAATGGGCAGAAGATGAAAGAAGTGTGGGATGGGCAAGAGCGGTGGCATAAGATTGAAATGGAAACCGATTCGGAGATGAGGTCGGCGGTCATAGATTCGGAGGACAAGCTGGTGCTCGATATCAACGTGGATAACAACAGCATGGCCACCAGATCTTGTGATTCCGTTATGATGAAATTATCGGCTGAATGTCTCTTTTACCTGGAGAGCTTGATGCATTGGATTACCTGCCTGTGAAAGCCCGTCTGGCATGTTCACCCAGGCAGCGTTGCGGAGAGAATCTCCGATCGAAGACAGATGAAAATAGTTCTTGATTCCATCGTGCAGGGTGTGAGGAACGCCTGGAGGAACAAGTTCCTGACCGGAATCATGTTCTTGTTCAATCTGGTCTTTTCCCTTGCGGTTCTTTTCCCTCTGTACATGATGTTTTCCAAAAGCTTTGCCACAAACGTGAAAGCCTTTCATTTCCTCAATAGCTTTGACCCTTCTCTTTTCATGGATTTCGCCTACTACTGGAGGAAAACCCTGGCCATTTACGTGTGCATGGTGATCCTCTTATGCGCTGTGGCAGTGACAGGGGTCATCTTTCTCTCCGGGGGATTCTGGGGAATCTTGCGAGACGAAGTTAGGCGCCGAAAGGAAGGTTCCGCCTTCGATTTATCGCGTCCAAGGATGGAGAGGTTTTTAGGTTACTGTGGTCGATATTTCTGGGGGATGTTTAAGATATGGTGGTTCATGGTGATTCTTTACTTGATGGCTCTGGTTCTCTTTCTGGTTATTTGCGCAGTCTTCGGGTCCCTGGCAGGAAAGGCCAGCTTCTGGCCCCCGACTTCATGGCGAGCGATCGTGAAGATTCTGATAGGTGCGGTGTTGTTCTTGCTGGTGAACATGATCGGTGATTACCTAAAGATATTCTTCATTGAGCATAGTGACGAGAGCTTTCTCCACCTGGTCAAGAAAACCTCCAAATTTCTGTTGACAAACCCTCTTGGCGCTCTAAGTTTACGTTATAGCTTAGCTCTGATTTCGGTGGCGGTTGCCTTTGTCTATCTGGGTTTGAACACGATGCTGGAAGGAATTTCTGGGACAGGATTTGTGATATTCACCACTTTCCTGGTGCAGCAGATTTTCGTGGTATTTCGATCATTCTGTCGACTGATGGGTTACTCCTCCCAGTTGGGATTGTACAACACGGTTTCCCAAGGGGAAGAGAATACACCTCAACCACAGTAGTCAGTGGAGGTCGGGAACCTTAGGCGGCCAAAATGCAAGAAAATGGTCGCAGTTTTTGGGGCAGAAAGGAGTCAAACATGGATAGCCAAGGCGAGTTAACGATTAAGTGGCTGGGGCATAGCTGTTTTTTGATTTCGCTGGGTGACAAGATAAGAATAGTTACCGATCCCTTTGACAGTTCGGTGGGGTATCCTGCGCCTGACGTAACTGCAGACATATGTTTGGTGTCGCATGGTCACTCCGACCATAACTACGTTTCAGTGGTCAAGGGCAATCCACGGGTTATCAGAGGAGAAGGAAAGAGAGAGGCAAAGGCGATAGAATTCAGAGGGATGTCGTCATTCCATGATGAGAACCAAGGGACCCAGAGAGGAAAGAACACCGTCTTCGCGTGGGAACTGGGAGGAATTAAGTTCGTTCACCTGGGTGATCTCGGAGTCAGCCTCTCTGATTCCCAGGTGAAGGAGATCGGACCGGTTGACGTCCTGTTTGTGCCGATTGGCGGATACTACACGATTGACGCCGGTACCGCTACCAGAGTGGTATCCGGTCTGAATCCGAAAGTGGTGATACCCATGCACTACAAGCAACCCTTCATGGGAAAGAATTTTCCTATTGCGCCCGTGGAGGAGTTTTTGAAAGGAAAGGAAAACGTCCTAAGGGTCGGCAGAAGCTATCTAAACCTCACCCGGGAGAGTCTGCCCAGCAAAACCATCATCTATGTGATGGAATACGCTAAGTAACCTTTGACGGATAGTGATTGTAGACGCGGGGGGCCTGTCCCTCCGCAAGACACGTTCGGTCCACAATCCTTCCACATTTCGGGGGCGACCATAATGGTAGCGCCAACGATAGAATTGTTACGATCTTGAACTCTGAATCCTGATTTGCGGAAGGAGGAATATGCCAATAAGATTAGAGGAGATGAACTGGATGGAGTTCCGTGAGTTAGTCCCCAAGAAGGTGGGGACGGTTCTGCTTCCGGTGGGCACCATCGAGGCGCATGGGGTGACAAATCTGGGAACGGACGTTTCGATCCCGGTGTTCATCTGCGAGAAGATTGCCGACGACCTGAAGGCGATTATCGCTCCGCCCGTGTATTATGGAATCACCAGAACTCTTTATTCATATCCCGGTTCTCTTACCGTCAGCTCGGCCACGTTCGAGCGCTATCTTACCGAGATAATGTTTTCGCTGGCGGAAAAGGGGTTCTCCCGAATTGTGGTGATGAACGGGCACGGCGGGCATTTCGATGAATTGAAGAATGCCGCTTTCCGGGTCCAGCGCGAGAAGAACGTCCAGGTGGCAGTCATTCACTGGTGGGTGCTGTGCGAACAGATGACCAGGGAGTTTTTTGGCGAAGCAGGCGGACATGCGGCTTTGGATGAAAATGCGGCGATTCTGGCGATAAACCCAAAATGGGTCAGGAAAGAGAGATATAAAAAGGATATGGTCTTTTTGCAGAAAAGCGGAACCTACTGCATTCCCTCTCCGGGACCCATCATAATCTACAAAGAGAATGAGGGATATCCGGAATTCGATCAGAAAAAGGCAAAACAGTATATGGACAAAGTAGTGAAGGACGTGAGGGACGAAATCTTGGACGTGTTCGGAAAATGGGAAAAGCTGGAGGGCTGAGGCGGATTCGCCGGCAGTCTGTGACATGCAGTCTGATTCCCGTTGAGCCATGCCGTCGTATTCAGCAGAGTGCTTTTCCCCACCGGACAGAAAGTGAGGTCGGCAAAGGTCTATTCCGTTGCGGGAAATGGACCACTTAACAGAGGAGCCATAGATATGAACGTGTTCGATGCCATCAAGAACAGAAGGAGCATTAGAGCCTTTCAGGACAGACCCATTGAGGAAGAAAAGCTTTTACGAGTTCTCGAAGCGGGGAGACTGGCGCCCTCGGCCAAGAACATGCAGGAATGGAGATATGTTGTGGTTAAGGACAAGGAACTTCGCAGAAAGATCGCTGTGGCCGCCAATAACCAATACTTCATGGCCGAGGCCCCAGTAATCATAATTGGCTGCGCTACTATGGCGGACTACGTCCTAACCTGCGGACAGCCGGCCCACAGCATTGACCTGGCCATCTCCATGGATCATATGACTCTTCAGGCGGTGGAGGAAGGACTGGGAACCTGCTGGATCGGGGCTTTCAAGGAGGATGAGGTGAAGAAAATCCTGAATATCCCCCAGGAAATGAGAGTGGTTGAAGTCATGCCCTTAGGCTACCCCAAATTCCTCCCTGATCCGAAACCCAGAAAGAAACTGGAGGAGATCGTATTTTACGATAAGTACCAGTAAGAACATCGAACGGGGACTCATCCATCATTCTGAAGATAGCCACTTATCATGAAGGTAAGTGGCTTTGCTTTGATCCTGCGATTCGCAGTCTGGTGACGTGGGAAGCATTGACCGAAGAGAGTTGCTCCCGATTAGACGCCCTTGACTCTGCAGCCGTACCTCGGTGAGATCTTGCACACAGTCGGAAATTGGGATTTCATCATCTTTTTGATTGACTAACCGACGGAAATGGGTTAGATTTTGGCGAAATTGCGGAGATGGAGTATGCTGGTCTTCAACCAGAGGAGGGAAAGATGACCAAGAAAGCAATAGTGGCAACGCTGCTTTTAGTTGCTGTAATCTCCACATTTGGGTTCGCTCAGGAAAACCAGCCGGTGGTCAAAATGGCGCCGGGGCCGGTTCTACAGCCCCGGAAACTGATTGACTGCCCCACCGCCGGCCTTCTGCCGCGCGGAAGCTTTGATTTCGACATCCGCATCTATCCCGGGGGAGGAGCCATTTTCGGCATAGACATCGGGTTGATGAAAAGGTTCATGGTAGGGATGTCCTTCGGAGGACAGAACGTGATCGGGGAAGGTGAGCCGGATTGGAACCCCAGAATAGAGTTTGCCGCCAAATATAGACTGATCAATGAGAGTTATTTCTTTCCCGCTTTGGCACTCGGCTACGATTCCCAGGGAGACGGAGCTTTCAACGACAGTTTGAAAAGATACACCTACAAGTCCAAAGGCTTCTATGCGGTGATGAGCAAAGGATATGCCTCGGGCGACATTCCCATAGGATTGCACGGAGGGGTAAACTACAGCCTGGAAAACGAAGATAAAGACAAGAATGTCACCATCTTCATGGGAGCGGACGTCTTGCTGGGTGAGAATTTGGGTGTGGTAGCGGAGTACGACCTGGGCGCAAATGACGACAAAGCCCAGGAGCTTTTCGGACGCGGATATGGTTACTTGAACGTCGGAGCGCAGTGGATTTTCTCCAACAGGCTCCTTCTGCAATTCAATTTGAAGAACCTGCTTCTCAACCGCAAGAATGCGAATACCTGGGGAAGAGAGTTCAAGATAGTCTATTTTGAGTCGTTCTGAAAAAACAGTTGCCAGTTGCCAGTGTCCGGAAAACCAATAGATAAAGGTAGGAGCATTAGGCGAAAGAGATTTTGGAGTGTTCGCCTTTAGGCGAACCAAGTTTTGGGCGGACAACCACTGTCGCTGTCTGTGCAGGTCAAAAGAGTATCATTGAAAGGATCGAAAGTTGGGCTACAGAATAACCTTCCCGTTAAAGGTGACAAAAACAGCAAATCTTGAAGAAGTAAAACAAGAATGCAAACAGATTCCCTTGAGCGATGAGGTATCTATCTTTGAAGAGAACGGAAGAGTGGTGATTAGAATACAAACATGGGCGGAGCTAGTTAATGCTTATGAACAACTATCCATAATTTTGCTCAGTTGTCCGCATCATGAGATTCGAGATGAAGAAACAGGGGAAAGAGTAGATGGAGATGTTATCTTCAATATGTTGAAACCTGAGGAGTTCAAACCTGTTTCTAAATCAAAGAACCTTGCATCTAGCAGTTCTAAATCTACTGAAAACACTAAAGATGAGCTTGGTAAGAAGGTGGAGAAGAATGGTAAAACTAAACAGTTAAATGAGCTTTTCGCCAGATGGGGAGCGTGCTAGTGATTTTGCAGAAGATGGGATTGTTGATGAGGAGAAATGGAATCAAATTCATCGCAAGATTCTGTTTTTCATGAAAGATAAAAATAAGCATCCAGGTGATATCCGAGAGTTGATAAAGAAAACTCCATGGGCACCTGAAGGTTACTGGGCTTATGGACTCCAGCAGTTGACCACTGTTCATATACCAACTTTTACTGAAGCAAAAAAGCCAGAGAATTTACAGACCGCTTGTTGGTCTTCCGCAGTAGTTAACATTAAGAAATTAGTTGGTGGTAGCCAGGCCAATGAAATTGAACTGATAGAAGCAATTAACAGGCATCCCGACTTTATAAAAGAGGAGTTAGAAATAATTCAACCTGATATCATAGTCTGTTGTGGTGTTTTCCACCTAATCAAAGACCTTTTCACAGGTATGGAACCAAAGGGTCCAGACGGACGTATCTTTCGACAAGGCAATGTTACTTGGGTTGATTTCATACATCCAAGTTTTCCAAATTTAAGACATGACATCAGCTATTATGCTCTAATCACTCTCTATCAGAATTATTATCGACCATGGCAGAGAGAAGCTGGGAGTTAATTTTGCTTTTGGAAAACGAGGTGCTATTTAGTTTTTGAACAAGTAATTTCAAAAGAAGTTTTTCTTAAAACTACAATTTTGAAAAGTAATTGAAGAAGGAGGATATTAGTATGTATGCGATATACCAGCAGGTATGCGAAGAAGGGAAGTTGAAGCTTAAGTTGTTTGAGAAAGATATTTCACTGGCTGGTTTTAAGGTGGGTATTATACCTAATCTACTTAAATCGAAATTGACTCAAAGTGACAATGAACCACATCCTTGGCATTTGCCCATTTTAGATATTTATAAGTCGCAGGCTAAATCAGTTATTATTGACATAAAACCAAAGAACAGAAAGGAAGATTCTATATTAATCTGTGAGCTAACAGATGTTTTTGGGTATAGTGATCGACTATGGACACCAATCCTTTTTCGTTTAAATACATTATTCGTTGATTTACCATCTGGGGAAATTGATAAACTCTGTTTTGAGTATCCTAATGATCCAGGTTTTATTTAGGTGATTGTAAAACATCTGACACCAATTATATTGGTGTAGATGGACATAAAATCCTTTCATCTCATTGTTAGACAAGAGAAAACAGCCAGGCGTTTTTTGGCAAAGCGGTTGTGGAAAAACT
>JBAVQU010000007.1:0-28759 GCA_049694315.1 Candidatus Zixiibacteriota bacterium
GCTCCCTTCCTGGCGTCCGCCTCCCACTTGTAAAACAAACCGCTGGTTATCTGATGCCGCCGACATACCTCTGCCACCCCGGTCCCAGACTGACCAGCCTCCTCTAAAATCCGATACTTCTCCTCCGCCGTAAATTGCCGCTTGGCCATCCATTCCCTCCTTCTAAAAGCCAACTCGTAAAATACAAAAAACAGAAGAAAACCGCCCTAATTCAATCAAGCCCAAAAGTCCAATTTCAATTTAAGCAGAACAATGGAGCCCACCCACGAACTTGTGGGGCTGGGAGCCCGACTTCCGGACTTGCGGGACTTGCGAGACATGCGGGACTTGCGGATTGCTGTTTTTCGTCTTCTTCAACGTCAGGAAGTCCATTTTGAGATAGAAGACTGTCGTCCCAGAGGATGGCGTAGGTGCTGGCGTGGGTTTTTGCCTTTCGGAATCCCATGGTGGATAGGAGCTGGCCGATGCGGCGATAAGAGAGTTGGCTTTCTTTGGATTTGCCTTGATTGAAAGTATCGGTAATGATTTTGACCGGAAGGATGCCGTTTTCTACTTGATCTTTAAGCTCTAAGATGATGTTTTGAATTTGAGATTCGAGACTGATGGGTTCGGGTTTGGGATACATTTTTGGCAGTTCCTCTTGTCTTATGGTTTCTATTTCATCCCAGAAGAATTTTTCGGCTTCGGAGGTCTTGAACACCTTATCCTTAAGCCGGATGGCTCTTAAGGCATCCTGGATTCTCGGCTTGTAGGACTCGCTCTCCAACCTTTTGATGCTCTTGTCGATCAATAGTTCAATGAACTTCAAATACCGAGAGTCGTCCGTACCGGAAGACTCAGGGTCTTGATCAATTGAATGGCTCATATAGAGTGTCCTCGTTCAAAAGCGAAATACGTTCAAGGTTCAAAGCTCAAGGTTCAAAGTTTCAATTCAAAATCTCCAATGACTACAAATGAAGCAATGGCGGGGGGTACGGCTGGGAGACCCTCGATAAAGGTAAGAGGCTCCCGTACACTTTTCGTTGATAGTACCTCCCATATACTGGGCACCTATCCGCTTCACCATTGAAGTTGTGGCGAATATGCTTCTTCTGGTAAGAGAGACTTCGGGTTAGATCGTCGGTTTAGAACCCCCTGAATCCCCCTTATCAGGGGGACAACCCATTGAATCCCTCTTGTCAGAGGAAAACCCCCTGAATCCCCCTTATCAGGGGGACAACCCCCTAAATGCCCCTTTGCTAAAGGGGGGATTTCAAGTCAAGCTGATTGTCGGGCAGCTGTCCCGCCCTTCGGGTCTGAGCCTTCCTTCGACATCCCGCCTTCGGCGGGAGACTAAGTGCAGGGTCGAAGACCAAAAGCGGGATCGCAATCCGACTTACAAACTGAGGTTGTAGGATGATAACGACAAAGCTCACGGGGGGCAATGGAGCGCAGCGGAATGGCGATCAGGTGCGCAGGACAACTCACTTAGGAACTTGGTTCAAAGTCAGAAATGATGTATAATATGATTTCAAACCAAAGGAGGTAGCCTTTCATGGAACTACAAAACTGTGGGGCACCCGGCAAGGTATCAATTACTTGCCACAGGTCTGGCTGACGTTGGCCGATGCGAGTTTTACGCTGTCGCTGATGTCTAGCGATTTGCCCGTTTCTCCATTGTGCGTCTTGCAAAGCGGAACAATGTACCAACTGTTATCGGTGGAACTGTCTTTCTGGACGTGGGCACCGACTTCTGGCTTTTGAACACACTTCTCTTCAGGGCAGTATAAGGGAAGCGTTTGGCCACTGAACTTTTTCCAGTGGTCAAGCCAGCTACCGCATTTGCAGGTGTTGTCACTTGTGCCATTGATGTTCTTCACTTTCATGGTTCTCTCCTTGGTGTTTGTTTAGCTTGTATGTCAGGGGCCCCGTACTCCTGATTTATCTTGGTGTCAGGTGCGCAGGGCACCTGGCCTACTGGCTGTATTGCGTTGTTGAGCATTTTCGTTATTGTACATATTTTGTTAAGCGCTCAAAGATGAGTTTTGCCCTTTCGGTAAAAAAGTCATCAAATCTATCCTCATCCCATAGAGCTTCATCTGACGGAATAAGATGCTTCGTAACGAAAGCAGATTTGTCCGAAACACATGTGTTTAACCAGTCCCTGAAAGGCTTAGCGTTTTTCTCTCCTCGATTCGTCCCGTAATCAAGTAGTTGATAATTTCTTATGGTGTTGATCTTTGCCCAATCAAAAGTCTTAGTTTCCATTATTGATTTTGGCATAATATGATCAATGTCTTGTATTCGAATTGTTTGCTTACGGTCATACATTAGATAAAATAGAAATGAGCTATCTAATCGGTCAAGATTCGTAATGTCATATATGGTAGTAAAAGTGATTGGATGGTTGCGATAAACTTTGAATAAGTCATCAACAGGGAAATCTGAGTTTTTGTGCTTTTGTATTTCTTCAAGTATTTTTCTTATTCCTGTTTTGTATGGAATCCAGCCAGCCCCTTTGCTTTTAAAAACGCCATTGATTAGCGAATGGTAAACCCATTTTTTCATTTTTGGGAATTCGGTGTTTCCTGCTTCAAAGTTGTTAAAAAACGATTCAATTTCTTTGTTGGTAATGTTCTTATGGAAAATATGATAAGCAATGAAAAACAAGGGGATGAAAGAGCGAGTTCCTTCTTTGTAGTAGTAATACAATTCAGAATGAACCAAAAAGTCTTTGAGACTTTTCAAAGTGCATTTGATTCTGTCTTTTTTACTGATTGTAAATTCAGCATCTTCAGCTTCGATTGAAGCCATTTCTTTTTTGTGATTGTCTTGAAGCAAGAAAATGAGTTTTATTAAATTATCTTGGGTAAGGCCAATTTCTTCATAGCTCTTCAAGGTTTCTTCTAAAAAGCCTTCCATTTCCCAAGAAAACCCTTTGAGAATTGAAGCAACTATTTCAAATGATGAAAGTTTAGTTCCACCATCATTTAATCTTCTAAATAATTCAACTATTCTCTGTCGATTTGTTGTTTCGTCAAACGTCTTGTTTATTACAACCTTTGAAACACCTAATGTTTCTGAAGTAATCACGTTTCTGTAAAATGCCTTGACGTTCTTGATTATGTGAGTCTTTTTGGTTTCGTCAGTGATGCCTTGGGTCTTAATAATCTCTGTCGCTACTTGGTCTTCGTCATTAGTATCTTTCAGCCTTTGGAGAATGCCACTGGCTAAATACCAGTTATGTTCAGGTATTGTCCTCTCCTCGTTGTCTTTGGGTTGTTTCGGAAGTATTGCTATGTCATTTTCAAACTTGAACTCAAATTCTGAATTGAAGTCACTAAATAGGTCAAAATATAACACTCTACCGTTGATACTGCCCTTCAGTCCAATGTAGAACGATTGTAGTCTCTGTTGGCCATCAATCACAAAGCTCTGAAGTTGTGATAGCTTATCTACTTGTCTTGAACTGATGACACTACCGTCCTTAGTGAAAGGTCTGTAACTGAACAATGGTTTGCTGTCCTTTTCTTCTTCAATCACCATTATGCCACCAAAGGAGTCACCTTTTAACAATGTATCAAATAGAAGTTCCATTTTTTCTTCGTCCCAGATGAGCCGCCTCTGGATTACTGGAAGAACAAATCTTTCATCTTCAATGTCTGCAATGATGTCTGCTATTCTGTACGATTTCCAAATTGCCATATTGTCCTCCTGGGCCAATAATTACTCACAAAATTGTTTATATTGACCTGCATAATATCACGAACTCCGCTTATGTTGTGTCAAGACCTTCTACTGACACATTTTGATTTCAATGCATCAGTCACCATCGTTCTCCGTATGGGGAAGAGTAAGCTCCTGACTCAACTTGAAACCTTAGTTACAGGTGCGCAGGGCGGCTGACCTACCTACTGTTCGCAAAATGAATCTAAACCCCACCGCAAGCGGTGGGGCACCCGGGCTATATGCTCATTTCTATTTCTTCTTCTTCAAGTCTTTTAGTTTCTTGTTTAATGCATCGAATGCTTCTATCTCGCATAGAAGCAAGCTAGCTGTTGGTTTTTGTGCGCCCAATGCATCACTATGTAAATGCCCCTCTATATATCTTGAAAGAGTTTCACACTTGTTTACAACTTCATTTACAACTGAGTGGTCCCATATAATATCATTCAAGCGCCCGAAACTTATTCGCTCATCGAAACGCAATACGACTGCATTGAGCAGTTCGAAAATAATAAATGCTTCGTAGGTTGTACGGAGTGCACCAAATCCGTCGTGCAGTAGTGATTCTTGTTCTTCGGGTGGTGCGTCCTTTGCCTTTGCGTATATCTCGCGTGCCCGTGTGGGGCTACGATAATCGCGTTCTAGTGCTGGGCTGTTGTTCAGAAACACATAACCTGGTTTGTTATCGTCATCTCCTCGTTTTATCCAATGCGTTGCAACTTCAACATTCTCCTGTTCAGCATATTTCTTGAGGAAGTAAAGAAAAGGAAGATCGTGGGTAAACACTATTACTTGTCGACGTTTCGCCTGCGCAACCAAAATGGACGCGACCAGATTTCGCCACTCTAGATCGAGAGAAGTTACTGGGTCATCAAGTACGATGCCGTTGCTAGTAGTATCGAGCGCTACTTCAGTTAGAAAGTCTGCCAACGCCACAGCACGCTTTTCACCCTCGCTTAACACCCTATCCAATGTTCTCTCGTCCACTGGAATAGAAGGATCAGTCTCGAGAACAATATGTTTATATACCTCACCCTTGCGCCCCCAGGTTGCAACCTTAACTCTCAGCGGACGTCCGAGGTCTTGCAGAATTTGTTCGAACAATTCAACATAGCGATCAGTTACCAGTTCCTTAAATAAGTCATTGTGCTTTTTTGTGATATGGCGTGTTGTACCACCTGCCTTACTTGCTCTTTGTGCCCAATTACCTTTCTGTACATAGTTTTGTATTGCTGAAAAGTGCTGTCGGAGAGTTTTCCGGTGTTGCAGTTCTCGCATTTGCTGCTCTAGTTGTGTAATTTCTTCAGAAGGATCCTTTTTCTCTAACTCATCACAATTAGTCGTTAACATTTCAATTGTCTGCTCAATCTCAGGAATTGGATCTTCTGGGAAGGTTGATAGTGTGATTGGCGTTATGTTGTCCGCGATAGCACTGAGTAAACCATCGCGGCGTATACGGTAATTTCCGATAAGTGAATTCACCCTCTTAAAAGCAGTAAGATTATGTTCTTGGAGATGTCTATAGGAGACCGATTGATCATCAAAGAAGTCAAGAGAAATTGATTCAAGTGTTTTACGCTTACTTCCTAGCAGTCCCTGTATCTCTGAAAGCTTGGCCTGTGCATCACTTTCTAGAAATGCCCACAGTCTAAATAGCAAATCACGTGCCTCAGCTGAGAGAGGTTGCTGGCATAACAAGCATCGGCTTTCCGCTCGTGGGTGATGCTCATCCGAAAGGCGCTCAGCATCAACCAGTGTTTTTGCAGCTCTTATGAATTGATACCAGGCGTCGCTACCTGTTTGTGTGAAATACTCTGACCTGAACTGATCAGTACTGACTTTCTGTGCGGCGGATTGCCTTTTTAGATGGATTCCAATGGTACTTTGAATGTCTTCAGCAATCTGATCGCTTAACTTGTGTTGGACATCGCGTAACTTCTTAAGTAGATTTTCCAGATCGGCTATCTTTTGCTTCAATACAACTATCTGCGCAGGAATGTCTTGAGCTTTGAGGTGGGCGATTTTGATATCTAACTCTGCAATGCGCCCCTCTTGTTCTTTGGTCAGATTGGCCAGATCACGCAGAGACTTCAGATCAGTTTGGGGTCCCAACTCATTGATTAACCTGCTGATTTCCGAATCACCTTGAAATAAGACGCTGAAGTTATGTGGCTGTGAACATTCTTCTATTTTAGCTCTTAGATAGTCTCGGACTTTATCGGTTATTTCTGCTAAGCGGGTGAGGTATGACAGACCTGCTGGAGAAAAGCTGGGGGTATTTGACTGAGTTAAATGAACTCGCACGCTCGTACTGTCGAAAACATAGAAAGATGCGAGTTCGGGGCATCTTTCTCCGACCGTGTAGTGGATATCTCGTGTGCGTGTTCCGTCTGTTGCTTGAACATCAGCCGTCACCACGACTGTGTCGTCAAGTGGTTGAGTTACGTCAGGTAACACTTCGCGGTCGCCGCGAGTGAAACCAGCGCATCCGAGAACCCGCGCGTATCCTGACTTCCCTGAGCCATTGCCGCCGTATATAGTTGTTAGTGATTGGCCAAAGGTAAGAGTCTGCCCAGGCACAAGAGCATTCACATTTTGTAGGTTTGAGATTTGCACTAGTCGGATTGCCATCGCGGTCTGGGAGACGGTGTCGCTGTCTTGGGGAAAATGCAAGGTGGGACGTTGGCCTCTTGATTCTGCTAAATTGTCGTCTTCTAGCAAGTACTGGAGCAACTCATTGAAGTCAGCATCAGTAAAAATCACGCCATTTACGATTTTCTCCAGCGCAGCTTGTTCCCAGAACTGGAGAGTTCTTGCCCATTGACTTAGTTCTGTTAATACACTTACCATCACAATCCCCCTTTCAATTCGTAAGATGACTTGCTTTTGAAGATAATCTCTCCGAATCTTAGATTGAGCTACTCCAACTGGTCTTCTAAGCGCTCAACCGAAAAAGGGTTTCTTCCCATGCGTGAGTCACCAGGATTACCCGTACGGGGAAGAGTAAACTCCTGACCCATCCTTTAAAGCCCACAATCATGTAAATCCACTATGTATGCATATTCATTATAGTTATTTGTGTAATCTTGTCAACCTTAAACTTGAATTGGTTATTCGATTATGCAGCATCAGGGGAAGTCTTGACTTATCTTGGAGCCCCCCTCTCTCCCGCCGCTGGCGGGATTTTCAACCTTCCCTCTCCCACAACGGGAGAGGGAATAAGTGAAAGGGCGATTCCCCGCCTGTGGCGGGATGTCCCACGTGAATCGCCCCTACAGCTAAAGCCCAAATGAGGGTGGGAGTTCTTCTCTTTCGTCTTAGAACCCCCTAAATCCCCCTTATCAGGGGGACTTGGATTTTTCCTGTCCACGACCCGAAGGTCGTGACAATAAGTTGCAGCTTTGTTGTCAGGAGGCGAGGGAAGCTGACCTATGGACTGAGGAATTAGAAGGGCGAAGTCGAACCATGAATCGAACCCCTACCTTACTAAGCGCAAAACGTCATTGTAGGTGACGAACACGATCAGGAGGACCAAGAAGGCTAAGCCGATCTGCTGGGCGGTGGCGCGCTGCTTCAAAGTTAGGGGTGACCCCTTTATCTTCTCTATGACCAAAAACAGAAGATGACCGCCATCCAACACCGGAATGGGAAGAATGTTAATCAAAGACAAATTAACTGACAGGAGGGCCAAGAAGGAGAGCAAATCGACAAAGCCGGACCTGGCCGTCTCTCCCGCCGTCTGGACAATGAAAAGCGGCCCGCCCAAAAGCTTGACCGAAGCAGTGCCGGTGATAAGCCCGACAATGAATTTCACCGACTCCACCAGAATGAAAATCGTGGTATTTGCTCCCTGTATAAAAGACTTGAAGAAACCCACCTTTATTTTGGTATAGGTCGGACCGATGCCGATCTTCCCCACCTCCACGTTCTCTCCCTTCTCGTTCAGCATCTTGTCCTTGAAGGTGGTAATCAGGGCGGTGTATTGCTTGCCGTCGCGGACCCATTTGACCTCGATCGGCTTTTCCACCTGCTGGTAAATGGCTTTTCTCATCTGAGTAAAGGAAGTCACTTCCGTGCCACTGATGGAAATGATTTTGTCTCCCGGCTTAATCCCCGCCTTATCCGCCGGCGCGCCCGGCGACACCAGACCGACTTGGGTGCTCTCCTCGTGAACGTCCTGCATTCCGGCAAAGAAGACTATTCCCCAAAACACCAGCACGGCTAAGATCAGGTTCATCACCGGACCGGCTGCCACCACCAGGGCACGAATGCCGGGAGGCTTGGACATAAATTCCCACGGCTCGCCTTTGACTTCGTCTATGTTCGGCTCTTCTCCCGCCATTTTCACGTAGCCTCCCAGAGGAATCCAGGAGATGCAGTACTCCGTCTCCCCGATCTTCTTCCCTATCATCTTGGGAGGGAAACCCAGGGAGAATCGCTCCACTCGTATCCCCGACTTCTTGGCCACCAAAAAATGCCCCAGCTCGTGCACGAAGACCAAAACCCCCAAAACGAATATGGTTGCAACCAGTGTGGTCATTTCTTCCTTTCTATGCCCAGACAGAGTTCTTGGGCATTCTGCCGCGCCCATTGTTCCGTATTCAAAATATCGTCGAGATTCGGGTTGGTCTTCACCTGATGCCTATTCAAAATCTCTTGCACCATTTCCCAGATGTCCGGGAAGCGGATTCTTCCGTCCAGAAAAGCCCTCACCCCCACTTCGTTGGCACCATTTAGCACGGCGGGCGCGGTCCCGCCCATCTTTAGGGCTTGGTAGGCAAGTCCCAGGCAAGGGAATTTGTCATGGTCTGGCTCCGCGAAGGTCAATTGACCAATCTTGCCCAAATCCAAAGTGGTGTTATTACTGAAGACTCTCTGCGGATAAAACAGAGCATATTGGAGGGGGAGTTTCATATCGGGTACGCTCATCTGAGCGACGACCGACCCGTCCACAAACTCCACCAGGGAATGAACAATCGACTGGGGATGAATTAGAACGCTGATTCGGTCCGGCGGGATCCCGAAGAGCCAGTGGGCTTCGATCACTTCCAGGCCTTTGTTCATCAAGGTGGCGGAATCAATGGTGATCTTCTTTCCCATCGCCCAGGTGGGGTGAGACAGAGCTTCGGCCACAGTGACATCGGCCAACTCCGCCCTCTTCTTCTTCCAGAACGGACCGCCGGAAGCAGTCAGGATAATCCTTTTCACCTCTTCTTTTTTCCCGCACGAAAGGCACTGTTTGATGGCAGAATGCTCGCTATCTATGGGCAAAATCTCCGTTCCCTTCTCCTTTGCTTTCTTAATCAGCAGCTCCCCGGCCATCACCAGTGATTCTTTGTTGGCTGTCGCCAGAGTCTTTCCTGATTCTAACGCTTCCAAGCTGGGGAGCAGCCCGACCGATCCGACCAAAGCATTGACCACCAGATCGACGTCGGGATGAGAACAGAGTCTTTTGAGGCCTGGGACGCCGAAGAGAAGCTCTGTTCCGGGGTGTCCGGGAAGACGGTGGAGGCTATCGACGTCGGCGATCACCGCCATCTTCGGTTTGAAGCGCCTGATCTGCTCCTCCAAAAGCTCAACGTTCTTATGGGCAGAAAGCCCAAACACGGAAAACCGGTCGCCGAAATTGGACAATACCTCTAATGTATTCCTGCCGATCGATCCGGTTGAGCCCAGCACAACCACATTTCTCACGGGTACAGCTCCTTTCATTGCGAATATACGTTTGAGCGCATCACCATGCAAGCTCTATTTCACCCGGAAAGGTGCCTGATCCGGCAGACTGCAAGCTCAAATGGCTGGCTTCGCAGGAAGTCAGAGCTTCCTCTGAGGATTGGCCGGTTCGAACGGAGCCAAGTGCAGCAAATGAATGGAGATGAGTTTTTAACAAAAATATGCTTGATAAAACTCAAGTCTTAAGCTATCATAATCACCAAAAGACAAAGAGGAGTCGCCATGAAACGAAGGAAGAGGATCGGAGTCTTAACCAGCGGAGGGGATTGTCCGGGACTTAACCCCGCCATCCGAGCGGTCACCAAAACCGCTCTGTTTTGTTACGATATGGAAGTGATCGGCATCAAAGACGGGTTTGAAGGGTTGATCCACAACCGGACCAAAAAGCTGGCTTGGGAGGACGTCTCTGGTATTTTGACTCTGGGCGGAACCATACTGGGCACCTCCAATCGGGCGAATCCCTTCGCCTATGAAGAAGAGAAGAAGGATGTATCGAAATTGGTGCTGAAGAATTTTTCTGATCTGAAGCTGGATGCCCTGATTTGCATAGGAGGCGACGGAACCTTCCACATCGCCGAGCGACTGCATGAGATGGGAATCCCTGTCGTGGGGATACCCAAGACCATAGACAACGACGTGGGTGCTACTGATTTTACCATCGGATTCGACTCTGCGGTGGCGGTAGCCACCGCCTGCATCGACAACATTCACAGCACCGCGGAATCTCACCACCGGGTGATGGTGATGGAGGTGATGGGCCGGTACGCCGGCTGGCTGGCTTTGTATTCAGGAGTGGCGGGCGGCGGAGACGTGATTTTGATCCCGGAGTTTTCTTTTGATATCAACAAGGTTTGCATAGAGCTGGAGAAACGAAGCAAACTTGGAAAGAGATTCAGTCTGATGATTGTGGCGGAAGGAGTCAAACTCGACGGCTCGGAGATGGTGATTAAAAGAGAGGTGAAAGGAAGCACTGATCCCATCCGGCTCGGCGGGGTAAGCTATCGAGTTGCGGGACAGATCGAGGATGCCACAGGTTTGGAGACCCGGGTGATCATCCTGGGGCATCTTCAGCGAGGCGGGACGCCGACCGACTTCGACCGGATACTGGCTACTCAGTTCGGGAAACACGCCGTGGACTTGGTCATGGCCGGAAAATTCGGCCACATGACCAGCCTGCAAGGGCAGAACATAACTTCTGTTCCCATCCAATCCGGCATTGCTACCCTAAAGAAGGTGCCCCCGGATTTTCCTTTAATCGAAGCCGCCAGGGCGGTGGGAACGTGCTTCGGAGACTAACCGCTTGATAGAAAAACGAAAACAGGTTCCTTTTCCAATATTGGTCTGAACTCTACGGTTGAACTTATGTTCATCCCACAGAAGGAGGGTGGTGATAATGACGGAGAATCTGAGATATGAAGAAGTCCCAATAGAAAAACTCCGGTGGCGCTGTCCTGTAGAAAAGCTGGATCTATCAACCACTAGCGACGTCGAGCCGTGTGATTGGATCATCGGGCAGGATCGGGCGGTGAAGGCGATCAAGCTGGGTCTGGATATCGACAGCGAAGGTTATAACATCTTCATTGCGGGCTTCGTGGGCACCGGAAGGATGACCACCATCAAACATCTTCTGGAGAGACTGGAGAACAAAACTTCAGTTCCGGACGATATGTGTTACGTTCACAACTTCAAAGATCCTGACGCGCCCTGCATCATAAGCCTCCCTGCCGGACAGGGCAAGCTTTTCAAGAAGGACATGGACGATCTGGTAGCTTCACTCAAGAGAAACATCCCTTCGGTGTTTGAAAGTGAGGGTTATAAGCAGAGACGAGACGAGCTGCTCCGGGAATCGGAGAAGGGACAGAAGGCCATACTGGAGGAATTCGAGCAACAGGTGAAGAAAGAAGGGTTCACCTTAGTGCAGATTCAGATGGGGCCTTTCGTCAAACCGGACGTTCAGCCGGTAATCGAGGGCAAACCGACCAGTCTGGCGAAACTGGAGAAGCTGGTCCGAGAAAAGAAATTCCCGGCGGAGGACTTGAGGCTGCTGAAAGCCAAGTACGATGCCTTAGCCAAACTGATGGAGGACATCTTCAAAGAGGGAAAAGAGATAGTCCGGGAGTTTGAGAAGGCGCTGGAAGCTTTGGATAGAGAGATGATCGTCCCCTTGGTCGCCGGCATGATCAAGGAGATAAAGGCAAAATACCAAAACGACAAGCTTCACGGCTATTTAGACGAGGTGCAGGAAAGCTTGGTACAGAACCTGGGCCGGTTTAAGCCACCAAAGGAAAAGCCGCCGGAGATGAACATACCCGGGATCCCATTTTTCAAGCCCGAAGACGAATTTTTGGAATACCAGGTGAACGTCATCGTGGATAATTCTGATACCAAAACCGCGCCCATAATCATCGAGACTACCCCGTCTTACAAGAACTTGTTTGGCACTATCGAAAGGGTGGCGGACCGAAGCGGCATCTGGAGAACGGACTTCAGCCGGATTAGGGCAGGATCGTATCTTAAGGCCAATGGAGGTTATCTGGTCTTGAACGCACTGGACGTTTTGATGGAGCCCGGGTCATGGCAAGCCCTCAAGCGGGCGTTGAAATATGGACGGGTGGAAATCGGGTCATATGATCCTTTCTATCTCATGGGAGCCTCCGCCATGAAACCCGAGCCGATCGAGACCAAGGTTGACGTGGTGATGATCGGGGACAACTATATCTACTATCTGTTGTTCAGTTTGGACGAGGACTTCAAAAAGATCTTCAAGGTGAAGGCAGATTTCGACTCGGTCATGCCCAATGACGAAACCAACATTCACCAGTATGCCTGTTTCATGAAGAAAATCTGCGACGAGGACAAGCTTTTGTCCTTCGACAAAAGCGGGGTAGGGGCGGTGGTGGAGTTTGGCGTGAGAGTGGCAGGATCCCAGAAGAAACTATCAACCCGCTTCACCGTGGTTGCAGATTTGATCCGAGAGGCAAGCTATTGGGCCAAGAATGCGGGCAGCAAGGTGGTGAAACGCGACCATGTAGAAAAGGCCTTAGACGAATGGGTGGAAAGGGTGAGTCTTACCGAAGACAAGATCCAGGAGATGATCGAGGACGGCACCATCATGATCGATTGCGATGGAAGGGTGGTGGGTCAAATCAACGGCCTTTCAGTTTACAGCCTCGGCGAATACGCCTTCGGCAAACCCACCCGCATCACCGCCAGAACCTCCATGGGAAGAGGCGGCGTGATCAATATCGAGAGGGAAGCAGACCTCTCGGGACGCACCCACAATAAGGGCGTGCTCATTTTGGGTGGTTATCTTACCGGGAAGTATGCCCAGGACAAGCCGCTGGCCGCCAGCGCCAGCATATGTTTTGAGCAATCATACTCGGGAGTGGAAGGGGACAGCGCATCATCCACCGAGGTCTACGCCATCCTCTCCAGCTTGTCCGGGCTTCCTCTTAGACAGGACCTCGCTGTTACCGGATCGGTAAACCAAAAAGGAGATATCCAGCCTATCGGGGGAGTCAACGAGAAGATCGAGGGTTTCTACGACGTTTGTAAAGCCAAGGGTTTGACCGGCACCCAGGGGGTGATAATTCCCCATCAGAACGTCCAGGACCTGATGCTGAAAAGCGAGGTAGTGGAGGCGGTGAAAGCGGGCAAATTCCGGGTGTATCCGGTAAAAACCATCGATGAAGGGATTGAGATTCTCACCGGGGTGAGAGCCGGCGAAAGAAAAGAAGACGGAAAGTTTGAAGAGGGGACGGTAAACTTCCTGGTGGATAAACAGCTTGAGCACTATGCCCAGGCTTGGAAAAGCTTTGGAGCGGAGGAAGCCCGGAAAGAGAAATGAAAACTGAATTCGACCATGCGGAAGGGGAATGGTTGATTCCGGAGACAAAAGACCTGTTCGTTGGCAGCGGACAACTTGTCGGTTACCCGAAGCGCCACGGACAGGTTGTGGGTGACGAACAAAGATAGTGACGGAATCTGGCAACGGACCAAAGGGATAACAACAGAGAACTCCCCTTTCTCTCCTCTTCCCGACGCATGGAAGGATGTAAAACACGATCATGGAAAGGAAAGCCGAAGATTTTGTGATCGATCAGATTCAGCTGATCTTATCGGAGAAGAGAACCTCTCTGTCTGTTTTCCGCACGGGTATTGCTGTACTCACATTGCCGCTCTCGGTTCTGACCATCTTGATCGCCACCTCCCGTTTATACAACATATTTCAGATACTGGCTTTATTCATTCCTCTTCTGGTCTTGTGCGTTGGTCTGGTGGTTCTGGGAATCTATCTCCTCATGAAATCATCCCGCAACATCAAGCATTATGATGCCATGATCACGAAGTTGAAACAGCAAAATGGCTTGTTAAAGGAGATAGTGGAGTAAATGTTGGTGATAGGTTTAAGGTGAAAGGTGCCTAAACTTGAACCCTTGAACTTTTGAACCCTTAAGCCCTTGATTTTGAACCTTCAAGGCTTTCTTGCTCTCGAACCCTTGACCCCTTGAACCCTGTGATAAGAGGTTGGCATGAAATGGTCGTTTAAGATCGGAAAACTCTTCGGGATACCTATCCGGGTGCATTTGACCTTTTTGCTTCTACTGCTCTTCATCGGCATCTCCGGATCCAAACAAGGCGGATCAGCGGCTGCCGTTTGGGGAATGGTTTCCATTATCCTGGTGTTCTTTTGTGTGATTCTGCATGAGGTTGGCCACAGCCTGATGGCGATCCACTATGGAATAGAGGTCAAGGACATCATCCTTCTGCCCATAGGGGGTGTTTCCCGCATGGAGGATATTCCCGAGGATCCGAGAAAGGAGATCGCCATCTCTGTGATCGGGCCTTTGGTGAGCTTTGCTCTGGCAGCGATGTTCTTCATCCTACTAAGGGCATCACATCAGACCATCAGGGTGGGACAGCTTTCGATTTATGGAAAAAACATCTTCGCCAACCTCTTCTGGATCAACCTGATCTTGGGCCTCTTTAACCTGATACCCGCCTTTCCTATGGACGGTGGAAGGGTGCTGAGAGGAATTCTGGCCACCGGCATGGATAGCCTGAAGGCGACTAAGATAGCGGTGGGGGTAGGACAAGGATTCGCCATACTTCTTTTTTTCTTCGGGATATTCTTCAATTGGTGGATGGCTTTAATCGCCATATTTATCTACCTGGGGGCAGAGGGAGAAGAGAGGATGGTGGCGGTGAGGTCTTCCCTGGGCAAATCGCCGGTCAGGTTGGCCATGCTTACCGATGTGCATACCGTTTCGCCGGACGAAACCATAGGACAGGTTTTGGAAAGAATTTGCCACAGCCTCCAGCAGGATTTTCCGGTGGTGCAGGCAGAGGAGGTAGTGGGGATTTTAACCCGAGAGGTAATCTTCAGCGCCTTACACCAACACGAGAAAACCGTTTTGGTGCGGGACGTTATGCAAAGTGATTTTGTCTCAACCGGCGAGGATGCCTCCTTGTCTGAAATCTTCAAGACCATGACCACCCACAGGCTTTCCGTGATTCCGGTAATCAAGGATAGAAAACTGCGGGGAATGATCAACTTGGAGCAGATAGGCAAATATCACATGATCTGCCAGGAAGGATGATAGGTAGTATCGCTCTGCGGCGCCTGGTTGAGGTTTAATTTCGTTCTTTTCAGTCGCCGGCAGTGACCCGTAGCGCCATTTGGCATAGTCGCAATCGGCCGTTTGGAAAGTACACTCTATGCAAGGTTTCATAACAGATTTCGGATATCTGGCGCTTTTCGTCGGCTCTTTTTTAGAGGGTGAATCCTTCCTCATAGCGGCTGCGTTCCTGGCCAAGAGGGGTTACTTCAATCTTTATCTGGTGATGCTGGTGGCCCTGGCCGGCGCATATTTGGGGGACGTGGTTTTGTACTATTTGGGAAGACACAAGGGGGCGGGAATAATCTCGAAATTCCCCCAGGCCAGGGCATACTATCCCAAAGCCAAGAAGCTGTTTGACCGATTCGGTATCTGGGCTATTTTCATCACCCGCTATCTCTATGGTCTGAGATTCGCTGCGGCTGCCTTTCTGGGACTGATGAGAATGAAGAGGGCGGAGTTTCTTCCTTTTGCTTTTCTTTCGTGTGCGGTCTGGGCTGTGGCTATGGGGGGGTTGGGTTACGTGTTCGGCGCAAGCCTGGAGGCCTTGATAGGAGAGATCAAACACTACGAGAAAGTGATTGGGGTGGCTATCGTGATTCTCGGGCTGGGCGCCTGGGTTTTCCGGAGAATGTGGAACAACCGAAAGGCTAAGTGCACGACCAATGGTAATGGTCAAAAGGAAAGCTGAACCCTTCGACTCTCTTATCGAGGACCTGGCGGAAAGGAAAAGATAGGAGTGGAGTAGTCAGAGGAATCACCCGGCTGTTTTTGCGAAACCTCAGTGGCATCGACACCGTATGAGGAACCGGGGAATAGAACAGGTTTAGGAAACCGAGGAACTCTTTGAGACAGAAGACTCAGTCCCATTGGTCTTTCTGCAGTGCTGTCCTTCTTGTTGGTTTTTTCATCTTGTTCCACACCGCGTATGCCTTGGAGGAATATGTCACCACCTCCGAGGCGAAAACCTCTGCCAAGGGAGTGACCGAGTTTCACTTGACCGTGCCGTTCAACCTGGGAGGAAAGATAAACCTGCAGGCGGCGGATAGCGGCGTTTGTCGGGTGAAGCTCGAATGCCGGGCCAAAGCCAACAGCAAAGAGAAAGCCAGAAAATTTACGGAAATGGTGGACCTGGATTTGGAAAGGGAGGAGGAATCGGTGACCCTGAGCCTGACCACTCCGAAGGGCGCGCCGTGGGAAGGAACCAACTACGGAATCAAAGTGACCTTAGACATTCTGGTTCCACCGGACATCACCGTGGAAACCAAGACTTCAGGGTTCGACCTAAACGTCGACGGTCCGCTCAAGGGGGTGGACGTCGAGAATATGTATGGAGACGTCCGCCTGAAGGACGTTTCCGGTGAGACCAGCGTAAACGCCGGTTACGGCGAGGTGAATGCGGAAGACATCAGGGGGAGCCTCGACATACAAACCAGCTACAATTCAATCTCCTTGGTCGATGTGAAGACGGCCGGGGGGCAAGCTTCCTTAAAAACGACCTACGGCAATATCAACTTGGAGAAGTTCACCGGACAACTGGAGGCCAGTACCGTCTACAGTTCCATTTACGGCTCCGGCCTGACTCTCGACGGCGGGACCAACGAGATCAAGACCGTATACTCAAAGATCGATCTGCAATTCGACGAGATAAGGGGTGGCGAGCTTTACATAAAGAACACCTATGGCAATATAAATCTGGTGACGCCCAAAAATCTCTCCGCTAAGGTGACGCTTTCAGTCGGTCGTGGGGGAAAAATAAGCACCAAAGGGATTTTGATAAAACCCCAGGTGTTAGAAGAGACCCGGCTGGAAGGAACTTGTGGAGAGGGGGAATCTGACGTTGAGGTGGAAATAAGCGGCATAGGGCAAATCTCTCTGGAGGGCAGATAGTGCTGACCACCTCTTCCGCTTCTTGTTGCTACGCTCATCCGTTCCATGAGAAAAAGATGGATGGGGTATCCGAACAGTGTCAAGGCGCGAAGGAATTGGCCGAGCACTCGTGCGGAAATCCATGGGATGATTGGCTCCTCCCAAGATTATGACACATCTCATCCAAGGCTGCCGGACCCGCAGAACCATGTCTTGTTCAGGCGCCGGATCACCAGGATAAACTGACCGACCCGAAAACGAAAATGAAGTGGCTCACTGCCTGCTCTCTAATCCCTGCCTTTCCAGGCTTCCAACCGTTACTCTTACCGGAGGCTCAAGATGAAACCCGGTGCACCGGCTGTTTGCGTTTTTCTGACCCTGCTTTTTGCTTCCGCTGGATTCTCCTCCCAGTCCCCCACCCAGAGCTTCGTGCTTCCTTACAACTCGGTGGCGACGTCGGACGACATCTCCGCCATAAAGTTCAATCCGGCTGGCTTGGGAATGAAGAGGGGTTTTCAAACCAGCTTCTTTCACACCTTCTCCGACTCCAGCTTTGAAGGAGACAATGCCTGGCTTCTATCCGCAGGAGGATTAGGTTTCTCCGTGGAGTGGCTGGGGAACACCACTTCTCAGACTTACCGGATGTACACCCTGGCCAGCGGAGGAAAGCTATTTGTGGATGGCCTGTATCTGGGAACAAGCTATAGCTGGTTTGGATCCGGGCAGGAGGATTACGACAAGCTCAGATCCTGGAAGCTGGGGGTTTTGGCCCACCCGTTTGAGTTCCTTTCTCTGGGTGCCGTGGCAAGAGATCTCAACCGTCCCTCGTTCCGCGGCGAAAAGACTGATATCTTCTTGGATTATGGTCTGGCCCTAAGACCTCTCGGAGACAGGCTGACTTTGTCCGCCGATGCCTCGCTGGGCGAAAAAGAGAGGTTGAAGAATGCCGCTTACCGGTTCAGGGCAGAGGTGGAGCCGGTCAACGGCTTTGTGCTTTCCGGAGACGTAGATGATGATGGCAATTTCGGCCTAGGGGGAAGAATCAACCTGCCTCATTTGGGAGTTGGCTCATACAACACCGTCACCAAAGACTACGAGTTCAACCAGGGAATCTGTTGCGTCAGTCTGACCGAGGACCGATACCGCACCCTGCTGGAAAGAAGGAACCATTTCCTCGAGCTGAGGCTCTCCGGTCCTATCGCGGAGGAGAACAGCCGGGTGGGCATTTTTGGAAGGAAAAAAGCCACGCTTATGGAATTGGTTAACGAGATCGGCCGGGCCAAAAACGACAAATCCATCCGGGGCATATTGCTGCGCATCGATGCTCCGGACATGGGTTGGGCAAAGACGCAGGAGATCAGGGAGGCGATTTTGGATTTCAAGAAGAGCGGAAAGAAAGTTATCGCTTTCATGGAAACCGGAGGGAACAAGGAATATTACTTAGCCACGGCCGCGGACAGAATCGTCATGCCGCCCAGCGGATACCTGTTCCTGGCCGGACTCGAGGCGCAGGTCACCTTCGTGAAGAGAACCTTGGAGAAGTTGGGGATCGTGGCTGACTTCGAACACATCGGCGACTACAAGAGCGCCTCTGACCTTGTCACCCGGGAGAGCATGTCTCCGGCCCACCGGGAGGTAACCAACTCTCTTTTAGACGACATGTACGGTCAGATCACCAAGCAGATAGCTGAGGAGAGAGGATGGACCGAGGACCAGACCAAGTCCAAAATTGATTCCGGACCCTTCACTGCTTTGGAGGCGATGAAAGAGAATCTGGTAGACACCCTTTTGTTTGACGATCAGATAGACCCGTTGATCCGGCAGCTCACGGGAAGCTTGCCCCAAAGACTGGATCATCAAGCCTACCAACAGAGAAGCTACTACAAATATAGTTGGGCCATTCCTCCGAAGATCGCAGTTATCTTCGCCACCGGCACCATCGGCTCCGGTGAAAGCGGAAAAAGCTTTCTTTTGGGTGACTACATGGGGTCCGAGACCATCTCCCGAGCCATCAAGAAGGCGAGAGAAGACCGGACCATAAAAGCCATCGTTTTCCGGGTGGATAGTCGAGGCGGATCCGGAATGGCCTCAGACGCCATCTGGAGGGAGATAGTCAGGACCAAGGGTATAAAGCCCTTCATCGTCTCCATGTCGGACGTGGCCGGGTCAGGCGGATACTTTATCTCCTGCGCCGCGGATACCATCCTGGCCATGCCCGGAACTTACACCGGTTCCATCGGGGTGATAAGCGGGAAGCTCAGCCTGGAGGGATTGTATAAGAAGATAGGATTCGACAAAGAGACGATCAAAAGAGGAAAACACGCCGACTTTTACGATGATACTCGCCAATTCAGCGAGGAAGAAAGACAAGTGGTCCGAAGGCAGATAGGGGAATTCTACTCCGATTTCGTTCACAAGGTGGCAGGAGGAAGAAGAATGTCGGAAGCCAGGGTGGATTCCATAGGACAAGGAAGGGTGTGGACCGGACAGCAGGCTAAGGCAAACGGTCTGGTGGATCTGTTGGGCGGGTTGAATCTGGCCCTCTCTTTGGCCAAGAAAAACGCGGGCATACCTGATAATGCAGAGGTGGAAATCGTCACCCTGCCAGAGCGAAAACTGTCCCTGAGCTTGGGTTTGGGTGGCTTGCTGTCTTCCTCGACAGACTTAAGATCGATCATGAAGGAGTTGGAAGAGGAGAACATCTTCAGAGACGACCAGGTTCTTTTTCTTATGCCTTATGCCGTTGACATCCAGTAAGAAATGCTATATATTCGTCCAGCCATTCGATTTCTCTCTTTTGCTTTCAGCGGGGAGAAATCTTGGAGGACCTCACCCCCGGTCCCCCGCTTTCCAGAGCGGAGAGGGGCGATAGCGGGTGAGGTTGCGAAACATCAATCTTTTAACCGGGAGGGAGACGTGTTCAAATCCTTTGTGCGATGCTTTCTAATCGCCCTTGCTGTTGTTTTGCTCTCTCAGGTCAGCTTCGGCCAGATAAGCTTTCCGGTGGAAAAGTACACACTGGATAACGGCATGACCGTGCTGATCGCCGAAGATCACTCCGCGCCGGTGGTGACCTATCAGGTCTGGCGCAAGGTGGGCTCGAAAAACGAAAGACCGGGCATCACGGGCATTTCCCATTTGTGCGAGCACATGATGTTTAAGGGATCCAAGAATGTCGGCCCCGAGGAGCACAGCCGCATCGTTCAAGCCAATGGAGGCATAGACAACGCCGGCACCACCTTCGACTATACCATGTACTGGGAGAAAATTGCCAGCGACAAGCTGGAGTTGGTCATAAATCTCGAGGCGGAGAGACAAAAATACCTAAATCCTACCGAGAAGACTTTTTCGTCGGAAAGAGAGGTGGTAAAAGAGGAGCGAAGGATGAGAGTAGACAACTCTCCTTATGGTGTCTTGTTCGAGCAGTTGCTGAACATCTCGTTTGCGGCTCATCCTTATCATTGGCACGTCGTCGGCTTCATGTCGGACTTGGATAATATCACCTTAGACGACCTGAAGGACCACTACCGAGTATATTATGCGCCGAACAACGCCACAGCAGTCGTGGTGGGAGACGTGAACGCCAAAGACGTGATGAAATTGATGCATAAGTACTATGACGACGTTCCTTCCCAACCTCCTCCTCCCAAGGTGGGCACGATCGAGCCGGAGCAGGTGGGGGAGAAAATTGCCTACGTGCACAAGATCGGTCAGATGCCGGCTTTCATGATAGGTTATCATATCCCTGAGTTTGGTAATGCAGACATCTATCCTCTCAAGGTGGCGGCAAAAATCCTTTTCGCCGGACAAAGCTCCCGCCTCTATCAGAAGATGGTATACCAAGATCAGTCGGCACTGGCCGTGGAAGGGGACTGTTTCACACTGCAGGATCCGGGTCTTTTCTACGTCATGGTCATAATGCAGCCCGGGCGCACCGCCGAGGATGGACAGAAAACTCTGTTTGAACAAATCGACAAGCTGAAAAACGAGCCGGTTGACCCCAAAGAGCTGCAGAAGGCCAAAAACCAGCTGGAGTCTGAGTTTATTTTCGGACTGCAGTCGGTCAGCGACAAAGGTGAGGAGATCGGATACTATCAGACCATCCTAAACGACTACAGCCGGCTGTTTAGCGAGGCCAATAAGTACCAGGCAGTCACCGCCGAGGACGTGATGCGGGTGGCAAAGAAGTATTTCGATCCGAATAACAGAAACCTGGTGGTGCTGGTCCCGGAAATGCCCAAGGAACAGACACCTTCCCAGTAGATGTGCTCTCGTCAGTAGCACGGAAAAGCGAAAATCCAAAAAGGAGCCAAAAAAATGGAGACAAGGAGTTCTAAACCCAAAGTGGCTTTCCTTCTAATGCTTTCTTTGGTTCTCATCCTGACTTACGGAGGATTAACCAGCACGACAGCCCAAGAGATCAAGCTTCCCCCGATCAACAAGACTACCTTAGACAACGGCCTGAAGGTGATCGTGATCGAGCATCACGAGCTGCCGGTAGTGGCTTTCCGTCTGGTTTTGAAGTCGGGCTCGGCCTGCGATCCTGTCGGGAAGGCAGGATTAGCCAATTTGACTGCGGGCCTGTTGCCTAAAGGGACCAAGACCAAGGATGCGACACAGATCGCCGAAGCCATAGATTTCGTGGGAGGAAGTCTGGACGCCGGATCGGACCGGGACGCCACCTTTGCCTCCTGCCGGGTTTTGGCCAAGCATTTTGACACCGGTCTGGCCTTGCTCTCGGACGTGATCCTCAACCCCACCTTCAAGGAAGAGGAGGTGGAGAGGCTGAGGAAGCAAACCCTGGCCGGCATAAAACAGGAGAAAGACGATCCGGAAAGCGTGGCCGGAGAGAAATTCAGAGAGTTTCTATTTGGGGATCATCCTTACGGTCGGCCCAACGAAGGGACGGAGGAGAGCGTTGCGGCAATAACCAAAGACGACATCGTCAATTTCCACAAGACCTATTATGTGCCCAGCAACGCCATCCTGGCGGTGGTCGGGGATGTGAAGAACGCCGAGGTGATTAAGAAGGTCAAAGCCAAATTCTCCCAGTGGAGCGGCGCGCCGGTTCCACCCCCGGCTATGGTGGAACCCCCGCCAGTGAAAGGGCACCAGATCCTTCTGGTAGACAAACCCGACCTAACCCAGACCTACATACACGTGGGTCATTTCGGCATCGATAGAAAAAGCCCCGACTATTTCCCGGTAAGAGTGATGAATTACATCTTGGGAGGGGGCGGCTTCGCCTCCCGGCTGGTGGAGGTGGTGAGAGCCAAGAGAGGGTTGACCTACGATATTGGCTGCAATTTCGACTCATTCAGGTTCAAAGGGGCATTCGACGTCAGCAGCTTTACCCGGAACGATTCCACTGCCGCAGCCATCCAAGCGATAGTTGAAGAGATAAAGAAGATGCGAGCCCAGGAGGTCACGGACAAGGAGCTGGCCGACACCAAGTCGTTCTACATGGGTTATTTCCCCCTGCAATTTGAGACTCCGGAACAGATCGCCACGCAGGTCCTAAACGTGGAGCTTTATGACCTGGGAGAAAACTACATCAAAAACTACCGCCAGAACATAAATGCGGTCACCAAAGCGGATGTTCTGAGAGTGGCTCAGAAGTATTTGGACCCGGACAATCTCAAGCTGGTGGTGGTGAGCAAGGCAGATCAGGTTAAGGCCTCCTTGGAACCGCTGGGCACGGTGGAGGTCACTTCGTTCTTAAAATAGAAGACAACGAAAGACGGATCATCGTCGGTCGGAAAGCCCCCTTTTGGGGGCTTTTTGCTAGGCAGTGAACCGGCCATCCAACCGACGGCATGCTGTGTCCATCGTCCGGAGGACCCGTCTTCGAACCGGAATCCCGGTTCTCGATGGAGGTGTAGGTTGACGCCACAAGGCGCCGGTCACAAGGTCCAGACATGCGCATTCGTGATCGCATTGTATGCAATGCATGGGGGAATGGTGCATTTGAAGTTCAAGCCGGTCATGGCTCGGCTTAGGCCTACTGCAATTCATCGTAATGAGGGCTGGCCTAGAGCGTTCAGGTAGATGCAATAGATGGATTGACCGATGAAGGTTGGCAGAAGCCGGGAAACCTGCTCCATAGGGTAAGGAATTTTTGATTTGAGGGCAAAGTTGGTGTTGCTTAAAACGTATTTTGTGTTATATTAGCTTTTTGCGTGACAAAAGGGGCGAGCAAGAGATTCTGACTTGTTCCAAAATTAGAAGCCGTTGGAGGTTTGTTGATGCTGTCCACGACTGATTTTCGCAAAGGATTGAGGGTCAAGCTGGAGGGGGAAGTATATTACATAGTAGATTTTCAGCACGCCCGCACCGCCCAGAGAAGAGCCTTTGTGAGAACCAAGCTGAAAAACATCAAAAGCGGGGCGGTACTGGAAAGAACGTTTGCCGCCGGCGAGAACTTTGAGGAGCCGGATTTTGAGGAGAAGACCATGCAGTTTCTCTATGCGGGCGGTGATGAATATCATTTTATGGACACCAAGACTTATGAGCAGATAAGTCTGACCGAGGAGCAGTTGGGCGATTACAAGTGGCATCTGAAGGAGAACGCAGAATACAGGGTGATGTTCTTTGAGGGTCAGCCGGTGAACGTGGACCTTCCCGCCTCCGTGGTGCTGAAGATCGTCTCTACCGAGCCGGGCATCAAGGGGGATTCGGTGACCAACCTTACCAAGAACGCCACTTTGGAGACGGGGCTGGTGGTGAAGGTTCCTCTTTTTGTAAAAGAAGGCGAGTACGTGAAGATCGACACCCGCACCAACGAATACTTAGAAAGAGTCCAGAGACCATAGAACCCCAGATGGTTCAGAAGGGGAAGGATTCGGAATGAAGAGACATGAAGAGAAATCTGGCCGACCGCAGGTGTCTGCGCATCCTCCGGCCACTCACCCATCCGGTGTGAAAGATGCGTCAAAGGCGAAAGCCAAATTGCCAGCCAATTCGGGCTGGATTGGAACCGATGAATCGGGAAAGGGGGATTATTTTGGTCCTCTGGTGATAGGCGGGGTGCACGTCGACCCGGCGACGGAGAGTATGCTTCTGGGTCTGAAGGTAAGAGATAGCAAGAAAATCTCGGACAATGTGATCAAGGATTTGGACTTTAGAATTCGTTCCGCCTGTATCTATTCGGTGGTGGTGATTGGTCCCGAGAAATACAACCTCCTTTATGAGAAAATGAAAAATCTCAACAGCCTGTTGGCCTGGGGACATGCACGGGTGATAGAAAACGTGTTGCTGCGGGTGGATTGCCGAAAAGCCATCTCCGACCAGTTTGGATCGGAACAATATATCCAGAATGCGCTGATGGAGTTAGGAAAGAAAATCGAGTTGAAGCAATTACCTCATGCAGAAGCCGACACCGGGGTAGCGGCAGCCTCCATCATTGCCCGGGCGGAGTTCTTGAGAAGAATGGAAAAGCTTTCGGAGGAATGCGGATTTGAGCTTCCCAAGGGAGCTTCCGAGCAGGTCGAGGCGGCGGCCAGAAGAATCGAAGAAAAACTGGGCAAGGATGCTCTGAATCGATTTGTCAAGCTGCATTTCAAGAACACGCTTCGGGTCATTCAGGAGGCCGAGAAAGAGAGCACGGGCAATGCATGAATTGCCCCCAGGGCCGTCGTAGATCAAGTTATAGGTCGAGTATCCCGCCCAAAGGCGGGATACTCGAGAAAAGAAGCTGTCAGGCACTCCCGGGGCATGAAGTGGATGGTTCATGCCTGCGGACCGCCCGACCCAGATTCTTAGTTCATCCGGTTGTCCAAGAGCCAATGATTTCCTCCGAACAATCCTACATTCAGACCTTAGACCAGATCAAAGAGAACCATGTTTCCGGCGCATCCGAGCTTTCCCGGAAGGCGGCTTCGATCTTTGAGCTTTTCAGCTCCCAAAACCGGACACAGTCCAATGAGGGATATTTCCGGGATCTCCTCCATTTGGGGGCGGAGTTAGTCTCGGCACAACCGCACCTGGCTTCGATTTTCAATCTGGTCAACTCCGTCTTGTATTCGGTGGAGGAGCTTGTGCCCACTTCGTCGTTAGAGGAGCTAACCGAGTTCACCAGGAATAGGGCGCAGGAATTCAGTTACAATTCTTTGAACTCACTGCAGCTTATTGCTCAGAACGGGGAGAAGCTGGTGGAGGATGGTTCTAAAATAGTGACTCTCTCTGCCTCCGGGTCGATCCTGGCCATTCTAAAGAAGGCCAAGGAAGCGGGCAAATCCTTTGAGGTGATCGTGGGCGAATCCCGTCCCATGCTGGAAGGGCGCCTCTTGGCTCGATTCTTGGGAAATGCCGGAATCCGGGTCACTCTGGTGGTCGACGCCGCCATGGGGGCTTTCGCCAAAGAGTCCGACCTCTGCCTGGTGGGAGCAGATTCGGTGTCCGAGACCACCTTTGTCAATAAGATCGGAACCCTCTCCCTCTGTCTTCTCTCCAGGGAGTACCGGATACCGGTGCATGTGGCTTGCGAGAGAAGCAAATTCATCTCCAGCGCCTGGTGCCCGTCCCCTTTTGCGGAGGGCAACCCCAAGGAGATCTTGGAGGATGAGTTCCTGAATGTGAGAGTGGGGAATCCGTACTTCGAGGAGATTCCCCTTCTTCTCTCTCAACGGGTGATAACTAACGAGGGGTTCTTCTCTCCTTCAGATATTCCCTCTTTTGTGCGAAAGACCAGACTGTGCAGAAAACTCATGGAGCGTTTGGGAGCCGCCTATTCGAGAGCAGGTGCCTGCTGACGTCTTCGCCCGAAAACGGAATCCTGTCGCTTTCTTGTGGCCGATTCCGGACAGAACTCAGCCTGCAAGCGTCGGTGGCCAAGTGACTCACGGACGCGGCTGAGCCTGGCAACACCTCTGTTCGGGCGATTTCCGATTAGGCAGCAACCTTCCGGGCGATGGCGAAAACCAAGCTCGGTTTTGGGAAGCCTCATGAAAAAAGAACCTGAGGACAAGTTTGAAGTCCTGTTCGTTTGTACCGGCAATACTTGCCGCAGCCCCATGGCCGAAGGGATTCTGAAAAAAATGTTGGCGGAAAAGGGAATCAAGAAGTTTGAAGTGGGGTCAGCCGGAATCTGTAGTTTCGAAAACGCTCCGGTCTCCCTTTTCGCTCGACAGGCAGCCGGGCTTCGGAAGATCGACTTATCTCAACACCACTCCCGCCAGTTAACCGCAAAGATGCTAAAGCAGGCGGATCTGGTATTGGCCATGTCACAGAAACACTTGGACTACATTCGCAGTATCGATCCCCAGAGCCACCGCAAAGCCTCTCTCTTGAAGGCGTTCGCACGGATGCATCCCCCTGCAAACGAAGAGCAAGACGGAGGCGTTCTGTTTATCAAAGACCCGATCGGAGGCAGGCCGGAGGACTACGAGCGCAGCTTTGTGGAGATTGAGACGGAGCTAAGAAGAGTATTGCCCGAGATCCTGAGATTATGCAAAGGAAAGACTGTCTCCCGCCGAGACGGACACGACGGGTGAGGATGGAGTTCCCGGAAGGCCAGATGCCTCTTGGATATGCCGGAAGATGACCAAGATAATAAGTCGCACCCCCTTGAAGCACATCCTAACTATCACCGCCATAATTTCGGTGATCCTGCTATTTCAGGCAGGCGTGACCGGAACGCTGCCAAAGAAGGCTCCCCATCCCCGAAAGCCGCAGCCGAACTCATCCGCAGTCAAGCAGGCCACGGGGGATACCGCAAGCTCTGCGGAGCAAAACATCCCCTTGCAGCCAGCGGATATCGAGATCAGGCCGCGTTCAGTTGAATATGGTAAACTGGAGCGGGTAGTTGCCAATCGGGCCTTCGGAGTGGGGGAGAGACTGGAGTTCTCCGTGGGTTACGGGATGATCAAGGCGGGAACGGCGGTGATGGAGATTCCCGGCATCGTGAAACTGGATGGAAAGAAGTGTTATCACATCATTTCCTCCGCCCAATCGAACAAATTCTTTTCGGTCTTCTTCAAGGTGGACGACAAAGTGGAATCGTTCATGGACATAAACGGGCTGTATTCTCTGCGTTACGACAAGCATCTCCGGGAGGGGAAGTTCAAAGCAGACGTCTCCATGCTTTTCGACCAGAAGAACCACTTGGCTTTGTATTCCGGCGGCAGGGACACGTTCCAGGTGCCGGAATACGTTCAAGACATCCTCTCCGCCTTCTATTTCGTCAGAACTCAGGAATTGGCCGTCGGCAAATCCATCTCAGTGGATAACCACACCGACAAAAAGACCTATCCTCTGCAAGTCAGAGTCCTGCGAAAGGAGAGAGTAAAGGTGGATGCGGGTGAGTTCGATTGCCTGGTAGTCGAGCCATTGCTCAAGACCCCGGGAATATTCGAACAGAAGGGAAACTTGACCGTATGGCTGACCGACGATGAGGTGAAGATGCCGGTGCTGATGAAAAGCAAGGTGATCATAGGATCCATCTCCACGGAACTGGTCAGCTACAGATTAGGAGAGGTGGGAAAGCACTGAATGTCAAAATTCACCAGAATAGACTTAAGTAAGGTCAAGACCTATTCGATTCGCGGTAGGGGAAGCAAGACTGAAATCAAGAGCTTCGCCAAACCGCTCACACCGACTTCAGACGTCTATTCGTTTTTGGGGAGTCTCCCCAAGTGTTTGAAAGCGGAGGACTTAAGATCGCTGGTAGACGCGATTTTGAACGCGAAGCTTAAGAAGAAACCCATCATCTTCATGACCGGAGCACACCTCATCAAATGCGGGCTTTCACCCATATTGATCGATCTCATGGCACAGGGTTTTGTGACGCTACTGGCCACCAATGGAGCAGGAGCCATTCATGATTTGGAGCTGGCCTTGTGGGGAAAAACGTCGGAACAGGTGGAAAAAGGTATTGAGGACGGTTCTTTCGGGATGGCCCGGGAGACCGGGGAAATCTTCAACCCCATAGCCTCTTTTGCCTGCCGGAAGGATTTGGGGCTAGGGGAGGCCATTGGTAAAAGGATTTGGGAGCTTGGCGCCCCCTTCAAGCAGCATAGTCTCTTGGCAAGCGCTTACCGACTGAATATCCCTGCATGCGTGCACGTGGCTTTCGGAACCGATATTGTGCATCAACATCCCAATTTTGATCCGGCTTCCACGGGAAAAGCCACCTATGTCGATTTTCAAGTGCTGGCCAGTGAAGTTGCGAGGTTGGGCAACGGGGGAGTGGTTCTCCATTTCGGATCCGCGGTCATTCTGCCCGAGGTCTTCCTAAAGGCCTTGTCTGTGGCTCGAAACATTAGGGGAAAGGTACGAAACTTCACCACCGCCAATTTCGACATGATCCAGCATTACCGGCCTAACGCAAACGTCGTCTTGCGGCCAACGCAGACCAGCGGTCAAGGTTTCTCTTTTACCGGACATCACGAGATCACCCTCCCCCTGCTTGCGTGGGCCATCAAGGCGGCTTACCAGCGCAAAACCACAAGGAGGCACAAAAAGTGAGGTTTTACCGTAGTTTAAAGCTTTCTGTTATCTTCGTTTTTCTATTTGTGAGCTTCAGTCTTTGGCACGTAAGGGCGGAACAAAAGACCAACGCGACCAAAGACAGCGTCACCAGGACTGAAAAGCCAATCGGGGTCAGCGCCGGAAAGAGTGATTCTACTGCCTCTGTCATAACTGATTCTTTGGGCAACGCGCTGGATGATTTCCACCAGATTTTGGCGCCGCTGTGGCACGAAGCCTTTCCCAAAAAACTGGACTGCACCCCTTGAGACTGGACACAAAAGGTTAGGAGGATTTGGCACGGATTGGTATTTTGATACCAAGAAAGGATGGTGCCATGAATCCGAAACGGAAGTTCAGTGTGGAGCTGA
>JBAVQU010000008.1:0-94250 GCA_049694315.1 Candidatus Zixiibacteriota bacterium
TCTCCATCCAAAAATTCGTTTTGTACCTAAAAGAAATGGAGTTCAGATATAACCATAGAAACCAAAATATCTTTGAAATCTTGACTCAAAATCTCTGCAATCTTGTGTCAGATCCTTTATAATCACCATAGTTATTTATCCAACCTTGTCAAGCACGTTATCGAGTATTTTAAGAATTGCTGAGGTTGAAGATTGATGATGCCGTAAGTACGGGTTCTTTTTTGCTACAGAAAGAACAGAAGGCTGAGTATAAGACCCAGCCTTCATTTGATTGATTTCCGAAGATCACCGGTGGCTTCACTTTTCGGTCGCCCTGGCCCTCTCCTGGTTGGACATGTTTGCCAGCCGCTTGACTTCATTCAGATCCAAGCCTAATCCTTCGGCAACGCCACGACCGTAATCCAGGTCTGCCTTATAGAACAAGGCGGTCTGGCGCAATTGGATGCGCTTTTGGGCTTTGCCCAAGTGATCCACAATGTTGCCGACCAAGTGATCTCGATCCTGGTCCGACATGACCTTGCGGAAGAGGGTGCCGGCTTGGACAAAGTCATCATTCGGATAGTTAAAGGGATAACGACCGGCTTGACCGGAAACCTCAAAACGCGGTTCACCGGCGGTCGGGTCAGGCTCCGGCCCGCCTAAGCTGTTGGGCCAGTAGTTGGGGCCGCTACCTCCACCATCGTCCACGCGCATGAATCCGTCACGCTGGTAACTGGTTTCAGGAGCGTGCTTGGGCGCGTTGACCGGAATCAGATGGTAATTGGGACCCAGCCTATGCAGGTGCGTGTCATGGTACGAAAAGACCCTGGCTTGCAGCATCTTATCCGGTGAGACGGCGATGCCCGGAACTACGTTTCCCGGGCAGAAGGCTGCCTGCTCGACTTCGGCGAAGTAGTTGATCGGGTTGCGGTTCAGCACCAACTTCCCGATTTTGATGGGCGGAACCTCCCCATGCGGCCAGACCTTGGTGATGTCGAAGATATCCCACGGGAAATCCTTGGCTTTCTCTGCTGTCAGAATTTGCATCTCAACGGTCCACGAAGGGTATTCACCGCGGGCTATGGTTTCGAACAGGTCGCGGGTGGCATGATTCGGATCTTCGCCACAGAGCCGCGTGGATTCATGGCGGGCCAGATTCTTGATACCCTGATCTGTTTTGAAGTGGTACTGCACCCAGAAATACTCCCCCTTATCGTTGTACCATTTGAAGGTGTGGCTGCTGTAGCCATTCATATGCCGGTAGGTAGCCGGCGTTCCGCGGTCAGAAAAAAGTATGGTAACCTGGTGAATGGATTCGGTGGTGAGAGATAAAAAATCCCAAAACATGTTCGGATCAGGCAGATTCGTCGCCGGGTGTCGTTTCTGGGTGTGGATGAAATCGGGGAATTTGAGCGGATCCCGGATGAAAAACACCGGAGTGTTATTACCCACCAAATCGTAGTTGCCCTCTTCCGTGTAAAACTTGATGGCAAAGCCACGCGGATCGCGGGCAGCATCGGCTGAACCTCTCTCACCACCAACCGTGGAAAAACGGACGAAAACTTCGGTACGCTTGCCGACTTTCGAGAGAAATTTGGCTTTGGTGTATTTGGCTACATCGGCAGTCACCTCAAAACAACCATACGCCCCGGCTCCTTTCGCATGTACCACCCGTTCCGGAATGCGCTCACGGTCGAAGTGGGCTAACTTCTCCAGCAGGTGCGCGTCCTGCATCAAGACCGGTCCCCGTTCACCGGCTGTCAGGCTATTCTGATCGTCGGCAATTGGTATTCCAAAAGCCGTAGTTAGCCTTTTTTTCTCTTTTTCCATTGCCATCCTCCTTTTTGATTATTAGATATCTTGTCGGGTCACGTGGTTTGTTCTTCTCACATCTTCGCCTTCCAACTCTTATTCCCAGAAATAGCTGTCTGCCCATTCATCATCTCTGGTTTTTGTCAGCAGACACTAATTACTGCAATTAGAATCTTTAAGTATCTCTGCGTTTTTTACCACATCTATCACAAACTCCCTCAAGAACCACTCTTTTGTTCAGCACCGTGAATTGCTTTCGTATGTCCCGTGGTATCCTTGTGTTGTCGAAGGACTTATGGTGTATATCTATTATTCTGCTGCACTTTGTGCATCTGAAATGGTGGTGCATTTTTGTGTCCGGATCAAAACGCTTAGGTTCACCATATCCCTCAACCATAGAGACAATTCCGATTTCATTAAATGTCAAAAGCGTCCTGTTTATCGTGTCAAATGAGACATCAGGAAAGATCATCCTTATCTTATTGAATATGGTGCCGGCACTGGGGTGGTCCTTTGACTGGATTAACTCTCTGTATATAGCGGTGCGTTGGGGTGTGATCTTAAGATTATTTGACCTGCACTTATGCTGGAAGAGAGTTGTCGCGGAACCTACATCTTCATTCATCATATTGATATTACTACGATATAGGAATAATTCTTATTTGTACATTATTGTTGATCTCAAGGAAGGTTTGTCTCAATGATTTTGAGTGCATTCTGGGAGAGGCTCTAGCTACCTATGGCTTGGTTTGTTTATATAGGCGAGGAATCGTTTGCATACATTTTGGGCTTACGTGAACGAACTGATGATGAGTTTGACTCTTCTTCCGAGCCCTTGGAGTTAACTCACTTAGAGGACCGTATTGCTTGGACCTGGTCATGAATTTTCAGTGGTACGGTAGAAATAATGAACATACCCCATTTTGATGCCTGATAAATCAGGCAACTACAAGCCATTGTCATTTTCCGATGCAGAACTCTGAGAATATCTTGTTCAAGATGTCGTCGGTCACGGTCTTGCCGATCACCTCGCCTATAGCATCCAGGGAAGCCTTAACGTCCAAAGCCACAAACTCCGGGCTCATCTTCTTTTTCAAGCTGGCTTTGGCCAACGATAGGCTCTTTTTGGCTCTGCTCAGGGCATCCTTATGCCTCAGGCTCGAAAGAAGTACTCCTTGAGTTTGGTCCTTTCGTGAAGCCGACGCGCATGAGACAATGGTCTCCTTAAGTCTCTCCAATCCATCACCTCTTAGAGCCGAAACTTCGACGACTGTACCACCCTGGAGCTTTTCCTTATTCTGTCTTTTCGAATCATCTGAAGCCACATCAATCTTGTTGAATACGATCAAATGCCTTTTTCCTGCTACCTGCTTTTTCAGATCCAGGTCTTCCGAGTCGATTTCTGAGGACACATCCATAACCAGTAGGAGCAAATCCGCCTCGCTCATCTCGATCTTTGTCCTTCTGATCCCTTCCAGCTCGATCATGTCTTTAGATATACGATATCCTGCAGTATCCACCAGTCTCACCGGAATCCCCTTGAAATTGGCAAACTCCGAGATCACGTCACGTGTAGTTCCAGGAATAGGGGTGACGATAGCGCGATCTTCCTTTAAAAGGGCGTTGAGCAAGCTGGACTTACCTACATTAGTTTTGCCGATGATAACGACGTTCATCCCTTCCCTGAGAATCTTGCCCTCATCGTACGTGGCAATAAGGTCCCCCAGGTCTTTTTCGATACGCTCAATCTCATCAATGACCTTGTTTCTGTCCAGAGGTTCTATGTCTTCTTCCGAAAAGTCTATCTCCACCTCCAGCCGGGTCAAAAGGTCAATCAATCTATCGCGATAGGAGTTGATCTTTTCCGATAGATCCCCTTTTAAATGTCTAAGGCCCAGCTTCAGCCCCAAATCGGTCTTGGCGCGGATAACCTCTGCTACCGCTTCTGCTTGGGAAAGATCGATTCGGCCATTCACGAACGCTCTTAAGGTAAATTCTCCCGGTTCTGCCAGACGAGCTCCGTTTTTCAATGCCTGTTCCAGAACTTTGGTTACGACGAGCTGCCCGCCGTGGCAGCTTATCTCGACTAAGTCTTCGGCCGTGTAACTTTTGGGGGCACGGAAAACCGTGAGAAGAACCTCATCCACGATCTCTCCGGTCTGGGGATCAATGATTTCCCCGTAAGTGGCTCGATGAGAAGGCAGCCGACTGACAGGGTTTTCGCCCCTGAAGATCCCTTCGGCTATTCTAATAGAATCCTTGCCAGAGATGCGGACGATCCCGATACCGCCCTCGCCCAAAGGTGTGGAGATGGCTGCGATAGTATCCTCAAGGGTCGAAAGATTGGTTTCCTTTTCTTCCTGCATGAGAGAAATATAGCTATTTTCGGGGGAATGTAAAGAGGCGGGAGAGAAAGCAAAGACAGGGGCGGGATGAATTCCCGCCCCTATGAATGTCCGACACTCGGCAGCGGTCGCATTTGTGAGACTCGGCGGGCTTGATCCTTCGACCCTTCGAAAAACTCAGGGTGTTGAGCGAAGTCAAAGCACAGGCTTAGGATGGTGAATAGGGTCGAACCACCAAAGGCGGAGGAGAGGGGGACAGAAGGGGAGAGGTCAAAGCAGCTTCTCCATCAACCAGATCAGAATCACCATGGATATGATCGAATCGACCATTACCAGAATGGAGTATCTTACGTCCCGCCAGGTGACGTCCTGGGAAAAGGGCGATTTAATCAAAAGGAACCTGAATTTTTCCCCTTGCCGTGAGACCGCGACCTTCTGCCATCCTTTCAGAATTAGCCGTAGTATCAAAACGAACAAAAGGACGAGTATGGCTATTTTCAACCCGCTCAAGTCTTCCATGTTAGCCACTTCCCTCTGATGCTTCGGGGATTCGCATGGGTACTCATATCCGCCAGAACGATCTTTACACGGTGGCACACTCCCGCCTCAGGCGGAAGAATTCCCCACCGTTCCTGGTATCGGGGCTTTCTAGTCGCGAGGGATGACTTTATCAGATTGACTTGAATTCTTATGACCTATGATATCTGACTGTGTAATTCACAATCGCCTCTTGATCTTTGGGCAGCTGAACCCTGAACCAAATGGTGTTGGCATCCATCTTTTCGTAAGGAGATGATGACTCCCTTATCTCCCATTCATTGGACGCAGATAAGTGCTCAACCACTGTTATTTCAACCGCTTCCTCTTTATGATTTCGGAGCTTAATCTGATATGACTCCTCCCCAATATTGTTCTTGATTTGCTTCAATCCTGTTCTTTTTCTTTCTCCGACGATGTCAAACGCGTTACCCAGGAAGGCCCTGACTTTCTCATCCTTTGGGGTATGTTTGATTTTGTCCTCTCCTACAAATTCTAACGATTTGTCGACATCCGCTTTGTACACTCTGATTTTGCCTTGGGGTAGAGGGATTCCCAATCCTTCTTTTTCGGAGTTGGTGAATTCCAGCTCCACTCTGACGTTTTTTTCGTCTTTGACTCCGTCGTAGATGAAGAACTTCTTTATGCCGACTTTGGAGGAGGGAAAAAGAGAGAGCTGCTTTGTCTCATTGTTATTGATCGTGGCCGGACGCATGAGAGTATATAGATGATATTCAAAAAACGGTTTCTCAACGAATCCACGCGCGGAAGAGGCTATATCTTTCATTACTAGTCTATCTTCGAGGTATTGTGGTGTCTCCTGCTTAATCCGGCGAACTTCCCCCGCAATTAGTTTGATTTTAGCATCTTCATACGAAGCGCCAGAGCGATTGTCTATGGAGACCCAGCCCGCCAGCTCTGCGCTTTCGTCTTTCTGATCTACCACTGCCACATATTCTGCATGCCAGTTTATGCCCGAGGTGAGATAGCTCACCTCTGCCTTCTTCTTTCCGCTCGCCTGACTGTCCAGAAGCCAGACCAAAGTTGGTCGGGTGATCAAACCCTCAGGTAAAGTGGGGAAATAGAGGTCCCTTACCTCATCCAACCGGATTATTCGAATGGCACCTCCAGTTTCCTGGATAGTCACGTTTTCGTTGGAATAGGAGAGGAGCGTGCCTTTGTACGACTTTTCCTTGCCGGCGGTACCTGTGGACTTGGTATAAAGCTCAATCTCCTTGTCCAGGTACTTCTCCAATATCTTCGAGGAACTGACCAGATCATACTGGTAATTTTGCTCCAGTATGCTCACTCTATCGGATGGGTCAAGCGGCACAAAATGAACCGACGTGGGATCGATCTGGGATGCCACATCCGTGAACTTGATCGTGTTCTGCCCCTTCTGAAAATCGAGTTCCCGCACGTCTTTGACCAGCCCCAAGTCCTGATTGTAGATAGTAACTGATATCTCTGCACACAAAGACAAGCTCATCTGCAGAAACCAGCTACAAAGAAAAACAAACACCAACACAAATAGAAATACAACGGGGCGTCTCATTTCACTCACCTCCATTTAAACCAGATTTTCCCCTTTTGGCGATGCTTTAATTTGTTTGACAAGATCTATAGCTTGGAGAGAGGAATTTCTTGCTGTTTTTCACGGACAGATTAGCCTCCCTGCACGATCTTTGCTTTATTCATAAAATATCTTCTTATCGGCCTTCCACCTCTGGGTGCTTTTCTTCTTTATTATTCTCCTCCTCGCTTTTCACCACCCGTGCCACGTCCACCACCTTATCGCCTTCATCCAGGTTGATTAATTTGACTCCCTGGGTGGCTCGCCCGATCACTTTGATCTGGTTGATCGGCTGACGGATGATGATGCCTTTCTGGGTGATGAGCATCAACTCATCGTCGCTCACCACTTCCTTTATGGCTATGACCTTGCCGTTCCTGTCCGTGGTCCTGATGTTAATGATCCCCTTACCGCCGCGGTTGGTTACCCGATAATCGGAGATTTCGGTTCTCTTGCCGAAGCCGTTCTCAGTGACAGAGAGAAGAGTGGTATCCCTCTTGACCACCACCATCCCGACGACCCTGTCTTTTCCTTCCAGCGTGATCCCCTTCACGCCATAAGCCGCTCTTCCCATGTCTCTGACTTTGTCCTCGTGGAACCTGATGGCCTGCCCGTCTGTAGTTCCCAGGATGACGTCGCAGGTTCCATCGGTAATCCAAGCTTCGATCAGGTTATCGTCGTCCGGCACGTTCATGGCGTTGATTCCGCCTTTGCGCGGATTGCTGAAGGCGGAAAGAACCGTCTTTTTAATTACACCGTTCAGGGTAGCCATCACCACAAAGTGCTTCTCGTCGAACTCTTTGACCGGGACAAAGGCAGCGATCTTTTCCTTCTCACCTAAATCCAGCATGTTGACGATGGGCTTACCCTTGGCCAATCGGCCTCCCACCGGAATCTCGTGCACCTTTATCCAGTGACATCTCCCTTTGGAGGTGAAGAAAAGGATGTAGTTGTGGGTGGAGGCTATGAACAGGTGCTCAACGAAATCCTCCTCTTTGGTTTCGATCCCAATAACCCCTCTTCCTCCTCGTCCCTGCCTTCTGTACGAGGTGACGCTTAACCTCTTGATGTACCCGGAGTGAGTGATGGTGATCACCATGTCTTCTTCTGCGATCAGGTCCTCAATGGTGAACTCCTCTTCCTCCTCCTCTTTTATCTCGGTTCTCCGGTCATCCCCATACTTTTTCTTCAGCTCCAGAAGCTCGTCTTTGATTATGTTCATTCTCTGGGCTTTGCTTTCCAATATCCCTTTGAGCTTTTCGATCAATTTGATGACTTCCAGATATTCCTGCTCAACTTTCTCCCTCTCCAATCCGGTAAGCCTTTGAAGTCGCATGTCTAAGATGGCCTGAGCCTGAATTTCGGAGAGCTTGAATTTCTCCATCAGACCCTTCTTGGCTTCCTCCGGGGTTTTCGACGCCCGGATCAGCTTTATCACCGCATCTATGTTGTCCAGCGCGATCTTCAGACCTTCCAGAATGTGGGCCCGATGTTCTGCCTGCTTGAGCTCAAACTGAGTCCTCCGTGTGATCACCGTATGCCGATGGGCGATAAAGAAGCTCAGCATCTCTTTCAAAGTGAGGACCTTGGGCTGGCCATCCACCAAAGCTAACATGATCACCCCAAAAGTGGTCTGCATCTGGGTGTGTTTGAAGAGCTGGTTTAAGGCCACCTCGGCAGTAGCATCGCGCTTTAGCTCCACCACAATTCTCATTCCATCGCGGTCCGACTCGTCCCTTAGATCTGAAATCCCCTCGACGAGCTTATCGCGCACCAGTTCCGCGATTCTCTCCAGAAGATTGGATTTGTTGATCTGATATGGTATCTCGGTTATGACTATGCTCTCTTTGCCGCTTTTCTGTCTTTCTACACTAGCCTTGGCTCTTACGATAATTCTGCCTCTGCCAGTCCTGTATGCCTCTACTATGCCTCTTCTGCCTTGGATAATGCCACCGGTAGGAAAATCCGGTCCCTGGACATGGTTCAAAAGCTCTTCATCCGCTAATTCCGGGTTGGCAATTAACGCCACCAGCGCATCGACCACTTCGTTCAAGTTATGCGTCGGGATATTGGTCGCCATCCCCACGGCAATGCCGGATGCGCCGTTGCAGATCAGATTGGGGAACTTGCTGGGGAGGACTGTCGGCTCCTGTCGGGTGTCATCGTAGTTGGGGACGAATTTGACCGTCTCCTTATCCAAATCCTCCAACATCTCCATTGCCACAGGGGCAAGCCGAGCCTCTGTGTATCTCATCGCCGCCGGAGCGTCGCCGTCGACGGAACCGAAGTTGCCCTGTCCGTCGACCAAGAGATAGCGCATGTTGAAATCCTGCGCCATGCGCACCAGGGTGGGATAGACCACCTGCTCGCCATGCGGATGATAATTCCCCGAGGTATCGCCGGCGATCTTGGCACATTTACGGTGCGGCCTTCCCGGCGCCAAATTGAGATCGTTCATTGCCACCAGGATGCGCCGGTTGGAGGGCTTCAGCCCATCCCGAACATCCGGCAGAGCGCGGGCGGTGATCACCGACATGGAGTAGTCGATGTAGGAGGATTTCATCTCCTCTTCGATATATACCGGAACTATCTTTTCTCTTTCCATTGCCATGGAATCATGTCCTTATTTGCACTATGGTGTCGTACTCAGCGGAGTCCTGTACCATCTGGTGCAGGGCGGAGCGAAGCATCTTGTTTTCAGTTCAAAATTTAGAAAGAAAAATGCAAAATTGCAATTCAAAAATTAAGATTATTCACTTGCAGGGGGTCGATTTATCGAACAAGTCAGATCTTCTAATCTTGAATTTTGAACTGTCCTGAGGATCCGGATTTGCACATCCTTTAGTTTTATTCCCCCTCACCCTGTATCCCTCTCCCACAAGGGGAGAGGGAAACTGAAACCTCTGCCCCCTTAGTCCCCATCTCCTTAGCAAAGAGAGGGGAAGATAGGGGGCGAGGCAAATATAAGCTTTTCCTTATGTTTGCGCAACAGTCGGGCGGGATAAATTCCCGCCCCTATGCGGACTCGTAGGTCGGGCTGTCGCAAGACTACCCGACAAGCCAGATGCTACATAGTTGTCTGCCCCGCATGACAACAATCTTGCCTAAATGTTACCCCTTTTTTTTACTTGCACAGGCACAGTGTCCAGGACATTTGATTCGGGTAAGACACCTTTCAGATAGAGAGATGTTCTCGTCCTTAAGATAGATAATCCGTCGCACATCGCTTGAGGCGCGAGAAACGTCTGCTTTGACCTTGCGGCCTCGATTATTACCTACTTGTTCTTTCATGATAATCCTCCTTCTCGTTCATAAAGAGTTTCTTGAACACATAATATTTCATAAGCGCTCGGTTTATTTCGCACCGCGGATTCAGAAGAGGTGTCTTTCTTCCGTGATTATTATTTAGACTTTTTGTTAAGCAATCACCCGCGCAGTAGTACTGAGCAAAACATCCCTTACAACTAGAATTGACATCGGTAGTATAACTCCTCAGATTCTTGATCTTTTCGTAATCGAAAACAAAATTTGTGTCTTGGTGGTCGAGATAGCCGTAAATGAAGTAGTTAGCGAGTGGGTGTTTCTCTTCAGCAACTTCATGACAAGCGGTCACAAGACCGGCCGGCGTTACAACAAAATTCGGAGAAGAGACACCGCAGAAACCCTGATGGAATTCTCCCAATCTCGGACCTGCTCCTGAATAGAAGAGCTCCACACCGAAGGTTTCAGCTAGCTTCTCCGCTTCAATAAAACCACTGATAAATAGCTCTGGAGACGGAAACCTTTGACCCATCTGTAGTCCTCTACCGCATTCACAGGCTGGTTCGAGGTGAATCGTTGTGTCCGGAAAATTGGCTATGAAGAAATGAATAATCTCTGGAATCCTGTGTACACTCCTCTCTGTGATAACGCAATGAATGGTTACTTGGATTTTCTTTGCTAAAAATGATGTTACTGTATTGTAAACCACAGCGAAGGAGGCACCACCACTAACTGTTGGCCTCTGAAAATTCTGAATTTCTTCCATTCCATCCAAAGAAACCTGCACCGAATTAATACGGCTCGCTATCCAATCAATCTGCTTCGTAGAAAGCATTCCGTTTGTTGCAAGACTGACCTTCGGCGTAAGGCTGTTTTCTTGCGCCCTCTGTTGGAAATACTCCAGCGCTGATTGGAAAATGGACCAATTCCTAGTTGGTTCACCTCCACCATGGAACTCCAGAAAGCTTTCTTCCTGCTCTTTCAGCTTCGCATTTCTAATGACGAAATCTATTGCTTTTTCCGCAATCTGCCAGGTCATATTTACGCTTTGCTCGCCGCCCTTGGAGTAGCAATAGATACAGCGAAGATTGCAATCTAGGGTTGTGAAGAGAACAACAGAGTCAGGAGAAAACTCTCCTTCTTTTTCTGGCGAGTCTCGATCTTTCGGCTTTTCTTGAAATAAGCGATTGCGTTCTATCTCTGGAAATATATTAGTCAGATGCCCAAAAGAGAAATGCGGCTGGTCTATTAACTGTGAAACTTTGTCTTTCTCACCTTCTTTTACTTCCATAATCAACCCCTTAAGAGGAGCAAAGAGCGCTATTCGACTTTGATCATCTAAAAGGAAAACCTCTTTAAGCATCTTAACCTCTATTCTTCAATTTTTAATTTCCTAGCTTATGCAGGGGGCACAAAGCTGAACGCTACATAGCCGTTGGGTATCCCTATTTGGGGAAACCTGGTCTACGCCTTGTCATCAAGACCTTGTGACCAATCGACGTGTTCCAAAAAGCTTAATATGAGTCCCTTCGGTATGAAATGCTGATCTGGGTATGGGCTTACCTTCCATATGAAGTGTTTCTAAATAGCACAAAGCCGCCTCCTTAACATTTGCCTCTGCTTCAGCAAAAGTATCACCAAAGGAGGAGACATGGTTTAATTCTAGAATAGTGGCAACTACTCTTCCGCTCTTTTTATCTACTTTGTATTCAATTCTAAAAGTATATTCTTTTTTGGTCATAGTTTTATCTCTCCTACAATCGGATAAAAGATACGCTTTTTCTTGTATTTACGCAATACTCCATCTTAATGCAGATACGTCAAGATAATAAAGGAAAAAGCTTATAGATTGGTCCTCCATCTTTCATGCTCACAAACCAAATTTCTTTAAACCCCGCATCTTCTAAAATCAGATAACTGTTCAGACAATGCGTTTTAAAATAATCCAAATCCTCTTTTCTTACAGTCCACCAACCATCAAGAACTAAAACAATATCCTTTTTGAAATCTGGTGAATATCTAAGAGATTTATGTAATATGGGGTTCACTATTGTATCCATGATCTTCTGTGTTCTATCTCTGATTGGTTCGTAAGTTTTTTCTTTGCCCAATTGCTCTTTTGCTTTAAAGTCAGAGCTTACTATTTGCATTTTCAATATTTCCGCTGGATTGGATTTGCTCTGAGTTAAAGCATCAATACCTCTGTCTTCCACTGGATGGCTGGGCAAGACGAAGTCCTTTATATAAGTTTGATTAAGATAATTGACAAATTTCTCAGCTACATGCAATTCATCATCTACTATTCCGTTGTTATAATTAGGAAACATAGACCTCTGACCTCTTCCTCTGTTTCCCCCTTTCCACAGGTGCGGTTCGACTTGTGGCACATCCTGAGCTTGTGCTTCGAGTTTACTGGAGCACCCTGAGCCTATCGAAGGGCCGAAGGATCGAACAAAGACAAGTCGCATGAAGGTGACCGCTATAACCTTTCCCTTGTATTCTCCGCAAATCACTCCTCGCCAATAGCCTCCAGATCCGCGAGATCTTTCTTTCTCCCTAGGGCACGCTTATTCAGAATAAACTGCTCTTTTCCAAGGTAGTATACCTCAAGGTCTCCGTAAGCTCCTGCAATCCGGCCTGCAGCTGCCTGTTCCCAGGACACCCCGGTTAGCGATGTCACGATATCTATGCGGACCGGTGTCACGCCGATTTGTATTACCTGGTCAGGGGAAGCGAAGTCTTCTATCTTCAGGCCAAGAGAACCAAAACCAAACTTGTCAAACGCACGGAGGATACGTTTAGCGTTCTCCGGATTCGGGCGCACAAGTAGGTCCATGTCACCTGTGTAGCGAGGAGCTCCATGGTGCGCAAGTGCGTAAGCGCCGACGATTATGTAATCAACTCCGTGTTTGTTGAATAATGCGAGCAGTTCTTTGAAGTCTGGCTGAACTTCCATGATACTGTCTCCTTAAGCGCTCAACCTCTGCGATACGTTCCTCGGGAGTCTTGGACAACCAGTAAGTTAGGTTCTCCTTAATTTCCGATAGGTCTTTCAAACTCCCTTTTCGCACAACCTTCTCAATCATAATTGTCTCCGCCAGCTAAGCTTGTCGAGTATCTCACCTTCGGCAAGAAAACCGACCCACGACTGCTATTCTTCTAACTTTAGATTTTGATCTCCGATTTTGCATTTTTCTTTTCGAATTTTGCTCTTTCATCCCCCTCACCCTGTATCCCCCTCCCACAAGGGGAGAGGGAAACTGAAACCTCTTCCCCTTAGTCCCCGTCTCCGTTTTACGGACAGGGGGAGATAGGGGGTGAGGTCAGAATAATCCCAACTGTTTTGTCTCTACCTTCTCCTTTTCTCCGAATATCTGTATTTTGCCATACACGCCGTCATATCCGGGGACGATGTCCAGCTCGCCGTCCCTCACTCTCTTGATCCCTTCGAGTATCTTGGGCGGCACGGATTTCTCTAATTCCTCCAGAGGAAGATCGAGTAGTATTCTGAATTCCGTGCCAAAGACGGAAACTAACCTTAAATATTCGTTTTCCACTCCTTTGGTATCCACTCCTTGATTCAGAGCTTCCGCAATGATCTCCACCAGAGGGATCAGATGCTTACAGGGGATGGCGTTGTCCGGCGTAAATCCTGCCGGGCGGTCGGATAAGCATTCCACCCGATTCATCACGCCTATGGTCAATTTCCTGCCGCAGACGGGACAGATATTCTTGTTCTTTCTCGATTCGGCCGGCGAGAAAAGTATGTCACAGCTTCGGTGCCCGTCGTAGTGATATTTCCCTTCTTCCGGAAAAAACTCAATCGTGGAGAGGAACTTGGTTTTGTCTTTCGTCCGGATGGCCTTTATTATCTCTTTGAAGCTCATGTCGCAATCGAATACATTGGCCTCTCTGCCGATGCGATTAGGGGAATGAGCGTCCGAGTTGGAGATCAAAGCGATCTTGTCCAAGGCGGACCAGCGCCAGTTCATAGGCGGATCGGAGGATAGACCGGTCTCAATGCATGAGATGTGTCTGGTCTGCTCCTCGTAACACTCCTGTATAGAATCAAAACCCGAATTGGCTCCGAACACCGAAAACCACGGCGTCCAGGCGTGGGCCGGCACGATGAAGCATTCATCCGATATGTCCCGGATGATCTCCACCAGCTCCTTGGCCGGGAAACCGAAGATGGGTCGACCATCCGAACCTAATTTTCCAAACTGGGTAAGCTCCTCATTAATCTTTCCTACCACCTCAAAGCCGGGAGCAAAGATCATGGTGTGAATCCGTCTGGACCCACCACCCTGTTGAAACATATTGCTCACCTCGGTAGTGAGCATGAAATGAACCTCATTCTGTTGGCCGTTTCCTAAGCTCTTCTTGAACTCTTTTTTCAGAGTGAAAAGCCCATTGCCCAGAGGCTGTAATTTCTGTTTCAGCTCAGCAAAATAGAAAGGGTGCGTGAAGTCTCCTGTGCCCAGCAAGCTCACGCCCTTTAGATTGGCCCATCGAGCCATGTTCTCCACATCCATATCCTTGGAGGTGGCTCGACTGTATTTGGAATGCACGTGAAAATCAGCTGTGAATTTCATTTTTATCTCCGAGAGAGGAAAAGACCTGTTTTGTCTATGACATAAGTATATTCTCGAAGTAACCCTTTGTCAACGTAAACTTGTTAAACTTGGAACGCATCCTTATCAAGGCAAGCTTGCGGGTCGGTCTTTCACGGGGAAGGGGCGAACCGAATGGTTCGCCCCGAAGGGTAGGGCTACCCGACAATGATAAGCCTTCTTGGTTGTCGGGTAGCTCCCCCTCTTTTGGTTGTTGTGGCAGGGTACCCCTAGCCTGCCACACAGCTTATAGGTCGAGGGTGAGGGCACCCTCGACGAACAAATGGCAGGCGAGGCATTCTATGGGAACAGGCTCAAAAACTCCCCGACCGTGAAGTGCGACCCGGTGATGCAGATTATGTCATCAGGTTGGGCATTTTTGAGGGCAAAAAGGTAGGCTTGTTTGACCATGGGAATGATTTCGTAAGGGGTATTTGTCTGCTTAAGAGTCCTTTCCAACGCTTCCGGTTCGGCAGACCTCTTGTAATCCGGCTTGGTGAGCACTATGAACTTGGCTTTCCGGCACATTTCTATCAACATCGAGCGATAATCTTTGTCCTCCATCACACCAAAGACAAAGATAATCCGCTTTTCGGGGAGAAGCTGATTCAAAGCTTCAACTAAGGTTCGTATTCCTGCCGGGTTGTGGGCGACATCCAACAGTACCAAAGGTTCCTTCCTGAAAACCTCCAATCTCGCTCGCCAGCTTACGTTTTTCAAGCCATTTCGTATTGCCTGTTCGTCGATCCGATAGCCTAATTCTCTTAACTTTGGAATTACCGTCAAGCAGATAACAGCATTCAGGACCTGATGTCTTCCGGCTAAGTTCAGCTCCAAGGCTTCGTACATATCGGTTCCAGACGAGAAGTTGAATTTCGATCCAAGAATCGAGGAACTCAAAATGGTATAGTTTGATTTCTCTTGGACAGCGACAAGCTCTGAACTCCTCTCGGCACAGATGGATTTGATCACCTCCAAAGCTTCCGGCTGATTCACGGCTGTGATGGTCGGAACTCCATTCTTAATGATGCCCGCCTTCTCTCGAGCGACCTGCGGAATGGTGTCCCCCAGATATTCCGTATGTTCCAGACCTACATTCGTGATGATTGAAATAAGCGGGTTTATGACGTTGGTAGCGTCCAATCTCCCTCCCAGGCCGGTTTCCACCACTGTTAGGTCAACTTTCTCTTGAGCAAACCATTGAAATGCCAACGCAGTGGTGACTTCAAAAAAGGTGTAACCGTTCTTGTCTATCTCACTTTTGAGCTTCCCCACAAAATCGAATATGAACTCCGGCTCGACCAAATCCTGTCTTACTTTGATCCTTTCCCTGAAATCTACCAGATGGGGAGAGGTGTAAAGGCCGGTTTTGTAACCCGCCTCGGACAGGATAGAATGAAGCATGGCGGCAACTGAGCCTTTACCATTGGTCCCGGCAACGTGAACGGAAGGAAACTTCAGATGAGGATTCCCCAGCCGGTTATCCAAAGCGGTGATATTCGACAGGTCTAACTTGATGCCAAAGCGCTCTAAGTTATACAGATAGGAAAGCGCCTCTTCGTAGCTCTTGGGTTGGTTGCTCATGGCTGATGCTAGCTCTTAGGACTAACCCCCTCACCCTAACCCTCTCCCCCAAGGCATGAACCGTACGGTACATACCAAAGGGAGGGGGAATTTGCTCCATCCGTTTCATCCGTTGACCCAGACGTCGATTCATCCATCGACCAATGCAAAGTCCGACCAAAGATCAAGCCATGCTCCGCTCCTGCCGAAATGAGAAGTAATGGGTGGCTGAACGGCTGGGCTACCATCCGGATCTGGGTACGGATGAGGGGGGAGATTGTCGGACCCTCTCCGATCAGGTGGGAACACAGAAACCCAATCCGAGCCAACACCAACTTCTGAAAGCAGTTGCGAGAAAAGCGATTGACCAGTCATCGTCAGCACGAGAAATGAGGAGGCCCTCTGAATCGTTGCTTTGAATAGGATGCAGCTTCTAATTTCTCTACACTTTCCACTGCTTTCGAGAATTTAAGTGAATACCGGGGCAGTGTCAACCGTAATGTATATTTGAGTCCGAGTTCGAAGGAAGACGTGGCTGAATTGACCTGGAAAACAAGAAAAACGTTGACAAAATGGGATTTTGTGTTAAGTTGTGAATGGGTCAAACTCCAAAACGAAAGTGAGTTTGGCCTTTTTGTTCGGCTGTTTACTTGGAACTAAACAAATCATATCTTTCCGAGGAGGTTTCTGTGAAACGTCTTGTTCTCACGTTCCTTTTGGGGTTTTTTGTGTTTTCTCTCACCGTCTGGTGTCAGAATCTGCCTGCCCAGAACTTGAGTAGCCAAAAAGAGGAGACGATCTTAACCGACCAGAACACCACACCGAGTCAGTTCCATAAGATGATGGGAGAGATGAAAGCCAGAACGCTTAACCGATTGCGCAAGATGCAAATAGCGATGCCGACAAAGGCGACCATGGCTGAGGCTGACTATGACGCCAAGTATTATCGATTGGACTTGACCTTGAATGACACTACGCAAATCGTGTACGGTTCGGTGTACCTGTATGCCCAAGCATTGATTACGGGTTTCAACGTGGTGGACCTCAATTTTTTTGATAACTCCCAGATGTACGTCGACTCGATCATCAACAATAACGCTCACGCCTCCTTCACCTGGAACAGCAACCTCATCCACGTTTTTCTGAATGGCACTTATAACAACCAGCCCTTTGATCTAACGGTCTACTATCATGGCCATCCGCTGGAAGGGGGATTGGCTTCCTTCGACTGGGGAACCCATGGTAGTCCGTCCAAGCCGATCATATGCACGTTGAGCGAGCCATACTTTGCCCAGGCCTGGTGGCCGTGCAAGGACCTTCCCCGCGACAAAGCGGATTCGGTCGACATCAACACCACCGTCCGCTCGGATCTGTACGTGGCCTCCAACGGGCTTCTGCGAGAGATAGTCGATCATGGCTCCACCAAGACCTACAAATGGCACGAGAGATATCCTATCACTACCTATTTGGTCTCCATTGCTGCCACCAACTATGCCATCTTCTCCAACTGGTACCATACCCTGGCCGGGGATTCCATACCGGTCAACTACTATGTCTATCCGGAGTACCTGTCACAGGCTCAGTCGTTATATCCCGTCACTCCGTCGATGATCCGGTATTACGCCGAAACCTTCGGGGAATATCCCTGGGTTGAAGAGAAATATGGGATGGCGCATTTTACCTGGGGTGGCGCCATGGAGCATCAGACTTGCACCAGCATACTCTATTCATGGTACTCGGAAACGGTAATAGCTCATGAGCTGTCTCACCAGTGGTGGGGAGACTACATCACCTGCCACAACTGGCACCACATCTGGTTGAACGAGGGGTTTGCCACGTACTGTGAAGCGCTCTGGGCTGAACACAAAGGCGGAGCATCCGGCTATCACTCATACATGAACGGGGCGCAATTCCTGAGCGGTGGAAGCATATTCATTCAAGACACTACGGATGCCAACGGCATTTTCGGGAACATTGTCTACGATAAGGGCGCCTGGGTGCTGCACATGTTGAGACACATGGTGGGGGATTCCACCTTCTTTCACATTTTCCGAAGCTACTATTCCGATCCGCGCTACGCCAACGGAGTGGCGGAAACAGAGGATTTTCAAGGCATTTGTGAGGCGGTCTCGAGCAAAGACTTGGACTATTTCTTCCAGGAGTGGATTTACGGGACCTACTATCCACGGTATCAGTACTCCTATACTTTCCAGGCGGCCGGTGGAGGCTATTACGACGTCTTCATTCACTTGGACCAGACTCAAAGCACCAATCCCAACTTCTTCACCATGCCGATCGACCTGCGGGTCGCCACAAGTTCCGGCAATACCACGGTGGTGGCATTCAACGATCCGCGGCACAAGGATTTTGTCGTGCGGGTGCCTTCGGCCCCCACCAGTGTGAGCATAGATCCGGATGGCTGGATCCTAAAGTCTTCGTCTTCCGTCTCCTATGGAATGAACATAGTCACCACAGATTTGCGGTCAGCCGCCCTGTCCTCCGCTTACGCCGAGACTCTTCTGGCCATGGGGGGAGTGCCTCCATACAAATGGAAAGTTCAAATCGACAGCTTGCCCAACGGTCTGGTGCTGGACTCTCTGACCGGGATCATCTCCGGTGTCCCCACCGTTTTGGACAGCTTCGATTTCACCGTGAAGGTGACCGATTCCAGCTCCCCGGCCAAAACTGACAATCAACAGCTTTACATCCTGGTGAACCAAACTTCATTCATCCACGGGGATGCCAATCACGATTCCCTGGTGGATGCGGGGGACGTCGTATACCTGGTCGATTACCTCTTTCTGTCCGGCCCTGCACCCATTCCCCGGCAGGCCGGCGATGTGAATTGCGATGGGATTGTGAATACGTCCGACGTTATCTATCTGATTAACTACCTCTTCAAAGGAGGGCCGCCTCCGTGTTAGAGAGGGACCTGTTCGCAAGCAGCGGAAGGGGCTAAGAAGGACGGACCGCGAACCGTCCATGGACTTTTTGGGGGTGGTGGATGGGACCAGAAATCACAAACTGCGAACCCTGAATTGAAAATAAGGGGGAGCATCCAGCCCCGATCCCGCGACTTGCGGGATCGGGGCCTCTTTTTTTCCCGCTCCTCTCATGTCATGAAGACCGGACAAGCGGTGGGGAAAGACCGATTATCCGAGTGCCGGTCCTAAAAGCTAAACCAGTAGTCTGTTTTCACAAAAAACAGATCCTCTTTCCTTTTGGACAGCTCCACTTCTCCCGGATTCATAACCAAGTTCTCATTGTGGTTGTAAGCCAGATATATGTAGCTTCCGGGCAAGTAGTTGTATTCCAACAAGAGGTTCAGATCGGTGGTCTGGTCCTTCCGATCATCCTGGTAAAATGCTTTGAAGGAAAGCTGGGGGATAATCAGAAGATGGGAGCGGGCCGAGACTATCCATTCACTGGATGAAGTGTCCGTAGCGCTCGACGACAAAAAGTCGAAATGAACGTTTTCTAAGGTGACGATCAGCTGCAGCCGGTCTATGGGTTTGATCTGTGAGGAAAAGGCCAGATGCCGATACGAGTTGTCCCAGGACTTCGGTCTCAGCTTGAAGTACTTGTCACCGACTGCTACAAACTTGGTGGTTGACATTCCCGGAACATCAAAAAGATAGTACTGGGTTCCGATTCCGTAAGTGATGCTTCCCACCACACTTTTCCAGGTGTGCGTGCCCAGGTAAAGCTCCCAATAATCATAGGTGACAGAGAAATCGTAAGGCAACTGGTAAGGACGTCTGTACTTGGGGAATTTGAAGAGGTATTCATAACGCGTCAAGTAAACGTCGGTCATGTTGGTTAAGGTGCTTCCGAAGCCCAAATAAAAGTGCTGCTGTGTCTTCTTGTGGTCGTGGTTTTCGTAGTAGTCGTATGAACCATAGGGGTTCAAGTTGTAGAAACCGTGTTTTCTTACCCACCAGCTGTAACTCAGATAAGCAGAGCCTCCTTTAATGTCTGTGTAAGGGATATAGCTGGTGGAGGTCGTGCAGTTCTCGGCGATGTCCTGAAACTTGAGGTCGAACTGAAGAGGAGCGCTACCCAGCCTTTGGCAGGCCAGGTAATAAGCCCATCGGTCTTTTTTGTCGTCGCCATGAGGATGATGGATGACAGATACAAGGGGATAAAGACCAAAATCCTTGCCCAAGGATAGATAAGAATCGAAAGCCAAGGCTCCGTCTATCCAGCGGGAGTCATTGAGACCGTCTCCCTTCAATTCGTGGGTGGAGGTGGCCAACAAGCCGATGGTGGAGGATTTGAGTATGTCCTTCTGCAGCCGGAAAGCACTATAATCCTCCCGCGGAATCCCGTCGGCTCTGTCTGTGGCCACGTTCAATGCCCCCAGGGAGAGACCTGCGACTCTCCCCACCAGCTTGGCCCCACCCAGGATGTCGACCGGGTTTTGCCTTTCCCGCCGACTACCTATGGAGCGGGTATAGAGAAGCGTGATAGGGGTCTTGAATAGCTCCAAACCTTCCAAGAAGAAGGGTCTTTTCTCCGGAATCAGTCTCTCTTGGGGAAGGAGATTGAAGGTATCCACATCCGCTTCAATCAAGGCAAATTCCGGATTCAGGGTCAGATTCAGGGTCAGAGCATTGGTCAAATCGCTCTTCACGTCCAACCCCGCTTGAAACTTGTCCTCTTTTTCCGCATACTTATCGTGATTGAAGGCTAAGTACGGGAAAAGATTGACGTGGGTGCGGGCTTGAATCTGCTCCAGACCCACCAAGTTTCCATACTTGGATACGCCGGCAGGATTCATCCCGGTCTCAGACCAGTAACCGATCTGCCTTCCCTGCAAATCCACCAGGAAGTTTATCCCCCACCGGGGAGCCTTGGGATCGTACCGGAGGATCCGAAAAGGAATGGCAAATTCACAGGACCAGGCATGTAAGGAATAGCTGGTGGCCGACTGCCAGATCCCATCCCATTTTAAGTCCATCTTGGAGCCTTCCGCCTCTGCATGGCCATCATACTGCGAGTTTAAGGCATTTACTCCGAAGAAGTAACAGCTTCTTCTGTCGTTCATGCAGTCCAAATAGATGAAGGCACAATCGTCATAGTTGACCTCGGCATCGTCCCTTTTTAAGGTCCGGGCGGTCACCTTCAATGACTCGGGGAGAATGGTTTCGAATGCGACATAGAGATTCTGATTGTCGTAGGCAATCCTTACCTTCGAGTGAAATGCAGGTTTTTCTCCTTGCACCGGATACATGGTGACAAAATCCGTGATCGGCTCCTGTTTTAGCCAGCAGACATCATCCAGTTTCCCGTCGATTTTGGGTGGCTCGGTCACATAGATTGCTTTCATCTTTTTCTCTTCCGTCTGTTCAGCTCCCAGGGATATGGAATTAATTGAAATAAGGGACCAGAGCATTAAAAGCAAAAAAACCTTAATCCTTTTGTTCAAAATTCCTCCTTTGTGCTTTTGCGACTACTTATCTGTGCAAGTTCCCAGCCACTTTAGTGGCGTGAACTCCAAAATTCTTATGAATGCATGCACACCTGACTAAAGTCAGTTAGAACTATATAAGTTTTTACACTCCATTTTATAGTTTTTTAATCCCCCTTTGATTCCCCCTTTATGAAAGGGGGAGAAGTGTTTTTGTGGTTTTCTTGACCTCTCCCCCTGTCCCCCTCTCCTTACTAAGGAGAGGAGGAACAAAAGGGGGTGAGGTAAAAAACGCTTTTGTGTGACCACGAAAGGTGACCATACGCCCGACACAACTATCACTCGACAAAACAAGAACAGAACCACGTGCATGCGGTGACATATCGTTACCCCAGAGAGTCTCTTAGGCAAGAACTAACAGGAATATGCTACTAAATAAAATAAGTTCGTTGGTATTCGTTTTCATTGATGGCTCCTATCCGATAATTACGGTAATGGTTTTTCAATTACGTACTCGATGCGTGCACCATAAAAACAAAGATACACCGGGGCGACCTCTATTGTTAAGAAGTAAAAAAATTTACTGTTGTCAATCATAGCACTAGAAAACGAAGAAACTGTGGCAGAGTCCCAAGAGACCACATGCCGTTCCAATGGAACGATTCCCAATGTGTCAACTTGTTGGGGGAGATAATAATAGGTTGCACGCGAGACCCTAAAAGTGCCAGGGTTCCCTGGGGGGTTATAATCAGAGTTATAGTAGAGTACAACTTTAGTTATAATTGCACCCTGCGGAAGGTGAATGGGCGCAGAAACCCCAATTTTGGGACCTGAGGATCCACTAAAGCAGGAACGCCACTCTTGGTGTTCACTAAACTCTGCCATCCCATAAGCAGCGCTCTGGAGCAGGTCAAATGAAAAAGAAGGGATCGAGTAATATCTTGTTGTCGGGTCTATGTGAATACTGTTTACGTATATTGTATCACCCATTGCCCCGTCGATGCTGCCCACGTGATAAGCATATGCCACGCTCACCATCGGCTTTCTGGGTGTTATCTCCGGGTCGTCGCCTACTTTGACCCCTAAATATCTTATTGAGCCATCAAAAACTGAATAGGGAATTGAGTTCACACTTCCTAAAAGAACATTAAACACTCCTTTCTCCACTACCACTGCAGACCGCGTCTCAGTCCACAGAGGAGTACTGCCGTTTGAGTCTGCATAAATGGTGAAGACCATCTGGATAGTCGTATCCAGAGGCGCACCGGTTGTCTTGGTTAGCTTCCCCTGGTAGTTAATCATTTGGGGAACTTCAGCCGAAGCTTGGTTGTATAAGAACCAAGAGAGGACAACGAATACCGAAATCAGGTATAGCTTTTTCATTTCTTACTCCTTTCTTTACCACACCCCCTGTTTCCCCCGCTCTACATGTATGGAGAGGAGGAACATAGGGGGAGAGGTGGTTTTCTACGTTTCTTGGTGATACAAATTTTTACACTCCATTTTGTCAACTTTTTAATCCCCCTTTGTGAAAGGGGGATTATGATTTTAGTCTAGGATGGGAGTTACACCTCTATTCCTTTCCCTGGCAGGGGTGCACGGACGTGCCCGTCTGGCAACCCCTGTCCGATCTGGATTGTCCTTACGGAGTTGACAAAACCAAGCTTAATTGAGCTTTCCTTTTCCGGGAGCGGTTGATCAGATAGGCGGCCGTACCGTAGTAAGCGACGTGAATGAATATGAAGGTGGAGGCGTCAGCAATGTTTCTCCACCCGACGGTTGCCGCTCCCAGGGTGAAAGCTCGGATTAGGGTGCCGAAAGCACCGACGTAGAGAGTCAAGAGAACCGGCAGCAGGTTGAAGATGAAGAACCAAAGCATCACGCTGACCCCAAGGGCAAAGAACGGAGCATAGAAACGTATCACCTTCAGCTCGTGGGGGGAGGCCGTTAATCGGGTGTCTTTGGTTCTTTCTATCAGGGAATTCATCTTGTTTCTAAACGGGGCAATTCCCATGCCGGATACCCTCTTCAAGGCCGGGAGAATCACCCGCAAGTATATGAAGGTCTTGGTATCCTCCATCAAATTTCGGCAATTTAGGCTGTGGGCAATGGCATAGTAAAAATCCGTGCGCATGTAAAACATGCACTGGAAGACTATCATGTAGAAGCTGGAAAAGATGAAAAGCTTGGCTAACTTGTCAAACCACGGATGGGACAGGAAGCCGTAAAGTGACCCGAGAACTCCCCCATTGGCCCCGGATGCCAGTCTCGCCAGCCAAGAGTGGCTAGAGCCGAGGTACAATAGGATGACTAATATCGATAGGGTTACGATATCGTTGAAGGCTCCGACCAGATAGACTATGAGCTTCTTTCTTTTGGGCAAAACCCAGGCATTGGAGACGTCCGTCTCCATTACCAACAGATACAGTCTGGTGCTTAGTCTGAAGGCGCTTTTCACCCCGTATTTTCTGGCGGCAAAGAAGTGAAACAACTCGTGTTTGGACGCTAAAATCGCTCCGGCGATGACCACGGCAAAGCCTGTCAGGGTGAAAAAGTTAGAGACGATCATGTAACGATAATGAGGCCGCAAAGCCGGATTTGAAATCATCAAGATCAGGGCGAGGGCCACGATGACCGAAGATATCACTGCCACCGGCCAGGACAGAATCCACGAGAAGAGCTTGGGGTTGATTCGGTTGAAGACCGATTCAATCTTCCGGGTGGCCAGCTTTTCTCTGTCCAAGAGCATTCCGTTGACGCTTTTGACGAATCCAGAGGAGAGCATGGATCTGATGAAATCTTGGATGTCGTAAGACTGCCTGGTTTCCTCATAGACTTTGTCCGTTACTTTTTTGACGTTCTTCTCTTGCTCCAACTGTTCTAAGATCCTAACCCCCACCTCCGGGAATTCTCCGTAGGTTCCGGTGTCCTCTTGTCCCACGATCCATCTTCCCTCGACCTTTGTCTTCAACAGAGGGTTGAATTCCACCTCTTCTATTTCCGTCCCTTCAAGCTGGTTTACAACATCCGGTCTCTCCTTTTTGTCTTTGAGAGAAAGGTAGAGGCATTCTATCAGCTTTCCTTCCCGGGTTCTTTGATGAATTGCCCCACCCTGGCAGAAATCCCAGGCGTCGCAGGCTTGGCAGTGAGCATCGTCTCTCAACCATTCCTTGTCTGTGAATCTCCTGAATTCGTTTTCCCAAACATCTTTGAATCTTTGTTTCAGAAGATCGCCCTGGATGGAAAGCTCTCGCGAGATTTCCAGGCACCCGCCCAGTTTTCCGTCATGGGTGATGGTGGCAGACTGAATCCCGGCGGTGCACAAGAAGAGGAAATCTCTTATTCTTCCCTCAAACTCTTCCCCACACCAGCCTTCGCAGGCCAGACTCACCTTCAGTTTACTCTTCTCCTGTCTGAATCTGTTGTTCAATGAGGAAATCCAAGATAGGAGCTGAAAGGTCTGCTCCTCTGAGATCTGCAAGTCCGGTCTGGTCTTGGCTCTTCCGATGGGAATGAGATGGCAGATCTTCCAGTCCCTTACGTCCAGTTGTACAAGAAGATCGTGTATTTGGGGCAGATCGGCAAAATTCAAAGAGGTGACCACAGTAGTGATTTGCAGGTATAGATCGGGATAACGCGTCCTGAGATACTTGATAGCTTTGACTACCTGCCCGAAGCTCCGTTTTTTCCTTTGCTTATTGTGGGACCCTTTGTTCCCGTCTATGGAAAGGGCCAAAGCTTCGGTCTTGGCTTTTATCAATTCGTCGATGAACCCCAGGTTTTTCCCCAGGAAATATCCATTGGTGGATAAGGCGACTCTGAACCCCAAGGAGGACAGGAATCTGATTATCTCCATTAAGTCGGGGCGCAGGGTAAGCTCGCCGCCGGTGAGGGCAACCGTTAGCTTCTCCGGCTCGAAGTCCTCGGCAATCTCCTTGAAGATTCTTTTGGCTTGATCGGTGGTCAGATCGGGTCCCTCGTTTTCCTTCCATTCCTCCGGATTGCCGCAGTGCAGGCAATCCATGTCACACTCCTTGGTGATCTCCCAGCCGATCAGACGGAGATTTCGTTCTTGGATGGCCTCTCTGACTTTCTGAGGATGCTCTTGCAAGTATTTCTGACGGTCAACCAACTCTCGTGGGGACATGTCGTCGTCGCCTTCTCATTATTGGTGACTTGCTCCTTCCGTCCGATGTCGCGTTCGTCAACACAAACTCGTTTCCGGGTTGTGTTAGATACCAAGCTCATTCATCCAAGACCCTCGCCAGAGCCATGCTCCACCGCAAATGGAGTGCGGACACTGCCTGATAAGGGCAATGTCCACACACCGCAAAACCTCCCCACCTTTTTGTCATCCGCTGCTATCCCGGAGGCATGACCATGGGCTGCATTGTGGGAGGTCCGGTGGTGTCGATCCTCTCCAGCCAGTTGATGGTGATTTTCATCTCTCTCTGCCTCCTTGCTCAAGGGATTTAAGCTAGTGCCCCCCTGAACGGGACAAAACTGTAAGGTTTAACGCGAGAGCTTTCAAAGCGTGGACATCACCCCAGAGGGGCGATGTCCACAGGCTGTAACCGCCACCTTCTGCTAGACGCCACCGCCGACAACTATCATCGGCTGCATCACCGGTGGGTCAGTGGTGTTGATTCTCTCCAGCCAGTTGATGGTGATCTTCATCCGTAATCACCTCCTTCCTTCGAAAGGATTGAAGAGCTTGCCTCGAAGAGACAAGACCCGGAAAGTCTATTCTTTGAAACACGACAAAGAAGCCGTAAGCCTTCCACCGATACCACCTAACACGTTAAGATCAAAGACCTTATTAGCTGATCGAATTGGGGAGGATGCGCTCTTCTTGCCCATCGGAGTCTGGACAAAATTGGTTATGTCTCTCTACAGGTGTTTATCATAATCTACCACTCGCTCCCCTGATGTCAAGTGAAAAATTCGGGGCGCCAAAGATTTTTTGGTGGTTACCGGAGGCACGTCCGGCAAAAAAAAGCCCCTGCAAACCTGCAGGGGCTTCCGACATAGACGAATCATTTCCTTCTACTGTTTCTTTTCGTAGACTTTGGTCATGATAACTTTCTCTGTGGGCATGTCATTTACGCCGGTTGGAACGTGAGCGATTTTGTCCACCACGTCCATACCTTTGATTACATGGGCGAAGACCGTGAAGCCCTGACTGTCCAAGTGCGCAGTGCTCTCTGTTGATAAGCAAATATAGAATTGGCTTCCGCTGTTACCTTCTGCCGATCTTGCCATGGCTATGGCGCCGCGCTCATGCTTTTTTACCGTAGGCTCGTCGGGCAGCTTGTAGCCCGGTCCACCGGTTCCATCGCCCAAAGGATCGCCGCCTTGAATGACAAAACCGGGTTTGACGCGATGAAAAGTCAGGCCATCATAGAATCCGCTGTTGACCAATCTCAAGAAATTCTGCGCCAGCTTGGGAGACTCCTTCCAGTAAAGCTCTATCTCCATGGTGCCCATGTTGGTTTCCATCATCACGATAGGATTCTTGTCACGCACGATCGGCTCCTGGGAGATTGGTTTGGTCTCGGTCTGGGCCTCGGTCTTAGCTACTTGGGCCGGCTGTTCCTCTGTCTTTTGCGTTTTGACCTCCTCTTTCTTCCCGCAGCCGAAGAGGAAGAAAATCAATAAAGCCGATAGAGTTAATACTAATGCCTTGTTCATCCCGGCTCCTTTGCTTAAGAAGTTTGGGAACTCTTTTCACCATCTCCTGCTTAAGAATTGCAGATCGTTCCCCGAGCGAAAATACCAAAGCGGGCACTTCCTGTCAAGACCTAATGTGGGATTCGGCGAAGAAAGATGGTTCCGGTGAAATCTGGAGGAGACGGTCTTGAGACTCGAAGGGGTAGGAGAATTCCCACCCCCTCGCCCACGGTGTTATCTGGTGTTGTCGTTACGGAAGCATCAGATTTCGGGAGTTGGTGGTCAGGAAGCCGATGTGGGGTTATGAAGTTGAGCCTATCCCAAAAATCCCCCGTTCCGAGGTTTGGCCTCCGTCACGGGAAAATCCCGCGTCGGTGGTATATTTTCTCCAGTCGCTCCAGCGCGGCAGCGTAAGCCGCCTTGCGCCAGTCGATCTTCTTCTCCGCGGCTTTCGTGTTTATCAAATTGAATGCATCCACTATCCTGCTGCGCAGTTTGGAATCCACCTCATCTAAATCCCAGAATTCGCTGCGTTTGTTCTGAAGCCACTCGAAATAGCTCACGATCAATCCGCCGGAGTTACACAAAAGATCCGGGAGGATGTCGATGCCTCTCTGCCGCAGAATCCGGTCACCGTCCGGATCGGTAGGGCCATTGGCTCCCTCCGCCACCAGCTTGACCTTGAGAAGCGGAGCCGTATTGCCCGTGATCTGATTCTCCAGCGCCGCCGGAATGAAAATGTCGGCCTGCGTCTGAAGAAAGGTAACATGATCCATCGGTTTAGCCTGGGGATACCCCTTGATTCCGCCATTCTTTCTGACGTAAGCGGTCAAATCGTCCGGGTCTATCCCCTGAGGATCAAGGATGGCGCCGGTGAAATCCTCAGCCGCCACCAGTTTCGCTCCATGCGGTTTCAAAAGCCGGGCGGCCCAGGATCCGACCTTTCCGAATCCTTGAACCAGGTAAGTGGCCCCGGACAGGTCGAAACCTTTGAGCTTCGCCCACTCCTCCACTAAGAAAACCATCCCCTGACCGGTGGCTTTGTCACGACCCAGGCTCCCTCCCGATTTGACCGGCTTGCCGGTCACCACGTGTTTACACGCCTGCCGTTTGTGCGGAGGAACGGTGGACAGATAAGTATCCAATATCCAAGCCATGATCTGAGCACCGGTGCTCAAGTCCGGGGAAAGGATGTCATACTCTGGTCCTATGTTGTTCCCTAAAGCGAAGGTGAACCTCCGGGTAATTCGCTCCAGCTCGTTGAATGTGAATTCAGACGGGTTGAACCTGATTCCGCCGTTGGCACCTCCCATGGGGATATTGGCGATGGCCGCCTTCCAGGTCGTGCAAGTGGCTAAGGCACGCACTTCTTCCAGCTCCAGTGCAGGATGATAGCGTAATCCGCCCTGAAACGGCCCCATCACATTGTTGTGCTGCACCCTGAAGCCGGTAAACATCTCCACCCGACCATCGTCCATCTTCACCGGGAAATTGACCACAATCTCGTTGGCAGTTTTAGCCAGCATTCCGCGGACGTCGGGATCTAACCCAATCATTTTGGCCGCGTCATCCACATGCTCGATCACGGTATCGCAGAAACTCTTTTGTTTTGCCATGGTTTCTTCTTGAGCTTGAGATTGTTAAGACATCATGGGAAAATCCCACGTTCTCGGTAAACCGTCTCTAAGCGAGACAGGGCTACGATGTAAGCTGCGGTACGCCAATCGGTCCGATACTCCTTGGCGGTATCTCGCACGTGCTCATAGGCACTCACGATCTTCCGGTATAGTTTGCTGTCCACCTCGGCTAAATCCCAGAATTCGCTGCGCTTGTTTTGCAGCCACTCGAAATAGCTGACCACCACTCCGCCGGCGTTGCACAGGATGTCGGGAATCAAATCGATTCCTTTTTGCTGGAGTACCCTGTCACCATCGGGATCCGTGGGGCCGTTAGCTCCCTCCGCCACCAACTTGACGTTTAGGAGCGGGGCGGTTTCTCCGGTGATTTGGTTCTCCAAGGCGGCGGGAACGAAGATGTCGGCCGGGGTACGAAGCAGGGTCTTCCGATCGATCGGCTTGGAGCTTGGATAGCCGACGATAAGGCCCTTGTTCTTCTTGGCGTAAACCACCAGGTCTTCCGGATCGATCCCGTCGGAGCTGGCGATGGCTCCGCTGGCATCCTCTGCGGCGATCAGCTTCGCCCCGTGTGGTTTTAGAAGCAGAGCAGTCCAGGAACCAACGTTTCCGAATCCCTGCACCGTGTAGGTGGCGCCTTTTAGGTTAAAACCTTTGTCCTTGGCCCAGTGTTCGATAGTGTAGACCACCCCTTGACCGGTAGCCTTGTCGCGCCCCAAGCTTCCGCCCGACTCAATCGGCTTGCCGGTTACCACATGGATGCAGGCCTGTCTCTCGTGCGGCGGCATGGTGGAAAGAAAAGTATCCAAAATCCAAGCCATGATCTGGGAGTTGGTATTAACGTCCGGTGCGGGGATGTCGTACTCCGGTCCGATATTGTTCCCCAAAGCGAAGGTGAACCGACGGGTTATTCGCTCCAACTCGCTGGCCGAATACTTGAAAGGATCGCATTGAATCCCTCCCTTGGCCCCTCCAAACGGTATGTTGGTCAATGCTCCTTTCCAGGTCATCCAGGTAGCCAATGCCCGGACTTCGTCAATGTCTACCGCAGGGTGAAAACGAAGCCCACCTTTGTAGGGACCTAAGGCATTGTTATGCTGGACCCGATAGCCGGTCAACATCTCAATACGACCATCGTCCATCTTGACCGGAAAGTTGACGACGATCTCGTTGTTGGTCTTGCCCAAGATCTTGCGCATGTCCAGGTCCAGCTTCATCAAGTCTGCTGCCTTGTTGAATTGCCAGACCACGTTGTCATACACGCTGGTTCTTCTTCCCCCGGATGCGTCTGTCATCTTTACCTCCTTTGAGTCTGGTGTCTGCCTGACTCTAAAAACAGTGCCAGACGGGGACGTTAAGGGTTTGATTCCACGTCACCCGTCTGACGCTGAAGTCGAATTGCTTATCTACGGCCGAAGAAAACGTTTCGTTGGCGACTTCTATTCGTATTCCTCGCACCGCCAGACACCGTCTTCCGGCCTAGGGAAGGTGCAGGTCTTGCGATTCTCACAATTCAGGCACAGCCCTTTGAACTGGCCCTTGCTATTTTCGGCCACCACGGATTCTCTTCTGGCATGGGCGGCCGCCAGAAAACTCTCGACCGTGGTTCGGTCCACCGGTGCGTCGATGGCTTCGAACTCTTCGCACTGCCATACCGGTTGATCCGGATTTCTAGGATAACTGCAGCTGCGAACGTGGTCGCAGGTGAGACATAATCCACCATATTCCGGCTTTCTCAGGACCTCGGCTATGGTCGTCTCAGCGGTCTTAGTTGATGGATTCTTCATTTCAACTACCTCCTTTGTGAGTTTATCATTTCCACCGGCCCCCCTTATTTATAGCAATGGCCGTGCCAAGCCTCCAAGACGGGAGATTCGAGGCTTTTCATCTCCTGAAATTCATTTGTTTGTGACCTGTAACCACGCTAAAACCAATGAGTTACAGTGACATAGTTATTCTGTCAAAGAAAGGGAAGAGATAAAGGCAAGCTCTTTTAAGGATAAATGATTATCGGACAGATTTGAATCACCGGGGAGAATTTCCCCGAATTGATCGAGTTAACTCGTGGAATTTTCGGAGGGAGTCGGTTTCTGTAATTTCTCGCGCAGGGTCTTTCGATCGATGCCCAAGATCTGTGCCGCCTTGGTCTTGTTTCCTTTCACGCTCGATAGAACGTTGCGGATGTACTCCACCTCGACTTCTGCCAAAGTCCGGTTCAGTCCGATTTCTCTTTGCGCCGTGAACCGCATTAAGGACGGAAGGTCCGGAACGTCGATCGATTCCCCATCGGTCATCACTACCAGACGCTGGATGACGTTTTCCAGCTCACGGACATTGCCGGGCCAATCATAATGCTTCAGCGCCTCCAGCGCATTCTCGGAGAAACGGGGGCTGGGTTTGCCGAACTCCTCGGCGTATTTGGTGGCAAAGTGGTTGGTCAAAAGCACTATGTCCTCCCACCTTTCTCGCAGGGGAGGAATGGCAATATTGATTACGTTGAGCCGGAAATACAAATCCTCCCGGAAGAGCTGTTTGTTGACCAGGCTGAGCAGATCTTTGTTGGTGGCGGCCAGAATCCTGACGTCGACCTTGCGGGGACGAGTTGTGCCTACCATGTAGACCTCTGTGTCCTGAAGTACCCGGAGCAGCTTTACCTGCATGGACAGGGAGGTTTCGCTGATCTCATCCAAGAAGATCGTGCCGCCGTCGGCGGTTTGAAAAAAGCCGGCTCGGGATTCGATGGCTCCGGTGAACGACCCTTTGACATGGCCAAACAGCTCACTTTCCAGGAGCCCCTCCGGTATTCCGCCGCAGTTCACCGGCACGAAGGGAGCGGAGGCACGCGGACTGCCGTAGTGAATGGCTCGCGCCACCAGCTCCTTGCCGGTTCCGCTCTCTCCGGTGATGAGCACGGTGGCGGAGGTGGAGGCTGCCTTAGTGATCGCTTCGAAAACCTTGAGCATCGCTTCCGATTCTCCGATCAAACCACCCGGCGCCTTGGTGGCTCGAGGAGTGAGATTTCGTCCCGCTCGCCGTGCCTGCAGCTTGTCCAAGACCTTTCGCACGGCGAAGAATAGCTCCTGGTCAGTAAAAGGCTTGGGCAGGTACTCCTCCGCCCCGATCTTGATGGCCTTGACCGCCCCTTCGATGGTGGCGTAGCCGGTGATCATGATCACTTCGGTATCCTTTAGGTTTTCCCGAATGTGTCGCACCATGTCCAGCCCGCTCACTTTGGGCATCTTCAGATCGGTGATGACCAGATCCACCGTGGTCCCTTCGAGAATCTTGATCGCCTCCGCCACGTCCGAGGCGGTGAAGACCTGGTACCCCTGGGAGGTTAAGTTTCTTTGAAGCACCTCCAGGGTGTTGGGAGCGTCGTCAACCACCAGAATTCGCTCTGTATCGACTGCGGCCGACATGCTATTCACTCTCCTCTTCCTCTGATAGCCTGCTCACGGGAAGCCGTATCTCAAACCGGGTGCCGACACCTTCTTTGCTTTTGACCTCGATTTGGCCTCGATGGGAGCTGACGATCCCATGCACCACGGAAAGACCTAATCCGGTCCCCTCTCCTACTTCCTTGGTAGTAAAGAACGGTACGAATATCTGTTCTTGCACTTCTTGGGCCATTCCCAGTCCGGTATCCTCCACCACTAACGCCACGTAGTCACCTGCGGCCAGGGTTTGAATGGTAAGCCTGCCGCCCTTGGGCATGGCCTGAATGGAATTGACCACCAGATTAACCAGGACCTGTTGCACTTGAGCTGCATCCGCTATCATCCCGGGCAGGTTCGGGGAGAGAAGACGCACCAGCTCAATCCCTTCCTTGGCACAACGGGACTCAAAGAAGTACAGTCCCTCTTCTACTATCTGGTTCAAATTCACCTCAGTCTTCTTGGTCGGCATCTGGCGGGCGAAGATCAAAAGCTTTTTCACCACCTCCCGCGCATGTAGGGAGGCATTCACGATCTTCTCAATGTCCTGCAGCGCCTGCGTGGGGAGCTGTGGGCATTTGGTGGCCAGCTGAGCGAAGCCTAAGATGTTGCCCAGAGGCTCGTTTAGCTCGTGAGCCACTCCGGCGGCAAGCTGCCCGATGGTGGCTAGGCGGTCGGCATGCATGAGCTGGTTCTGGAGCTGTGCTTTCTCCTCCTCCGCCTGCCTGCGCTCGATCTTCAACGCCACTTCTCTGGCCACTGCATCGATTAGGCTTCTCTCCTCCTTAAGATACGGGCCTTCATCCAGCTCCGGCTTTTCTTCGAGGTAGACCACCTCCACCACCCCTCTTCTCTTGCTACTCACCACAATGTCCGCAATCTGTATGTGTCTCCCCTCCCGGAAATCAGGCATCGAGTAGGAGTGCCCGTCCAAGACGATTCTGGCGGTGGCGATCTCAGGGTACAGCCAGGCAGGGGGAAGAAGCTCAACGATGCCCTCCAGCATTTTGTCTAAGGACAGGTCCGGGCGTGCCACCAGTCTGGCAATCCCGTAAAGGCAGGTCAACTCTTTGACCCGCTCGCGCAAAGCCACCTGAGCACTGCGGTGAACAAAAGCCACCCCCAGGGTTTGCGCCAAACCTTCATAGAAATCTATCTCTTCTTTGGAGAAGAAATCGGTGCGCTTGCTTCTCAGATGCAGAAGCCCAATATTGTCCTGGTCCACCACCAAAGGAAAAACCGCTAGGGATTTCCACTGGCTTGACTGGGATAGGTCGTAGGGAAGGAGGGGATTTTCCAAATCATTCGTCCAGAAACTCCCCTTTTTTGTGAAATGGGATAGTGCCGGATCAAACTTCCTCAGCAGAACTTCCCGGCAGAGCCTCTCCAGGCCATCGACCTCCGAGGAACAAGGGATCATCCGATGGTCTTCAGTATGCAGGCAGGGGAGATACTCCAAATGAAATGAGGTCTCAGCATTTTTGATCATCTCGCAGCGATAGTATTTTTGGCGTCTTTTCAACCGGAGCTCCACCCCATCGCATCCGGAGAACTCGATCAGCTTTCTCAATACCTCTCGCACAAAATCAATCCGAGGAAGGCCTCGATTGGAATAGAGGAGTATTTCGTGAGAGAGCGCCAAAAAGGCTTCAGCCATGTTTTGGCCGGAGGAATTCGCTTCGCCTTGTTTTGGATTACGGTTCATCATGGGTGGCCTACTCTTTAGCCGTATGTATGACAGTATCGGGAAGCTGACGGTCTCTCCAAGCGTTAGCGCGCCCGAAACCTGGAGATTCGACTGACCCAGGAGTAAATCCCGTAGAAGAGCTTCTTAGTTGGCTGGTTCTGCAAGAAGAGGTGCCGGATCAGCTGCCGGCACCTCTTCTTTTTCGCAAAATCCGGTTATACCAAACCCTGTTCCAACATGGCATCCGCTACTTTGATGAAGCCGGCCACATTGGCGCCCTTCACGTAGTTGACCCAATCAGCTTCTTTTCCATATTGCACGCATTGCTGGTGAATGGCTTTCATTATGCCATGCAGCTTCTCGTCCACTTCTTGACGGGTCCAGGCCAGTCGCATGGAGTTCTGAGTCATCTCCAAACCGGAGGTGGCGACACCACCGGCGTTGGCTGCCTTTCCGGGACCGTATAGAATCTTGGCATTGAGGAAAACCTCTATTCCTTCGGGAGTAGTGGGCATATTGGCTCCCTCGCCCACGGCTCTGCAGCCGTTTCTGACTAGGGTCTTGGCATCCTCGCCATCTATCTCGTTCTGAGTGGCAGAGGGGAAAGCCACGTCGCATTTCACTTCCCATGGACGCTTTCCCGGTACGTACTTGCATCCAAACTTGTCTGCATACTCCTGAATCCGACCTCTCTTTACGTTCTTAAGCTCCATGGCGAACGCCAGTTTCTCTGCATCCACGCCCGCCGGATCATAAACGTAACCGTTGGAATCGGAAAGGGTAACGCACTTACCGCCCAGCTGATTTACCTTCTCCACGGTGTATTGTGCCACATTCCCTGAACCGGAAACCGCGCAGATCTTACCCCGAATGGAGTCCCCTTTACTCTTCAACATCTCTTCCACAAAATAGACGCATCCGTAACCGGTGGCCTCTGTTCGGATCAGGCTGCCGCCCCAGGTCAGACCTTTGCCGGTGAGCACTCCGGTGAACTCGTTCCGAATCCGGCGGTATTGACCAAACATGAAGCCGATTTCCCGTCCGCCTACTCCGATGTCTCCTGCGGGAATGTCGGTATCGGGGCCTATGTGTCTCTGCAGCTCGGTCATGAAGCTCTGGCAGAATTTCATCACCTCATCGTCTGACTTTCCCTTGGGATCGAAATCCGATCCTCCCTTCCCGCCTCCCATTGGAAGGGTGGTGAGGGCATTCTTGAATACCTGTTCAAAGGCCAAGAACTTCAAAATGCCTAAGTAAACCGTCGGATGGAAACGCAGCCCGCCTTTGTACGGACCTATGGCGCTGTTCATCTCAATGCGGAATCCTCGATTGACCTGGACCTCTCCCTTGTCGTTCATCCAAGGAACCCGGAACATGATCACTCTTTCCGGTTCGGCGATCCTCTCCAGGATCTTGGCTTCCTGGTATCTGGGATGGTCTTCCAAAAACGACATTACAGACTCTGCTACCTCTCTCACTGCCTGATGAAACTCTGGTTCACCTGGATTTCTCTTAATGATCTTATCCATGAACGCATCGACTTTAGCTGAAACATCTCTTCCTGCCATGACCGGTTCTCCTTTTGTTTAGAGTAATTATCCAGCAACTCTGCTAACATCCAAAAAGCTCTCCTGCTTGAAAGCTTTCCTGGTCAAGGATGTCTTTCAAGTTACCATTTTGTCCTCCTTCTTTCAGTGTCCGTTCCGTCCGATAGTGAATCTCCCGTTGACCAACTCTCCTCCAGCCGAGATGCTGGATAATAGATTGCACTGTTCTGTGGGACGCAACCACCTTAGCGTCTTCCTTGTTCCGAACAGAGCTACAACTCCGTGCTGGCGATCTCCTTTCTCAAGTCAATTCCTCGAAACCTCTCAATCGGAGAGGTCAGCATGAGAATTTATTAGTATACAAAACCCTTCTCATTTGTCAAGAAGAAAACGAGGAATTTCTCCCACTTTTTCGGATGGGTGTGGAAATCTGGGGAGAATCTCCTTGTTCTTGCTTATTTCAATCCAAGTAATGCCTTCTGTTCCTGCATAATCTGGCAAAATTCCCACTAATTGGGTAAAAAGACCCCATTCGAAGGGAGCATCCCGCTATGGGATAGGGTGAGAAGTCAAGCCGTGAACTTCAAGTGAGAAACAAGCGAAACCTGGATCTTTGATGGCAAACCGCCAAATGCGACGGTTCGAATGTCGGGTTTTTTGAATATGGGTAGGAAGCAGATTCCGTTATTCTGGACGTTTGGGTTGCGTCCTCAACCTTTACGATTCGTCTTCAAGATGTTCTGATTCTACCCCGTGTTCAAGTGGTTCTGCCGTTCAATGAATTCCTTTAATTCGCTGCGCACCGACTGCAGTTCCTTCTTAATGATCAAAAGATCGTTCTTAAGCTCGTCGTCGTAATCCTCCTCTTCAGACGCACCTTCCTGCAAGTCGGCCAGCCTGGTCTCAGTTCGAGAGATTACGGTCTCAACTCCTTTCACCGCCTCCTGGGTCTTCATCATCTCTGCTTTCAGTTGAAGCAGAACTTCTTCTTTGGTTTGAGCAATGGATTGGTGAAGCTGCCCCAGACGTTCATTGATCGCCTCAAGCTCCTCCTCCACCATGTTCCCCAATGCCTCCACTGCTTCTCCCACCTCTTCAATGTCGCTTCTTTCCAGGACCATTCCAGTTGCCTCAAGATCTGAACCTGCGGTAAATCAACCTCCGGTTCCCGTCTTCTCTTGGACTTCCGACTTTTCCTCTTCGACGGGGGACGCGCAGGAGCGGGTGCACCATTCCACTATGGATTTCATCTCTCTAAATCTGGCTGCGCTGGAGGGTGCACCCAGAACCACGGCCAAGATTTCCTCTCCATCTTTGCCTTCAACCAAGGTGCCCAAACAGAACCCGGACGCACCATTATAACCCGTCTTTCCTCCCTTCACGTTCAGGGAGCCACAGAGGAGCTTATTGGTACTCCTGATCTGGTGGGGTCTCCTCCGCTTGCCTACCGAGCAGAACTGATAGGTGGATTTTCCCGTGATGGCAGCGATTGTGCTCTCCTTTTGGGCAAAGTACAGGAGCCGGGCGCAGTCTAAGGCTGTGGACCGGTTATTGGTATCCAGTCCGGTTGGTTCAAAGAAGACGGTGTTTTGCAGGCCGATCTTCTTCGCCTTCTGATTCATCCGGGCCACGAACTCCCCTGACGAAAGACCGCACGAGCGGGCCAAGGTCCTGGTAGCCCGATTGTTTGAGCTCATCAAGCTAGCGTGAAGGAGGTCATTCAAGGTGAAAATCTCTTTGATTTTCAGCTGAGACCATCCTGCCCCTTCGGCATCTGCCACGTTTATGCTGGCGGTGTCATTCAAGTTCGGGTTGGTTTCCAGAAACACCAATGCAGTCATGAGCTTGCTGAGGCTGGCGATAGGAAGAGCCTTCTCCATGTTCTTCTCAAAAAGGACTTCGCCCTTGGTAGCGTCCAGCACCACGGCGGCTTCCGACTTTATGCGAAGCTTATAGCTCTCCAAAGCCGCTTGGCTTTTGTGAACGGTCCGAAGGGGCACCTCCGCCTTCCAGAGCGAACTCACGGCCCCCAGTCTGTCGTAAGCCCAAAACCAGCTCTCGCCGGTAATTTTTGAAATCGCCAAGATCATGGAAAGGGGGATAATAATAAGTATTAGCTTTCTTCTCATCGGTCTCTTCTCCTCAATTCATAGCTGGACACGTTCCCATTTTCTTATCGGGAAGTATCGGCTGACTATTCAGTCCACTCTACTCTTTGGCTTCCCCATTGCCTGAAACCTCGCTCTTCCACACCGGGGGCAGATCCACTTCCTCTGTTTGTGAAAAGCTCTTCTTATCTCCTTCATCTTTATCTTACACTTTCGGCAATGCATGAGTTCGCGATGGGTGTGTCATTTTTTCAGGAATTCCAATGCATCCATCAGCTTCCCACATCCCAATCTCACCGGATCGACCGTGGGGAGTCCGGTTTCCCTTTCGGTTTTGTCGATCTCCCTTCTTGCCTCCGGTTCGGTCAAGCTCTGGGTATTTAAGGAGATCCCGATTACCTTGCAGGGCTTTACCGGCGCGGCGACTCCCTCATGCAGCCTAGCCAGCTCGGAAAGAGGCGGAATCCTCACTTGATAGTTCTTTATCTTTTCCCTCCCGGGGTAATGACACAATACCATGGCATCTGGAAGACTGCCATGAACTAAAGCCAAGGAAACTCCAGAGTAGCCCGGATGGATAATGGTTCCCTGTCCCTCGACACATAATAAATCATAAGAGCTCGATTTTGCAATAAGAAATTCTTCTATGGCCCCCGACATGAAGTCCCCGATCACCGAGTCGATGGGCACCCCTTCATCGGCAATCACCATGCCGGTCTGACCGGTGGCAACGAATAACGAATTCCAACCGTGCTTCTTCGCCTCCCTGGTCATCTCAAGAGAGGTGACCATCTTCCCGGTTTTGCAGTCTGTTCCCACGGTCAGAACTACCTTGGCTTTGATCAGACAAGGATCGCCGGAGGAGACTCGGTTATACTGTCTGGACTCACGCAAATCATGAATCTTAGTCCCGTTCGATGAAGCCAGCCGGGATAGTTCGGCGTCCTGGTTCAACATGTCGTGCAGCCCGCTGATCACCTCCAGCCGATTCTCCAGGGCCTGTTTCACTATGCCTCTCCATGCTAAGGGCAGCTTGCCGCCTCTGGGGGCAATTCCAATTAGAAGTGCATTCGGAGCATGTCTGAATGAATCCGCCAGAACGGCAACAATGGGAATATCTCCCCCGAATCCTAGAACCTGTTGAACCGTTTTTCCCGCTTTGGTGGAATCGAGTATGGCCACCACTTCTTCGGGTTTATACATTATCAAGCCGGAGGCGGTCTTGGCCTCCAGGTCTCCAAAGTATCCTTCGGTTAGAACCACTATGCGTCTTTTTCTTACTGTCATGATTTTCTGTTCGTCACCCGCTCCTGTAATGGGACGGGGTACGGTGTAATATAAGAGATTAAGAGTCAAAATGAAAAGTTCAAAATTACGATTCGAAAATCAAAACTTACTGCAACCAGATTCTGCTCCCTCTGATTTTGAATTTTGCTCTTTCATTCTTGCGTTTCGTGTTCACCGTTTCCCTGACCCTCGACTTCACTCAGGGCAAACCCTCTCCCCTCCCGGAGAGGGAAGATCGTGATTTAACCCCCGTCCCCATCCGAACAAAGATTCATAAGAAGTTGTAGGGGCGGTTCATGAACCGCCCCTACAATACCAAACGGAAGAGGTCATTTCAAAAGGACCATCTTGTTAGCTAGAATCTGGTCTCCTACTTTCAATTGATAAAAGTAGACTCCACTGACTGATCGCTCTCCCTTATCATTCTTCCCATCCCATTGGACAGAATAACTTCCTGGATGTTTGTTCTCATTTACCAAGGTCCTGACCACCTCCCCCAAGACATTATAGATTCTAAGGGTGGTCGGGACGGGGCTGCGGGCCGTGGATTGCGGACGGTGGACGGTGTAGTGGATGGTGGTGGAGGGGTTGAACGGATTGGGGTAGTTCTGGGAAAGAGTGAATTCCGAGGGGCTTCCAGAGCTTTCGGCCTCATCCTTCACCGCGCTTGGTTTTTTGACATACTTTATAGTAGTATAGTCCGTGTAAGTCAAAGCATTGTAGCTAGTTCCGGTTACGTAAACATTGCCCGAATCATCTACAGCTATGGCAGAAGCCGCATCCGAATTGTTAGCTGGGCTGTTGTATCTTATAATCCAAGCAGTGTCTCCGTTAGGATGATACTTTATAGTGGCAAAATCATTGTCCGTCCCGATGCCACCGTAACTTCCTCCAGTCACATAGATATTGTCAGAATCGTCTACGGCTATGGCACGAGCCACATCATCGCTGTTTCCCGGTCCCTCGTATAATCTCGCCCAGAGACTGTCCCCCTCGGAATTATACTTTATCGTGGCATAGTCGGTGTTGTCATCACCGGTGTAACTGCTTCCGGTTACGTAGATATTATCCGAATGATCTAAGACCATAGCATAAGCGTTATCAGTGGAGTTATACAGTCCATTGTATCTTCTCACCCAGGCAGTGTCCCCATTCGGATAGTATTTTATGACGGCATAGTCGTCTTCGGTTACATCGCCATAACTATATCCACACACATAGACATCTTTAGAACCATCGATGGCTATAGCATTGGGATAATCATCGCTATTCCCTGGTCCGTTGTATCTTCTTACCCAGACGGTATCTCCCCCAGGGGTATATTTGATGGTGGTATAGTCGTAGCGTGTCCCACTGCCCTCGCTATATCCGGTCACATACACATAGCCGGAATCATCCACGGCCAGGGCAGAAGCATTATCATAAGAGTTTCCCGGTCCATTGTATCTTCTAACCCAGACTGTGTCGCCATTGGGATAATACTTTATGGTTGCATAGTCCCAATCTGTCTCGCTGACTTTGCTACTTCCGGTCACATAGACATAGCTGGAATCATCCACCGCTATGGCAATAGCATCATCATCTGAGTTTGCCGGTCCGTTGTATCTTTGAACCCAAGCAACATCTCCATTGGGAAAATACCTGATTGTAGCATAATCATAAGAAGTTCCAAGGCCGTAACTCGCTCCGGTCACGTAGACATTGTCAGAACCATCTACCGATAGACCATAGGCCGCATCATCGATGTTCCCCGGTCCATTATATCTTCTCACCCAGGCGGTATCCCCGTTGGAGTAATACTTGATGGTGGCATAGTCATAATCTGTGCCGCTGCCTTTGCCATATCCGGTCACATAAACATTACCTGAGCCATCTACTTCGATGGCTGAAGCATGGTCTTCGTTATTTCCCGGTCCATTGTACATTCTCACCCAGGCGGTGTCAACCGACTCGGCAAATGATGGAGATGCACACAACAACAGCACTATCCCCAAAACCATCTTTAGAGCTTTTAGCATGATATACCTCCTTGTTTTTGACCTGTTTGCTTTTGTCACCCTCTCCCTACCCCCTCCCATTGAGGGAGGGGGAAAGAAAAACCTTCCCCCTTGATGGAGGAGGAAACATCTTTAACCCCAGCCCCTCGTTCCCGCTCTCCGTAAAATGGACAGGGGGACCAAGGGTGAGAGGTCACTTAATTACATGCAAGAAATCTCCTAACAAAAACTGCATTCTTCCGATCAGAAGTGAAATTCGGGACATGACCGTATAGCCGAAAGTGGCTCCGAAGAAGATCATCAAAAACCAGGTGCCCATTTTTGCGGTTGCGCCAAACCAGCCTTTATGCTCCTTGGAGAAAAAGAAATAAGCCAAGATGGTAGCGATGCCCAAGAATATGATGATTCCATCCACAGTGGCAAAATCGGTCATGGAGGCCTGCATCTGGCTGAAGAGCCTTGCCTGTATGGTGGCGGGTATGGCCACTCCGGCACCTGCTCCGATGATCAGGGCAATGGATATCCGAGAAAGCCAAGCATATCTCGGCACCAATCTTAGCAACATGAAAATGCCCAGGACGCCGGGTATAATATAAACAAATTCTCCCCGTCTGAAAACAGGATTTATCAATTTCGGCATGAGGGTGGTGTTCAAAGCTATAACCAGAACATAGCCCACCGAGATGCCGACCAGAAGATGTTCAGCGAACCTGTAAAAGGGATTATCCTTATACAGGAAGGAAAAAATGCACAGGGTTAGGAAAGTCGCAATTAGAGTTTCAATATTCATAGTTTATTTCGTCCGTAGTCCGCTGTCCGTCGACCGTCGCAAACGCTTTTTAGGGTTTTGCGACCGACGGCGGACGATTTTATTTCAATTCAATCCCGATATATTTCCGTTCTCATCCAAATCGAAGTTGAATGCGGCCGGTAGAGTAGGCAAGCCGGGCATGGTGGTGATCTCACCGGCTAAGGCATATAGATATCCGGCTCCTGCGGCAGGTCGAACGTCCTTTATGGGGAAGCGAAAATTCTCCGGCCTTCCTTTAAGCTTGGGATCATGCGATAACGAATTAGGCGTCTTGGCTATACAGACCGGGAGATTGTCCAATCCCCAGGAATTGAAAAGATCGATTCTCTTCTCCGCGAGAGGAGAATAGGTAACCTCACCTGCCCCGTAGATTTTCTTGGCGATCGTCTCAATCTTCTCCTTTGTCCCTCCTCCCGCATACAGAAATTCAAAAGAGCTTCCCTTATCGGCTAATCTTACGACCTTTTCCGCCAACTCTACTCCGCCCTCCCCACCCCGGCCAAACATCTCTGCCACAGCCACCTCATCCGCGCCAGCTTGGATCGACTTTTCTCTTAGCAAGGAAAGCTCGTTCTCGGTATCCTCCGAGAAACGATTTATGGCTACTATTACCCGAAGCCCAAAAAGCTTAAGATTCTCTATATGTTTCTGCAAGTTCTGGCAACCTTTTTCCAAGATCGAGAGATTCTCTTGGCCGACAGCTTTTTTGTCATAGATTCCGATTCCGTGCATCATCAGGCTTCTCACTGTGGCGACCAAAACCGCCAAATCCGGTCTCAACCCGCTCTCCCGACATTTTATGTTCATCAGCTTCTCCGCCCCGCAGTCCGCACCGAAGCCGGACTCAGTTATGAGGTAATCGGTAAGCTTCAGGGCGATAAGATCGGCTATGACGGAGCTATTTCCGTGCGAGATATTAGCAAAAGGACCGGTATGGATGAAGGCCGGAGCGTTCTCGGAGGTCTGAACTAAGTTGGGGTTGAAGGCTTTCTTCAAGACCACCGCCATGGCTCCGGTAGAATTCAGATCCCCGGAGGTTATCATCTTCTTGTTTTGATCCATTCCCACAATTATCTTCGAGAGCCTGTTCTTGAGATCTTTTAAGTCGTTGGATAAGGACAAGATCGACATGACCTCACTGGCCGGAGTAATGTCGAAAGTTGACTCCCTGGGTATGCCGTTCGATTTACCTCCTAAGCCTACAATGATATTCCTTAAGGCCCGATCATTTATGTCCACCACCCTGGACCAGAAGATCCCTGAAATATCGAGACCCAATTTATTTCCCTTTTGCAGATGCGTATCCAAAATGGCTGAAAGGAGATTGTGCGCATAACCGATGGCGTGAAAGTCCCCCGTGAAATGCAGGTCTATCTCCTCCTTGGGCAAGACCTGTGCTTTTCCTCCCCCGGTGGCACCACCTTTAATTCCGAACAAAGGACCCATGGAGGGTTGCCTTAGAGTGCACATGGATTTCTTGCCGATTCTGTTTAAGGCTTCGGAGAGGCCGATGGCGGTCACGGTTTTTCCTTCGCCCAAAGGAGTAGGGGTGATGGCGGTCACAAAAACGTATTTGCCCGATTTTCGACTCTTTAGCCTCTCCAGAGCCTTGAAAGAGACCTTGGCGATGTATGATCCGTAGAGTTCTAACTCATCCTCTTTCAAACCGAGCTTTTCAGCTATTTCCAGGATTGGCTTGATCTTCTCAGACATTTCAAATCCCTTCCTCTTACGTCCACAGTCCACTGTCCACAGCTAAAGCGGTTTTGCGGTGGGCTGTCGACTGTGGACTGTGGACTGGCTATTCAAGAAGTAGGCTACATTACCCCAAATCACCAACAAGATTATCACCAAATGACACGCCGACTGCGCATCCATGCCTTTCTGTCCCATTCCCGGCTTCTTGATCAACATCTCATACTCTGCCGCCCCTTTGAGACCGCCCACCAGACCGACCAATTGACCGGAGGAGAGAAAGGGATAGAAGCTGGTGGCCATCACCGCGGTGGTAGCACAGGCGAGCTTCTTGTGATAGCGGGAGACTGCATAATCCACCCACGAAACCGGCATGTCACCATCTGCCACTGAGATGATCAATTCGACATCATCATAATTTTTGATGTCTCTCATCATCGGAATTTGTTCCAAAGATGTGTTATTGTAATCCTGCGGAAAGACTCTTTTTATCTCCTCTCCCATTCCCAAAATAGCCGACTGAGATTGCGGCCTGAATCCCAAGAACACATAATCTTCTCCATACTTGGCGTGACATTGATTTGCGGTCTCTCTTAAGATCTGGTCTCCGATAGCAGTCCCCTCGGCCATGAGAGCTAATCCCACCACCTTGAGTTTCTTCGCAAAGCAATGGTATAGAATCGCCTGAGCCATCGGCTTCACTTCCGGCAGAGAGGAGGCTTCATGATCGAATGAAACCATCACTACCGATCCGGAATCCAATCGGTCTATGCTTTCGTACACATTTCTCACCTCGGAGGTGACCTGGTTGGGCAATCCGATTTTGATCACCAGAGGAATGGCAACGGAGAAGGCAATTAAAATAAATATCAATCTTCGGGACATCATAGAGAATAAAAATTCAAACTAAAAATTGAAAATTAAGATTTAAACTTCAAACCTTCATCTTTTTCTCTTTAGCAAGATCATAGCTATGTCATCTGTTTGCAGTATTCCTTTTGTAGACTTCTCCACTTCTTTGATAATGGATTCAACGATGGAATCCGTGCTTTTCTCTCGAAATCTGATTAGGAGTTCTATCACGTTCTCCTCACCCATAGCTTCGATTTCTGGAAGACCAGCTTCGGTCAAGCCATCCGTATATAACAAAAGAAGGTCTCCGGGTTTGAGAACGACAGAATCAGTTTCGAATTCGGAATCCGAACTGATACCCAAAACCATCCCTCCCTGGGTGAGTCTCATAAAGGTACCGTCCTGCCGAACAACCACCGGAGGGTTGTGGCCTGCATTTATATAAGTAAATTCACCAGTTAGATTATTTAGCTTTCCGATGAAAAAAGTAACGAACAAGTGCGAGGGGGTATCCTTGAATAGACCTCGATTGATTCTGGTCACCGCCTCAACGGTGCAGCAATCGTCTGCCAAAGTATGTAGGGTGGCATGGAGGTTGGCCGCGACCAAGGCGGCAGGTACGCCCTTGCCCGAGACATCCGCGATGACCACCGCCACGCCGCTTTTCAGGGGAATAACATCGAAGTAGTCTCCCCCCACCTCTTTGGCCGGTCTGAAAAAGGTGGACACCTCAAAGCCTTCGATTCGGATCGGACCCCGGGGCAGAAACCCGGCCTGTACCTGGCGGGCCACCTGCAGTTCCTTCTCCAGAAGCTCCTTCTCTCTTATCTTCTCGTAGCTCTTCTCCAGTTCCGTTTTGAGATGCTGGTATAGCGTCATAAGCAGGGTCACTAACATCCCTATTCCGCCCGCGATCAGCAAGAAAGTAAACAGCAGTTTGGTGGAGAAGCCAGGCATGACTCCGAATTGAACCATAAGGAAGAAAAAGAGCGTGGCAGCTCCCAGGGCCACGACGAAAAACGTAAGGACTTGGCTCACCATTCTGAATGGCTGGGGAAGCGACTCCAGTCTTTCGGAAATCGGAATTCCCACCAAGGCGCAAGCAAATCCAATCATGTTTCCGATAAGCGGACCCAGGATGACCGAACTTAGCACCAGATTCCAGGAGAGAACCCTGGCGAAGAACAGGCTTATTAGGAGGTAGCTGACAAAACCGGGTACGGTAGAAACCAGAAAGATCGTGATGTAGTCTTTATCCTTTGGTTTTTTCATGCTCGTTCCTCACTTTCTGTTTGACTCAAGTGGCGGCTCTCTATCGGGCGCGCTATCTGCCCCCCAGATACGTTCTTTCGATCCCCAGGATGATTCTCAAGGAGGTGGAGATGGTTCCCAGTCCGATTCCGATATAAAGTCCTCTTTTAGCGGCCATGCTGGGAACGCGTAAAATCCAGTTAGCAGAGTCCGGAATCCAATGGGAGGTGTAACTGCCCAGCGGGACACGACCTAACATGACGATGATAGCGACCAAGAGAAGCAGGCCCGCTTCCCAGCTTCGGGCACGAAATCCGCGGTAGGCTGCGGATGCGACAAAGAAAGCCAGAAGCGAGAACATGGTGGATTGCATCGGGGCTTGCATGGTATTGAACATCCAGAGGAATGGCGTTTTCTCTCCGGTTCCCTGCCACAATCCAAAGATTACCATCACCACCAGTCCCGCCAAGCCGATCAGATTATATCCCCAGCCGGATTGTATCTGGGTTATCTTTTTCGCATTTAGATTTATGTAGCTGACCACCCCGATCAGCAGGGTGAAGACGAAGATGATCTGCATCCAGTCCAAGACCATCTGATAGGCGGAAATGGATGCTCGATGCGGGACGAAGAACTGCACCAGCATGAAGGCACCGAAGATGAAACAGACGATGATGGGAATGGTTCTTTGCACGTTCTTCCAATGATCCCCTCACCCTTTTTCCTTCTCCCCAGAGGGGAGAGGGCTAGGGTGAGGGGGAATCGCTAGTACGTCGAAAATAGTCTGATGAACCAACTTAGCCCAAGGACCCCTGCAATCCCTCCAATCAATATTAGCAAAACAATAACCGCCTTTAACCAATCCTGACCCTTGATGCTTCCTAAGACCTGCTTATCCTGGGTCAAATATCCGCTGGCAACGAAAAGCTCTTCACCCATCAAAGTATAATCGCATGCCACTATGAAGAAAGACAACTGGATGGTGGAATCGGTCCCGGCAATCTGAAAAGCTCCGATTGAGTTGCCGGTTTCCGCCAGAATCAACGCTTCCGCTTCGAAAGTTCCCAAAAACAGATTAGTAGCAGGAAGCTGGCGGGTCATGATCCCGTCCACTGCGGCCGCATAACCAAACTGGCTTTGGGTGACAAAAAATATGTTGTCGGGATGGTATGCGTCGGGATGACCTGCCCGGGAGCATGCTTCTTTTACCACCTCTTGAGCCGTGGTCATCACCACCGGGTCGTAGTTGGGGAATATCAGGGGAGTGTTGTATTCCGCAGTCTTCTCCGCCACACTGGATAGGATATTCATGGATGCCATGGTGGCCACTCGATCCATCTTGCCCAAACCCGCGGAATAAAGTATCGGCTTACCCATCTCCGTGGCTCGACCGATGGCATCGTCTATGGCCTGCAATCCTGCAATCGGCCGGATATAGAGTCTTCTGCCTGATTTGGCATATAGAATAAATCCCAGGATAAACATAAAAGAGATAATCGTACCGAAAAGAATGTTGGTCCTTTGAGTGTTGAACCATTGGCCTTTCGAAACCACAGGTCCAGTGACTGCCGAAAACAAAGTATCGTTGCCCTTGGTCCCTTTTAGAAAATAAGAGTATCTGACTCCATCTTTGACATGTGTGTCAACAAATTGGGTGTCTGTGGATGAAATCTTCCCGGCCAACTCGAAACCTTCATCATGCTCTGCCGATCTCCAGATTTCATATTCGGTTTTGCTGGTGTCCTGGGGCAACCCTTCAAAGGTCAGGGTAATACTCTCCCCTCTGTCGTTGGGGGTGTCCACAGCTTTCAGTTTGACCCGAAGTTGCGCCGAAACGATGCAAGGAAGAAGGAAAAGTGGAAAAAGGAAGATGAGGAATTTTGATTTCAGCATCCTGGACTTAGCTGATCCTATGAGTCTGAACTCGAGCCATCAAGTTTTTTCTCACAAGCTAAGGGATCGATGTGGCTTGTCAAGGTAAAACTTCCCGGAGAACGCTGGTTCAGGGTGCCCCTACCCTGAACGATTAGTGTTGCAGGATAATGATACACCCCTACGATAGGTAAGGTAAACTTCCCGGAAACCTCACCCCCATCTTACGGCTCTTCTATTTCCCCCTCTCCATTTCTCGGTTTGACTTCCTCACCATTCTGAACCTGTAGAAGGATGGAGAGGGGGATTAAGGGAAAGAGGTAATCTTATGCTGGTCTGATGAACCCTCTTTCTACTGCACATTTGCTCGATTTAACCAGAACTTACAAGCCAATGCAAAAAGTAGTGAGACTAAAGAAATTTTTGTTGTATTATTGAATAATATTCATTATTTAATAGACACCCATTAGGTTAAGGAGGTGAGGTTTTATGATTCTGGGTCGAAAGGATTATTCACTAATAGCACTTTTCGTATTTTTTTGTTCTCTTACTGGATGGGCTCAAAGCCAAAACATTACACCCCAGAGTAATCATGATTGGGAGATAAGCATAGGCGGGGGATATTTTTCGCCTGCCCGGGAGGGTTTTAGAGAATGCGATGGAAGCAATCTGAAATATCAGATCGGGGTGGCAAGCAAAATCTCCCGACTGACAAGTCTGGCAATCGATTTGTCGTATACCCGTCTGTCTAAATCAGTATATCCTGTCAGATATGCAGAGATCTCTATTGTACCATCGATCAGAGTACTTTGGCCCAAAGCCCTGTTTCCATATTGGGGAGGAGGGTTAGGATTCTATAGCGGCTCCATTGGTTTCAAAGAAGATGAAAATTACTTCAGTCAAGAAACCGGCTCCTATGTAGACGCCAAAGAAAAAAAGTTTTCGGAAACCGGCCTCGGATTTGAATTGTACAGCGGTATCAGGGGTGCAATCAACTCGAGAATGTTTTTGGGCTTAGAATTGAGATACTCTCACACCTTTCTGGGTGATCCCCATAAGGGGCAGCATGGAGATATTGGTGGATTTTACATATTGCTGAAGTTGGGAGGGCTTCTTTGAGCGTAAGAGGAGATAATATGAATGTAAAAGCTATGGTATTCATTTTTTGGGGATTATTGTTCTTGGGCTGTTCTCACCAGCCAACCAGCCCTCAAAAAGAGAACGATCTCGCATTTACGGTGGTGGCTTGTGAACAAGCGGATGAGTTCTTCCAAAATCAAGATAATTTTCTAGCCAATCCTTCCGGATATTATGCCTGTTTTTGTCCGAGTAAGACGAATACCGCAGAGATGGTGATTCCTTTTACCCTCCCCGAACCTATGAGGGTAAAGGTTGTGATCATGAGCGGAACCGGTTATACTCTTAAAACTTATGACCAGGTGTTTCCAGTAGGTTTATCTGAATTATATTGGGATGAGACGGGTCCCGGGGGAAAGCCAGTGGAGCCGGGACTCTACATTGTGTCTATATTAGCTGAAATTGGGTACCGTGCCAAGATGTTTACTATATTACAAAAAGAGTAACGATTTCCTCCTGTTGCTTAAAAGAGACCGACAACGCTCAAGAAGTAACGTTTACCTGGATTAAGGCGTTGCTTGAGATACGACTCAGAATCGGTTCGGGGTGCCCCTACCTTGAACCTTTCGTGTTGCGGGGTAAGAACATCACATACCAACTATAAGATGAAAATTCTCCTACATAACGGGCGACCATAAAGGTCGCCCCTACGCTATTCACATCTACGTTTTTCTTGACACCCCCCAGGTGCCATCTTATATTGCGTTTTGACTGAACACCTCTCGCAGACTGAAGTCTGCGGCTGCAAAATCCTCCCGGTTGTCAATCTGTAGCCGCAATCTTTGGATTGCGCCAATTGAATATGGAGAATCCTATGGAAGAAACCAGCGAAATCCTGCAACATAGAATAGACAAGCTGAAGAAGCTGAAAGAGAAAAACGTCAATCCGTATCCATACGCCTTTAAAAAAACCCATACTGCGTCTGAGACAGTCCAGGGTTTTGAGAAACTTGAAAGCGATCAAACGGAAGTCAAGGTGGCTGGACGAATGGTCTCCTTACGCCTACACGGCAAGAGTCTGTTTGCCCACATTCAGGACGGCTCTGGAAGAATCCAGATCTATGTCAAATCCGATGAGGTCGGGGGGGAGAAATTCGAGCTTTTTGACCTGTTCGACATTGGGGATTTTCTGGGAGTAACCGGAAAAGTGTTTAAGACCAGAACCGGCGAGATCACCATCCGGGTGACCGATTTCGTCCTCCTCTCCAAATCCATGCTCCCCCTTCCGGAGAAATGGCACGGGTTGCAGGATAAGGAACTGAGATACCGGCAAAGGTATGTCGATCTTATTGTGAACGAAGATGTGAAGAAAATTTTCATCTTCCGCACCGAACTGATAAAATCCCTCCGGAGATTTTTGGACGACTCAGGCTTCGTGGAGGTGGAGACTCCTATTCTTCAACCGCTTTATGGTGGCGCCTTTGCCCGGCCATTTACTACTCATCATAACGCTTTGGATATAAACCTTTATCTCCGGATTGCGGATGAACTGTACCTGAAAAGATTGATCGTGGGGGGATTTGAAAAAGTCTACGAGATTTCCAAAAGCTTCCGCAACGAGGGGATGGACCGGAATCACAATCCTGAGTTCACCATGCTTGAATTGTATCAAGCCTATGCAGACTACGATGACATCATGGAGCTTTATGAGAACCTCTTGAACGACGTGGCCTCGAAGGTTATCGGTTCCAACAAGTTTGAATTCGAAGGCAACCAGATCGAGCTGACTCCCCCCTTCAGAAGGATTCCACTATTAGAGTCAATCAAAGAGCGTACCGGAGCGGACTTAGCCGACAAGAGCGAAGAAGAGACCAGAAAGATCGCTTCACAGTTGAATGTGAAAGAAAACTTGAAGCGGCCCAAAGGAAAGCTGATCGAAGCCATATTTGAAACGCAGGTTCAGCCGCATCTGATTCAGCCCACCTTTATAACGGATTTTCCGGTGGAGATGTCTCCTTTAGCCAAACACCACAGGGAAAAACCCGGCTTGACCGAAAGATTCGAGCTTTTCATCGGCGGATGTGAAATGGGAAATGCTTTTTCTGAGCTGAATGATCCGCAAGACCAAAGGGAGAGATTCCTGCAGCAGGCGGAATTAGCCAAAAGAGGTGACGAGGAGGCGCAGGTGCTGGATGAGGATTTCATTCGGGCTTTGGAGTACGGCATGCCCCCCACCGGCGGGCTTGGGTTTGGCGTGGATAGGCTGGTGATGGTGCTGACCAATACCCATTCCATCCGGGACGTGATTTTCTTCCCGCAGATGAGGCCGGAGGAATAAAAGTTCAAAATTCAAAGTGCAAAATTCGAAATTACAAACCCCCTTCCTCTCCCCTTTGGCGGTTTGGCTTTGCTCACCGCCCTGAGCATGTGCTTCGACTTCGCTCAGCACCCGGAGTTTTTCGAAGGGGCGAAGGGGAAGAGGATTAAGGTTAGGGGAAACAAGAAAGACATATCAATGTCCTGAGCCTCCCGAAGAAAGGTGTCCTGAACCAACAATGGAAAGCTGAAGCTTTCCGCTACATTTGCAATCAGTAAACTTAAAATGAATTTGCACTTATTACTAAAATACCAACGTGCTTTTATTTCATACTGGTCTGGCAAAACCAACCTGAAATACCCCCCGCTTTTTTATTCCATAGAGGTTACCAATATCTGCAACTATCGTTGTGGCTATTGTCCACAGAGCAATTTGGATAATCACATTATCAAAAAAGGTCAGATGAGCATTGGCCTGTTTGAGGATATTCTAGAGAAGATCGCGAAGCTAAAACCGGTGACACAAATTTATCTCACCGGAAGTGGTGAACCGCTGATGCATCCTGAGCTGGAGAAGTTCATCTCTTTGTCCAATCAATATGGTTTCATCCCCAGTTTTTCTTCGAACGGTTCTTTGTTTACCGAAGAGAGGATTGAAAGTCTCATGAATTCCGGAAAATTCTCTTTGACCGTCGATTTTTCACCCCACCGGGAGATTTATGAAACCAATAGAGCAGGAGGTAACTGGGAATCGGTTTATAAGAATCTAAAGAATCTGCTGAATGCCAAAAGAAAGTTGGGAGGGAATTATCCCAAAGTTGAAATCCGCGACATGTCTACCATGGCTTTAAGTTCTTTGAAGGAAAGAGAAAGGTCTCTGTCTGATTTGAAAGGCATGTTTGACGGTCTTCCGGTGGACAGATACTCACAGCTCAAAGTTCATGGCTGGACCGGTAATGTTGACCGGAGAATCTCCGCCGGTGCCCGAAATAAGAATAAATATCGGCTTTGCACCCATCCCTGGTCGATTTTCGTAATAACTTGGAGTGGCCAAGTAATCCCCTGTTGTCGGGATTTTGGGTCGGAGTACGTATTAGGAAAGATAGATGGCGAAAATGGCACTACAGGCATCTGGAACAACGAGAAAACCATATCCTTAAGAAAAGCATTAAAGGAGAAAAAGCCGCAGGAAATCAACATATGCAGAAATTGTGACCGTCCCTGGACCGGAGGAAGTGTCGCTCGATCCAAGCCGCAGATGATCAAGAGGATTCTGTGGGAAAAAGTTATAAGTAACTAATAATTGAAGAATGCAAATTACAGATTGCAAAGTGCAAAATAGAACTTATCTTATTGTTATCCGTTCAATCCGTTGACAATTTTTGAATTTTATCTATGTCATTCGAATTCTTCATAGCCAAGAGGTATCTTAAATCGAAGCGAAAGACCAAGTTCGTCTCCGTCATCACTTTGATTTCGGTGGGGGGCGTTTTGATCGGGGTGACGGCACTGGACTTCATACTGTCCATGATGAATGGATTCGAAAGAGAGGTGCGCTCGCGCATCATCGGCACCACCGCGCACATCAGCGTGTACTCCGCCTACAGCGAAGGCATAGACAACTACCAAGACCTCCTTCCTCAAGTCAAAGAAATAAAACACGTGGTGGACGTGGCCCCATACATCTATTACAAGGCCGCCATCGCCACCAAGACCGGCAGCGACGGCATAGTGGTACGGGGAATCGAGGCGGAGAAGGAGACACTGGTCACCGATCTTCGAAGAAACCTGAAGATTGGGGACCTTAGGCTGGAGCCGGAGGGGGATGAGCCTCCCGGAATCCTTCTTGGCGCCACTCTGGCTGATCGGCTGGGAGCAAAGCTGGGCGACCCCGTAGTTCTGTTCAGTTTAAAAGAAGGCTCTTTGACCAGCGGCTGGACCGCGCCCAAAGCCTCCAAGCTGAAAGTGAAGGGGATATTCGAAACCGGAATGTATGAATACGACGCCTCTTTGGCTTATATCTCGCTATCCACAGCTCAGAAGCTTTTCAATCTGGGCAGCAGGATAACCGGGCTTCAGATCAAGTTGGATAATCTATACCAAGCGGGGAAGGTGTCCAAGGAACTGGAAGGAAAACTAGGTCCTCATTACTATGCCTTAGACTGGATGCACATGCACAAAAATCTATTCTCCTGGATGACGCTGGAGAAATACGCCATGTTCATCGTGTTGAGCTTGATCGTAGCCGTGGCCGCCTTCAACATCATCAGCACCTTAATCATGGTGGTGATAGAGAAAAGAAAGGATATCGGCATCTTAAAATCCATGGGATGCACCAACCCCAGCATAATGAAAATCTTCATGTTTGAGGGCCTGGTGGTAGGGGGAATTGGAATCGTCTTGGGAAGCGCTTTCGGATACATTCTGTGCTGGATTCAAAAGACCTTCAACTTGGTCTCCCTCCCTCCGGAAATCTACTTCATCAATTCCCTTCCGGTGGAGATGCGGCCGGTCGATTTCATCATGGTGGCTTCTGCCGCCATGGTTCTGACGTTTTTGGCCACCGTTTATCCCGCCCGCAGAGCCTCCCAGCTTTCGCCGGTGGAGGCGATCCGCTACGAGTAAGGATCGTAGCGGTTCGATTCATCGAACCAACGCGCGGCCATATAAATGCGACAGCCACACAAATCCAATAATTTTATACATCTTTACGATTGACAAAATCAAGATTACTTTCTAAATTGTGCATGGCCTTATATCAATTATGTTACATGCCACAGACACCTGAAGGATTCCGATTTTTCATGTCCGGGGCGCAGGGCTCCTGACTTACCCAGCTAGGGTGGCGGGAGACAAATGGTGTGGGGGTAAATTTAAGAAGATATTAAACTCTAATTCAAGAGGCGAAAAATGGCAATTAGTGAGGAATTAAAATATGCTGACTTAGAGGAACTCTATATCGACCCACTGAATCCGCGACTTGGTAGAGGTGATGTAGCTGAAGATATAAGCCAAGCTAAGGTGCTTGAGCTAATGAAGGATTGGACTCTCGACGAACTGGCGGTGTCATTTCTTGAGAGTGGGGGTTTCTGGACACAAGAGGCTTTACTTGTAACCAAAGAAAAACTGAAAGGTAAAGAACGTTTGGTGGTAATAGAAGGCAACCGAAGACTCGCTGCGCTGAAATACCTGAAAGATGCACTAGAAGGAAATCCAGCATCTCCTAGATGGAAAGAAATTGCACGCGGAGCAAAACCGCCAAAAGATCTCTTTACAAGAATTCCATACATACTAGTTGATTCACGTAAAGATATTGAATCGTTCTTAGGCTTTAGGCATGTAACCGGAATAAAGGAATGGAAACCAGCGGAGAAAGCTGAGTTCATCGCGCGTTTGATTGATGACCGAGGTTTTTCTTATGAAGAAGTTAGACGTAAAATCGGTAGTAAGACACCTACGGTTCGTCAGAACTATATCTCGTACCGAATGTTATTACAGATCAAGGACTCAGATCAACAAATCCCTAAAGAGAATTTCGAAGAGCGTTTTAGTGTGATGTTCCTTTCCCTAAGAGAAAAAGGTGTTCAGAAATTCCTTCAGATCGCCATAATGGCTGAACCAAAAAAGGCTCAAAAACCAGTACCAAGGACGCATCTTAAGGCTCTGGGTAACTTCGCCTTGTGGTTATTTGGTGATGAAAATCGGGAACCTCTTTTTACAGATTCGCGTCAAGTAACTAAGTTCGGGCGCATACTAGAGAGTAGGGATGCTCTTGAATACCTCGAGAGAACCGAGAACCCTAACTTTGAAGTTGCTCACCAACTCGCAGGTGGAGATGAACCTGAAATAGCAAAACAACTTGAGAAAGCTGCAGATAACATTGAGGTTTCATTGACTCGTGTGCATCTATACAAGAAATCAAAAGACATTCGAAAAGCAGTAAGTAGATTAGTAGCTGATTCGATGCAGCTATTTGAAATCTTCCCTGATATCAAAACCCAGGTCGAGAAGGATCGCATGTAATGTTTCAATTGCCGACGAATGGCATTGCTCGTTCAATAAACGAGCATAATTCCAGATTAGATGTCTTTAGTGATTGGCTAGAGGCTTCTGTTCTTTTCAGCGATAGTGAGCTTTCACGAACGGATGTTGTTGATGCTTTGATCGAACATAGAATCTACGATCAGCAAGACTTCGCTGATCAGTGGGTCACTAACGCATGGGGGGAAATAGAGCGACGACAAAAGTGCATAGGTAATGGATCGCCGTACGATATTACACCACAAAGAATTTCCAGAAAGTCATCTTGGGAAGATGTCTCTGCATATAGTTTTTGTTTGCTACTTTCTTTAGTAAACAACTACTCTGGTTTAAATGGACAATGGCAAGAGAAATTTCGAACTGGTTACATCGAACAAGGTGAGCTATTTGAGCTACTTACTAAGGAATCTTTGGAAAAACAATTCCCTGACTGGAGAATGTATCATACTGGCTGGTCAAGATCATCTCCAAGTAAGTTGATAAAAATTGTTGATGAAATTGCGGCACAGCTTGGTGAAACCAAGGGTAATCTTGAACTATGGACATCACCTGATGCACATGAAGCTGGGTTGGATTTGCTTTTTTACAGACCTTTTGAGGATAACCGAGTCGGTATTCCTCTTTATTTGTTGCAATGTGCAAGCGGGGGTAATTGGACAGACAAACTCCATACTCCATGCTTGAAGACATGGACTAAAGTCATTCAATTTGCAGCAACACCACGTAAAGCTTTCGCTACGCCATTTGCACTTGAAGATGGCGTTTTTTGTGGGTATTGCAATCTTGTCGACGGTCTTTTTCTTGATCGATATCGACTACTTAGCCCTTCTCATGAAGATAAAAACTGGCTTTCAACACAATTGAATAACCGGATTAAAAAGTGGCTCAGACCCAGAATTAAAACCTTTCCAGCTTATTAAAACGATATACGAATTGAGTGGAAGAATGAAATTCATAGACCTCTTCGCGGGACTCGGTGGTTTTCATTTAGCACTCAGACGCTTGGGACATGAATGTGTTTTTGCATCTGAGCTGGATGAACAATTAAGAGAAGTCTACCAACAGAATTTTGATTTGAGGCCGGAAGGTGATATTCGTCAAATCAGTCCTAATAGAATTCCTGCTCATGATATTCTTTGTGCTGGATTTCCCTGCCAGCCATTTTCAAAAGCAGGCGAGCAGGAAGGTTTTGGGTGCCCCAAATGGGGTGATCTTTTTGATTATGTTCTTTCTGTTCTTGAACACCATCGTCCTTCCTATGCTCTCTTGGAGAATGTTCCGAATCTTCTTTACCATAATAATGGTAAAACATGGAAATCTATTCTCTTAAAGCTACATTCTTTAAACTACCATATTGATCACAAGAAACTCTCGCCACATAAGTTTGGTATTCCCCAAATTAGAGAAAGAATCTTCATAGTTGCTAGCCAATCGCCATTAAACGGTTTCTCGTGGCCAATACCGCCAATTCAATGTGAGCCACATATTAAATCAATTTTGGATGAGCATCCCAAGAATGCTAAACCTATAACACCTACAGTCCAGATGTGCTTGGATACATGGCAGAAATTCCTTGACTTATTTCCTAAAGACGAAACACTCCCTTCATTCCCGATTTGGGCGATGGAGTTCGGAGCCACATATCCATACATAAAGATAACTCCTTATTCTATAGGTAACTACCGCTTGCGACAATTCAGAGGCTCATTTGGCCAATCCCTTGACAAAACAGAACCCTCGAAACGATTAATGTTTTTACCTCCATATGCACGAGTTAAAGAACACTCATTTCCTGCTTGGAAGGTGGAGTTCATTACAAAGAACCGCAATCTTTTTGAGAAGAACAAGAAGTGGATAAAACTATGGCTGCCAGAAATAAGAAAATTCCCAGCAAGTTTGCAAAAGCTTGAATGGAATTGTGGCTCGGAGCCACGTAATGTCTATAATTATGTCATCCAGTTTAGAGCTTCTGGTGTGCGCATCAAGAGACCTTCAACATCCCCCTCCCTTATAGCGATGACCACAACACAAGTTCCCATAATCGCATGGGAAAAACGTTACATGACGCTGCATGAATGTGCGCACTTGCAATCGATGGATGAATTAAAGTATCTCCCCTCTTCTGAAACCCGTGCTTACAAAGCACTTGGAAATGCTGTCAATGTCAACTTGGTTATGATGATTGCGAAGAATTTACTATCTTCCTCTGATAGAAAAAAGATCTCTCAATTGGAAAGCAAGGTAATTTAGCACAGTTTTTCAAGTTCTCACTAACGCTCACTCTTATATTTATTTTTCATATCCGTCCGTTTCCAAATATGAATAATCGCTACCCTTCATACCGTAGCTTTCAACCATCTAATGCGATTTCCTCCGCCAATAAGAAGATGGTGAAATCAGCTAATACAAGAGCTGAAATTATTCTCCGTCGCTCATTAAGAAAGGCAGGTATGCACTTTCGCATTAACGACCTAAGCATTCCGGGCAAACCCGATCTTACCTTTCCTCGTTATAAGGTAGCTATTTTTTGTGATGGTGATTTTTGGCACGGCAGAGATTGGCGTCAACTTCGGAAAAAGTTAATGAATCGTGCTAATTCCTCTTATTGGATCGCTAAGATAATTGCTAATCGTAAACGTGATAGAGCAGTGAATCATCTCTTGTCAAAAATGGGATGGATTGTTGTCCGTATCTGGGAAACCGATATTTTATCAGATATCGATAGAGTTTCAAGTTCTCTTTTGCTTCTTTTACATAAAGGTAAGCTCGTCAAAACCTCGTGCCGCGGCGCCGCTTCTGCAGCCGACACAAGAAAGGGTAACGGGGCACTGCGAAAAAAGAGAAAGAGCCTCACCTATCGTCCCCGCGACAACACGACTTAGGTGCAGCCGCTCATTTTATCGAACACCTCAGTTCGGCAGAATGCGACCCCGACCTTCTCCTTTGTTTGAGCAGAACATCCGAAATTGGGCATGCCCAGAAACTCACAGGGCGAGCAAAAGATCTTGCTCGCCCCAGTGACATTTGTCCTCATCTTAACCGAATTTACAGCAGGCGCACCAGCAATAGATCGGCGGCTCGAGGGTGCAGTACATGCACCAGGCTGTGCACCTATTGGCACTGGCGTGGTTGGGAGCATAGAACGCGGTGAATCCAAAAACCAGGGCCACAACCGCGAAGATCAGCACGAGGACTCTGAGCTTCCTTAAGGCTTTCATCTGTCATCACCTCCTCTCTTGGTCTTTGATCTTGAACCGATTTTGCGACATCAGGCTGAATTGGCACTAGATGGTTTATTGAAAACGTCCCATCCAAGCTTGTCGGACTATCGAGCCGGGGAAGTCGGACAAAGACGACACTGTTCCCAGCAGACGATGGGAGGATCCATGGTGCAGGAAAGAACCCAACAGCAGTGCCCGGGATCACCTGCGCCTGGAGCGCTGAGCACGTTCAGTCCCAAGACCAATGCCAGCATCGCGATGAGTAACACGAATATCCTAACTTGCCTGAGAAGCGTTCCCAACTTAACTCCCTTTCGAAAACTCAAGGAGACGAGGAGAGCATCTCTTCGATCTCCTTTTTGTAACTGTCCGAAAGAGGTCCGGGCCAGACTTTGAGAACAACACCATTGGCGTCGATGAGCATGGTCTGGGGAATCACCTCTACTTTATACTTCTCCAATAGCGATTGATCAGAGACCATCACGATGGGAAACTCTAACTGAAATTTCTTGGCGAATTCATCTGTCTCTTTGGCTTCAGAATTGGTCGCCCCGAAAAATCTAAACTTTGCGGAGTTGTATTTTCGACAAACCTCTTTCCAAAACTCCAGATTATGCTCGCATGACGGGCAACCAACAGAAAACCAGAAGAGAACCGTTTTTTGGGAGGAAGGGTATTCTACCTTGACTTCTTTGCCACTCAGATCGATGCCTGCAAAAGGAGGAACTCTCTCTGCAGGATTGAGGATCTTGAAGGGACCTCGGGGTGCGCTCAATGCTGCGAGCAGCTTTCGATTCTCCTTAACCAAAAGGAAGATCTCAATGGCCATTGCCAGGACTACAATGAGAAGAACTATCGACCACAACTGGGCTTTCCAAGAACCGGATTTTTCGGTCATAGCGCATGTCTCCATTTTGAGCTTTGGTCCACAGCGGCATTCTCAATGCCCGTCTGCGGGCTTTTGTTTGGCATGGTCACGGTATGGTCTCAATGAGGCCCCCGAAAGAGTGGAAAAGAGCCGCCGGAGGTGCCCGAACCGAGAAACATAGGCACTCTTTGGCAGCGGTAGAGCGGCCACAAATGACGCCCAGAAGGCCTCAGTTCCAATACTTGTCAAAGAAAAGCGCAAGTCCCGGTGACAAATAAAAATAGGGCGAAAGAATCGAATCTGTTTTCCGACTCGCGTTGTCTGATTTTTTGGAACATACCTGCTTTCCCCGCCGCTTGTCAAGCAAAAAGTTTTAATTCTTTTCCCGGGTATTTCGACACGGTGAGACCGAAGGGTTCTTTCTTGGGGTTCTGTAAGTCGTTGTGGAACAATGGGGGTAAGGTTGGGGCGTGCGGACTACAGCCATTACGACGATTTGATTAGAAAGAAAATACGATTAGGGCAAAAGTTTCCCTTGACTTCTACCATTGGTATACTATGATTGACTCGACCGAACACACTTCAATAGACGGGATTCGGGTCTTCTTAGACCCCAAGGCTGGAACAAACAGGGTTGCAGGCCACCGGCTCGGCTAAACTAGTGAAGCTCATACTCGTGTGTCCGGTGAAAGCATCTGCGAAACAGAAACGCAATTGAGTGGTTCATACCAGCAAAAAGAGTTGTGATGAGTTGATGTAATCCCATTCCGGGAGCAGGTCCGAGCCTTTCGGACACAAACAATTCATCTGCCAACGTGGGCAGAGAAAGGAGAGAAGTATGTCATATCACACCGTATTGGAATTTACGTTCATAGAATTTGACAAGAACTGGTCGAGAGCTGGCACAGTTCAACTTCAATACACTGCTAATAACACGGCGCAGTTATTAGTGGTGGCAGAAGGAAAAACGGGAGTCAAGACCACTTATTTGTTCCAGATGGAAAGGGGCGAAATTGTTCTGGTCTCGTATGACGTGAATCTGGTTTACATACCTTCAAAATGTATTCAGCGAAAAGCGGGTGACGCTACCAAATGCCTGAAGACAGAGAAAGACAAGTCTTAGTCATCCATCCAAGAGAAACACCCGCAAAGACGCATAACCAGGTGTTTTGGGAAGGCTGATTCTCTCGACGCGGGCTTCACAAACACCAGAATCGTCGTCTGCTTGTTGCGGTCAGGGAAGGAATCGAGAAGAATAGAAGAATGGGAATAGAGTTCTTAGGATTCTTCTGCTTGAAGGGAAAGAATCCTTGATTGAGAAAGGAACAAATATGATGTCGGATATGGATGAGACTGAGTTCAAACAGAGAGCACCTGAGCTGTTCAAGGAATTGAAAGAAAGGGCTGAGGGTCTGAAAGACATCGAGGCTGTCGTCGATGAAATGGTGAAGCTCATCAGCGAGGCAGAGTCGTTTTTCAATAAAGAGAATGTGACGGCATCCCAAGATAAATATCGTGAAGCTCTGAGAAGAATAGAAAGGGCAGAGATGAGTCTGCGGTCAGACTCCCTTGCCTGGAGACTGCTTTGGTTGGAGCTAGGTTATTTGGTTTCACTCCTACTTTTGGGATACCTCACATATAGGTGGCCCCTGTTTCGTTTGTGGAACGGCCTGATCAATCTGAGCATTCAAACCGCTTGGTTTGGAGCACTGGGTGGAGTAACCATCGCCATTTATGGAATATATAATCACATCCAGACCAGGGATTTCGATCCAAAATACAAATTATGGTACATCTGCAAACCCATAATGGGAGGCATCTTCGGGTGGTTTGTATATTTGATATATTTCATCGGCTTAATATCGGTTCAGGGCATTCAAAACGTTGAAATCCACACTCCGGAATTTCCCTTTGCCATCGCTTTTTTGGCGGGCTTCAGTGAGAGATTTACAATCAGAATGATTGACAAGCTAATGGCGGTTCTGACCACCTGGGAAGAAAAGCCAGCGGATGGCGCTTTCAAAGCGAATGCCCCAAAGTAGATTTGTTAGAATGAACTTTGAAGGGAATCTCGTCTAAAGAAAGTCAATCGAGAAAAACGATGACCGGTTCTACCTTGAGAATGTATTAAACGGTGCCGGACGTAAAGCTCTACGTAATGGGGGTCACACCACGCAAGCTACACACCTTAAGTTTTCCGGGAGCCCACAAAAGGCTACCGTGTGTCGCTCACGCTTGGAAACAATAAAGGGCGGGTGTAACCCCGCTCTTACAAAGACAAAAATCAATTGGCCAAGGTTCCCGCAAGAGAGCGGGGTCCAATTCATAAGATTGCCGGGCTTGTGATCTCAGAGCCTTCTTTGACTTCCGTCTCGGTTGCGCCCGAAGCTGGGAGGGTGATGGTGAAAGTGGTGCCTTCCCCAGGCTCACTTTCCACAGTTATCTCTCCGTTGTGTCGGGAGATGATCCCATAAGCCACGCTCAGACCCAAACCGTTGCCCTTTTCGTTCTTGGTGGTAAAGAACGGTTCAAATACCCGGCTCTTTATCTCCTCGATCATCCCCATACCATTGTCGCTGACTTTGATCTCCACTCGATCTTCGCGCATTCTGGTGGCGATTCTTATCCTGCCTCCATCCGGCAGAGCGTCAATGGAGTTGAATATCATGTTGGTCAAAACCTCTCTTAGCTCCGACGGATTGCCCATGGGACTGGAAAGCTCTCCCGGTTCGGTATCGACCTCAATGCGAATTCCTTTCAGCTCCGCCTCATCTTTCCATTTGGGTTTGGTGATTTCCGTCGCTTCTTTCACGATCGAATTTATGTCCAGCCTGGCGAACTCTCTTTCTGAGGTGGCTTGATGGGTCCGGGCAAACTTCTGGATGCGTTTCACCGTCTCTGCTCCGTCGTTAGTCAGTTGCTCGACCACCTTCAGCCATTTCAACAGCTTTTCTTTAGTATGATCCGAAATCGTGGCCTCCCCCACTTCCCGTAAAAGCAACTGTGTTCGGCCCAGGATGGCCGCCAGGATGTTGTTGAAGTCATGCGACATTCCACCGGCCAGATTCCCCAGGGCCCTTATCTTCTCCGACTGGATGAGTCTGTTCTGGGTGGCCTTCAGCTCATCAATGGTGTTTTTCAAGGTCTCGGTCTGTTTCTTCAGTCTTTCGTAAAGCTCCGCCTTCTCTATGGAGACGGCGGCATTTTCCGCAAATATCGAGACCAGCTTTAAGTCGGCTTCGGTGAAACTTCTTTTACTGTCGAAAAGGCTGATGTTCAAAACTCCTTTAGCCTTGTTCTTCACCATCAGGGGAACGCACAGGCTGTGGGCGATTTTCTTCTCCTTCTTAATGAAATCCGGAAAACGATCCTCATTCAGATCCTCCCCCAAGTGGAGGGGCTTTCCGTGCTGCATTACCCACCCGGCCACACTTTTTCCTATCTCCACCTCTGCATTCTTTACCAGATCGCTTTGCGGTCCCCATACCGAAACGCAGCGCAGCTTGCCTATCTGGGGATCAAAGAGGAAAAGCGAAGACTGATCGCCGCCTAAGGTTCTCAGCGCCTTGCTGGATATGGTGTCAAGAATCCCGGAGAGCACCATCTCGGAGTTGACCAGGGTGACGACCTCGAAGACGGCCTGGAGCTCGGTCAGGCGCCGCTCCAACACCTGGGCGGCAATTCTCTGCTCCACCAAGTCCCGCTGAAGCTTCTTGACCGCTATCTCTTTAATAACCACGTAAGCGATGAAGAGCAGCGAGAGAGCGACAAATCCCAGGAGCAGGGAATTGAACATCTGGGCGTCGATTTGCTCTTCATAAAGCTGCTGGATGTCGGAGTAAAAGACCACCAGGACGATGAAGGCCGAGAGGATCAGAAACACCGCAAGCACCAATGTCCACATCTGCCAATCGCGCCTTTCTGCCTTTCTAAGCTCTTTCTTCAACCGATCCATCTTTTTGCTCCTAAAGATGAATTGACCCATTAGTCAAAATCGGCAGAAAGCCGTCGAACTTGACTGGGATTCCAATCTCCGGTCAGGGAAATAGGATGGTGCACCTGGAGGGGGAAATAGAGAAACGCTCTTTTCCTTGACCAGCTCTGCCGGGAGGCGGCAGATGAAGTCAAAGAGACTTAGGCGCTATTTCTTTTTTGCGCGGATGGCTTCCATCAAGAGGGGAATCAAAACAAGTTGGAGGGCTATTCCAGGTAACCCGGTGATCACCGAGACCTTGAGGAATGCCTTTGGCCCATAAGGGAGGAATAGGAACAGCCCGAACACAAAAAGCCCTAAGGCAAAAGCCAGCCGCCCCAAAATCATGGCCAAAACCAGCGACAGCATGGGAGACTTTATCATTCTTATCAGTATCCCGATGGAGACGCCGTAAATCATCAGCTCCAGGCTCATCAGAGGAACGGCATATGGAGGAGGCATGCCGGTGAGCAGAAAACTCAAGCCCGGGCAGACCAGCCCCACGATCAAGCCCCCGATCGGACCTACGAAAATGCCTGCCAAGAAAACGGGAATATGCATGGGCAGAAAGATTCTGCCCGACAGAGCTACCTGATGGAAAACGATGGGAACAACTATCCCTAAGGTTATGAAAAGTGCGGTTAGGGTTATGTCTTTGGTGGTTAGTTTCATCCTGGTAGTACCACTCCATGGTCATTCGTCAGCCAGGGGCCGTCACTTTCTGGCGCTGGCCAGATAAAGATCCGGTTGATCAATGATCTTAATGTCCTGTAACCCGGAGTTCCTCATCATCTTCGTCATCTCGGAGTCTGGAGGCAAGACGTCGTGCTCGACTGCCCCTCCGGCCCTTTGGTGGTGCTCAGCCAACTCCTTCTTGCCCAGAAGGTGGGCTATGTAGACTCTTCCACCTTTCTTCAAGACTCTTCCAATTTCCCGCATCGCCTCCGTTTGAGCACACACATGGGCAAATGCGGCCAGACAGGTGATGCAATCGATGGTACCATCTTTGAGGGGTAGGGAATCCGCAGACCCATTGACAAAACGGATATTCGCCCTATGCTTACTCATCTGGGCTTGTGATATCATCTTCCAGGAAAAATCCAGCGATAGAATTTTTCCTTTGTCTCCGGCTCTGGCGGAAAGATGCGGAAGGAGTACCCCGTTACCTGTCCCGACATCCAGAACCCAATCTCCGGGTCTTAACTCGAACTCCTCCGCCAACTTCTCAATCTGTTGTCTGTCGTCCGGGTGATTTCGGTCGTCCCACCCCGGGGCCTTCTGGTCAAAGAAGTGCCTTTTCGAAAGATCCTTCATATGGTAACCACCCCGTTAGCCTCAGTCAGCACCTTAACGATCTCAGACATGTTGCTTACTCTCCCGGCCTCCATCTGGTCGACTAAACCATAGAAGTTGACGCAGGTGCCACAGGAAATTATCTCCACACCCAAGTTTTCCAAGGAGTGCAGACTCTCCAGGACGGGTGAGCCTCTGGCGGCCAGCTTCACGCCGGCGTTGTAAAGCACCAAAATAGCAGGTCTCTTGTCGGCTCCCGGTAAAGTCTTGAGAAAGTTGGCCAAAAGGCGACTCCCCAGCTCATCATTCCCCTCTCCCATCTTATCGCTATTCATAACCACAATGTCGGACATTAAAGTCCTCCTTGGCTGTCAGTCACCTGGCGCAAACCCATAGATTCTTGCCAAGTATAGTAATCCGTTTTGCTTTTGTAAAGCAATTAAAAAGAATCCCTCCCCCGGGCGGTGGGAGGGATTCGAGAGAGATCAAATCAGCAGGAGGCGGGAGGGGCGGGACCTTCTTTGTACAGATAGTTAATCAGGAAAACCAGGTCCTCTGCGGTGATGGTTCCGTCGCAGGTGACGTCGCCGGCTCCCAGCGGATTAGGCGAAACGTCTCCCCTGAAAAGATAATTCACCACGAATATCACATCCGAGGCATCGATCACTCCATCCCGGTTGGCATCGCCGGTCCTGTAACCGACCGATCGGGCTACCGTGATCAGGGTGGCCAGACACATCTTGGTCACTTCCGTCATGTAGGGGAAGTTCAGGCTGTCGACGACATCATAGTTCTTATGCCAGCCGCCGTAGAAGAAATCACCTTCCTCCGCACAAAGCGCTTGGTATCCCTGTTGGTAGAACGAGTAATGGTCGCTGCCTGAAGTTTGACCCGAATAGTAAGGGTGCAAAGAAGTATAAGTATTGGCCATGTCGATCATGAGGTCGACGTAATCCATGGCGCCTGCATCTGCGTAAATGGCCACGTCCGGATCGGCATCGACGCTGTGACCGATCATATCGGAGTTAATCATCAGGGGAAGATCCGTCCTGAGCGCATGAAGATATTGGGCAAAGTAGCTGCTCCCCACCAATCCCTGTTCTTCCTGAGCAAAGGGAACAAACATCACCGTGACCGGCAGAGGATGTTGGGCAACGATTCGAGCCATTTCCAGGGTAGCCACCGTGCCGCTGCCGTTGTCATCTGCCCCCGGGGCCCAGATCAAAGGGCTGCCACTCCCGTACACCACCGAATCATAATGCCCACCCACCACTATTACCTGGTCGGGCTGTACCGTCCCGATCACGGTCGCCACCACGTTCCACTGATGGGAATCGTGGTAGTAGTGATGAAGCCATACGCTGTCTATGCCAAAGCTTACGAACTCATTATAGAGCCAATCCCTGGCTCTGATGATAGAATCAGAATAGGAATACCTGGTCTGGAAGTTTTGCAGTCTTAAATCCCAGGCGTAGAGCGAATCTTGAGATATCAAGGAGAGGAGACTGTCGATGCCGGAGTCACGAGCATAATACTTAGGCAACCTCACCCGTGGGGGTGGGTATTTCAATGGCAGAGGATGGCGAAAGACCTTGACAATTAGGTAACCTTTCTCAGCCAGGGCTCTTGCCTTTTCATCGGCGATCTTCATGAAATGGAACCGCTCAGCGCTCGCCAGGACTTGGCCATACTCGGATAGGCCAACTCCCTCCGTTCCTTCATCTTCGGAGATCAGGTAGTAGCTTTCGGTCCATGGCTCTTCATCGATGATTTCGAAGGTCAAACCGGCGCTGCCCAAAGCACTCAGGTTGGACCTCTCAAATTCGGCTATCACCAGGTTCCCGCCTGGCAGGCCTTCAGGGAATTTGTGATAAACGACTAAGTTGAGCTGGTCGGCCTTTTGATAGTCCGCCTCTCCTGTCAGCCTCAGTTTCACCAAGACCGGTGAGCCATCTGCCGGTCCCGATCCGCCGGCAGTCATGGCGGCGATAGTCAAAAGGAAAAGAATCATTCTGCCTGTTCTCATGGAATCTCCTCGAAAAACCTCAGAGGTTGAAGTACAATGTTCTTTCACGCCAGAACCTTTGACCGGCGAGACTAACCCCTTTTGCCCAAAAGGGTTATGATGCTCGACTTTCCTCTTGGGCAAACCACGTTTCCGAACCTAATATAGTCCAAAATCCAGATTTGTCAATGGTCAAACGGAGCCTTGAGGGCTTCCTGAACATGCCTCTTTCTGTGCATTCCGAGTGGGAGAACCAAGAGAAGCTGGTTAAGTCTTTCTTTCCTTCTTTTTGGCAGCAGGAAAGAGGACGTTATTCAGTATGAGTCGATACCCGGGAGAGTTCTTGTGTAGGTTCAGATCGGTAGGCGGATCTCCAACCATATGCTGATAGTCCTCCGGATCGTGTCCCCCGTAGAAAGTCCAGGTGCCCCTCCCGATATTACCGTGGATGTACTTTACCTCGTCTCTTCCCTCGGTCTCTCCCAGGATGGTGACGTACTTCTTCAAGAGGCTTTTTCTGAAGGCGGTGGTCTGGCCCATGAATCCCTGCACCACGTTGACGTGATCCTGCACCAGCATGGTCGGCACCGGATCCAGCTTGGCCGAGAAATCAAAAAGCGTAAAATAGTCCGACTCCGGGCCTATCCGGGCGGCGGTCTTGTCGGGTCCCGTATCTATGTTCGAATGCTCATACTTGTAGGCGTCGGTGGAGACCTGAAAATCCGTAAAGGCCAAGGTCTTGGAGTAATCGAGCTTGTTCTGGCAGTCGGGATCTGTTGGATCGCCATCCAGTTCTTCGGGGACGATATCTACGTTCTCCGCTGCCAGTGCTATGTCCATGGTCTCGGTGGCGGAGCACATGGCGAAGACGAATCCACCCCGGACGGCATAGTCCTTGATCGCCCGGGCGACCAGTTTCTTCTCATCCGGCACTTTCGCGAAACCCAGCTTCTTGGCCATCAGCTCGGACACCGCCACCTCTTGCTTGTACCAGAGCGCATTTCTGTAGGAACCGTAGAATTTTCCATACTGACCGGTAAAATCCTCATGATGCAGGTGCAGCCAGTCATATTTCTCCAGTTCGCCTCTTACCACCTCTTCATCCCATAGCGTCGTGTATGGTATTTCCGCATAGGTCAGGGCCAGAGTGACGGCATCGTCCCAGGGCTCCTTGTTGGGAGGAGTGTAGATGGCGATGGCCGGCGCTTTCTCCAAAAGCACCACCTCCATGTTGTTCTGCTCGATCTCCTTATAGATGGACGCCGCGGAGCTTAAATCGATCTCACTGAATGACACTCCTCTCAACCTGCAGATATCCGCCATGTCCTCGCGGAAATCGGTCATAAACGATCCGCCGCGGTAGTTCAGCAACCATTCCACATTGTAACCATGCTCTAAGGCCCAGTAGGCCACCCCGTATGCCTTTAGGTGATCGGTCTGGGCCAGATCCATATAGATCAGAATCTTGTTGGCAGAGGAGCAGCCGAACAGAAGAGAGAAAAAAACGGGAAGAATAATGACGGCCCTAAGCAGTTTTCTAACCATAGTAGTCTCCGGAGTCTTTCAGGTCCTTGGTGCTGGTTGTCGGCAGGCAATGCTCTGTCCGTTACTACAAAAGGTCGCCGCACCCTTAAGGGTGCGGGAAGATGCGCCCCGCCTTCAGGCAGGACCGCTACCGGGAAACTGGCGAGCCAAGAAGTCTCCTCGCTTGTAATTGAGAATACGTAGGGAGGCTCTCCTCAAATAGGATAAATCAGCACGGAATGGAGGATGACGGATGGCGGATTGCTCGACCCTAAGGAATGCCAATCTCTCCGCCGGTAGAATGGGGAGCAGTACGGAGCAAAGCGTTTGGGTTTGGCCCGGTTCTAAATCGGCGGTGAGCGAAGTCATGACATCTTATGCAGATTCTTCTGGCGACGACAAGGTGGGTCGGTGCAAGCCTTTGTGTTTGAAATAGTATGTCTCCGCTAAGGACAGGATATTGAATACGGTCCAGTAGAGGGTCAGTCCGGCGGGAAACTTGAAAAAGAAGAAGAAAAAGAGAATGGGCATGAAATAAACCATCATCGCCTGCTTAGGGTCTTTGATGGTGATCTTCTGCTGCCAGAACATAGTAGCAGCCATGATGACGGGAAGAACGTAGTACGAGTCCATCTGGGAAAGGTCTTTGAGCCAGAAGACGAACTTTGCTCCCCTGAGTTCTATGGTGCTCCGGAATACCACAAACAGGCCATAGAAGACCGGCATTTGAAAGAGGAGAGGAAGACATCCGGAAAACGGATTTACTCCTGCCTGCTTATACAGCTTCATGGTCTCTTGATTCAAACGAGCAGGGTCCTTTTTGTATCTCTCCTTCAATTGAGCCAGCTTGGGTCCAAGCTCCTGCATCTTCCAGCTGGTGTGGGTGCTTTTGCGAGTGAGGGGATGGAAAACCACTTTCATCAATATGGTAAAGAAGATGATCACCAGCCCGTAGTTGGGGAAGATCTTGTGCAAGTTCACAAATAGCCACAAAACCGCTATGGAAAACGGACGAATGATCTTCCAGCCCAAGTTGACCATGCGGTCCAAGTCCATGCCGTAGCTTCTGAGAAGGTGATAATCTATAGGTCCCACGTAGATCATGAACTGATCCTTCAGCCCGAGCGTCCGCTCCAGGGGCATCTCCAGAGTCACGCCAATCCTTCTGGTTTCAACTTGCTCCTGTCCCCTAAGGGTGAGACTTCTTCTGCCCCAGGCAGAAAATCCCGCTCCCTTCTGGGATAGGGGGACGATGGCCGCGGCAAAGTACTTGGAGCGGGTGGCCACCCACTTAGTTTCTCCTGAGGCCGCCTCCTGCAGAGTCCCGATCTCAGCCCCTTTGGGTTGATTGAATTTCTTTATCTCCGACAACTCGGTTCCCATCATAGAATAAGCCGAGAAGTAGTTGAAATCCTCGGTTCTGTTCTTCTCGGTAGAGTTAAGTCCCGATGCCCAACCCAGAAGGTACTTTCGACCCAAATCGAGTTGACCTGATCCGCTGACTTCAAGCTCCAGACCAAAGTCGTACCGCCCGTTGACAAAAGTGTATCTCTTGGTGATCTGAGTCCCTGACTGCGAAGGAAGCACAAAATTGATGGCTCCCGCCGTCGCGGTTTTCCCCAGAACCAGCTCCTCCTTATCCGCCTGGAAGTTGTAAGAGTCCAGATTGACGTTGCTGTCGGGAAAGGTCAGGTTTAGGGGAGGAGAGGACTCGTCCAAAGGAATAAGCTGTATGTTTTTACCATCGGAGTCGACGTATTTTTTCAGAGTGAAGCTTTTCAGCACTGCCCCGCGGGTGGAAAACTCAGCCGTGTAAAGCTCGGTTTCCACCTTCACGATTCTTTCCTTAAGGAGAGTATCAGCCGGAGCCAGGCCCCGGGCTTTGGATTCCACCTGTGCCGGAGAAATCTCCTTCAACTCTGACGCAGAAGGCAAAAGCTTTCCGGTGGAATCAGTCGTCGTTTGAGGCTCAACCGGAGTTCTTTGAGCCTTCTTCCCTCCGGTAATCCATTCCATGTACAACGGGTAGAGAATGATGATCACCAGGATCAAGACGAAACCGATGATACTCTTTTTGTCCACGAAGGTCTCCTAAGGCATGAATTCGCCGGCTTACAGCTACGGCAGGGGATCGAATCCTCCCGGGTTAAACGGATGGCAACGGACAAGCCTTTTCACCGAAAGCCACGCTCCTTTGATTATTCCAAACTTCCGGAAAGCCTCTATGGCATACTCAGAACAGGAAGGATGGAACCGGCAAGAAGGGGGAAACGCAAGTCCCAACGTGTTCTGGTAGATCCTGATAAGAAAAATCGGGATGCGATTGATAGTTTGTTCCATCTCATCACCCGCCGGGGTCAAGCTGATACTGTCAGGCTGGGACATTCTCGACCGGCTGTGTCCTCATGTTTGGCAGAAAAAATCTTCTCACTTCGCTTTACTAAACCGGGACATCGTGCGGACTGAGGTCCGAACCAAGCGCGATCAAGTGAATCAGATCATCTTCGCTGGGGTGCACGTCCGGTGAGTTCCCGTTGGTCAACGGATCAAACTCACCATCTCTGCTTTCAACTCGCGGACGTCCTTCTCTGCGGCAGCAGACCGGCAGAGCACTACCACCTGTTCATCCCTGCCGAATCTATCCTTGTTCCTCCTCAGAAATTCCCGGATCATTCTCTTGAGTCTGTTTCTTGAAGCCGCCTTTTTGATCCCCCGGGCGACTTTGATGCCGAACTTTTGTCCCTCATGGTGATCGGCCCGCAGCCGGAATACGACTAAGCTCGCCCCTCCTCTCCTGGCGCCGTGTTCCAGGATTCGCTTGAACTCAAATTCCTTTTTGACAACTAAGGTTTTGGGGAATCCTTCGTTTTTCAAATAAGGTCACTCTGTGCCGGAGAGGTTACTTGGGAACCCGAACAGTCAATCGGGCTCGACCTTTGGCCCGACGTCTTTTCAGAGTCTTTCTGCCGCCCTTGGTGGACATTCGTTTCCGAAAACCGTGCTCCCTGGCCTTTTTCACGTTAGAGGGCTGAAAAGTTCTTTTCATGCTGTCTCCTTTTTATGCTCGCCACGCCATTAGCGTTCCAATATACGCGCCGATCCCATGTCCGTCAAGAAAAAAGTGCCGCTCGCCGCTGCGGCTGCTGAATAAAAAATCTTGACTTTTCATTCTCTGTAGGTTAATTAAATATTGACGGCGGAGAATAATCCAAATAAAATTTCATATTTCTTAACTATAAGGGTAATCAACATATCAACAAATGAGCAAAGAAGACTATAAAGAGTTTAGACCTGGTGTTCTAAATCAAGAGCAGGTTCTTAATCTAGACGGAGCAGTGATTCACAATTTAAAAAACGAAGCTGTTGATCTTTCTGCCTTTGACCTACATATATCTCAACAAGGCTGGGAAATGAAAGGAAGTATAAAAGCTTCACAAAATACAAATATAGACAAGATAATTAGAGAATTCAGTGAGCACGCCTTGTCAAACGGTGGACCATGGATACTTAAAACCGGTAAAACCTATATTTTTGCATTACGAGAATATCTCACACTCCCGAATAACAGCAAGCTCTTTGGCCAAGCTACCGGTAAGAGCTCGATAGGGAGATTGGATGTACTTACGAGATTAATGGTAAATAACTGCCCCTCTTTTGATACAATAAAAGATGATGGCTATAAGGGGAGTCTTTATTTAGAGGTCACCCCGATCACTTTCCCAATACAAGTTCAGGAGGGCAATGCTCTTTGCCAATTGAGACTTTTTAGGGGTTTACCTGAATGGAGTGAAATCAAAGAAGAGGAACTACAACTGTTTGGTCCAATGATTTTAAAAGAGGATGGAGAACCGAAAATAGTAGATGTGAAAGAACTTACTGTAAACCTAATGCCCGATGAAAAAGGGATTTCTGTATTTGGGACTAAAGAAAAGAAAGAAATTGAGGAGAAGAATATAGTCGTGGATTTAACCAAAGGAACGGAGTTCCACAACCCCAAAGAGTTTTGGGAAGATATTAAGTTGAAAAAAGACTTTACATTGGAAATAACACCAGAAAGATTTTATATTCTCAGATCAAAAGAAAGATTTAAATTACCTCTTAATGTAGCTGTTTCTTGTCAGGCTGTTTCTGAGACCTTAGGAGAGTTAAGAATTCACTATGCTGGTTTTGTTCATCCGGGTTTTGGTTTTGACCGAGAGAAAGGGACTCCAATAATATTTGAGGTGAGAGGACATAATGTCACGACATTTCTACGTGATGGTGAGACGCTTGCCCACTTCAAATATTATTGGATGTCGGAACGTTGTAAAGAACAGAAAAAAAGTGGTTACGAAGAACAGGAACTGAAACTTTCACGATACTTCAAGGAATGGACTAAATGAAAGCAGAAGGTAACCTATTTACAGAACTAAGTGTAAACCGAAATCTGAAAGTGATCAAGTTTGGTGGAGATTTCGTGCCTCCTCCCGATTCCTTGAGACATTTAGAACAGTTGGTGGAGGAATGCGAGGATCTTTATCCAGGCATAGATATTTGGTTCAAGAAGAAAGTTATGCCTGATCTACAAGAAAAGAACAGGGTTGCCTTTTTGGTTTACAACGATTCTCGTCCTATCGGTGCGGCAGTAGCTCGAAAAGGAGATGACACCAAACTATGTAGCCTTAGGGTTCTTCCGGAAGAACAGAAGAAGGGACTTGGGCATCTTTTAATTGCTCTAATAGCAAACGAGGTCAGAAATACAGCTTCACATGTTCATTTTACCGCTCCTTCCAGGTTATGGTTTGAATTGGAACAATTCTTTAAAAGTTATGGATTTGTAAATAATGGACTCGCCGGAGTTCAATATCGACTTTTTGATGAAGAATTATCTTGTAGCGCAGATTATAAGGATATCTGGAGTGGTGTGGTCAACAAACTTCCTGCTATTATTGAGAATTTCACCTTAAATGGAAACAGATCACACTGCGATTTAGTACTTAGTATCCAACCAGATTTTGCAAAAAGAATAATTCAGGGAAGAAAAAGGGTAGAAATTAGACGAAGATTTTCAGAAAGATGGAAAGGTGCTTCCACTCTAATTTATGCTTCTTCTCCTGATAGGCATTTCGTTGGAGAGGCGATAATAGATGATGTCATAACAACTTCGCCTGAAAGGATTTGGTCAAATTGGAAAGATGAAATCGGGTGTACTTATGTTGAATTTGCTTCATATTGCAAGGGTGCTTCAGAAGTTAGTGCCATAATATTCAAGGAAGTCAAACCATTTAAGGACCCTATACCACAGATACAGATGGAACAGCTATTACAAAAGGATTTAAAAGCACCTCAGTCATATTTAGAAGTAAAAAAACAGACGGTATGGCCTACCGCACTGTCCCTCAGTTGTCTTCTTCGCACGAATGTTTAGAGTGGCCTTTTGATTTAATCTCCCACCGCCAGGATCTGAAAAGGAACATCTCCTTGGTCGTGGAATATCTTGCTTAGTCTATATCCTGATCTGTGCCCGCCGAAACTAACTGAATGCCATGACAATACAGATAAATTACATTCCTCGCACAGGCAATTCACTATTGTCTTCATTTCAAACATTCCAAAACCTTAGCAACCAAGCTAAATTTGTGCTTCCCTAAAGAGGGAAATAGGGAGTTGTCAATCATCACCAACGCCAAAGAATCGGACCGCTCTTCGATCGACCAACCGCAACTCGAATTCTCAGGATTGCTCCACCCGATGAGAACAGTTGATCGGCGTAATGATATGACAAAAAATAGAATAGCCAGTCCGCTCGCGGAAAACATGAGTCGAATTCAAAATCAGAGACGGCAGGAACCCCCTCCAGAACTCCCTTCTAAGAAAGTCAGGTCATGCAACTTATAAGTTTTCTTCGGTCACCCCATAAAAAGCCTTGACAAGGAAATCCAAGAGGGTTATTTTGAAGGACGTGAACCCATAAGTGATTATCTGTTAACAAGATGTGGATAATCTGTGACAATTTCGCAAGTCTATACGAATGATAAGCTAACGGGGGTTCCAGTTTCCTCCTTGATTGTGGATAACATTCTTTCCTTGGACATGGAAGCATCCATAAACACCCACCATTCACAAAGATAGAGTTTTTCCACAAGTGTTGGTAACTTGTTGCTGGTTACTCGCACCCGATTGAGCCGGATACCAAGCGAGAGAGACTTTGTATTTGTACTGGAAAACACAAGAGGGCGATTCCATATGGAAACGGATGGCGCGAGACTCTGGGAAGACTGTCTATCGCATTTGAGAAAAAGAATAAGACAGCAAAGCTTCTGCACCTGGCTGAGAGCCACACGGGGGCTTCCATCTCCCGAAGGGTCAATCCGGGTGGCCGTACCCAACAAGTTTGTGGCGGATTGGCTGGAGGAGCACTATCTGAGCCTGATCAAGGAGAGCCTAAAGGAAGTGGCTCAGGGCGAGTTGTCTTTAAGCTTTCACCTATCCAAGGACTCACAGAATTATCACCCTCAGATGAGCATGAATTTCGATCAACCGCCCGCCAGAAAGTCTGCTGCGCAGCTTGCTCCCGAGAAAGGGCTAAATCCGAAGTACACTTTTGAAGCCTTCGTGGTGGGAGAGAGCAATCAGTTTGCTCACGCCGCCGCCATGGCAGTGGCCGAGGCTCCAGGCAAAACGAAGTACAACCCGCTGTACGTTTACGGCGGAGTCGGCCTGGGCAAGACTCACTTGGCTCAAGCCATCGGTCACTTCGCTCTGGATGCCTACGAAGGCATAAAGATACTCTACGTGACCAGCGAGAAATTCACCAATGATTTCATCAGCTCCATCACCTCCAACACCACCCAGGAGTTCACCAGTCTCTATCGAAACGTAGACATCCTGCTTTTGGACGACATTCAATTCTTCACCGGCAAAGAGAGCACTCAAGTTCAATTCTTTCATACCTTCAACGTGCTTTACCAGAATGGAAAGCAAATCGTTTTGACCTCGGATCGTCCCCCCCGGGAGATAAGAGGAATAGAGGAGAGGCTTCTGTCGCGCTTCCAGCAAGGACTGGTCACCGACATTCAGCCGCCGGACTTGGAGACCCGCATAGCCATCCTCAACAAGAAAACCGAGTCCGACAATATCTCCATTCCGATCGAGGTAGCCACCTTTATCGCAGACAACATAACCTCCAACATTCGCGAGCTGGAGGGATCATTGATTCGCCTCTTGGCTTACGCCTCTCTGAATTCCAAAGAGATCACCGTGGATTTGGCCAAGGAGGTTCTGAAAGATACCATAAGAAATGGAACTAGGGAGGTTACCATAGACCAGATCCAAAGAAAAGTGGCTGCCGCCTATAGTCTTTCTCCGGAGAGCCTATGCTCCAAGAGGAAAACCCAGGAGATCGCGTTGGCTCGCCAGGTGGCGATGTACTTGTCCCGCAGCCTCACTAATGGCTCTTTGAAAGCCATCGGCTTGCATTTTGGCGGAAGGGATCATTCAACTGTGATCTACGCTTGCAGTTTGGTGGCTGAAAACCTAAAACTGGATCACGCTTTTAAGTTAAAGGTTGATTTAATCATCAACTCTCTTTATGTTTAAATGATGTTACTTTCTTCTGGTTAACTGGTGGAAAACAACACCTTTGGATTGGCTGGATCATGGAGTAAACTCCCTTACACATATTAGTTAACAGACGTCAAAATAATCAGATATACATAACTTAAACCAAGACAATCTTATACACCAACTATTTAAGATGTATTAACATTTCAACACCATTATTCATTATTATTTAAATTTGATGTCTTTAATATGAATTCTAAAGAAAACTTAAAGGAGAGTGTTCTATGAAATTTTCACTGCCCAAAAGCAAGATATTTTCTTGTGTTCAAACGGTCATGAATGCCGTTCCTACGCGCACCACCCTGCCGGTTTTGTCCAATATTCTCCTAGAGGTCTCCGATTCAAAACTCAAGATAGCTGCGACCGATCTCGATCTATCGGTGATCACCACCATCCCGGTCGCATCCACCAAAAAGGAAGCGATAACCATTCCGGCTAAGACCTTCTATGACATATTAAGAGAGCTTCCCGAATCGGAGGTAGACATCCATGCGGCTGAGAATCGCATGGAGTTGAAGGCTGAAAGGGGAACCTATAAGTTGTCGGGAATCCCGGCTGAGGAGTATCCCAAACTGCCGACGGTGAATCTTGCCAAAGAAATAAAAATCCCAGGTATCGACTTGGTTAGGATGATTAAGAGAACCATCTTTGCCGTCTCCACCGACGAGACCCGACCGGCCCTGAATGGAGTCTTATGGCAGACATCCGGCCACAACATGCAGATGGTAGCCACGGATGGTCATCGGTTAGCCAAGATGTCTTCAAAGAATAGCAAACTCAAAGGTTTGCACGAGGACGTCATCATACCTCCTAAGGTGCTAAACCTCTTAATAAAACTGACAGGAGAGGATGAAGCGCAGGTCGGGGTGATCTTCGCCGAAAACAGCATTATCTTTAATTTGGGTGACACCATCTTAAGTTCACGTTTGATCGAGGGACCCTACCCCAATTTCGACCAAGTGATCCCCAAACACAATGGCAAAAAGCTGGTAGTCAACAAGGAATTCTTGGCCAGTGCGGTCCGAAGAATGTCGATTTTGGCCAACACCCTGACTCATCAGGTGAAGTTCTCCTTAAAAAAAGACACCATAGAGCTTTCCTCCGCCAATTTTGACTTAGGCGGCGAAGCCAAAGAAACTGTGCCTTGCGATTATACCGGTGAGCCGATGGAAGTCGGATACAACGCCAGTTATGTCTTGGACATCCTCAGGCAGATGGACGGGGACGACGTGGTCTTTGAGTTGGGGACCCCGGTGTCAGCCGGCAAGGTGTATTCCACTGAATGCAAGGAGGGGGAGGATTATCTTTGTCTCTTGATGCCTCTTCGTTTAGCAGAGTGAAGACGGCGTGACACGTATTCTCCATTAAGTTAGCGAAAATGGTAGAAGTGCGGGGAGGACCATAAGTCCGATAGACGAGGGTTTCTCCCCGTTTTGTTTTCGAGGCCAGACTCTTTTTGCGGAAATCGAAGAGCGGGTTCAAACCGTTGATGGTAGATTCTTTGGTGCGGCGGAAGCATCCCCCCTTGACCCTCAAGTGTTCGCCTGCCTTCTCTGACCAGACCCGGCAAGAAAAATTCTTGAAAATGTGATTTCCCTTCCCTATATTAAAGCAGAAGAAGCACGAACTGACGAAACAGGAGTCGTAGTTGGAGAAACTCTGGGCGCCGTGGCGCGAAAAATTCGTCCTATGTGAGAAACACCCCGGCTGTTTCCTTTGCAGGACAGCCAAAGAGAAGCAGGACCGGAAGAATCTGATTCTCTTAAGGGGACAGAAGTGTTTCGTGATCCTCAATCGCTACCCATACAATAACGGTCATGTGATGGTGGCTCCGTTTCGCCACGTGGGTAATTTAGAGGACTTAAAAGATAATGAGTCAAGCGAGCTTCTTAAGATCTCTCAGCTTTGCATAGGAGCCATCAAATCGGGCCTGAAGTCGCAGGCAATCAACTTGGGGATGAATCTGGGGAAGGTTTCCGGAGCCGGAGTGGAAGACCATCTCCATTTGCATATCGTCCCCCGCTGGCTGGGGGATACCAATTTTATGCCCATTATTGGGGAAACTAAGATCATCTCCGTGGGGCTTTCCAGTACTTACCGGGTTTTGAAGGAGGAACTGGAGAAACTGTGCAACCAAGACTTGTCAGCGGTCGGTTGTCCGTCCAGACGGACATCCCCGGGCAAAAATCCCAGGCCAAGGCTCAAGAGACAGGAGCGGCGGACGTGAAATGAAGATTCCAAGGAAAAAGGAGCTCCTGAAGCTCCAGGCACAATATCGAACCGATAAGAAGATTGGCGAAGCGTTGGGTGGAGTGCCGGAGTATTTAGTGGCCTACTGGAGAAGGAAGAAGAAGATCGGGCAGTACTCCAGCCTCAAATACTCCTTCAGGGAGATCAACGACCTGTGGGAAACCTACGGTAATGACCGGAAGGCCGGCGACAAGCTGGGCATCTCCAAGGCTGGATTCTATAAGTGGCGCAAGAAATACGACCTTTTGGAGAAGCCCAAAGTACTCAGGTTTCAGCAGCTGGAGTTCTCCTTAGCTGGACAGCGCGGTTCTTCGGAAGGTCAAGACATGCTGCTTAAGCGGAATTCAGGAAATCTCTCCATAGCCCAGAAGCTTCTGGCTAAAAAGACGGGGAAACCCGAAACCGTAGTGGGAGAAATCGTGAATGTGGAACCGGACCTGGCCATGAGCCACGATAACGCCGGTCTGGTGATAAAGCAATTCAAGCAGATCGGCCAGGCCCGGGTGTGGAATCCGGACAAGATCGTCATCCCCCTGGATCATCGCGCTCCGGCGGAATCAGAAAAAACCGCCACCGCGCATAAGTCCATCCGGCAGTTTGTCAAAGAGCAAGGAATCAAGAACTTCTACGACATACGGGAGGGAATCTGTCATCAGGTGGTGTTAGAGAAGGCTCACATTCTGCCGGGGGAATTGGCTCTGGGAACCGACTCACATACCACCTCTTACGGCTGTGTAGGCGCCTTGTCCACGGGCATAGGCGCTACGGAGATGGCGGCAGTCTGGGCCACCGGGAAAATCTGGCTGAGAGTGCCGGAGTCGATGAAGATAGTCATCCAAGGAAAAATGCCCAAAGGGGTTTATGCCAAAGACGTGATACTCTATATCATAGGTCAACTTACAGTGGAAGGCGCAAATTATAAGTCAGTGGAATTTTATGGTGAGACCGTGACCAGAATGTCCGTCTCCGAAAGGTTCACTGTGTGCAACCTCTCCATGGAGATGGGGGCAAAATTCGCCGTGGTCCCGTTTGACCGGGTTACCGAGAGATACTTGTCGGCCATAACCAGTCAAAGATACCAGCCGATCTTTTCGGATGCCGAAGCCATTTTTGAGAAGGAATATGCGTTTGAAGTAGGTGGCTTAGAGCCTCAGGTCGCCTGTCCCCACAACGTGGATAACGTTAAACCGATAAGCCAAGTGAAGGGCATAAAGATCGATCAGGTGGTGTTGGGTTCCTGCACCAACGGCAGATTGGACGATCTGGAGATCGCAGCCCGAATTCTCAAAGGGAAGAAAGTCAGCCCGGAGACCAGGATGCTGGTGTTGCCTGCGACCAGAACGGTGTACCTGCAAGCCATGAACAAAGGCTATCTCAAAGCCTTTGTGGATGCCGGGGCGGTGATACTAAACCCCGGATGTGGGCCTTGCCTGGGGGCGCACGAGGGAATCTTAGCCGCAGGAGAAAAGTGTCTGGCTACGACCAATCGCAATTTTAAGGGGAGAATGGGATCGCCGGATTCCGAAGTCTACTTAGGCAGCCCCGCCCTGGCGGCCGCCACGGCCATCAAAGGAGAAATCGCGGATCCGAGGGAGTTCTTGAAATGATAACCACCCAAACAACCGGGGGGAACCTTTGGAACCTCTTTTGAAAACGTGAGGTGATGAGATTGGAGATCGTTTTCAGCCGACATGCAAGAAGGCAGATGAGATGGAGAGATATCAGCGAACAAGAAGTCAAACAGACCCGGTCTGATTACGATAGAATAGAAGACTCCGTTAGGACAAGAAAAAACGCTTTGAAGAAAATCGGGAAAAGGTTGATAAAAGTGACCTTCAGGGAAGAGGACGACAAAATCCTTGTAATAACGGCCTTGGTAAGAAAATAGGCTAGAAGCGGGGAGTTCTTATGAAAATAGAATACGATAAACAGGTTGATGCGCTCTATATCAGGATTCAAGAGAAGAAGGTTGCTCAAACCAAAGAAGTGGCCGACGGTGTGAATCTGGATTTGGACGAGACTGGTAAACTGATCGGTCTTGAGATATTGGGGGCGACCGAGAGATATTCTCTGTCGGACATCTTCAATTTGTCTTCGGAAAACCTGATATTGGAAAAACAGTAAAACTCTCGCGAGATGAAACCGAAAAGAAGGGAATATTTCCCTAATCACTTAGTGTTGTCCGGGCGAGTGTTTAACCTCAGCCCGATCCGGGAGACAAAGCAGAGCCGAGAGGCAACTTCTATCGATCCGCTTAATCGGGTGTGAGACTGTAACGATTCCACGCATGTGATTACCATGGAACAAATAACTGGTCGGGTATGGAAATTGGGGGATAACGTCGATACGGATGTGATCTATCCGGGGAAATATCTTCCCATAATCGACGCTCCGGAGATGGCTTTGCATGCCCTGGAAGGCTTGGACATTGAATTCCCCAAGAAGATTCAAAAGGGTGACATAATAGTAGCAGGGTCGAACTTTGGTTGCGGAAGCTCCCGCGAACAGGCCGCTACTTCTCTCAAATATGCAGGGATCGCTTGCGTCGTGGCAAAATCTTTTTCCCGCATATTTTTCCGGAACGCCATCAATCAGGGATTAGCTTTGGCTCAATCCAAAGAGGCGCCGGATCAGATTCAGGCGGGCGAGAATGTTACCATCAATTTTGCCGGTGGGGAGATCATTACTTCGCAAAACCACGAATTCTCCTTCCCTCCCCTACCTGAGTTCCTGATGGGAATCCTGGAAGACGGTGGGCTAATCCCGCATGTGAAAAAGAGTCTGGGAACTTGATTTCCATTTGTCAAATGCTGAAACAAGAGGCGGGATGAATTCCCGCCTCTATGTGTTAAGCTTGTCACATCTTCATAGAGCAGGGCATTTAGCCCTGCGTTTTGTTCGAAGAAAAGAATCGCCGAGGCAAGGTGCCTCGGCTACGAACTCTATAATCCCCACTAATTCTTGGTAGCAACACTGACGTTATCGCATAATATCGCCGGCACCCAGGCCCCCCAAGCGGAAGGATGAAGTGCATCGCCGACCTCTATGACGTCTTTTAACGTTTCGTAAACATTACCCGCCACCATCGCGTCTTTCACCCGGCCCACGATTTCGCCGTTTTCAACATATAATCCGGGATTAACACCCACCGAATAATCTCCATTAGGTATATTCCCGCTGTGAGGTCCCAGTGCGCCGTCGATGATCATGCCCCGGTCAATTGCCTTCACCAGTTGGGAAAAGGATTTGTTCCCGGGTTGGATACGCATGTGGGTGAGCACTGGTCCTGGTTTCTGGGTAACGGGATCCGTTGCCCCAAAACTGATGATGGTCCTATACCCATGTCCGGTCGATTTGGCCTTCAGTTTGCTGGCATAATCCAGATCATAATAGAAACTCTTCAGGACGCCCTTTTCGACAATAGTGAGTGGTTTGCAGGCGACACCTTCGTCGTCAAAGGATCGCGCTCCGGGACGTCGGTCATCCAGCGGATCATCGTAGATGGTGACATTCTCACCGAATATTCTTTCCCCCACTTTGCCGGCAACAGGCGACACTCTTTCGTAAACATTCTTAGAGCTGGTCCCACTCAAGATTCTCCAGCTAAGAGTGAGCATGCTATTGGGCATAAACAGAACCTTCATCCTTCCGCCCTTAGGCTCCACGACACGCGAGGACGTCTTATAAAGCTCTATCATTTCATTAACCATGGTATCCGGCATCCTTTCAAAGCTTTTGTTTTGGAAAACCCGCCAGATAGCAGAGCCGGATCCGGGAAATATGACGCCTCCGGACGCCCCATATTCTCCACCCATGATCGACACATCCGTGCCCTCGCTGTTAATGATGCGTGTTTCAGTAAGCTGGGCAGACGCACCGAAGAGTATTTCACCGTCGGTTCTCGATTTCAAAAGATCACATACTCTGGTACACTCATCCACCATTTGCTTGGAGGAAACGCTTTGTAAAGAAGGGTCAAAGGTGTCGAGTTGGCGAAGCTCGGTGGTAAGCGGGAAGTCATAACTGGCCTCTACTTTCCCTTCCAGGGAGGCGAGTGCATTCTCTAAGATCTCTTCGCGATCTATCAGGTTTCTGGTGTAAGCAAATCCCAGCTTGCCGTCCTTGATTATCCTTAAAGCCACCCCCGATTGGAGTGTACCGTCTATGTCGTGAAGCTGGGCATTTTCAAAGGAAACGGAATTATAGGTACTCTCCTGAGAATAGACCTCCACCTTGTCGCAGAGTTTTTTTGCCATTTGCAGTAGCTTTTCCATTATACGCCTCCTATAACCAGATTCCTCACCAATACATGTGGAGCACCGAAACACGAACGGATATTCGCCTGCCCCTTTCCACATCCCCCGACTTGAGACAACGCCAGATCGTTTCCCACCCTCTCGATGTCCATCAGCGTTTTGTACAGATTGCCCGAGATATTTATGTCCCGAACCATTTCTCCCAACTTTCCGCCTTTCACCACATACCCGTACTGGGCACCGAACGTAAAATTCTCTCCGGAAGTTTCTCCGCCTTTTGTATCCACGAGGTACAAACCGTCTCCTAACATACTCATCAGTTCTTCCAGACTGTGCTCTCCCGGTTGGATGAAGATGGTTCCCATCCTTATGATGGGCGGATAGCGATAATCCTCAGCCACACAGTGCCCGGAGACTGGCTCTCCGAACTCCGTCGCAGTTGTTCTGGAATGCAATCGACCAGTCAATACCCCGTTTTTCATGAGCTGAGTTGGCCGAACCTTGACGCCTTCGTCGTCATAGGTGTAAAATCCAAGCTGATCCGGCAAGGTGGGATTATCCGTTATGCTTAGAATGTCACTGCCCAGTTTGGCTCCAATCTTCATCTTCTCCCGCATAGCCGGAAGTCTCTCTATTATGTCCGCTTCCGAAAAGTGCCCGAAGGCTTCATGGGTAAAAACGCCGGCAAGAAGTGGATTCAGAATACAGCTGCAAACCCCTCCTGCGACAGGTTTGGCTCTCAGAAGATCAACAGCGACGGCCGTTCGTTCCTCAAAACTCTTCTCCTGGTGGCGTACGGTTGAAAACCCGTTGCTCCCCCCGGCCGTAACGGAGATGTTTTGGGTCAGACTTCCCTCTTTACTGGTGATGACGCCTAATAGTTGGGTGGTGACCAAGTCCTCCCGGATCTGGGCGCCCTCGGTGCTAAGGAAGTATTTTTCTCTTATCAGCTCCTGGTAACGGACAGCGGTGGTGACGATTTTTTCGTGTCCCAGCGGTATATCGTTACACTTCCGCACTAGCTCAAGCTTCTCTTCCATCGAGACTTTTCTGGGATCTTCTTTCAATGCCGGAACGAAAGTATCTTGAACCGCCTCCATCTCAGCCAGCCGAAGCGGTTTCTCCTTCTTCCGGGCAATCAACCGTGCATTTTCCACCGCAGTGCCGACAGCTTTTTCAGCATCGCTTTCCTTGGTAAAAGCAACCGAAGACATTCCACCGTTTTTCAGTGCCCTTACGACGTATCCGTCGGTGGAATTGGATCCGATCTGGGTTAGTTCCTTTCCGTTGAAAGAGATGAGTGTGGTTTTCTTGACTTCATACCGGACGTCTGCATAATCGGCATCAGCCTTTTCGAGAATTCGCCCTAACCGGTCAAACATAATCACTCCTTTTTAGATCAACCAATAATCCGACTACTGAATCCTGGCTTGTATGGCCAGTCCTTTCTGTTGAGTCTCGAGATCACAAGCCCATCGTATGTGCCAACCAAGCTTGGCCCATAACGTCTTCGCGTCCCATTGTATCTAATTCCCCTCTGATAGTCAACGGTTTTTCAGCAGCTTCCGTCAAGGACGACTCAAAGCGACATGATGTCTGTTGCAGTCTTTATGAAGGAAGTTGCATATTGCGTCAGGTCCATGATGATGAGGAAGACCACGTTCCAAAACGCCCTCTGAGTCATCCCCTTGAGTCTTAGCCTCTTAGTCCTTTCGCATCGTCCACCCGGTTGCTCCCTGTGTCTTAAGCCGCTTTCAGACTCAAGGCACAGTTTTTGCTTTTCGACTTGGTGAAAAGCGGGACTCGGAACGGGTTCAGCCAAGAGGAGGAGAAGACCGTGGAGCAGGTCACAGTAAAGCCCAGAATAAAATGCTTCGTCTCGGCCCAGACACCTTTTTCGGACAAGGACAAGAAGCAAAAAGGCTTAATCGGCTTTGCCATCCCCGATCTCGGCATTCTGTTTAAATCGGCTCAGGTTGGCTCCCACCACGAACTGGAATACGTCAGCCTCCTATCTCTTCTCCGATTCGTTGAGCTGAATTGCAAGGCTTTCGAGAATCTGAAGATAGTGATTCTGTGCAGCAGCCCGCTTCTGGTTTACCAGATGAGCGAAAGCGCGGTCTGTCAAGAGGAGCTGAGACGGCACCGAAATCTGGCCTTGGCCTACAAGAAGAGACTGAACTTCTCCGTAAGCTGGGTCCCGGAGAATGAAAACCGGGCCCAGAACGGAATGATCGATCTTCCCGCCCTGAAAAACTCCTTTGATTTCAACTTCGAGGACATCCAGAAGGATACCTGGTAGTCAAAGAGATCGCTTCCAAGCCCACTTCCAGAGCTTCAAGGTTTCAAGTCCAATCCTGATTGTGGTTGACTTCGATCTGCAAAAGGCTAAATTGACTGGTAGTCAGGCCCTCGGAGGTATCGAGCCGGTGGATCAAGACGCGACTCAACCTGCTCGAGCTTGGGTTAATTGGCCTGGAAATTTCTCAGCCTATGACTTTGTCCCAGATACTCGCCTGGAGTAAGAGAAAACTCTCTTCGCTGGTTCCAATTCTGATTCCCCTGAATCTTTTTTTTGCTTTTCTTACCGGAACCGGGGGAGAAGCACAGTTAGTCGGAAGGCGCGGGAATCACAATCAGGCTTTGAGTCTCCTGGCGTCGGGCAAGCAGAATCCCGTGATCTCTCCCTCTCTGCAGGGGTATCTTTCCCGTTGCCGGCCCGATGATTCTGTCCGAATTTGGGTCTTCTTTACGGACAAAGGCATATTCTCAGAAGCACAATTTGAGGAGGCAAAGGCCGCCTTCGGGAAGAGGTTGTCCAATTCTGCTTTGAGAAAACGATTGAAGAACGACGCAGCGATCGACTTTTCGGATCTTCCGGTCGATCGGAACTACATTGATGAGATCCTGAAAATCGGAGGTCGGCTGAGGCAGAGCTCCAGATGGCTGAATGCTGTTAGCTTCCAAATTCAAGCGCCCCAACTCCAGAAGGTCGCTGACCTACCTTTTGTAAAAGAGATAAAGAAAGTAGCCAGCTATACAAGGACACCCGACGAGACCATTAGTATCCGGGGCAGACTTTGCCGACCAGAAGCATCCGCCGGTTATGGCCGGAACTACGGACCATCGCTTGCCCAGCTGGAACAGATAAACGTGCCCATCGTTCACGACACAGGGTACAAAGGGCAGAACGTCATTGTTTGCATGATGGACACCGGGTATCGGAAAGACCATCACGCGTTTGCCGCCGCATATGCCGAGTCCAGAGTGCTGGCGGAGTACGATTTTATTTTTCACGATACCAACACCCAGAATCAATCGGGAGACACGTCCATCCAGCAAGATCACGGCACCGAAACCTGGTCCACTTTGGGCGGCGAATTCGACGGACAGCTTTACGGCCCCGCTTATGGCGCCAGTTTTGTCCTGGCGAAAACTGAGGATGTTCGCTCGGAGACGCCCATCGAGGAAGACAACTGGGTGGCCGGGATAGAATGGGCAGACTCCCTTGGAGCAGAGGTGGTCTCTTCCTCTCTGGGCTACACTCGTTGGGATGACGGCACCGGATACACTTATCAGGATATGGACGGCAATACTACCTTGTGTACCAAGGCGGCTGATTTGGCTGCATCCAAGGGAATAGTGGTGGCCAACGCCGCAGGGAACGAGAGAAAGAAAGCCTGGCACTACATTGTCGCACCTGCGGATGGAGACAGTGTGATTGCAGTGGGGGCGGTCGACGCAGACGGCATCATTGCCGATTTCAGCTCCGTTGGCCCAACTTACGACGGACGTACCAAGCCAGAGGTAGTTGCCCGGGGAGTGTTGGACTATTTTGCCGATCCATATGATGTTGCCGGTTACGCTCAGGGAAACGGGACCTCCTATTCCACTCCGCTGGTGGGAGGATGTGCGGCGGTTCTCTTGTCGGCGCACCCGGATTGGACGGCTATGCAGGTCAGAGAAGCTTTGATCATGACCGCCAAGGGTGCGTCCGCTCCAAACAACACTTACGGCTGGGGCTTGGTCAATCTCTTTGCCGCACTCTATTACTCGCCTTCCGGCGCACTCTCCATCCAGCACGATCCGCTGCTCTTTGCTTCCGACACTTCGAACCCATACGTCCTTTCTGCAGTTATCACCCCGGGGCATGGGCTGAAAGAGGACTCTTTGTTCGTCTATTGGCGTGCAGACACGCTTTCTCCTTTCACCCGGCAGCACTTGCAGTCACTCGGCTCCCACCATTACCAGGCGGAGATTCCAGGCCAAAGCGCCGGGAGCATAGTCTACTATTACCTGTCCGCGCAGGACACTTTGAACAATGTGGTGACTCTTCCCCTCGGTGCCCCTGCATACAAATTCAAGTTCTATATTGACACCGATTTCATCACCTTCGATTTTGAAGACGGGCTTTTCCATTGGGAAACCGGAGGGACAAACAACACCTGGAACATAACCTCGGCATCAGCCCACAGCGGAAAATTCAGCTTGACCGACAGCCCCCAAGGAGGCTATCAGAATAACACCGATAGCTGGGCCGGCATCCAGGAGACATTCAGTTTGGTTGACGCACAAGATCCACAGTTGTCTTTCTGGCACTGGTTTCAGTTCTCGTCTGGCGATACAGGCTTTGTGGAGATAACCACAGGTGGGGTCAAAGGATGGGAGAGAATCGGTTCGGGATATACTGGCTCAGAGTCCCAGTGGACCCAAGTGAACCTGCCTTTGGATGTTTACGTAGGCCAGAGCAATGTGAGATTCAGATTTCATTTCACCTCCGACAATGCAGGCACAGCGGATGGTTGGTACATTGACGACGTGCAGATCAACTTCAAGCCCACATCAGTTGAGGAGCAGCCTTCTTCGGCACCGCAGCGGTTCTGTCTGTATCAGAATTATCCCAATCCCTTTAACCCTTCCACCATGATTAGGTTCAATGTTCAAGGTTCAAGGTTCAAAGTTCCCATCCCCACCACCCTGACAGTCTATAACCTGCTGGGGCAGAGAGTGAGAACGGTGCTGGACGAACCAAAGACTGCTGGCGATTATGAAGTGATCTGGGATGGAAGAGATGATGGTGGAAAAGAAATGGCGAGCGGAATTTACTTCTATCAGTTGAGGACGGGGGATTTCACCGCAACCAAAAAGATGGTGCTGTTGAAATAAGAGTTCAAAGGTTCAAAAGTTCAATCACTGCTCTTCTCTCCCCTCCGAGGAGAGCGTAGGGTGAGGGGGCGATTGCCATCTGAATGCAGAGCAAACTTTTCCTTGTCCTGAGCCTCCCGAAGAAAGGTTCCCAGAGCCAACCATGGAAAGCTAAGGCTCTCCGCTACATTTGATCCGCAGGCAATCGGGGCTCCACCAAGATGCTTTTCTCTTTTGACACTAAAGCCAGGCCCAGCTTTCCTCCTTTGGGCTTTCGGACGTGTTTGGCTTGAGTGTAAATGACCGCAGCTTTCTTTTCTTTCTTAGCTTTGCTATAATGGGCCGCCACTTGGGCTGCTTCTCTTATCTCCAAAGGGGATGGTTCCGACTTTCGGTCCTTTCCCCGCAACAACACGTGGGAGCCGGGCACGTTCTCCGCATGAAACCACAGGTCTTCAGGACGGGATAGCTTGAACGTTAAGTAATCGTTCTCTCTATTGTTTCTACCCACCAAAATCTCCCATCCACTCTTGGTCACGAACTTTCTGGGTGAGAACTCACCTGGCTTTCGGTTCTTGATCTGAGGCTTTGGATGTCTCAAAAGCCCCAACCGAATCAGACTGTTTCTGACATCCTCAAGATCAGCTTCGTCTTCCTCCAATGAAAGCTGTGCCGAGAGTCGCTGAAGATCAGTTATCAGATCTATAGTCTCCGATCTTCTTCTATGAATCGTGCTCAATGCGTCCTTTGCTTTCTTGTACCTCTTAAAGTACAGCTGGGCATTCGCAATGGCATTGAGCTTGTGGTTTAAGGGGATTTCCACTCTCGGACGTTCTGGATCAAATACGTCGGTGATCTTAACTGAAATCTGCCCTTTTTCTACCTCCCCCTTGTGCATAAGCAAAAGCTCCCCGAATCTCCTGTATTCCTCGAATCTTTCGGCTTGCATGAAGTCGTCTTCGATCTTCTCTTCCCTATTCTGGGCTTTTGTTAGAGCCTGCTGCACAATCACAGATAGCCTCTGCGCCTCTTTTCTTGTCCGTTCCGTCTTCAGCCTTTCGGAGAAAAAGCTGATTATGGCCGAGTTCAAACTTTCGCATTGAATTCTCTGGCCCGGAGGTATGGAAGGGAGATCGACGCAACTGATGGCCTGGGGGGTGCCGTCCTCGTCGGTTACAATCTGAAAAGAAAGATCGCGACTCTTGATCTGCTCAAAGACTCCGCAGAAGGTTTTCCATAAGCGTCCGATGTCCTCTGTGTTCAAATCTGACGTCTTGGCGCTCAAATCAAACCCCGCCTCGTTGATGATTTTCTGCGCCAAAAGCTCATCCATTCCCAAGAAGCTCGATCTCAGCCACTCGATTACGGATTTATGAGCAGTCTTGGCATGTCCGCGAACATCCTCCATTTCCGTCATGAGAGGATTCATCTTTGTCGGCGTAGGGGGTGGCAAGTATTTCGCCCCCGGCAGAATCTGCCTGAACCTGTTTTGGGAGGCGTCGATCTTTCGCAGACAGTCCACCACTGTCCCGTCTTTCTTCACCAAGACCGCATTGCTGTTTCTCCCGGTCAACTCGAGGATAAGAGCGAAAGAGTCACCGGTTCCGAATTGAGTTCTTTTCTCACACAAGATTGTGATCACCCGATCGAAACCCGATTGCTCTACTTTTTGAATATGCCCACCTACCGCAAACGAAAATAGATTCGTCTTTTGATAATGCTCCCTGCTATCCTTCGGGGCCTCCTGCCACATTTCAATCCGGCAATCTTTGGGATGAGCCGAAAAGTAAAGGTCGGTCTCCTTTTCTCTGCCTCTGAGCTGAAGCAGAAGCTCTTTCTGATCGGAGGAGACATTGACGTCCGTGATCCGAAGACCAACCAGAGCATCTTCAAGCTCAGGGATGAGACAGAAAATTAGGGTAGAATTTATGATCATGCTCTTATTCCCTAGATTTGCCTTTTCTTGCTCTCCATTCACATCGTCATTGCGAGCGACTGAAAGGATTGCTTCGTCGCGTTGTCAAAGGTGAAATGTTTCATGTGGCGGAGGGGGTAGTCGTCAAATGCTTTTCAAATTCATCCAGAGATTCAAATACTCTGGTGGATAGGAATTTCACCGACCAGTTTTCTTTCAGCGGGGTGATGGTCCAGATCGGCACTCCCTTTCTATGACACTCCCACATCTCTATCGCGGTTCCTAAGGAGGCTTCGGGGAGATAGGCAATAATGCAATCGCTTCGGGTAGCCTGCTTGATGTTCTCGAAGAAAACCTTCTCGCCGGTCCGGTGATCGTAATAGGCCGAATTCGGATGGACCGCGACTGGGTCGATTATCTTAGCCTCAGGAAAATGTCTCTTGAGAATGGCCTTGATCTTCCGCCTGTATTCTTGATTATGGAGAATTTTCCCCTTCTTTGAACCCTGAATTATGCCGGCCAAAAAGAAAGTGCGGATGGGTTTCATTTTGATCTGGTTATGTCCCCCTTAAGGTTCAGTAGGGGCGATTCAGGTGGAACATCGCGCCACCGGCGGGGAATCGCCCTTACGCAAGCCCGTCCTCTCGATCAGACTGAGAGGGTAAAAGATATTGGGTGAGGTTCTCAAGCCATGGTCATAGCGATGGCCACTACGTTGACGATGTCATCCACACTGCATCCGCGGGAAAGATCGTTAGCCGGTTTGGCCAATCCCTGGATTATGGGTCCGATGGCCTCCGCCTTTGCCATCCTCTGAACCAGCTTGTAGGCGATGTTGCCGGCATTCAAGTCGGGAAAGATCAGAACGTTGGCATCTCCCTGAATAAGGCTCCCCGGGCATTTTTTCTTCGCCACCTGGGGGATGATGGCAGAATCTGCCTGAAGCTCACCATCGATCTTAAGATCGGGTTTAAGCTCTTTGGCAAGCCGGGTTGCTTCCTTCACCTTGTCCACTAATTCATGTTCAGCGCTTCCTTTCGTGGAGAAAGAAAGCATGGCTACCTTCGGCTCCTCCCCTATTAGATCTTGCATAGTTTTGGCTGAAGAAATGGCAATGGAGGCAAGCTGCGGTGGATCGGGATCGGGGATCACGGCGCAGTCGGCAAAGACGAAGATTTTGTCTTTTACTCCCAGAAACTCCGGCAGCACCATAATAAACGAGCTGGAGACGGAACTGATTCCAGGCGCCATGCCGATGATCTGAATGCCGGCCCTCATCACGTCACCCGTAGTGTTGACCGAGCCGGCCACAAATCCATCCACTTCATTCTTTCTGACCATCATAGCCCCGTAAAACAAGATATTGGTCATGGTCTTTTGGGCTTGATCCGGGGTCATCCCTTTCTTCTTTCTAAGCTCGTAATATTCTTGAGAATATTCACTGAAGCGGGGAGAGGCACCCGGCGCGATCACCTTGACCTTGCCCAGATCCAAATCGTTGGTCTTGGCTAATCTTCTGATCTGTTCCTCTTCTCCCAAAAGCGTAACCTCTGCCAATCCCTCCGCCAAGATCTTCTTGGTGGCCTGAATCATTCTCTCTTCCGTTCCTTCAGGCAGGACCACCCTTTTCCTCTTGGCTTTTGCTTTTTCCTTAATCTGGCTCATCACGTCCATCTTGAAGCTCCTTTTGTTGAAACCGTAGTTGCCCAATTCATTGGGCCAAGAGTATGCTACTCGACATCGAATTCATGAGTTCGCCAGCAGATAATTCTCACGCCAACTTGCATCATTGACCCCTGACCCCAAGGTGTGAAAGCTGTCGGGATCGCTAATGCTTCAGCCCTCCTTCTTTTGCAAACTCCTCCATTAACCGCTTCTGCTTTTCGCTGACATTCTTGGGAGTCTCGACAACCACCTCCACATATTGGTCGCCTTTAGCTCCATTGACCTGAACGCCTTTTCCCTTCAGTCTGAATTTAGTCCCGTTCTGCGTGCCCGGTGGGATTTTCAGATCCACTTTTCCGTCCACGGTTCTGACCCTGATTCTGGTCCCTAAAGTCGCCTGGGCGATGTTTATGAGCACTTGGCAATAAACGTCTCGTCCTTTGCGCTCAAAGAAATGATGTTCACCCACGTTAACCCTCACAATCAAGTCACCGGGAGGACCTCCTCCGCTGCCGGGCTGCCCCTGTCCCCGCAACCTTAGTTGAGTCCCATCTTCCACGCCGGGGGGAATCTTCAAAAGGATTCGCTTATTGGCAATGATCTCACCGCGTCCTCTGCATTGAGGACAGGGTGTGGTGATGATCTTTCCTCTTCCTAAGCATCGAGGACACGGGCGGCTGACCGCAAAACCACCCTGGACAGACGAGACCATCCCACTTCCACCACATTCAGGGCAGTTGGTGAGCTTAGTCCCCGGCTTGGCACCCGTTCCCCCGCAGGTGGGACAGCTCTCCTGGCTTCTGAACTCAAGGGTGGTGTCTCCACCCGAAATGCTTAGGTCGAAAGGAATCTCCGCCTCAGCGAATGCATCTGCTCCCTTCTGCGGTCCCCATCGTTGCCGCCGGGAGGTTTCTCCCAAATCAAAAAAGGAACTGAACAGGTCGCCTAAGTCGCCAAGTCCACCTAAATCCTCAGAAGTGAAAGTTCTCCCCTTTCCCGTCCGTCTGGTGAATGCATCTTCGCCAAATCCTTCAAAGCCGGTAAACCCCTGTGCTCCCATCTGCCTGAGCTGATCGTATTGCTTTCTTTTCTCAGGATTGCTTAAGACCTCATGCGCCTCGGAGATCTCCTTGAATTTCTCCTCTGCCATCTTGTTGTTGGGATTGGCGTCGGGATGATATTTCTTGGCTAAACGCCGATAGGTTTTCTTAATCTCTTCGGGACTGGCCTTCTCCGAGAGCCCAAGAGTCTGATAATAATCCTTCCGCGCCATGGGGCCTCTTTCCTCCTTTGTCGGTCTTCAAGCCGAACCGACGTCCACACAGACAGCGCATAATAAGCGCCACAATCGATTTTGTCAACCCACCATCCAAAGCTTCAGGAAAAACTATCTTCAGAGACGAAGGTGGAGTGTTCGCCTATAGGCGAACTGGGGATGAAGGGTTGATAGGGAAAAGCGGGGGACTGTCGACGGTGGACGGAATTAACACGCCGATGTAGCTCAATGGTAGAGCAACTGATTTGTAATCAGTAGGTTGGAGGTTCAATTCCTCTCATCGGCTGGAGCAACAAAAATGCGGAAGGCAAAACCTCCGCATTTTTTTGTTACTGGTTAGTGGTTCGTAGTTCGTGGTTCGTAGTCCTCTCCACACCCACAAAGTGCAACGGGCGACCAGGAGGGTCGCCCCTACATTTATCAAAGCTTTATGAGTAGGGGAGGCGCTTGTCGCCTCCCGTTATGTTCTTTCATCCGCTCCGTTCGCTTAACCCGTTGACAAGTTTTTAGCTGTGGACCGTGGACGGGCTAAACCCTTACACCTATCACCCTTCTCCTTTTCTTAAGGAACACCCAGGTGATGAACCCAAGCAACACGACCCCAAAGATGATCAGACCCCATTCGGTAAGGGTAGGGATGTTTTCACTGATAGGCGTCAGGGTAACAACTCCAACCCCAACATTATCAACAAGAAAGGCCCAATCAAGAAAAAATGCAGAAATATTGGGACTCCCAGACCGTAAGGTTATTTGTTTGGGGGTTCCTTTCTCAACAACGTCCGTTACATCTCCGTTAATTCCTTTATAGTGTATAACTATCTCGGTGAATGCGTCCGGAAACCCAGCGTTCCCGGAGAAATCGACTCTATACTCACCAGGCGGAAGAGTGTCCATTACGGCAGGACTTGAGTTTAAGGTGATACAATTTGCTCGTGCATTTATAGTAAGTGGATTCCCGCTTATATCCAACGTTATAGCGCCGGAATTATTAGTTGTGTCAGACCAATCTATGAGCATAGCGTAACAGTAATATTCAATACCCTGCCGAACAGTGACACTATGTCCAATCTCTAGAATTCTTGTGGAATCGTGGTTTGCTGAAGATCTATGCCTGAATAAGAGATTCCTAAAAGGGGAACCAGGTTCGTAGTACGCAGTACCGCTTGCGGTAAATAGGTATGTGCCTTGGGGCAACCACCTTCTGGCAGCCACAGAAGTATCTAGAAAAACGCAGTTGTCACGTCCGTGAACTAGCATTTGATATGATGGACCAGCACTGATTTCGTTTCCAGAATAAACTAACACTATAAGAAACACTAAGCAAGTTATTAATTTTTTCATCTCTTCCTCCCGACAGTTTTAATCCGTTGACAAGTTTTTAGCTGTGGACCGTGGACGGGCTAGACCCTTACACCTATCACCCTTCTCCTTTTCTTAAGGAACACCCAGGTGATGAACCCAAGCAACACCACCCCAAAGATGATCAGACCCCATTCGGTGAGGGTGGGGATAGCATGAGGTTCACTACAAATGTAATTTAGAATATTCTCAACTAACTTAGACCCCATGGCACCATAATGCCAGTGATCCCCACCAGCCATTGAAGGTGGACCGACGATGACCGATCCTTCTCCAACCTTTGCTTCCAGAACTTGCCAGATTTGAACGCTACGCTCACATGTGCACGTGATCCCATATTGGGCACACAAGTTAGGGTCGAATGTCTGCCCGCACCAGCCATAAGATGCCCAAATCTGCGCAACTCTTAGTTGGGTAGGCGTCACTGACCAGGTTATCGAGGGTCCACCCGGGATGTAACCTGGTGTAACATACCACAGCAATTTGGATTCATCATCCGGTGGACCCACTGGCGGAAGCCAAGGAGTCAAGTTGCTAAAAATCGGAGAATCAGTGATCTTATCCACCCAGTATTCGTGGTCACTGACAGCAGGGCCCCAGCCTGATCCAATGGATGTCGTTCCCAAACCTAAATATCCTACAAAATAAAAGCCGTACCACGTCAAAAACATTCCCTTCCCGTTTTCTAAACGAGAGCGAAGCGCATTTACAATCGTGGGAGTATTAAAACCTGATGGTTCTGAATTATTTGCCGCCCAAAAACCGCAACAGTTGTCAAGAATTGAAGGATTGGCTTGAATTACGGAAGGATCGAGTTTGGCAACTGTAAAACCATGCGATGTCGCGAAATCATAAGCTGCCCCTTCCTCAACATCTAAAGAATTGATGTTGCTGACCAGAAGGCCAATATTTACTTGCCCATAACCAAAGCCACATAGGCTAGCCATAAGCAAGACCGTCGCTAAAATCGTGAAAACTTTCTTCATTCTACACCTCCAAACTCTGTAGGTCGACCATGGCGAAGCCTAGTCGACAACAACGTGGTATCGAGGATGATAACATCCTCGATGAGCAGATTTACTTCTCATCTCTCCGCTGGTAAAAACACAGCGGAAGCTACTGTAAGGGACTTTTTGTCGCAAGAATGAGAAGAAAGTAGTCACAGCCTCTTCCAATTGAACACTTCAAATCCTTGAGGTTTCTACTTATCAGTATGCGAATTATTTATAAGTTAACCTTACTTCTTATTTTTGTCAAGTCCAAAATGCTCGTTTTTTGTGAAAATTTTGAACAGTTGAGAAAAATGAGATATTTGGAATATTGGTAGTATTAGCAAAAAGACAAAATCATTGAGGATTAGCTCGCAATTCTTCCAGAGTTGGATCGTAAGTCTGTGTTTGGAGTGAACCCCTTTTTTTGGACAGGTTAGGTTAGGATAGTTTGGCGGTTCACTTTTTCGTTCCTCAGCAGAGCTTCGAACTCGTTAGGCGGTCGATAGCCCAGGGAGGAATGCAATCGTTTTTCAT
>JBAVQU010000009.1:0-1636 GCA_049694315.1 Candidatus Zixiibacteriota bacterium
CAGAGGAAAGGAGTGATTCGTTTATGGAAGCAATAGTACCTACAAAAGAAACCACTGATATCATTTTACAGGAGGGGGGCAACCCCCTTGAATTGTGTTATCAGTGTGGTCTATGCACCGGCGTCTGTCCCTGGAACATGGTAAGAGACTTCTCGCTGCGCAAGCTGATTCATAAGACCCAAATGGGCCTGATTGATTTCGAAGATGAAGACCTGTGGAGATGCACAAACTGCTACGCTTGCGTTAAGCGGTGTCCCCGTGGTGTGGAAGTGCCACACATTATGAGGGCGATGCGTAGAGTTATCATGGAGGTGGGCGCCGGCAAGGCCCCCGAATCGTTCCGAATCACAGTTAAAAACATCGCCAGTGTGGGTAATCCTCTGGGAGAACCACCCGAGAAACGAATGGACTGGGCAAAATTCCTTGGGGTTAAAACGTTTACTAAAGGAACTGAGTATCTGTATTTCCCCTGCTGTTATCAGGCTTACGACCTGGGCATTCAGAGAGTACTCCGGGCAGCAGTATATATCATGAACAAAGCCAATGTGGACTTCGGTATCCCAGGCAACAATGTAGGCTGCTGTGGCGAGAGCGTACGCAACGGAGGAGCCGAAAGTCTATGGCACAATTTAGCTGAGACTAATATTAAAGCTTTCACCGAACTTGGCGTTAAGAAGATTGTGGTCACCTCCCCCCACTGTTATCTTGCTTTCAAGAATGATTACCCCGAACTTGGAGGCAAGTTTGAGGTAGTTCACATTTTGCAATTACTGGCCGAACTGATTAAAGAAGGAAAATTGAAGTTCACAAAACCGGTGAACAAACGGGTCACTTTGCATGACACCTGCTGCGTCGGGCGCCGCGAAGGCATGTATGACGAGCCCAGGTTGGTTCTACAGAGTATACCCGGTTTAGAATTGGTTGAAATGCGGGACTCTCGTGAGTATTCGCTGTGTTGTGGCGGTGGTTGCATGGGAAGAATTTGGATGGAAACCAAAAAAGGAGAGAGATTCTCTGATATCAGACTCGAACAAGCTCTGGAAACGAAAGCCGGTACACTAAGCGTCTACTGCCCCTATTGTATGCTAAATTTCGATGACACTGTACTGGTTATGGACAAGGGCAACGAAATAGAGATTAAGGATGTTTTAGAGCTGGCCTCAGAGGCAATGTAGTAAAACGAAGGAGAAAAGAATGGCAAAGCCAAAGATAGGTGTTTACGTTTGTCACTGCGGGTCTAATATAGCCGGCATTGTCGATGTTCCGCAGATAGTCGAGTTTGTAAAAGGACTGCCGGCGGTAGCAGTCGCCCGTGAATACAAGTTCATGTGCTCCGACCCGGGACAGAGCATGATTAAAGATGACATTAAGAATTTGAAACTTAACCGGGTTGTAGTCGCTTCCTGTTCTCCACTGCTGCATGAACCGACTTTCCGCCATGCTGTTCTGGAAGCCGGCATGAATCCCTATCTCTTTGAGATGGCAAACATCAGAGAGCACTGCTCCTGGACCACCGAGGACCATGGAGAAGCTACAGAAAAAGCCAAAGCCCTAGTAAGCGCTGCGGTAAAACGTGTTTATTATCATCAACCCTTGGAGACAAGGGAGGTTCCTGTCAATCCGAGCACCTTAGTTG
>JBAVQU010000010.1:0-138213 GCA_049694315.1 Candidatus Zixiibacteriota bacterium
GTTCTAATGTAGCTATAAGTTGTTCTAACTGACTTTAGTCAGGCTTAGGTGCTAACACCACTAAAGTGGCTAAGAACTGGACCTTGATTTTATGTGGAAGGACGGTAGGTTAACTTATTTGGTTGAAGACCTTAATCGAGCAACTACACTCAAGCCTCCAGCATTCTTTCTCTAACCATTTGAATCGGGATCGTTCCATAACTTAAAAGTTGGTCATGGAATTTCTTTAAGTTGAAAGCCTTGCCTTTAAGCTCTTTGAAGTCGTCCCGTAGTTTCAAAATCTCCATTTTCCCCATAATATATGTCATGGGTTGAGTTGGAGTGTAAGAATATCTCTTGACCTCAGCAATGGCGTTGGTTCTCTCCAATTTTGCCACATCCACCAGCATGTCCACTGCCTGATTGAAGCTTATTCTGTGGGTCTGCAGGCCAGCGTCGATCACTACCCGGCAGGCGCGCCAGAGCTGGTCTTTCAGCTGGAGCAGTCGAGTCTCTGGCTTGCGGTAAAAGCCTTGCTCATACATCAGCTCCTCACAATAAAGGGCCCAGCCTTCGGCAAAGAGCGAAGTGCCAAATTGTCGCCTGATCTTAGATTTTACCCGATTGGAGTGAACCAATTGAAGGTGATGTCCGGGATAGGCCTCATGTAGAGCAATCACCGGTGCTCCATAAGAGTTGTGTCCCTGTAATTGCTCTTCTTGTTGGTTTAGCGGCAGTTTTTCGTTTATCGGAGTCACACAGAAAACTCCGTCTTGTTTTTTCTCAAACGGGGCTGGTGAGATATATGCACCATAAGGCATGGTGTGTCTCATGAAAATTGGAGTTTCTATTACTGACAGACTCTCGCCTTTGGGAACAGTCACCAAATCCTTTTTCCTTATAAAATCCCTCGCTCTTTCCATTTCCTTCCCGTAGAACCTCAGCAGGTTCTGTTTGGAGGGATGCTTTTTCTTCAGGTCAGTTACAATCTCAGTCCAGGTCTTTTTCGGGTCTATCCTTTTCGCCAGAGTCCTCATCCCGGCTTGAGTCTCTTTGATGATCCGGTCCCCGATAGACAAGAGATCGTCTGCGGTATATGGTAGCTGATGGTGGACTGACAGAAAGAAATCGTAAAGCTCCTTTCCTATGCCAAAACGACCTCTCGATCTGGGAAGAAGCCGTCTTTTGAGAAACTCCTCGTAGTCCTCAAACGCCGAAAGAGCTTTCTGATTGGCAGACAAAAGCTCCTTTCTGAGGCGAGGCACTTTTTCAGCAAACAGAGGTATCATCTGCTTGAAAAATCCTTTTCCGCTGACCGTAGTCTCAAGAGCTATTTGAGTCCATAATCTGGGGATATCGTTTGCTCTTCTCAGGTTCTCCTCACCCTCTTTCATCAAGGAGGGAACCTGTTTCAATCTTCCCAAAACAGATTTCATCCTCTGGCTTAAGGGAGCGAAATCACGCAAAATGAGAATGTAACAACCCATCAGACAAATCTGCGGATAAACCAGAGCACACCTCTTGAACCAGCGTATGTTTTCTTCCTCTGCGATCTCAACTTGGAGGGAATTCTTCAGCATTATCCAATCCATCCGCTCATCCAAGGAGAGTTTCGTTTTGTCTGAACGGATATCGCGATCGGAAGAGAATCTGTCCAATTTCCTCAAATACTCTTTGGCTCTCCTGAGATGCCGTCTGCGGAATTGTGAATTGGTTTTATCCAGCTGGTCATCATATTCATGAATTCCAGAAAAAGTAGCCTCCACCGGACTGTCTTTCCAGCGGAACTCCAAAATCTCATCCACCAGGTCATTGAACTCTCTGTTCATTTGATTTCTCCTCCAAAGAGATTCTTTCTGACGTCTTAGAATCGAATCCTAGCAGCCTGATTAGTTGAGTGATCAGAAGCTCCATCACCGCCCAGGCTGGGTTTTCAATGGATCGAACACCTGTCAGTCGACTGCACTCCACCATGGCTTTCTCTGTTTTTCATCCGTCGTGAAGATTGTAATGAACTATAAGCTGTTTGTCAAGCAAGTTTCGCTCAATATTATTATGACTCGTGATCTGGAACTCTTGACAAGAGCAAACGTATTCCTTTATTGATGGTTGATTGGAAGGGATTAGGTGAATGCCATGGTAAGACTGCTTTTTTCCACGGAGGAATGTGACATGAAGAAGCTTCTGACTCTTTTGGTGACCATATGGTTAGTGATGCTGATCTGTGTGAGTTTTTGCTTTTGTCAGAGCCTAGACGAAATTCTGCAGAAGCACATGAATGCGCTTGGCGGGAAAGAAAAATTGCTTGGGGTTCAAACTCTCTCCGGAAAGGCCACAATTAAGGTGGGGGGACTGGAAGGTAAGATATCCTTGTGGTGGAGCCAGCCGGATCGTACCAGACAGCAAGTGGATTTCACCATTTTCAGCCAACTGCTGGTTTGCGACGGGACAGGTTGCTGGGTTCGGGATCAAAATGGCAAGGTCCGAGAGCTGGTAGGATACGAGCTGCAAAAGATGAAACAGGAAAACTATTTCGAAACTTATGCTTATCTTTTTCCTGATAGAAGCAAAGGAACCAAGAAATTGATCGGCCAGGCTGAGAACGGGAAGTATTGGATAATCGAGGTCACTCCCGAAGGAGGCGAGCCGAGAAAGCTTTTCATCAATAGCTCAACTTACCTCATAGACAAGTATCAAGAGCCGGCGGACGAAGAGACTTCGACCGTCTTCGTGAGCGATTATCGTTCGGTGGACGGGATAATGACCTCCTTCAAGTCACGTGAGACTACGGGCAAACCCCAATATGACACTTATGTTGAAGCGGAGGAAGTCTCAATCAACCCACCTTTGAACGATACTCTGTTTGTCAAACCGATTGAGGCGCGCAAAGACTACAAACTTGACGCCAGGATGGGATACGTGAAGATTCCATTTGAGCTGGTAAGCAATCACATTTACCTTAAAGCGAGAATCAACAATTCTTCTCCGTTGAGCTTCTTGCTGGACACCGGAGCGGGGGCAAACTGTCTGGATTTGTCCTTAGCTCAAAAACTGGGCATCCAGGCTGTCGGCAAAGTGGAAGCCAAGGGAGTGGGAGGATCTGCCGATGCCTCGTTCCTGAAGGTCGATTCAATTCTGGTCGGCGATCTAACGCTTTTCGGTCAGAACATGGCCTCCATCCAGCTAAACCCCTTGGGCAGGTTCGACGGGAGGGAGATCGACGGCATTCTGGGCTATGATTTCCTCAACCGGTTTGTGGTGGAGATCGACTATGCAGGCCAGGTCCTGACTATCTGGGAACCGGATAGTTTTAAGTATTCCGGTCCCGGGGAAAGAATCCCCATTGCCATTGAGGGGAATACTCCCCAGTTGACGGCCAAGATTGACGGTGAGTATGAGGCCACCTTCAGAATCGACACCGGAAGCAGAAATAGCCTGGACTTACATGCCCCGTTTGTCAAGGAACACGGTTTTCTAAAGAAACATCCGAAATACGTTGATGCTCCGGTCGGCTTTGGGGTGGGTGGGGCAAGCCACGGCGTGATTGGAAGAATCGACAGCCTGCAAGTCGGCAGCTTCACCATTGCTTCGCCCGTCTGCGGTTTCTCCTTAGCGGACCAAGGGGCATTTGCCACCACCAAAAGCGCAGGAAACATCGGCGGTGGGATGCTGAGGAGATTCAAGGTAGTGTTTGATTATTCCCGGAATCAGATGTTCCTAGAAAAGAATGCAAGCTTCTGTCTTGCCGACCGATATAGTAGTAGTGGACTGGTTTTGACTGAAGAAGAAGGAGCCATTAAGGTATATGACGTGATCAAGGATTCTCCGGCCCAAAAGGCCAAGATCGAAGCTGGCGACCAGATTCTCGCAGTCAACAATCTTCCCGTCTCCAATTACTCACTTCAGCAAATCCAGGATCTTCTGAACCAAGAAGAAGGAACGAAGATCACCCTGGAGCTGAAAAGTCCCCAGAGAAGCAGAAAAGTCAAATTTACACTCAAACAGCTAATCTGACCAGCTGAATTTCCCGAGTCAGATTTGTCAGTCACATTACCCGACTCCACCGCTGCTTTCTGCCTTTTTTCTTGACAGAAAACTGTCGGCTTGCTATCTTGGACGTCAAAATCGGTTGACCAGAAGACATAAGAAAGGAAGGAGGTGAATGGGCGTTTCAGAAAGGCAGCTTGAAAGACCATTTGTTACCAGAAGGCAATTAACCTTGAAAAAGGGGATGGTTATGAAAAAAATAGTTTGTCTGGGTTTGATGTTTCTGTTTCTGGCTGGCATATCCTCCGTGGCTTCGGCTGGAAAATACAGCATCGGTGCCTTTGCCGGACTGAATATTCCTGTGGTCCAGAAGGACGTGGGAAGCGGGACTGTCTTCGGAGCCAAGGGGCGAATTGTAGTTTTGCCCTTCTTGGGGATTGAGCCGAGCTTAGTCATCTCCAAAGATGGGGATAAGGACCATGACGTCGGCGGGGTGACCATGACCAGAGCCGGCATCGACATCACCTCCTTCGGCGTGGATGCGGTGATCGGAACCTTCTCGGGATTTTCCAAGGTTCGATTCTACGGTATCCTTGGATTGAATTCCAACACTCTAAAGCGTAAGCCGTTTTCGGACGAGACCCGCATCGGACTGGCTTTAGGAACCGGTGTGGAGATTCTCCCGGTCGAGACGTTGGGCATTGAAGTAAGGGCTAGAGTTCATACCATTAGTCAAGAGGGGGGAGGGGGAAGAAGCAATCTGGAACTGACCGGAGGATTGAACTACTACTTCGGCCCTAAGTAGCCGAGGACGATTGGGCAAACACACCATTTAAGGAGATCAGAACATGAGATTAGAGAAAAGGAAATATCTTCCGCTCCTACCACTTCTGACCGTGATGCTGCTCTGCGCGTGTCTCATCTCGGGTACCTTCGTCATAGTCTGGGAAATAAACGATCAAGACGTTCATGCCAGCGAGCATTTCTACAAGTTCACGGTAAACTTGACCGAGGATCAGGACTGGAAAGATCACAAGGACAAGATCAACGACATCTCGGACGCCGCCCTCACTTTCAAACTGATCAATCAGGGATCCAGCGCCGCCACGGGACAGGTGTTCGTTTCCTTGGACAGCACTCTAAGTGATACCACCGCGGTCAAAAGTCATGCGACCGTGATTCTGGATGGCATCACCGTGCCTGCGCACGACTCGCTTTACATGGATATGGCCCACTACTATGATCTTCTTCAAAACTTTGAAACCTTGAAGGATGTGGTAAAAACTGGAATCTTCACCGCGTATGCCATTGTCCCCGACACACTCGACGTGAAATTGCGTGATGCGATTGTGGTGGTGACGGTCAACGTAGGATTGTGACGTCGACCGAAAGCATGTCGACCCAAATGCCCCAGCTCCCATTCAGAGCGCTGGGGTATTCTTTTGTCTTTTCGCCTTGCCACGTTTTCTTTTCTTCGTTCCGCACTTGAACATCACGGTTTTCGATCATGGCACCCGGCGGGAAATAGAGTCAAAGTGCTAGGGCGCGAAGTGGTGACCTTACCCCGCAAGAGCCCATTGAATCTATGTCCATGTTTTTATGCTGTTTTGCAGAGAAATTCATTGACTTTTTGTTTCTCGACAACTACATTTTTGTTGTCCCGTCAACGCGACAAGGTTTTCCGTCCGGAGGAACTATAATGAAAGTCACAATCAGCCTGATCAAGGCGGATGTGGGGAGCATCGGGGGGCACATCAAGCCAAGCCAAAAGCTAAAAGATGCCGTGGCAAATTCCGTTTATGAACACGGAATCAAAAAAGGTGAAGTAATCGATTATTATGTCTCCAGCACCGGAGATGACGTCGCCATACTAATGACGCACCAGGGGGGAGTACTCAACGAAACGATACACAGGTTGGCCTGGGATGCGTTTTTGGAGGGTACAAGAGTGGCCAAGGAGCAGGGTCTTTATGGAGCCGGACAGGACCTGCTCAAGGATGCTTTTTCGGGCAACGTGAAGGGGATGGGGCCGGCAGTGGCAGAAATGGAGATTGAAGAGAGACCCAATGAAAGTTTTCTCGTTTTCGCTGCAGACAAGACCGACCCGGGGGCGTACAACTTACCTTTTTACTTGGCTTTTGCCGATCCCATGCACTGCTCTGGACTAATGCTTGCTCCGGCCATGAAGGACGGATTCAGGTTTGTGATCATGGATGTGGAATATACCGAAGGCGACAGGGTGATCGAGCTTTCCGCGCCGGAGGATATCTACGACATTGCGGCTCTTTTGCGGGACAACCAGAGATTTGTGATTGAACACACATATTCCAGGAGCACCGGTGAAATTGCGGCTTCGGTCTCCACCACCCGTCTCCACAATATCGCCGGGAAATACACCGGCAAGGATGATCCGGTAGCGTTGGTGAGAGTGCAAGGAGCATTTCCAGCCACCGGTGAGGTCTTAGCTCCCTTTTCCATCGGCCACTATGTGGCTGGTTTCATGCGGGGGAGCCATATCGGTCCCCTGATGCCGGTCAAGGCAAACACGCCTATCTCCTTTTTTGATGGACCACCGGTAGTCTCTGCCCAGGCGTTTTCAATGAGAAATGGAAAGTTGACCGAGCCTGCAGACGCCTTCGATCAGCCCTTCTGGGACTGGGTGAGGGATCAGGTCTCACAAAAAGCAATGGAGATAAGAAGACAGGGTTTCTCCGGATGTGCCATGCTTCCTTACTCCGAGTTGGAGTATGGCGGCATAGTAGAAAAGATGAGAAAACTGGATGGCAAATTCGTTGTAAGAAGATAAGAAGGGATGTGTTTGGGTCAAGCAGGCTTCACCGCAGTTGACTTACAACTCCAAGAAAAGGAGGTCGTTTCCGAATTAATTTCTTTATGATTTTCTTCGTTGACTAGGCCTTGAATTCTCCAAACATGAGGAGGGGAGATGTTTCTCAGAAAACCCAAATCCGTCTATCTATTTGTGTTCTTGCCCTTCGTCCTTTTGGCGTCAGCTGTAATCCATGCAGTTGACAGCGATGAAGTGACAACATTGACGAAAGATAACCTGTCACTCAATGCTTCTTCCCAGCACCAACCGGAAATCGGACTTCCCGCACCGAGTGAGAGAGCATATAAGCCCTGGAAGTGGGGAAACGATGTGACCATCGCCACCGGTTTGGCTGCGGGCGGAATCTCAGCCACCTACGATTTAAGCGGCAACATGTATGCTGCAAGGTGCGACACCTTCAACGGAATCGCTCAGAATAAGATTCGATTTTATAAATCCACGGATGGTGGACACACGTGGCCAAGCCTTAATAGCCTGTGGGGAGGAACCTATTCCCGTTCATATCCGCAGCTTCTGACGTGTGAGAAGGGAGACAGCACGTTTCTTTATGTTTTCTACATGGTTAACAATCCACATGGAGTGATTTTGGTGTATCGGTTCAAGCTTGACGGAACCCCGGCCGGAGTTTTTGCTGTGGTTTCCGGTGGTGCAGATACCATAACGTATTATTCCGCCTGCTCGGATTTGGACGGAGATACTGTGTTTGTGGCGTATGAAATTCACAAATCGTCGGCCCCGTCTCCAATGGTTAACATCATTAGATCAACTGATTATGGAGTCACCTGGTCCTGGTGGTATGGTTTTGGAGGGGGCGGAACCCAGCCAGATATCGCCTATGGCGCCGAGGGCAGAGTATTTGTGGCATTTCGGGATCTTAGCTCCGGCCACGACATTCAACTCCAGCGCAGCACTGACTATGGAACATCATGGGGTCTTCCTGTCGCTCTCACCAATGATGAGGCGGACGACTCATATCCCAAAGTAGCGGCTTTGCATACCTCTCCACCCGGCAATGCCACCCTCTGGGTGGCATACAATCACGAGTCTCTGGATCCAGACACCTTGAGGTACGACGATGACACCGCGTCCTATTACTGGAATCTCCCGCACCAATTAGGACACGATTTATTCAACGTCCGATTCACGCCCACAGCGAGCTGCCGGCTGGATTCTGTCCAACTCCTGTTCTACCGCAAAGCAGGCACCGGTGCCGTTAGAATCTACGTTTGGGCGGATACCAGTGGCTACCCCGCTCAAAAAATCGACTCCGTCGATCTTCAGAATGTGGATGTCCAACTCTATCCAAATTGGACCACAGTGGACTTTTGGTCCAAGAACATAACCTTGACCGGCGCGTCAGATTTTCACATCGGTTATGTACCGCTGGGTCCGCCAGCCACCGATACTTTGTCCATAATCTCTGACGACGGTTTGCCTGTCGGATTTGAACACAGAAGCCTGGAGTTCTTCGGCGGGATATGGAGAACCATATACAATTATTGGGGGCCGGATAGGGATTACAATTTCATGATCAGATCGGTGGTAGAAAAGGTTATCAGCATGGACTTACGATACGCGTACAGCACCGACGGCGGAGACAACTGGACGAAAGATCGAGTCATTGCAGACTCGTCCCAGTATAATGAGATGGCGACCGATTTGGAGGTCTACCGGACAACCAGCGGTAACGTCGTCGGCCTATGCTATTTCAAATCGGCAACACATCTTGACGGAGTCTTGGATGTCTATTATACTTGGGCATATTCCTCCGCCCCAGGTACATTTCACGCTCCCCACGAGAAAATGAATGACCATTATGCCTATTCGTCCTCCGACGGTCGTGAGGTCTGTCAACTGACCTATCCTTCCAGTGGTCTTCCGGGAATCGTGTACTCAGGAGCTGTTCCGCTAATGAGTCGTGGTGAAAATCCTTACGTTGGTGCATGGAATCTGTACTTTGACTATTATCCTTGGACGGACGTGAGCGAAGACATTGCGCAGGAGGAGGCACCTGCACAATTCTCTCTGTCGTCGAACTGCCCCAATCCTTTCAATCCGGAGACTAAGATAGGTTATTTCATTCCAGGAGTTTGCCACGTGAAGATCGAGGTCTATAACATCCTCGGCCAGAAGGTTAGAACACTGGTGGACGAAGAACGGATCGCAGGCAAAGGGGAAGTATTCTGGGATGGGAATGACGAGAAGGGGGACCCGGTTGCCAGCGGAATCTATTTCTACAAATTTCAGACGAAGGATTTCACCCAGACCAAGAAGATGGTTTTGATCAGATAGGTCTGCATGTCGGTCAGCGGATTAAACGGATGCAACAGTTAGGGGTAGGTCAACCATGCTCTACCTTTGGCGCTGCTGGCTGACAGTGCGAAGCTAATGGTTCGCCTAAAAGCGAACAGTCCAGTCTTTCTGCTGACCTCATCATGGTCACCGTTTGAGAAATAATCCTTGACAACTAATGGAGGTTCTGTTAATTGACTTTCTGCTAATAAGAGAGCGAACATCAAACGAGTTAACATATTAGCGGGCGTAATTCAGCGGTAGAATGCAAGCTTCCCAAGCTTGACGTCGAGGGTTCGACCCCCTTCGCCCGCTCTTTTTCGGTCGGACGGGAGGATTGGCATGAAGCTCTTGAGTGGTTCTCCCATAGATGCTCTCACCAGGGAATCTGTCATCATTGGGTTTGCAGGTACGCATCGCATCGGTTTCCCGATCGCGCGGGGGTATGAATCGAAGCCCAGATATGTATCCAAGAAGAGCGAGACTACTATGAGCCGTTCGGGCTCAAGGGCCGAGGCGAACCTTCTGCGTCGACGTTGGTCCCAGGTGATTAGGTGAAGAAAGCGATGAAGTGTTCGATAAGTACAAAGGACGGTGATTAGTTCATTCACATGCGAAGGAGCGCACGATGATAAACTATTCGAAAGCTTTTTCTTTCATGTTCGAAGACAAGAATTGGGTGGGGAAGATCTTTCTGGGGGCGGTCTTCAACCTCCTCAGTCTGATCCTGGTAGGGATTCCCTTCACGCTCGGCTATCTGCTGGAACTGGCCAAAAACTCCAAAAACGAAAAAGAGCTGCCTCTCCCAGAGTGGGACAAGCTGGGGGACAAATTCGTGAGAGGTCTGGTATATCTGGTTATTCTCATAATATTCAGCCTACCCGGAGCCATCCTCCATTTCATTCCTTGCGTGGGACATTGCCTTGGACCCCTCTATTTCGTGGCGTTGCTTTTCGTCCTACCGTTTATCACGGTCAAGTATGCTCAGACTGGGAGTCTTGAAGAAGTTTTTCATTTCAACGAGATGTTTGATTTTATCAAAAGCAACATCAATAGCTTGATCATCGTGGTCTTGCTCACCGTGGCTCTGGAAGTAATCGCATCGTTCGGAATCCTGGCTCTGGTGGTGGGGATATTCTTCACTATTTTCTGGGCAGATTTGGCCATCTATTACCTTTATGGAAAAATCTATAGAGAAGGAGAAGCGAAAAAAGGTAGCCTCCCCGGAGTTGCACCTCCGTCGGGGTCATCGACCTCTTAGCCTGAATCGACCAGGGTCTTCTGCCCGCGTCTTGGCAGGCAATTCTCATGATCTCGGGCAGTTTCTGGCCAGGCGTGCGGAGAGAATCGGGGGCAGGTCGTATGCTTTCGTCCGATGGCACTGGCTGGGGATAATCAACTTCCATTTGTTCGTTTTTGTGACTGGAGCACCGGTCGCCCCTCTTCTTTGGTATTTGAACCAGGACTGGATGTCGAAAATGGTTTATGCTTTCTACGGTCTTTTTTGTCATCAGAAGGCGTCGCGATCCTTTTTCCTCCTTGAGAACCAAGTGGCGATCTGTGCCCGCTGTCTCTCCTTCTACTGCTCCTTGCTCTTTCTCAGCCTCTGGACAAGCCTAAGAAGGTTGAGGCCCATTGATCTCAAGCTGGCATTGATCTTGATTGCGCCGGCCGCACTGGACGTGCTCTCGCAAACGCTCCGACTAAGAGAGAGCACCAACCTTCTGCGGGTTACCACTGGAGCACTTCTGGGCATGTCGGCCGGTCTATATTTGTTGCCCCGGGCTAAGAAAGCCATGGAGCATCTACCCGACGAGGTAGAGCATGTCCGAGTAAGGCATCTTGGAGGTACTAAGGTGGGAAATCACTCAAGATAAGTTGATCCGATTCGAAAGTACTTGCAACTTTTCTTTGACGTGACATGTAAAACAATATGGCTAGAATCCAAGCAGTATTTGTGGATCGGCTTGATTTGCAGATCGGTCCGGTCAAAAGAGAACTCTCGATAGCTTTTCCATAAACCGGGAAAGGCGGGAAGTCGTGTTCGGAATCTTCGAAAGAAAGGAAGGTCCCATGAAAAAGCTCGCAGCATGGACCACTTTGTTTCTGTGGGTTATTCTCTGCAGCCTCGCTCCGGTGGTTGAAGGAGCCCAAACTGGGAAGGTGGAGAAGAATGTTTACACCGACGCAAACTTCGGCTTTCAGATCACCTCTTTAGAGAATTGGAAGGCGAAGACGGAAAAGGATCCCTCATTAGTTCGCGTGGTCATGACACAGAAGAATTACAAGACGAGCAGTACTTCGGGGGACGTGCAATATAGTGCGGCCATCCCCGCAATTCTAATCCTGTCCGACACCACCTCTCTTTCCTTGAAGGAAGTCGAAGAAATCCTCATGGGTAAAGGAAAGCTTCCGCGGGACAAAGACAGGAAAGAAAAGATTCTGCAGGACAGAGACGAGTTTGCGCTGAAACTGGATTTGGTCCCCAACTCGGAGTATTTGGAGATCCATGACGTGACCATCGACAGCGTTCCGGCAAGAGACTACACCCTTAAGCAGCCCTATAAGAAGACCGGGGAGGATCTAAGGGTGAAAGATCCATATAATGCGAACTCGATTATCATTCAGGATTTCTTGGCTGGGCACGTGATTCTGTTCAAGAAGGACAACAGGATTTACGTGGTTCAGTTTTCGTGTGAACGTGAGTTCTTCTATCCGACCAACGCGGAATTTCTGAAGATAATCGGTTCCTGGAAGTTTACCAGTCAAGCTGCACCATAGCCGCGACCAACTCTTTTCCCTCCGCCGAACTCCTGCCGGAGACTTAAGCATTTTAGAAGAGTAAAGAACCGGCCCATTTCCTCAGTGGGCCGCGGGCCCGTAGATCTTTGCAACTTTTCGATTGACAACCTGCGTCTTCCGTATTAGCTTTGCGGGGAAACAGGAACGCTGGCTCAGGAGGTCTTATGTGGATACTGCGAAATCTGGTGATTCTGGTGCTGATTGGGGTGATAGTCGGGTTCGCCATATACAATTCCAGCGAGAGAATCTCGGTCAATCTTTACGGAAAGGAGTATTTTGACGTCCCCATGATCTTTGTGGCTTTCTGGGCAATGGTGGTGGGGATGATCATCTCCTTTGCTCTGGGCGTGAATTACTACCTGAAAACGTATTCCGAGTTGCGCGACCAGAAAACCGAGAACCGGAAACTAGTGGAGGAAATCACCGCCCTGCGAAATCTGCCGTTAGAGGAAGATGAAGGGAAGAGGTAGCCGAGTGGTATCTTTGAGAACCGGCGGGCGTCAAGCCCAAGATCCGCGCCATGTCATCTGCAAAGGCAGGATAGAAGCTCGATCATGTGTTAGGCGGAGGTGAAAGTTGAATCCCGGTCAAGTCCTCTCAATCATAGTTGCATTCGTCATAGTGTTTACCATAACCGCTTTTTTCTGGTCTAGGGCCAAGAGGGAGAGAGAAAAAGCCTCTCCCAAGCTTTACATGGATGCTCTAAGAACGCTCATTGCCGGGGAGGAAAAGGCTGCATTTCAGAAATTGCGCGAAGTAGCGCGCAGAGAGCCGGAGAATGTGGATGCCTTTCTGAAGCTTGGCGACCTCTTCCGAAACAGCAAGAGGTACGACAAAGCTTTGCAAATTCATAAGGAGCTTCTGCTTCGCCCTTCCCTCACGCTGGAGGAAAAGACCGAAGTCTTGAAAAGCATGGCCCAAGACTACTCTACTTCGGGCAACCACGATCGGGCCATCGCCGTTCTCTTGGATCTGTACAAAGAGAACGAAAAAGATGAGTGGGTGGCCTCCAGATTGCTCTTAGAATATGAGGAAACGGCAAAGTGGGAGGAGGCCTTTGACTTAAGAAAGAAAACCTCCGACCGTAGAGAAGGTCAGACCAGCAAGATTTTGGCGCTTTACAAGGTTTTCTGGGGCCGGGCGCGTGCGGACTCTGGAGAGCTGCACAAGGCCCGAGTGGCTTACAAGGAGGCGCTGAACTACGATGAAAATTGTGTCCCGGCCTATATCTATCTGGGCGATGCTTACTATGAGGACGAAAGGCCCAAGGATGCCGTGGAGTACTGGAAGAAGCTGGTGGAGACGGTGCCTGAGCGGGGATATTTGGTTTTTGCCAAGCTGGAGAAGACCTTGTTTGAACTGGGAGAGTACGGTGACATGACCGAGGTCTACGAGAACATCCTGAGCCGAAACCCGAGGAATGTCTTTGCTCTCTTTTCCTTGGCCCGAATTACCGAGAAGAAAGGTCTGATCGAATCTGCGGTTGACCAATACAGACAGATTCTGGATATCGATCCGTCTTTCTCCTCGGCCAGACTGAGTTTGGCCAGGCTCTATTTGTCTGAGGGACGAAAAGAAGAATCGATAGACCTTTTGGACAACCTGATGGAAAGCTCTCCGCCGGCAAATGACGAATTTTCCTGCCGCCGATGCGGGCATAAGACTTCACAACCTCTCTGGAAATGCCCCTCCTGCGGGGAGTGGAATTCCTTTGACATCTGAGACCATGAAAGGAGGAATGAGGCGGAAGTCCCGCAGATTCCAACTTAGGAAAACACGTTCGCCCCTTTTCATCTTTGAACTGGATGCCATAAGATTCTTCGATCAGGGTTACTCCCCCTCAGAATTGAATAGGCAGCTTCGCCCTTATCCCACGGCGGACCAGATACGATCCCTCCTGTCCGTTGTTACTTGAGCCGGGCTTCTTTTTTGGAAAGAAACTTCCCATTGAATTACGATATGGTCGACGACGTCACCCCTCTGATGCGGCAGTATTTCAAAATCAAGGATCAGTACCCCGAGGAGATCGTATTCTTTCGGATGGGCGATTTCTATGAGATGTTTGGCCGGGACGCCAAAGTCGCCTCCGAAATATTGGGCATCGCCCTGACTTCCAGAGGACAGATCAAGGGGGAGAAGATTCCGTTGGCCGGGGTTCCCTACCATGCGGCAGAGAAGTATCTTTCCAAGCTCTTGAAGGCAGGGAAAAAGGTGGTGGTATGCGAACAGGTGGAGGATCCGAAGCTGGCGAAAGGCATCGTAAGAAGAGAGGTGGTGGAGATAGTCACTCCGGGAACGGTGACCATCGACGGCGTGATTGAGGGAACTGAAAGCAACTACTTGGCAAGCCTTTTCGGCGATGAAGAGAACATGGGCTTGTCAATTTTGGATTTGACCACCGGAGAATTTAAGGTCGACTACGGGGGCACAGCCAAGATCATGGAGCGGCTCCGCGTAATCTCTCCCTCGGAGATCATAATACCGGACCACTGGTCGGACGAGAAGATGAGCGGTTTGGAGTCTTCGATGGGGGGAACAACCCTGACCACCCTGGAAGGATGGAAATTCGACTATGATTTCGCCTACCATATACTTGTCGAACACTTCAAGGTTACCTCTTTGGATGGATTCGGATGCCAGAGTCTCAAGTCGGGAATTCAAGCTGCCGGTGCCATCCTGGCGTATTTAAAGCAGACCAAGAAAGCTCTCCTTTCCCACATCAACAGATTGTCGCCATTTTTTGAAGACCACTTAATGTTCCTGGACGCCAGCACCATCCGAAACTTAGAGCTGCTGACTCCTTTAGGCGGCGAGGCAAAAGGTCACACCCTGTTCTCCCTGCTAAACCGGACTAGAACTGCCATGGGGGCGCGGCTTTTGAGAAGCTGGATAATCTTACCTCTCCTGAATGTTGAGAAGATCAAGGGGAGACAGGAGGCAGTTGCCGAACTGCTTGGGAAGCGTGACCTGTCTGAAAATCTCACTGACAGGATCAGAAGGGTGGCAGACTTGGAAAGACTTGCAGGGAAGATCGGAGGCGGCAAGGCTAACCCCCGGGATTTAGTGTGGCTGAAAAACTCTCTTTCCGAAATTCCCGGAATCAAGTCGGTTTTGGAAGATGTCCAATCGAACCTGCTGATCTCTGTAAAAGACAATCTCCCCGAGGTCTCCGACTTGGTAAACCTGATTGAGACCTCCGTGGTGGACGATCCGCCGCTTATCCTGAGCGAAGGAGGTATGATCAAGTCGGGGTACTCTTTCGAGCTGGACTCGGTTAGAGAAAGGATAAAAGAGAGCAAGCAGTGGATTGCAAGTCTGCAGGAAGAGGAAAGAAAGAGGACGGGTATCACCTCCCTTAAGGTAGGATTTAACCGGGTATTCGGCTATTTCATTGAAGTGACTAAACCGCACCTCTCCAAAGTGCCGCCGGAGTACATTCGAAAGCAAACCATGGTCAGTGCCGAAAGATTCGTCACTGCCGAGTTGAAAGAAAAAGAGGCATACATTCTGGGAGCGGAGGAGGAGATCTACAAGCTGGAGCACGAGCTGTTTCTGCAGATCAGATCAAAGGTGGCGGAAGATACCCAAAAGATTCAAAGATCGGCAGGGCTTCTGGCCATGGTGGACGTCTTGTTGAGTCTAAGAGACGCGGCTGAAAAATCCAATTATGTCCGCCCCGAAATCAACATGGAGAGTGAGATCAGCATCGAGGACGGGCGACATCCGGTTATAGAAAACATCTTGGAGCCGGGGAGCTTTGTTCCCAACAGCACCAAGATTGACCTGGAGAACGAACAGGTCCATATCATCACCGGCCCCAACATGGCCGGCAAGTCGACTTATCTCAGACAGGTGGGTCTGATAGTGCTCTTGGCTCAAATAGGCTCATACGTTCCCGCCAAGTCTGCTAAGATAGGAGTGGTGGACAGAATCTTCACCCGCGTGGGCGCCACCGACTACCTTACCTTGGGACAGAGCACTTTTTTGGTGGAGATGATGGAGACGGCAAACATTTTGAACAATGCTACTTCCAGAAGCTTGATTCTCTTGGACGAGGTGGGTCGAGGGACCTCGACTTTCGATGGTCTTTCCATCGCTCGGGCAGTTACCGAATACATTCACAACCACCCCCAAATCTCCGCCAAGACGCTTTTTGCCACGCACTACCACGAGCTGACCGAGCTGGCCGAATTTCTCCCCCGAGTAAGAAACTACAAGGTGGAGGTTAAGCAGTGGGGGGACGAGATAATATTCTTGAGGAAAATCATTCCCGGCGGATGCGATGATAGTTACGGCATCCATGTAGCCCGACTGGCCGGAATCCCCAAACAGGTTTTGGAAAGGGCAAAGAAAATATTGGTTGAGTTGGAAGAAGGGAAGCTCCTCTCCGATAAACCGATCAACACCGCGATCTCACCCCAGAGTTTCCAACTCAGCATTTTCTCCGCCAAAGAAAATGGGATCATAGAGGAGCTTAAGAAACTGGATTTGGACAAACTTGCGCCGATAGAGGCACTGAACAAACTGAGCGAATTGAAGAAGAAATCGGAGGAGCAAGGGAGTCCGTAATCACCCGATTTGTCGGGTACCGTCAGAGTACTATAGGCACGGAGGAGTCTGCATGCCTTGTCATCACACGCACCAGTTCATTCCGATAGGTTGTGGTTGTTTCTGTCACCCCGTGGTGTTGGAACCGATGAGAAGTCCCTCGCATCCGGCAGGACAGAGAGGACTTGCGCCAAGGCTTAAGGCGCTGACATAGATAAATGAAGGCGGATAGAATCACGGCACAAGCGGTATCAAAAACCGCGTTTTGGGTTCTCTCTTGAAAAAAAGGAGTTGGTATGTCCGAAAGTAACAGGCGGCAGGGAATATCGAAATGTCTAAGTGGCAGACTGCTTCCTAAGTTGATGATCGCGCTGGGCGCGGTAGTGGTCTTGACAGTCGTATACCTGCTCTTGACCAAGTGGCGTTCCGGGCCGACGGAACAGACGATCAAAATGGCCAAGGAATCGGAGAGGATCTCTGCCGGCGTGACAGACTATCTAGATGGACTTCCGCAGACACGAAATCAGAGCCTGAAGGAAGCTTTCAAGAAAGCATTTTCGTTTTATGAAACGGGAAAGTACCTCGACGCCACTAATTCGTTCAATTCCGCCCTGCAACTGAAAACTGAGGAAAAGGAGAGAGTGGCGCTTTTGATCTTGAATGGCAACAGCCTTCTTCTGTTGGGAAACCACAATGAGGCAGGAACTCAGTATCGGAGAGCCTCGGCATTTGCAGATCGGGTGGAGGACGAAGGTGTCAGGGCGGCAGTATGGGGTAGCCTCGGTCTGGTCTGCCAATCCACGGGAAAGCTGGACAGCGCCGAGGTCCTTGATCAGAAGGGTCTGAGCATTTACCGAAAGCTGGGAGACCAGAAGAGCGCAGCCATTCAATTGGGCAATATGGGCATGGTTTTTCAAGCCAAACAAGACTTCGCACGGGCGTTAGGATATCATCGGGAGGCTTTGAAAGCATTCCGAGAGATCGGTTATCCCCTTGGTCAGATAAACCAGTGGAGTCAGTTGGGCTGGATTTACCAAATTCGTCAGAGCTTTGACAGTTCGCTGGTCTTCTATCAGGAGGCTCTACAGATTACCAAGCAGATGGGCTATGCCGAAGGAGAGGCAAATCAACTGAGCAACATCGGGCTGGTGTATCAAAACAAAGGTTTGATGGATGAGGCTCAAGACTATTATCAGCAGGCTTTGGACATCGACAAGAAAACCGGATTCAAGCAAGGAGAAGCGCAGGACCTTTTGACCATGGGCTGGGTTTACGAGCGGCGGGGAAATTCAGACGAAGCCCTGAAAAAATACGAGAATTCGGCCAAGCTAAACCACACGATTGGTTTCAAGAAGGGAGAGGCGGCGGCTCTCACCAGCATGGCCATGTTGTATCAACGCGCGGGAAACACGGATAAGGCTTTGGAGTTTTCAAATCAAGCCTTGACCGTTTACGGGCAGGCGGGAGACAGACCAGGAGAGGCAAATCAATTGCATATGCTCGGCCAGCTATACAAAACCAAGGGAGAACTGGACAGCGCTCTGGTATCTTACCAGGAGGCAGTGAGAATCTACGCAGAGATGGGCGATAAGGCCAGCATCGCGAGGCAGCTTTCCAACATCGCCCAGATCTATACCAACCAGGGAAACCTTCAAGAAGCTTTGAAGTATTACCTGAGCACGTTGGAGATAGTCCGAGCCTTCAAAGATCGACACGGTGAGGCTACCATACTGGGTAATCTGGGTTTCGTTTACATTAACCTGGGAGACGCCAAGAAAGGTCTTGAAAGCACGAAAGAGGCTTTAGCGATTTTTCAGGAGATCGGTGCACAGAAGGAAGCAGCCACGGTGGCTGAGAACATCAAGAAGGTGGAGGAGTTGCTGGCTAAGGATACTACCGCGAATAAGAAATAATGAATGAGGCATAACGAATGATTGATGACGGATGATGGATGAAAGCAAAGGAAAAAATAAAGAAGGAAAAAATAAAGAAGGAAAAAGGAAAGAAACAAAAAGGAATGACGAATGACAAATGATGGATGACGAATTCCCTTTCCCCGGCGGGGAGAAGGATAGGGTGAGGGGAAAGTATAAAGCAAGCAATGACGAATGACGGATGAAGGCAAAGCAAAAAGGAAGAAGGAAAAGGGAAAAATAAAAGGCGATGAGGAATGACGGATGACGGATAGAACAACGTAGGGACAGCCCTCGCTTCGCACTGAGTGCGCTCAGCACGAAGTGCGGTTGTCCGTACCCTTTTTTTAGGCAGGTGGAGTTCTAACTGACTTCAGTCAGGTCTCGGAGTCTACGCCGCTGAAGTAGTTGGGAACACAATACAATTACGGATGACTGATAACGAACAAAAGCCAAACCCATTCACAGTTGATGAAGCAGATTGAGCGGTTCGACAAGCTTTCTACAAAACAGATCGAAAAAGCTGACCCTATGGATCCAAGTTCGGATAATGAGTTTGGGCATTAGCTTAATCCATTCAATGAGTTGTGAAGCACTGAAGGTAGTTAAGTCATTAGCCTTTTGCGAAATTCTGACGGATTAACTCCTTAAATCTCGTCATGGTAAACAACGTAATCGTACTTCCCGAAGACTTAGTCGACAAGATCGCCGCCGGAGAGGTGGTGGAGCGTCCGGCGTCTGCGGTAAAAGAGTTGGTCGAGAATTCCATCGACGCGGAGGCTAAGCACATAGTTGTGGAGGTCATGAAAGGCGGGACGAAGCTCATCCGGGTCACCGACGATGGTGTGGGCATGGATGAGAAGAATGCTGTCCTGGCATTTGAAAGGCACGCTACCAGCAAGATGAGAGTTCTGGATGATCTGTTCCGCATAGGCACGCTCGGATTCAGAGGAGAAGCTTTGCCCTCCATCGCTTCGGTATCCTATCTGGAAATGTCGACCCGGCCTGAGGAAGAAATCAGGGGAACGAGACTGTCGATAGAAGGCGGTATCATTAGGGAGAAGATGCCCACGGGTGCTCCTGCAGGAACGTCTGTGACTATCAGAGAGCTATTTTACAATGTTCCGGCCAGAAGGAAGTTTCTGAAGACTGTGTTGACAGAGACCAGACACGTAATCGATTTGCTGACGAGTTTTGCCATCGCATATCCGGAGATCTCGTTCAAACTCAGAAGTGACGACAGGGAACTGTTCAACTTTCCGGCGACAAGCGAGCTGAAGCACAGGGTAGCCGACGTCTTCGGGAAAAACCAGGCGAAGAAGATGATACCCGTAACAAACGGCGACGAGAAGCGGTCGGTCAGCGGTTTTCTGGGGAAACCGGAAATCGCCCGATCAAACCGGGCAGAGCTTCATCTCTTCGTCAACCGAAGGCCGATCGTCTCCCGATCACTATATCATGCAGTGCAAAGCGGATACGGAGAGCTTCTTCCCAAAGGCAGATTTGCGTTTGCTATTATCTTTATTCAGATCGATCCCAGTTTGGTCGACGTGAACGTCCATCCTACCAAAAGAGAGGTGCGGTTTGCTGACGAACGGGGAGTGCATGATTTGGTTTGTGTCAAGATCAAAGAGTCTCTCGCTTCTCCGTCGACCATTCCCGATATTCAGACCCCAGGAGAAGGGATTCAGCCTGCAAAACCTGGTGTGTCGAGCCAGTTGGCTTCTTCTTACGAAGAGCAGAAGTTCTTCTCTAAGCAATCGCCTCCCGCAGAAGCCTCGCGGGTTGATCCGACAGGAACGCATGAACGGGAATTCTCTCAGAAGAGCTTGTTTACAGAGGCAGAACCAGGGCAAGGGTCGGCTGAAATTCCTGTGGTAGCTGAAAGCGAAAAAAGAGCCGGGCAAATGGGAGTATTTGACCCAGCGATGACCAATTTCTGGCAATTGGCGGACACTTACATCTTGTCTCACATCAAAGGGAATCTCATGGTCTTGGATCAGCATGCGGCGCACGAGCGGATCCTTTATGAAGAAGCGCTGAGGAATCTGACTAAGAGACAAGCGTCGTCTCAGCAGGTTCTCTTTCCGGCCGTGTCAGATTTGACTCCGAGTCAATTTCACCTCCTGGAGGAGCACAAGGAACTGATCGAAAAGCTGGGATTTGAGATCAAGCATTTTGGAGGCCGGACCGTTCTGGTCACGGCAGTGCCGCCCATAATCAAGAACAAAAGCGGGGAAGCTTTCCTTAAGGAAATTCTGGGTCAATTAGAGGAGGAGGAGAAGGTCGAAAAGGATAGAGTGAAGGCGGTGGCCAAATCATTTGCCTGCCATGCGGCAATAAAAGCGGGGGAGAGGTTAAACCAAGAGGAAATGGAGGGCCTCATCCGGCAGCTCTTTGCAACAGAAGAACCGCATTCCTGTCCCCACGGGCGTCCTACAATCATAAGGCTTCCCTTGGAAGAACTGAACAAGAAGTTCGGCAGAAGCTGAAGCAAAGGAATCCGGTTCTTGTCACGACATCCGATTTGACTCTTCCTTTCAATCGCCAACTGCCGCGCCAGAAACAGCGGCGGGGAGATACGGAGAGGATTGTTCATATTTCAAACACATAAGCTCATGCACACGTAGGATGTCTCTACTAATGAATGATTGGGTGCTGGTCGTACTGGGTCCCACTTGTGTCGGTAAAACTCAAGTCTCTCTTAAACTTGCCGATATACTAAGCGGTGAGATCGTCTCTTTTGACTCACGGCAGGTTTATAGGTTCATGGACATCGGAACCGCCAAGCCGACAGAAGAGGAGCAGAAGAGAATTCCGCACCACCTAATCGGCTTGGTGTCGCCAGGGGAGCGATTCACCGCGGCTGACTATGGGAAGCAAGCCAGAAAGGCTATAGGAGAGATAATAGAAAGAAAGAGACAACCTATAGCGGTAGGAGGTTCGGGACTGTACCTTAAGGCCTTGATAGAAGGGTTCTTCCAAGGTCCCCAGGCAGACTGGAAAGTTAGGGAGAGGTTGCAGCGGGAGGCTCAGGAATCTGCTGGGCCTCATCTTTTTGATAGGCTGAAGAGAGTGGATCCCAAAGCCGCAGACAGAATCCATCCCAATGACCTGGTAAGAACCATCCGGGCACTGGAGGTTTACGAGCTAACCGGAAGACCGATTACCGAGTGGCAACAGGAGGGGAGCTACGAGCTGTTCCCCATGCGTTTCATCAAAATCGGTCTGACCATGGAAAGGCAGAGGTTTTACCAAAAGATAGACCAGAGAGTGGACGAGATGATGGCCCAGGGATTTCTGGAGGAAGTGACAAGTCTAAGGAACAGAGGATTTACCCTGCGGGTGAAGGCCTTGCGAACAGTCGGCTACCAAGAGCTGTTTGCCTATTTGGATGGCGAACTTGATCTCTCGGGCGCAGTTGAGAGGATCAAACTGAACACCAGGCACTATGCCAAAAGGCAGCTAACCTGGTTCAAGAAGGACCAAGACATCGCTTGGTTGGATGTGACGGACGATGATCTGATCGAAGAGATATTGAAACGTCTTGGGCAGAACTGAAAGATTCCTTCGAACAAATCCTCTCTGCCCGCGATAATCAAGCAGGCTATCGGAAGGTCGTGTCGCCGGGTGAGAAGGAATCGTTTCTGGTAGGGTTTTTCTTTTTTTTCGGGGAACTGCAAAAAAACGCTTGACAGCATCTTCTAAATTTGTTATATAGCAACGAGTTATGAACCTATGCGCCGGTAGGAAGGAGCCTCTGCGCAGCGTCCGCCCGAGTTTTCACTTCTTTCTGCCGAACACGGAGGTGAGAATGACGAAGGCAAAACTGACTATCTTGTGGTTGTTCTCGACCTTTCTCTTGGTGGGTTGCTCCAGTAGTCTAATTCAGCAACGTGTGGCAAATCCGCCCCCCAGGTCACAGGTCGCAGCGATCCCACCCGCCGAGACATTGGCGACAACGGATTCAGGTTCCGCCCGCGCAACCCCTCCCCAGGACGAATTTGACCGGGTAGAGCTTCAATATGCGCTGGGGGTGGCCGCCAATCAGGAGGCGAAGTGGCTGGAGGCTCAAGACCACTTTGAACAGGCTTTGGATCTTTTGGCAAACTTGGACTTGGAGGAGGCTGATTCGCTGAGAGAAGCCAGATTCCAAAAGATTCTGAATGAGATTTCCGAAGATTATAAGCTTACCCTTATGAGTCTGGGGGTGCTTTCCGGCGAAAGCTCCATCTCCGCATTCCGGGAGAGATTCGACGACATCCAGAACTTCAAGAGCCTGCAAAAGGGAGATGAGGAAAAGGTTTCCCCACCACCTCAAGAGATTGCCTATGACATGCCTATCGAATGGAACGAGAGAGTGGAAAACGCCATAATCTATTTTCAGACCGTGGCCAGAAAGGCTTTCCAGAGGTTCCTGACCAGATCGGGAAGGTACCGGGATCTTATGCAGAGGATATTCCGAGAAAAGGGACTACCCGAGGACTTAGTCTGGCTCTGCTTGGTGGAGAGCGGGTTCAACCCCAAAGCTTACTCCTGGGCAAGAGCGGTGGGACCCTGGCAATTCATTGCGTCCACGGGCAAGAAGTACGGGCTGGAGAGAAACTGGTGGCATGATGAGAGAAGGGACTTCGTAAAATCGACTTATGCCGCCTGTGACTATCTCACTTTTCTATACAACAAGTTCAACTCCTGGCCGCTAGCGCTGGCTGGCTACAACGGAGGGGAGGGGCGGGTGGAGAGAGCCATAAAGAAGCACGAGACTGAGGATTTCTGGAAACTGAAGCTGAGGCAGCAAACCGAAGACTACGTTCCCTTATACATGGCTGCGACCATTATAGCCAAAGAACCAGAAAGATACGGCTTCGAGGCCATATTCGATGAGCCGCTTGCATTTGAGGAGGTGGAGGTAAATCATCCACTGGACATCAAGAGAGTGGCGAAGGCACTCGGCATGTCAGTAGAGGAGATCACCGAGCTTAACCCCGAGCTTTTGCGCGGAGTCACGCCGCCGAACTCTCCCGGTTACAAGCTCAGAGTTCCGGCTGGAAAAGCGAAAGCCTCTTCTCAGGCATTTCAAGACACCAGCACCAAGCTGAGCGGGCTGTTTGTGGAACACAAAGTGACCAGAGGACAAACGCTCTCGTATCTTTCTCAAAAGTACGGGGTGTCGGTTTCTGCGATTGTGGAGGCGAATGGGCTGTCCAACAAGCACCGTCTGAGCGTAGGTCAGCGTCTGGCCATTCCCACCACCAGGCTGGTGGAAGAAAGCCGGTCCAAACCCAAAACAAAGGATAGTGCAAAGAACGCGGCTAAGTCAACTACTCTCGCGGCAAAAAACGGAGATACCGTCACCCGGATCGCGTCGAGGTCTGACGGCACTCCTGAAGAGTTGAAGCGCTTGAGCGGACTGAGGGATCCGGGTCGCGTCAACCAAGACCAAGAGACAAAGCTCTCTGGGGATGGCTCCCGTCCCACCAAGCTTTTGAAGGAGCACATAGTACAGAGGGGAGAAACTGTGGGATTCTTGGCGAAGAAATACGGTGTCTCATCCTCCGCCATCATGTCGGCCAACAACCTATCCAGTGCCCACGTTCTAAGGGCGGGGCAGGCTCTCTTGATCCCCGTTTCCGGGAGCGTGACTTTGCAGGAGTATACGGTCAAGGAGGGGAATACGCTATCGGAGTTGGCGCAGAGATTTGGATCGGACACTGACCAAATCAAGAACTCCAACCACCTGGACGATGCAAACTATCTCAGCCAGGGGCAGAAGCTGAATATTCCGACAATACAAGAAGGATCCGGAAACCAGAACTTAGCCGGCAGATGGATCACCTACGTGGTCAAGAAGGGCGATACCTTGTGGGACATAGCCAGGGCTTTCGGGGTTTTGATGGAGAAGCTGATGGTGTGGAACGACCTGGGCATGCGGTCCAGCCTTCAAGTGGGTGACCGGATCAGAATATTCCTCACCGATTAGATGATGTGGTGGATAGTCGCTAACTGTGATGAGGATGGATCGAAAAACCGCGTGATATCGCAGGAGTGCAAAGGTGGCGAAGAGAAGTGACGTGGTGATTGCTGTTGTGATCGTGGTCAGTTTCCTAGTCATCGTGTTTTTGATGCTCTCTGCCTTTATGGGTTTTTCCAGTCAGGGGGCCGGGCTGTGGACCGGCCTGGGGAAAAAAGTGGCCATAGTTGAGGTACATGGGGTTATTCAGAACTCATCCGACGTGATCCGCCAGTTGCGCGAGTACGCCCAAGACAGCTCGGTCCCGGCAGTGGTACTAGATATAGACAGCCCGGGAGGAGGGGCTGCTCCTTCCCAAGAGATTTACGAGGAGATCAACAAACTGAAAGCCAAGGGAAAGAAGGTGGTAGCTTCCATGAGCACCCTAGGGGCTTCGGGAGGATACTACATTGCCTGTGCCGCCGACACCATCGTGGCCAATCCCGCCACTCTGACCGGAAGCATCGGGGTCATCTTTGAGTTTCCGGTAGCCGAGGAATTGCTTAGAAAGATCGGGGTGAAATTCGAGGTAGTGAAGAAGGGTGAGGTCAAGGATGTGGGCAGTTACGCCAAACCCATGACGGAAAAAGAGAGGGCATCGCTGCAGTCGATAGTTGACGATACGTATGATCAGTTCGTGAATGCGGTGGCTGCCGGCAGGCGCATAGATAAACAAGACGTCTTGAAGATCGCCAACGGAAGCATTTTTACCGGAAGACAGGCCAAAAGACTTGGATTGGTGGATGAACTGGGCGACCTGCAAGATGCCATAAAGATCGCCGGGGAGATGGTAGGAATCAAGGAGTTTCCCAAGACCATCAAAGAGATAAGAAGAAAGATAACCTGGTTTGATCTGTTGACTCAAAAAGTGAACGACTTGCTGAGACTCGACGAAAGTGAAAACTTAATGCCCAGGCTGGAGTATATCTTCAAGTAACTCACAGTCGGAGTCTCCTTGGCGAGCCGTCAAATTAAGATGCCGATTTACGAGTACATATGTGAATCCTGCGACGCCAGATTTGAGCTTCTTCAGCGAAATAATCAAGATGCCAAACCGACTTGTCCCGAGTGCGGAACAAAGCAGGTGCGAAAGATTTTCTCCGTGTTTGGCTTCTCGTCATCGGGCACATTTGTCTCATCTTCGGCTAAGGCAGGCTGCTCCATTTGTGGGCATAGCAATTGCAGCCACTGCAGTTAGCCAGGTGAGCGTCTAAGAAATCATGGGTCTGACTTCTCAAATTGCTAAGTTTATAGGAGGTGTTGCATGACCAAAGCGGATTTGGTTGAAGCGGTAGCTGAAAAAACCGGACTTACCCGAACTGACGTGGCGGAGGTGGTCGACAAGTTCTTAGACGCGATAAAGCAAACCTTAGAAGCTGGCAAGAACATCGAAATCAGAGGATTCGGGACTTTCAAGATCAAGCAGAGAAAATCGCGAAAGGCACGGAATCCGAGAACGGGCGAAGAGGTGCCGGTTCCGGATCGGAAAGTGCCGGTTTTTAAACCTTCAAACGAGTTCAAAAGTCTGATCACCAAGCTCCCGCTGGAATAAGACCGGGTCTTGTTGACATAACGGATTGGTGGTGATATTATGCCGTGTGGAAGGAAGCGAAAGAGACACAAGATTAAGACCCACAAAAGGAAAAAGCGACTCAGAGCCGATAGGCATAAGAAAAAGCTCCGGTAAGAAAAAGAGGAATTTACTCTGACCCGCGGTCTTTGCCCTGGCACGTTAGCATGCTCCAGAAGGGTTTTAAGAACTCTCCTTGAAGCTTCTTTTGCAGTTGAATCCACTGCACTAATTGCCCATTATTCAGGATCTCCTCCGGCGGAAGGCTTGGCAGGCACCGCGAGGGCGGCGTGTTTATTTGATGTCTCCTAAAGGAACTGGGATCTCCCGTGTATACGAGGTTCCGGGTCATATTCTGGATTTTGGTGGGTTTTGACTATCAACCATGAACTGCCAAACCGGTTTCCCTGCCCCTGTAGCTCAGTTGGATAGAGCAGCGGCCTCCGGAGCCGCGTGCACCCGTTCAAGTCGGGTCAGGGGTATTTAAGACGGTCTACAGTTCATGGTTCGCAGTTCTATGGAAAAAGCAAAAAGATCGTAGGGGAGGGGTTGGTTCCCTCCCCAAAGGTTATGCGTTCATCCGGGCGGAATTATTGTTTTAACCGCAGACGAACGACTTGGACGTCGCGACGAACCGCTGGGCCATCGTGGCGAAATCTGAGGGATGACAAATTAAGATGAAATGGAGCGAGACGTACATACCAACCTTGAGGGATGATCCCGCGGAGGCTGAGATAGTCAGCCATAAGCTCTTAGTGCGTGCAGGCTATATCAGAAAGCTGGCTGCCGGCGTATACAACTATCTTCCTCTGATGCAGCGGGTTTTGCTGAGGATCACCGAGATCGTCCGCCAGGAGATGAATGCCGCCGGTGCGCAGGAGATCCTGATGCCGGTGCTCCATCCGGCGGAGCTTTGGATCCAGTCCGGAAGATGGCATACCGTCGGCAAAGAGCTGATGAAGGCCAAAGATCGGCATGATCGGGATTTGGTCTTAGGTGGCACCCATGAGGAGGTGGTCACTTATCTGATCAAGGGGGAGGTTAGATCATACCGTCAACTTCCTTTGAATCTGTACCAGATTCAAAACAAATTCCGAGACGAGATCAGACCCAGATTCGGCCTGATGAGAGGCCGAGAGTTCATCATGAAAGACGCTTACTCGTTCGACAAGGATGAGGAGGGTTTTAAAGTCAGCTATCAGAAGATGCTGGATGCATATTTCCGGATCTTCAGTCGTTGTGGCCTGGATACCCGGATGGTCGAATCGGACACCGGCGCTATGGGAGGGAAAGCGGCACACGAATTCATGGTGATGGTGGATACAGAGGGAGGAGAGAATATCATCTTCTACTGCAACCGATGCGATTATGCGGCAAACATGGAAAAGGCCAGTTCGCTGGAGCTTGAGCCGATCCGAGAGGAAGATTCGGAAAAGCCGCTGCAGAAGGTTGCCACCCCGGGAGTCAAGACCGTTGAGGAAGTGACCGCTTTTCTAAACGTCCCGGCACGGAAGTTAGCCAAGACTCTGCTATATAAGGCAGATGAAAAAGTGGTGGCAGTGATGATAAGAGGGGATAGACAGATTAACGAGACAAAGCTAAAGAACCTCCTGGGGTGCTTAAACCTGGAGATGGCCGACGCGCAGACAGTGGAGAAGATAACCAGCGCACCGGTTGGTTTTGCCGGCCCATTGAAGCTCCAGAATGTGCCAATAATAGCAGATGAGGAAGTCTCCCGCCTGAAGAATTTTGTGACCGGAGCCAATGAGAATGACCGCCATTTCGTTAACGTGAACACCGGTCGAGATTTCGAGATAGATTCGATAACCCAGATTAGGTGCGCAGAGGCGGGTGAGGGGTGCCCCCGGTGCAAAACCGGCAGACTTCTGATCTCCCGCGGAATAGAGGTAGGAAACACTTTCATGCTGGGAACCAAATATAGCCAGGCTCTGGATGCCACTTTCTTGGACGCGGATGGACAGGAGAAACCTTTCCTCATGGGATCCTACGGAATCGGGATCACTCGGACTGCCCAGGCGGCGGTGGAGAAGTTCCATGACGATACCGGCATAATCTGGCCGGCTTCGATTGCGCCTTTTTCGGTGGAGATTCTGCCCCTGAACATGACCGATGAGAAACAAAGATGCGTCGCCTTTGAGTTATATCAAAGAGTGACGGAACAGCAGATCAACGTTCTGATTGACGATAGAGACGAGAGAGCCGGGGTAAAATTCAATGATGCGGATCTGATTGGCGTGCCCCTGCGGATAAATGTGGGGGCCAAAAGCCTGAAAGAGAATAAGGTGGAGATATGTGTGCGAAAGACTAAGGCGGTGATTTCAGTAACCCAGAACCAGGTAGTGGAAAAGTGCAAAGAGCTCTTGAGCACACTCTAATCCTAAGACACAACCTCGAGGCTTAGGCGCAAGACGCAGTTGCCATTGGTTTTTAGGTGTCGGTTGGCTGGATGAGCGAGCGGATGGGGTATAGATATTAACGGGAGCAGATTTTCCGGATTTTTGTTGCTTTTTCCTGAGTGGGTGTTTATATTGGATAAACAAGAGTGGGCGCTACCCACTCTTTTGCATACTTGTTGACGTATAAATAAGTTATGGGGTCAACAGAGGACAGGTTGAGGGAGAAGATCAAGCCTGTAGTAGAGGAGGCAGGTTTGGAGTTGGTGGACTTGGACTACTTCGAAGGCGGGCCCGCTTCGACCTTGAGGATATATGTGGACAGAACCGGAGGCGTGACGATCGGCGAGTGCGCAGACCTAAGCAGAAAAGTCAGTGATGTTTTGGACATAGGAGACTTTATTCCTCATCGTTACATGCTCGAGGTCTCCTCTCCGGGATTAGATAGGCCCTTAACCAAGGCCGCAGACTTCAGGAGACGAATAGGAGAGAGGGTGAAGGTTTTCTTGAAGGAAAAGGTGAATGGAAGGACGGAGATGGCGGGAAGAATCCAAAGCTGTGAAGATGAGTGTGTGGTTCTCGCGGCCGACTCTCCAATATCCGGATCGGATGAGGGAAGCCGGGAAATGATTGTGTTAGAGAAGATAGCCTGGGCCAAAATCATGCTTTAGGGGAGAAGTGGATTAATGAACTACGAAATCTTGGAAGCGCTGAGCCAGATCACCAAGGACAAGAACATAGACATGGATTTTGTGATCGAGAGCCTGGAGGCGGGTCTGATGCTGGCGGCTAGAAAGAAATTCGGCAACACCGACAACATAGCCATCGACATAAATCGCAAATCAGGGGAGATCAAAATCACCGCGACCAAAAAAGCAGTTGAGCAGGTGCTCGATCCGAATGTCGAGATCGCCTTAGAGGAGGCACGGGAGATTAACCCGAAAGCAGAACCGGGGGATGAGATAGGGGTAGAAGTGGGTTTTGACCAGTTTGGGAGGAATGCCATCATTGCTGCCAAACAGATTATTATCCAGAGGGTCAGGGAGGCGGAAAGGGAGAGGATATTTGACGAGTACAAGGACAAAGTAGACACCATCGTGACGGGCGGGGTTCAGCAGGTGGACAAGGGGCATCTTATAGTCAATTTGGGTAAGGCGGAAGGTATTATTCCACCCAACGAGCAGATACCCAAGGAGAGATATCGGCAAGGAGACAGGATCAAAGCTTTGATCGTGGACGTGCAGAAGACCGCTAAAGGGCCGCAGATTGTTCTTTCCCGGGCTAATCCGAACTTCGTAAAAAAGCTTTTCGAGTTGGAGGTTCCGGAGATCTACGAGCGGATCATCGAGATCAAAGGCATAGCTCGAGAGCCAGGTGAGCGATCGAAAATCGCGGTAAGCTCCATTGATAACCGAGTGGATCCGGTCGGTGCTTGCGTGGGGGTGAAGGGGGTCCGGGTGCAGAGCATCGTGCGGGAGCTGTCCAGTGAGAGAATCGACATAGTCCCATGGTCTCCGGATTCGGAGACCTTCGCCACCAGAGCTTTGGCGCCGGCCAAGGTGGTACACATAGATGTCAATCACGACGACAACAGCATGACCATCGTGGTGGAGGACGACAGGCTCTCGCTGGCCATTGGCCGGGCGGGCCAGAATGCCAGGCTTGCGGCCAAACTCACCGGATGGAAAATCAACATCCTAAGCGAGACTGAATATAGAGAGGAAAAAAAGCTGGAAAACCAGCTGAAGATCTATCTAACCGAACTGCCGGGCGTGGGCAAAAAGCTCAAAGAAAAGCTAGGTGCACACGGCATCGAGACCATTCAGGATCTGGCCCAAGCCAGCATTGAAGATCTGGTGCAGATCGAAGGGGTGGGGAATAAGAAAGCGGAAGGTTTGATTCAGAAGGCAAAGGATTACTTGAGTTTGCCTGGAGCTAAGGAGTAGGTAGTTTTCTGACCAGATCCGCAGGCTGGGTTTTATCCGGTTGGCCGGCACGAGAAGGTTGGGAAAGATCGTAGAAGCAGCAATGCAAGGGCGGAGTTAGATTGGCGCTCCATTCATCGGGCACTTAAACATAGAGGTACTGGTTTTGGCGAAGAAGAGAGTCTATCAGTTAGCCAGAGACTACAAGATCTCCAGCGAGGCGATGCTTAGCAGCATACGGGAGCTGGGCATTGAAGTCAAAAGCCACATGAGCGTGGTAGACGAGAAGACGGCCTCCGCCATCGAGCAGAAATTCCAGAAGGAGAGAGAGGCGGTAAAGGAGGAATACGCCCAGAAGAAGAAGAAGCTTCAGGAGCGAGAGGAAAAGCTGGAGACACCGGTTTCCTTCGAGCCCATACGCAAAGGCCGTGAGGTCAAGCTTCAACGTAAGGAACAACTGCGAAAGATAGAGAAGAAAAAACCCGAGATTAAGAAAAGGAAATTCCATTTACCCGAGCAAAAGATCGAAAGGAAAGTGACCCAGACGCAGATTCAGCAGAGCGTAAAGAAAACGCTGGCCTCCATGGATGCTACCCGGAGGGTGAAAAGGTACAAACGCAGATCGGCGGATGACGAGGTCGACAAAGAAGCCGAGCCGACCAATCTGCTTCGGGTGAGCGAGTATATCTCGGTGGCCGAGCTGGCCAATTTGATGGGAGTAAAACCGGCAGAAGTGATCTCCAAGTGCCTGCAGTTGGGTTTCATTGCTACCATCAATCAGCGGTTGGACATGGATAGCATCGAGACCATTGCGCTGGAGTTCGGATTTACCGTCGAACCGGTAAAAGAAATCGGCTTGGAGGAGGAAGAGGAGGAGAGAGAGGAAGACCTCAAGCCTCGGCCTCCGGTGATAACCATTATGGGGCACGTGGACCATGGAAAGACGTCCCTCTTAGATTACATTAGAAAGAGCAATATCATAGCCGGAGAGTGGGGGGGTATCACCCAGCACATAGGAGCCTACGAAGTAGACATGCCGGGTGGCGGAAGCATCACCTTTCTTGACACCCCCGGGCATGAAGCCTTCACCGCCATGAGAGCACGTGGCGTACAGATCACCGACATTGTGGTGCTGGTGATAGCAGCCGATGACAGCGTGATGCCTCAGACGATTGAAGCCATTGATCACGCCAAAGCGGCGGGAGTTCCCATAATCGTGGCCATTAACAAGATGGATCTTCCCCAGGCGAAGAGTGAACCGATCAAGCATGAGTTGGCCAAATATAACCTGCTGCCGGAGGAATGGGGAGGCTCCACCATCATGGTGGAGATATCCGCCAGAACCGGCGCGGGGGTAGATAAACTTCTGGAAATGATCCTGCTCCAGGCGGAGATGATGGAGCTTAAAGCCAATCCCAACCGGAGGGCATTGGGAGTGGTAATCGAGTCCGAGATCAGCCGGGGGAGAGGAGCCATCGTCACCGCTTTGGTGCAGAAGGGGACCCTGCAAATCGGAGACCCTTTCGTAACCGGTCCGCATTATGGAAGAGTAAGAGCCATGTTCAACGAAAGAGGAAAGCCGGTCAGCCAGGCAACCCCGTCCGCTCCAGTGCAAGTTCTGGGAGCATCCGGGATTCCGCAGGCCGGCGACACCTTCGTGGTCACCGCAGACGAAGTTGAAGCCAGACAGGTAGCCAGCAAGAGGATGCGGGTCAAAAGGGAACAGGACCTCAGGCAGGTCACCAGAGTCTCCTTGGCCGAAGTGTATCAGCAGATCGAAGAAGGAAAAGCCAAAGAGCTAAATCTGATCCTTAAGGGAGACGTGGGAGGATCGGTGGGGGCCTTGTCCGACACTTTAGAGAAGCTCTCCACCAGCGAAGTGAAGGTCAAGGTGATCCATACCGGAGTCGGCTCAATCAATGAAAGCGACGTCCTCTTAGCCGCCGCCTCCAGCGCCATCATCGTCGGGTTTCACGTCCGCCCGGATTTGAGGGCCAGGGAGCTGGCTTCAAGAGAGAAAGTGGACATAAAACTTTACGACGTCATCTATGAAATCGAGTCTGAAATCAAGAAGGCGCTGGAAGGGCTTCTAGAGCCAGAGATCACCGAGACCGTTTCCGGCACGGCGGAAGTGAGGAACATCTTCAAAATCTCCGGATTGGGTCAAGTGGCAGGATGCCTTGTTCAGGAGGGGACCATCAAGAGAGGCGAAAAGGTCCGGGTGGTTCGCGAGGGAGTGGTGGCTTACGAAGGGACCATCTCGTCGTTGAAGAGATTCAAGGACGACGCCAGGGAAGTCTCCAGTGGGCTGGAATGCGGCATAGGAATTGAGAATTACAATGACATCAAGGCGGGTGACATTCTCGAGGTTTACGAGGTAAAAGAGCTGGCCCGAAAGCTGGAATAGTCGGCAAGAGACTTTTTCGAGATGCGGGCATCCGACTGAAAGCGGCCTTTGGTCGGAAAAAGAAGATACTGAAACCCCGATAGGTTGTTTTCTCTCCACATGATCGTCGGCCTGGCAGCCATAGAGATTCACATTCCGCAAAGCGGATCTCTGAAGGGCAAGAGGCACTTTCTGAGGAGGATCAAGGATAGAGTGAAGAACCGGTTCAACGTCTCGATTGCGGAGGTGGATCACAACGATCTTTGGCAGAGAACTACTTTGGGGGTTTCGGTGGTGGCCAACGAAAAGCAGTTTGCCAATCAAGTCTTAAGCGAAGTGGTGGATTTCATCGGCACGGAAAATGGGATTGAGATATTGGATTACTCCATCGAGCTATTTTAGAGACGGCTTCCGGTGACCCCGGCGAAATTCCGGCCTTCGTTGGGCGGGAACGGTGACCGCACCCAACGTGAAGGATAGACATGAAATATCAGAGGAAAGATAGGGTGGGAGATCTGATCAAGAAAGAAACCTCTCAGATCATCCAGCAGGAACTGAAAGATCCCGGCATCGGTTTTGTAACCGTCACCGGCGTGGAGGTCTCGGCAGATCTTAAGCGCGCCAGGATTTATTACAGCGTGCTGGGAGACGAGAATTCCAAAAGGGAAAGCGCATCAGCCTTGAGAAGAGCCAGCGGATTCATCCAGCACGAGATAGGCCAGAGGCTCCAGCTTAGATATACGCCGGAGATTAGTTTTGAGTTCGACGGATCGGTCGAGTATGGTGCGCGCATTGAGGCACTGATCCGAAAGATACATCACGAATACGAGCCTGACGACAAAGAGATTCCCCAAAACGAATTTCCGGAGGACCAACCCGACCCCCGCAAGAATGGAGAATAACAGCAACAGTCTCGAGAAGATCCTGGATTTCATAAGGAAAAGCCATGCGGTTCTCATAACCTCCCATCGTGACCCGGATGGGGACTCGATCGGCTCTCAATTGACCTTAGCGGAGTTGGCGGAGAGTCTGGGAAAGCGCTGCCGGGTTATCAATCAAGGTAACCTGCCGGACAAATACCGCTTTCTGGATCCGTACGGTAAGATGGAGAGGTTGGACGGTTCCAGGGAGCAGAAGAGCACAGAGAGGGCCCTCGATCTGGTCTTTGTGCTGGATTGCACCTCGCTGGATCGATTAGGTCAGGTGAGCGAAATACTTCCGGCTGGAGCGACGTTGGTCAACATAGATCATCACCCGGATAATGAGCAATTCGGCACGTTCAACTATATAGATGTGGAGGCTTCGGCGGTTGGGGAGATGGTCTTTTCGTTGTGGCGGCATTCTACGCTGCCCTTGACACCAACCGTAGCTACCCAGCTTTTCGCGGCCATTCTCACCGATACGGGCAGGTTCAAGTTCTCCAACACCTCCCCACATTGTCTGAGGGTCTGTGCCGAACTGGTAGAGGCTGGAGCAAACCCCAAGCAGGTGACTAATCAAATATACTTCAATCACTCTCTTGCGTTCTTGAAGCTTTTAGGCTCGGTGCTGAGTGATTCGCTGATCCTGCTGGAGGGAAAGATCTGTGCCATCACGGTCAGGCGAGACCTCCTGTCGAGATTAGAGGTTGATTCCGGCGAGATGGAAGGAGTGGTGGATTACTCGCTTTTCTTAAAAGGAGTGGAGATAGGGCTTCTGTTCACCGAGAAAGAAGAGTGCAAGACCAAAGTCAATCTCAGGTCTCAAAACCATCTCGACGTTTCCAAGGTGGCCCGGGTCTTCGGCGGGGGAGGACATAGAAACGCAGCCGGCTGTACTCTGAACCATGACCTGGAACAGTCCAAGAAGATAATCATAGACCTGGTGGAGAAGATTCTCAAAAATGAACGCATCGGGAGTTCTGGTAGTTAACAAGCCCTCGGGAATGACCTCACACGACGTGGTTGAGAGATTGCGCCGGATCCTGCACACCGGAAGGATTGGACATGCCGGAACGCTGGATCCCAGCGCGGAGGGGGTCTTGTTGGCCTGTATCAACCAAGCCACCAAGGTGGCCGGATTCTTAGCGGAGCATGAGAAGGAATATCAGGCACTAATCCGACTGGGGGTGACCACCGACACGTATGATGCGGACGGCCAGGTCACAAAGGTAGGGCGGGATTTCCCGCTCCATTCCGGCGAGATACGGCAGGCAGTCGCTTCATTTAAAGGTAGGATATGGCAGACTCCCCCCCTTTATTCCGCCATCAAGTACCAGGGGAAGAGACTTTATCAATACGCCAGGGCCAACCAGATGCCGGAGCGAACACCAAGAGAGGTGGAGATAAAGGAAATCGAACTAGTGGAAATGAATATGCCGTACGTTGGATTGAGGATCAGATGCTCGAAAGGGACTTACGTAAGGAGCCTAGCACACGATCTCGGAGAGAAACTGGGATGTGGAGCTCATCTCTTCTCCCTGCGAAGGACCAAGGTGGGCGGTTTCACCCTGAAGGAGGCATTAGGTTTGGAAGAGATATCAGATCTCCAGGTCAAAGACAGAGTTCAAGATTTTCTGATCTCCATAGAGGAAGCCCTGGCTCATCTTCCTTCAATTGTAGCAGACCGGTGGTTTGCCGAAAGGGTGCAGCATGGTGTGGCTCTGGGGCCTAAATCTGTCCTGCGGCTGGAGGGAGATTTCCATGCCCATCAGACCGTCTCCGTAAAAGATGAAGCAAAGAAGATCATCGCCATCGGGAAGGCACTTGGCTCAGCCAAGGACTTTTTGGATTTGAAATGCAATCACCGGCTGTTTGAGTACCTTAGAGTCATATGATGTCTGAAGCTTATGACTCAAACAGAGTCAATTTATCGAACGACATGCACGTCTGCTTAGACATAAGGAGAGTTGATTTTCGAGCCTTCGAGAAACCGGTGGTTACCTTGGGGAGCTTCGACGGAGTTCACCGGGGTCACCAGACGATCATTCGGAGGCTGATTGAAAAATCGCAGGATAAGAAAAGAACTGGAGTGGTGGTTACTTACGAGCCGCATCCCCAGAGCGTGGTGTCTCCCCACGACGCGCCTGGCCTGCTGACCACTTTGGAGGAGAAGCTATTTCTCTTTGAGAGGTTGGAGGTGGAGGAGGTGGTGGTGATGAACTTCGATGAAGAGCTCAAAGATTATTCGGCAGAGGAATTTGTGGAAAGGATTCTGGTGGGAAAGTTTGATCTGGGAAGCCTGGTGGTGGGTGACGATCACGCATTCGGGAAAAGAAGAAGCGGAGGGATTACTCTTTTGAGACAGATGAGCTCTGAGTACAACTTCGATCTGGACACAGTTCCGGCTCTTCTGGTGAATGGCTCAAGAGTGAGCAGCAGCCGAATCCGAAGGGAGCTTGAGACCGGAGAGTTCGCCCAGGTGACTTCTTGGCTGGGACACGGCTATCCCATTACTGGAAGGGTAATCCGGGGAAAAGGCCGGGGCAAGATCTTAGGCTACCCCACTCTAAATCTGGAGGTTCCGTCAGGAAAGCTTCTTCCCCAGGATGGAGTGTACAGCGTCAAAGCACGACTGGATCAAGGCGAATACCTAGGCATGATGTACGTCGGACCCAAACCCACCTTTGGCGATGAGGATCGTTCCGTTGAGGTTCACCTCTTTGGTCTGGAAGGAGATGCCGGGGGCATGAAGGTGGCGCTATCTGTCGAGGGCTGGATTAGAGCGCCGATTAGCTTCCCTGATGCCGAGAGCCTAAGAATCCAATTGAGGTCGGACGAAACAAAAGTCAAACAATTGTTTCGAATACACTGTTCATATTGAATTAACCAGATGCACAAAGGAGGATGCCTTGCCACTGACGCGTGAAAAGAAAGAGAGATTGCTAAAGGAATATCGAATGCACGACAACGACACCGGTTCACCTGAGATTCAGATCGCCCTGTTGACGGAAAGAGTCAACCAGTTGACCGAACATCTGAAAAGCCAGACTAAGGATTTCAGCTCTCGCCGAGGGCTTTTGAGGCTGGTAGGGAAGAGGAGAAGACTGCTGGACTATCTGAAGGACACCGATCTGGATGGCTATCGAAAGATAGTGGAGCAACTGGGTCTAAGAAAATAAGAAGCTCGGAGGCGCGGCCACAAGCTGATGAAAGTCTGCTCAGCGGTCGGCTGTGACTTTGGGTCAATACGGGAGTCTCTTAATGGAAGCTAGAGTGCAAGAAGAGATAGGTGGCAAAAACTTGGTCATTGAGACCGGCAAAGTAGCCAGACAGGCTCACGGCGCTGCCGTCGTGCGCCTGGGAGATACGGTGATCTTGGCTACCGCGGTGGAGGCAAAAGAGGTGGACGAGGAGCAGGATTTTTTTCCGCTGCTGGTCGACTATCGGGAAAAGGCTTACGCCGCAGGCAAAATCCCTGGAGGCTTCTTCAAAAGAGAGGGACGCCCCAGCGAGAAGGAGACGGTTTGCGCCCGGCTGATCGACCGGACTCTCCGGCCCCTGTTCCCGGAGGGTTATTTCAAAGAAGTGCAGATCATGGTTCTGGTTCTCTCCTCCGATCAGGAGAATGATGCCGACGTGCCAGGGTTGATCGGCGCCTCGACGGCCTTAAGTATCTCGGAAATACCCTTCTATCAACCCGTGGGTGCGGTTAGAGTAGGCCGGCTGAACGGAGAGTTCATCGCTAATCCCACCTTCTCCCAATTGGAACAAAGCGACATAAATCTGGTGGTGGCAGGAACCAAGGATTTTGTCAACATGGTGGAAGGGGAATGCCGCGAGGTTTCGGAACAAGACCTCCTCTCCGCTTTGGAGTTTGGACACCAGAGGGTCAAGTCCATAGTGGAATTACAGGAGAAGCTCAAAGGACAAGTGGGAAAACCCAAGCCCGTGGTGCAAATCTCTTCAATCCCACCCGAACTGGTCGAGGCGGTCACCATCTTGGCATTGGAGAAGATAAGAGAAGCCAATCGGACGCCGGACAAGAAGGAAAGAGAGGAGCGCATAGAGAGCCTTCTGGATTCGGTTACAGTTGAGCTTCTGGAGAAGTTCCCGGAAAGCGAAAAGAGGATCAAGGCCATTCTGCAGGGTCTCGAAAAGAACGACATGCGTCAGATGATCCTGAACGAGGGGAGAAGAACGGATGGACGAGATATGTCTCAGGTCAGACCCATAACCTGCGAGGTCGGCATTCTTCCCCGGACCCATGGCTCGGCTCTCTTCACCCGTGGACAGACCCAATGTCTGGCAGTTGCCACTCTGGGGACGAAAATAGACGAACAGAGAGTCGATGATCTGGAAGGAGAGTCCACCAAGAGCTACATGCTGCATTACAATTTTCCTCCTTTCAGCGTAGGCGAGATAAAGCCCGTCCGGGGACCGGGAAGAAGAGAGATCGGTCACGGGGCATTGGCGGAGAGGGCCATCCAACCGGTGATACCCGGAGAGGAAATCTTTCCTTATACCATTCGCATCGTCTCCGACATCCTGGAGTCGAACGGCTCATCCTCTATGGCCACCGTCTGCGGCGGGAGCCTTTCACTCATGGATGCCGGGGTTCCGATAAAAGCTCCGGTGGCGGGGATTGCCATGGGACTGGTAAAAGAGGGAGAGCGATATGCTATTCTGACCGACATCCTGGGGGTGGAGGATCATCTGGGTGACATGGATTTCAAAGTGACCGGTACCAATGCGGGCATCACTGCCTTTCAAATGGACGTGAAAATCGCCGGGGTGGACTTAGCTCTCTTGCACGAAGCTTTGGAGAGGGCCAAGGAGGCCAGAACTCACATCTTGGGCGAGATGGAGAAAACCATTGCCAAGCCCAGAGCCGAGCTTTCGGCTTACGCTCCCCGGATCATTATCCTCAAAGTGAAGCCGGACAAGATCGGCGAGATCATCGGCCCGGGGGGGAAGATGATCCGGAGCATAATCGAGCGGAGCGGAGCGAAAATCGATATCGAGGATGACGGCTCCGTTTTCATCGCGTCCACCGATCAAAAGGCGGGTGAGCTGGCCCGAAAGCTGATCTTGGAGCTGGTGGAAGAGGCGGAGATCGGCAAGGAATACGTGGGAAAGGTCAAACGAATTACCACCTTCGGGGCTTTCGTGGAGATACTGCCGGGGCAGGATGGGCTTCTTCACATCTCAGAAATAGATGACCGGAGGATCAAGAGGGTGGAAGACGTTCTGAACTTGGGAGACGAAGTGAGGGTTAAGGTCACCGGCATTGACTCGGATGGCAAGATCAGACTCTCCCGTAAAGCCTTATTTCCGGCAAAGAAAAAAAGAGAGTAGGTCGCTGGTCCGAATCGCCATAGTCTATCAGGCCTGAAGTGACGAGGGCTGAGGTTTGCTTTTCGGGTCGGCCATAAATCTTGGTTTCGAGGTTTTCCGCCAACCCGAAGGCTGCCTTCTCTCGATATCAAGCTTTTGTTTGCCACGGCATTTCACAAGAAGGGTCTGGTACGAGACAAAATCACAGGGTGCATGTTTGAACCTTATCACCCGTCATGAAAGGAACCATTGAACTCGAAGGAAATCTACAAGAAGACGATTTTGGAAAACGGCATTCGGGTGGTTACCGAGAAGATCGACTACGTTCGCTCCATTAGCATCGGCGCGTGGATAGACGTGGGCTCGCGGGATGAAGAGAAGGACGAAATGGGAGTTTCCCATTTCATCGAGCACATGCTGTTTAAGGGTACCAAAAAGAGGACGGCCAAGGAGATCGCCTCGTCTTTGGAATCGGTCGGAGGGGCGCTGAATGCATTCACCAGCAGAGAGCACACCTGTTACTTCGCTCGGGTCTTAGACGAGCATTTAGACATCGCCTTGGACGTGATTTCCGACATCCTCAAAAACGCTCTCTTGAGTCCGGCCCATTTTGAGAAGGAGAAGGAGGTGATACTCTCGGAGATCAAAGAGTTGGAGGATTCGCCCGCGGACCTAGTTCATGATCTCCTGATGAGCACCATCTGGGAAGAAAACTCCCTGGGACGACCGATCATAGGAAGTGCCGACAGCGTGCTTAAGATGACCAGGAGTAAGCTAGTGGACTACATGAAGAGGAACTACACTTGTTCGCAGGTGGTGATCGCAGCCTCGGGGAACTTGAAGCATGAGGTGCTGGTTGACAAGATCAGAAGGAAATTCCAATTCAGCACGGATCATCGTGCAACGGTGGACAGCCAAAAACCTCCTTTGGCCGGACGCAACCGGTTGGTGGAAAAGAGGAGGACCGCGCAGATCCACGTCACCTTAGGATGCCCTTTGTTTCCCTATCGGGATAAGAGAAGGTACTCCGCGCTGGTGCTCACCAACATATTGGGAGGCGGCATGAGCTCGCGTCTGTTCCAGACCGTAAGGGAGAAACTAGGTTTGGCGTACAGCATTTACTCTTTTGTCGATTTCTTCGAGGATGCCGGAGTCTTCGGAATCTACCTGGGCACCGACAAGAAGAAGGTGGTCCAAGTCCTGGATTTGGTGATGAAGGAGATCACTCAGCTAAGAAGAAACAGTCTCAGCTCGGAGGAGCTTTCGCATGCCAAGAGTCAGTTGAAAGGAAGTCTGATGCTGGCCCAGGAGAGCACTTCCAACCGGATGAACAGATTAGCCCGATATGAGCTGCTTCTAAGAGATTTCGTCAGTCTGGACGAGACCGTGGAGTCCATTAACAAAATCAGGGCGAGGGACGTGATTTCGGTAGCCGAGGATTTCTTGCACCCGGACAACATGTCGGTGGTGGTTTTGGGGCCGGTGGCGAACAACACTTTCAACAAGGTTGATTGGAACAAACTTTAGGCACAGCCGCACGATAGCCGGCGGAAAACAAACCTTATTTTCCGTCTTCCGATGTTTCTTTTGATCTGGATTTTGATATCCGTGCTTGCTCTATGGTTGATCCTTTACGTTCTGTGGAAGGTTAAATCCAAAGGAGCGCCTCGAACGGGTGTACCCATTCTGGTTTATCACCAGGTGAGCGATAGTCTGGATTGGAGCATCACTCGGCAGAGGATCAAGCAGTTGGAGAGGGGCATGAGATTCCTCTATGAAGAGGGATACAAAACGGTCAAGCTGGACGAGATGAGTTCCTTTGAGCAGCCGGGCGACGAGAAGAAGGTGGCCCTCACCTTTGACGACGGTTACGAAGACCTGTACACAGATGCATATCCCATCCTGCAGAAATATGGCTTCACCGCGCACGTGTTCATAGTTACCGGATACGTCGGGAGATACAATGATTGGGATTTCAACTGGGGAAGAAACAAGAAGAAGCACTTGGACTGGGCGCAGATCCGGGAGCTGTCTGACGCAGGATTTGGGATGGGCTCACACACGGTCAATCATCCGGATCTGACCAGAACGCCGAAGCCATCCCTGGACTACGAGTTGCGGGCATCTAAACAGTTTTTGGAAGACAAACTGGGCCGGAGCGTTGACTTCTTGTCTTATCCTTTCGGGAGACACGACCGACATGTTGAAGAGAAGGCACAAAACGCGGGGTACAAGGAGGCTTATACCCTCTGTGCAAATAGAAAGGGAAGTTTGGCCGACCGGTTTGCGCGGCAAAGATGGGCAGTTTATCTTATCGATTCGCCTCTGACTTTGAGGATCAAACTCAATCCCGGCGGACTTTTCTGGATCGAAGACATGAAGGCGAGAATAATCAATGGATTTCCAGGCTGGACCATAGCCCTGAAGGGTTCACCGGATTACGGTAGACTTGACATGGCACCGCCCGCCAGGTAGACATTCTGGAGTGACACCGATTCGCGACGGTCATTCCACAGACCTAGGATTGATTGCTTTTCTCAACCTAGTTTGATTTTCGGACACGAACCTATTATGAGAGCCTTTCTTTTGAAATGGTTTGTCACTGCGGTATCGATTTTCATAGTGGCCAACCTGTTCAGTCTAATCCGCGTCGAAAGCCTCAAGGTACTGGTCCTGGCGGCTTTGGTGCTGGGCATTCTGAACGTTTTTGTGCGGCCGGTTTTGCTGATTCTGACTTTGCCCATAAACATACTGAGCTTGGGACTTTTTACCTTGATGGTCAACGCCTTTCTCTTGTATGCCGCTTCGGGATTGGTACCGGGTTTGGAGATTACCAGCTTTGGAAAAGCATTTTGGGCCGCCCTCCTGATCAGCATAGTCAGCGCCTTGATCAATTTCATGATTCGGCAGGAGCCTAAGATCATCATCCATCACGTGAAAGAATAGATCAAAGTCCCAAATACCAGATACAGATTTTCATCGGACACGTCAAACCGGGTATCAAACATGAGAATTCAGTACGTTGGCGACATTGCCTTGCACGAGGGCCAAAAGGTGACCATCAAAGGCTGGCTTCAGAACAAAAGCTCCAAAGGAAAGATCCAATTTCTCTGGGTTCGCGACGGGACAGGTATTATCCAGGGAGTAGTCGTCAAGGGTGAGGTCGACGACCGAGTTTTCTCTCTTTACGATCAGATCACCCAGGAGACGTCCTTGGAGGTGACCGGAACCGTACGAAAAGACCCAAGAGCTCCGGGAGGTTTTGAGCTGAACGTGTCGGACATCAAGCCCGTTCAGATCGCTGAAGACTATCCCATCACTCCCAAGCCGCACGGATCGACGTTTCTCTTTGACCATAGGCATCTGCACCTGAGGTCCAAGCGACCCCATGCCATTCTGAACGTTAGGAATGAAGTGATCTGGGCGATTCGCGAGTATTTTTACAGAAACAAATTCGTTCTGATCGACACTCCTCTTCTGACCGGCGCGGTGGGGGAGAGCACCAGCACCCTGTTCGAAACCCAATACTATGATAAGGGGAAGGCTTACCTGGCGCAAACCGGACAATTATACCTCGAAGCCGCTATCGCTGCATTCGGGAAGGTATTCTGCTTTGGTCCCACCTTCCGGGCGGAAAAATCCAAGACCAGAAGGCATTTGAGCGAATTCTGGATGGTGGAGGCAGAAGAGGCTTTCTATGACAACGACGACAACATGGATTTGGAAGAGGATCTCTTGGTGCATGTGGTGAGTTGGGTCTTGGAAAAATGCCCGGCGGATCTCAAGGAGTTGGAAAGGGACGTCTCGGCATTAGAAAAGGTGAAGAGACCTTTTCCCCGAATTTCCTATGATGAGGCGGTGGAGAGATTGCAGAAGGCGGGAAGCAAGATCGAGTGGGGAACGGATTTCGGCGGGGAAGATGAGACCATCCTGACCAAGATGTTTGACCAACCCGTTTTCGTCTACAACTATCCGAAAAAGGCGCGAGCGTTCTACATGAAGCCGCATCCGGAAAGGGATGATTTGGTTTTGTGTGCCGATTTGTTAGCCCCGGAAGGCTATGGGGAAATCATCGGTGGATCGCAGAGGAATGACGATTATGCCAGTCTGGTCCAAAGGATAGAAGAGGAGAATCTCCCTTTGGATGCCTACAAATGGTATTTGGATTTGAGGAAATATGGCTCGGTGCCGCACTCCGGATTCGGTCTGGGAGTGGAAAGGACCGTCACCTGGATTTGCGGTCTAAGACACATAAGGGAAGCAATTCCGTTTCCCAGAACCATTTACCGGCTGTACCCTTAATGAACCTGGAGCGTTTGACTCATGGCCTTCAACTGAACAAGTCAACGTGCGTCACTCCCCCATGGGGTTAATAACCCATCTGGGCGTTAACATCCAAGCCTGACTAAAGTCAGTCAGAACACACCGGCTATACCCTTAGTAGACTTGGAGTGTCTGGCTTCAGGCAGACCTGGTGCATGAGAAGATGATTGGTTCTGTGGTCAGGCTGACGATTGAGACTGCAGGGAATAATGCATTCTGACGAGGTGTCAACTTGAAGTCCTATCCATTCAAAGAAATCGAATCCAAATGGCAGAAAATCTGGGAAGAAACTAAGCTATATCAGGCTCCAGACCATCCAGAGAAGAAATATTACATGCTGGTGATGTTTGCCTATCCGTCAGGCGACATTCACATCGGGCATTTCCGCAACTTCATCATCGGAGACGCGGTGGCAAGATACAAGATGATGCAAGGCTATCAGGTCCTGCATCCCTTCGGCTGGGATGCCTTCGGTCTACCGGCAGAAATAGCAGCCATCAAAAGAAAGATCCATCCCAAGGAATGGACATTGCAGAACATAAGAGTCTCCGATGCGACCCTCAAAAGATGCGGGATAAGCTTCGACTGGAGTCGGGAGGTCATCACCTGTCTGCCTGAGTACTACAAATGGACCCAGTGGATGTTTCTCAAGCTGTATGAGGACGGCTTGGCCTATCGAGACACCTCCCTGGTCAACTGGTGCCCGGGCTGCAAGACCGTCCTGGCCAACGAGCAGGTGGAGCAGGGGAGATGCTGGAAATGCGAATCGGTGGTTGAAGAGAAAGAGTTGGAGCAGTGGTTTTTCCGAATCACCGCATACGCCGACAGGCTGTTGAGTGGCTTAGATAAGCTCGAAGGCTGGCCGGAAAACGTCAAGATCCTCCAAAGAAACTGGATCGGAAAGAGCCGGGGGGTGGAAATCGATTTCGCCATCGCGGGAACAGATCAGAAAATCTCCGTCTTTACCACCAGACCCGATACCATATATGGTGTGACGTTCATGGCGATTGCCCCGGAGAACAAGCTCCTCAAGACTTTGGAGATGGATTGGGAGCATAGAAGGGCGGTCGAAGAATACGCCAAAACAGTAAGCCAGAGATCTGAGATCGACCGTTCCGCAGCAGGGGAAAAGGACGGGGTTTTCACCGGAGTCTACGCCATAAATCCTCTCTCCGGGGACAAAATTCAGCTATGGGTGGCAGACTACGTGCTGGCCACTTATGGGACCGGAATTGTCATGGGCGTGCCGGGGCACGACCAGAGGGATTTTGAGTTTTCCCAGAAATACAGAATCCCACTTAAAGTGGTGATTCAGCCTAATGGCCGTAACTTATTGGTAGAAAGCATGGAAGAAGCCTACGTTGAACCTGGGATTATGGTCAATTCCGACATTTTCAACGGCATAGCCTCGACCGAGGGCATAAATAAGATAAACGATTACGTGGTCACAAAGGGCTTAGGAAGGCTGAAAACAAACTACAAGCTCAGAGACTGGCTAATCTCCCGTCAAAGATACTGGGGAGCACCCATTCCCATGATCCATTGTGAACAGTGCGGCGTAGTGCCAGTTAATGAAGCCGATCTCCCGGTGTTGTTGCCCAAAGGAGAAATCGATTTCATCCCGAAGGGACGTTCTCCTCTGGCTGATTCAAAGGAGTTCATGGACGTGAATTGTCCCAAATGCGGGGGAAAGGCCAAGAGAGATCCTGACACAATGGACACCTTCGTCTGTTCCTCCTGGTACTTCCTGAGATACACTGATCCCCGGAACTGGAATGAGCCGTTTTCTAAGCAAAAGGCGAAGGAATGGCTTCCGGCGGATAAGTACGTCGGAGGGATAGAGCACGCCTGCGGTCATCTGCTGTATTTCAGGTTCTTCACCAAATTCCTCCACGATATCGGGTGGCTGGAGGTGGATGAGCCCGCTGTGGAGCTTTTTAATCATGGAATGGTGCTGGATAGTGAAGGCAAGGTCATGTCTAAGTCCGTGGGTAACGTGGTTTCGCCCACAGACATCATAGATAAGCATGGCACTGATGCCTCCAGGGTAGCCATGTATTTTGCTGCTCCTTCGGAGAGGGAGATACTCTGGAATGAAGACGGGATGGTCGGGGCCACGCGGTTTCTGAACCGCGTCTACAGATTCGCGCGATTAGCGGCTGCCACGGACATAACCAAGCCTATTAGCATTCATGGCTTAACCCCAACTGAACTAAAGACATATAGGAAGCTGAATCAGACGATAAAGAAGGTAGAGAAAGACATTGGCACACTCCAGCTCAACACCGCCATCGCTTCCATGATGGAGCTTCTCAATGTGATGGACGAACTGGAAGCCGAGACCTCACAGGTCCTGAGATTTTGCGTCGAAAGACTGACTCAGATTCTGGCGCCCTTCGTGCCGCATCTCTCCGAGGAACTCTGGGCGATGCTAGGCCACAAAGAGAGTGTCTTCAAATCCAGATGGCCTGGATACGATCAGGAAGCCATTGTTGAGGGTGAGATAACGTTTGTGGTTCAGGTCAATGGCAAGCTAAGGACATCGATGTGCCTGCCTCTGGGCACTTCTAAGGAAGAGGCAACCAGACTTGCATTAAGTGATGAAAAGGTTAAGAAGTTTATTGAGAATAAAGAGGTAGTCAAAACGATTTTCGTAGCCGACAGACTGGTAAACATAGTGGCGAAATAGGGGGTATGGGGGAGAGGGCGGTAGGATTGTGGGAGATTGGTAAGTTTACATAATATAGGTTATAGGACATTCAACCAAGCGAAACAAACAACCTCAACCCGCCCTCCCTGAATTAGACAACCGTAAGGGCGACTCATGATTCGCCTCCACGTTCCATCTATAAGAACAGAGGTGCCAATACCAGTGTAATGGTGCTCAAAAGCTTTATCAAAACGTGAAGTGATGGTCCGGCTGTGTCCTTGAAGGGATCGCCTACAGTATCCCCTACCACTGCAGCTTTGTGGGCATCGGAGCCTTTGCCGCCCAGCATTCCGGTTTCTATGTACTTCTTAGCGTTGTCCCAGGCTCCACCGCCGTTGTTCATCATATTGGCAAGGAGTATGCCTGCGATGGTTCCGACCATCAGCAGAGCCGCAACCGCCTCTGCCCCCGGTCTTCCACCAGAAACAGGAAGGTACTTGAAAGAGAAGCCGACAGCCACCGGCACCAGCACGGGCAAAACGCCGGGCACGATCATCTCCTTCAAAGCTCCCCGGGTTACTATATCGACGCAGCGGCCATAATCGGGTTTCGAGGTTCCTGCCATGATTCCCGGATCCGATTTGAACTGGCGCCGAACCTCGTTTATGACGTAAAAGGCGGCACGCCCCACGGCCCGAATGGAGAAGGCGCTGAATACAAAGACCAACGTGGCTCCAATCAAACCCCCCACAAATATCGGAACCCGGCTGATGTCCACCTGTACAGGGATGCCGGTGATCTTTTCTACCTGATCGAGATATGCGCTGAAGAGAAGAAAAGCGGCCAAGGCAGCGCTTCCGATGGCATAGCCCTTGGTCAGGGCTTTGGTGGTGTTTCCTACTGCGTCCAATTTGTCCGTCTTCCTCCGAATCTCCTCGGGTGCGCCGGACATCTCAATGATGCCGGCAGCATTGTCCGTTATGGGACCGAAAGTGTCCATGGCCAGAATATATGCGCACGGGGCCAGCATTCCCATAGTGGCAATGGCCTGCCCGAAGAGACCTGCCCCTTTTATCCCCGGAAGAGCGAACTCGCCGCAATAATATGATCCCAAAAGCGCGGCACAGATTGCCAGAACGGGTAGGCCCGTGCACTCTAAGGCAACCGAAAATCCGGTGATGATGTTGGTGGCTGCTCCGGTCTGCGAAGCTAAAGCAATAGACTTGACCGGACGGAACCTATACTCAGTGTAGTACTGGGTGATATACACAAAGGCCAAGGCCGTCAAAATGCCGATAACACCTGCCAGGAAAAACCACATGTTATTTCCCAATAACTCCCGGACTGCCAGGTAAAAACCTGCCATGGCAATGATGGTCGTGACATAATAGCCCCGATTTAGGGCTTTCATCGGATTCTCATCTTCTTTGGCTTTCACCACCAGGACGCCGACCATGGTGGCGATTAGTCCGAAGGCACGTGCGAACAAAGGAAAAATGATGCCACCCAAACCGTATTTGGGAAAAAGGGCTATCCCCAGAATCATGGCACCGATGTTTTCCGCAGCGGTTGATTCAAACAGGTCGGCACCCCGGCCAGCGCAGTCCCCCACGTTGTCCCCGACCAAGTCGGCGATGACCGCAGGGTTTCTCGGATCGTCCTCAGGAATTCCCGCCTCCACCTTGCCGACCAGATCGGCTCCCACATCCGCCGCCTTGGTGTAAATTCCTCCCCCGAGTTGGGCAAACAAGGCCACAAAGCTGGCCCCGAAACCGAAGCCAACGATCTGCAGGGGAACCTCCGTGGGACGATGCATTCCCCCAAATAGGTAAAAAAGCCCACCCACGCCTAACAGACTCATGCCCACTACAAACAGGCCGGATACCGCCCCCCCGCGGAGCGCAATACGTATGGCTCGATTGAAATCGGTTTTCACCGCCTCGGCCGTGCGTACGTTGGCCCGGATAGAAACATACATGCCGACGTAACCAGCTACAAGGGAACAGGCGGCGCCGATTAAAAAAGCCACGGTGACTTTCCAGTAAATGCCCGGACCCAGATTCCGAATGGTCGGACTGTCGCTGAATCTATAAAACAGCAGTATAATCGCCGCTAAGATTAGGCTCAATTTGATGATGGTTCCGTACTGCCTTCTGAGAAATGCTTCGGCTCCCTCCTTTATGGCGCCAGCGATTTCGACCATTTTGGGATTACCGGTGTCGGCACGCAAGATGTGCTTGGCCAAATAGAGGGCAAATACTAAGGCGAATAGCGAAATAGAAAAGATTATGTAGATCATTCGCTTCCCCGCGAGCTTAAGTCTATTAGTCTTGTCGGTCTGTTCAGCTTATTCCTGAAGGTGCGAGATCTATTGCTGGATCCACCAAGCCCCGCTTGACTTTCGCGTCCAGCCTGCCATCGCTAAGCCTTCAGATCGTAGCGTCAACCGACCATCCAAAGGTCTATCTGGACTCGAATAGAAACCTTCTTTCGTGCGACGAGACTTCGCTCCAAACAAAACATGGCATTTCCCAGCCGCAAAACCGTACAAATCCTTTCCGCTGATCGGTCCTGTCCTTAGTGAAAAAAAACAATTCCAAGATTCCCGGTCAGATTTTCATTTTATCGGCCAAATCCCCAAGGAACGGGATTTTCCAATCCTGTCCCTGGAGTGCGAAGAATATGCCGGCCACAGCGCAGGCCATGCAAAGAATTATCACCATGCCCCAGAAGATGTCACTTATCTTTGGAAGGATGAAGATGGCGGCGATGATCTCTATCACGAAGAGGATCAGCCCTTGTTTCCCGTGCTTAACGGCAAACGGATTATCCCGCATTTTGATGAGGGGAACAAAACACATAAATGGAATGTAGCCCAAGATGGCGGCGGCTTTCCCCTCTTCTATCATTTTCTTTTTCGTCTCCTCATCCATCTCCGGCCGGGTCGTCTCTTTCGGTTTTTGTCCGCCTTCATTGGCTCCGAGGATTTGCTCAGACATCATCTCCTCCTGATCCGAATTCGGATCCTCTAAACGACGTTCACATTGGGCTGCCAGCGGCCTAAACCCGCCGTTTCATTCCATGGTCACACTTCCCAGAATGCCAGGTCTCCTTGCTGACCGGGTAGCTCGAATTTGATCGCGTCGGTTTCCGGCCATCTTTCCATCTCTTTTCCCTGCTTCTCCCCTATCAACCGGAACCATATTGCTCTTCTCTCTCCAAGCTCCAGAAGGCTCAAGGGGACGGCCAATTCCATTGTCTTCAAAAAAGCGAACTCCAGCTCAGAGGGAATCCGGCCCCATTGGTTTTCGTTCGTTCGCTTAAAGAGCGTCGCCTTCCCGTCTTTGACGTTGATCTTGTATCGTGGCGGCTCCAGAATCTCCAAAATGAACTCATATTCTCCCCGGTCAAAATCCTCTTTGGAAACGGAGGTGTCCACTCGAAAAAACAACTTGTGCTCATCGGCTCCGAAATATATTCCGGTGACCAAAGATGATGTCTTGTGCATGGTCGTGCCGCCCGCCTTGAGAGGATCGAAGAACCCTGCTTCTTGCCATTCATAGAAATGGGTCTTCTTTCCATCGATGGTGGGATGCAGATACCCAGTGGGAGAAAGAACGGCAGTGGAGACAAACTTGGATTTTATGGGTTGAAATAGCTCCCCGGGAGGATCCCGGTTGATCAACTGATACACATAAAGCAGATGCGACCTGTACATTCGATCGAATTCCTCCACCCCCGGAGCCTGATGCTCGTCTCCGTACCACCAGTTCCAGTCACTCCCCTCTGCAACATAGATCTCTTTCCACGCGGCATCTAATGCCGCTTTGGTCTCGGAGTTTTCCCCCACGGCGTTCTCAAAATCCGCCAAAGCGTCCCGGGTCCTTTTTAACAAGTCCCAAGCCAGGTTATCCTCCGGGTGACCAATCCATATTCTGAAATTGTGATTGATCCACGATCCGGCAAAGAGACCAGGCAACTTGGGGGGTCGACTTGATTTTTCCAGAAAATCACTTATAGTGGTTGTGCGCAGCAATCGGTCTTCGGAGATCCGGGCGTAAAGCGCTGAAAGAAAGTCGTGCCCATCATTATTGTAGTATTCCCAGCAGTTTTCACCGTCTAGGATGACGGCGACCACTGAGTCGGGCAAGCGGTTTTCCGGGATGCCTTTTCTTATCGCGTGCAGCCGTTGCACGAAATCGAGGGCGGCATCTTGCGGATCCCAACTGGAGTACACGAATCCTATAAGATCGGAAAGCGTATGGTCTCGAAACAACACGGATAGTTCTTGGCCCTTTACGCTGATGCTATACGGTTTGTAGAGAGCGGTGGCATCTTTGGCCGTCGGCGTCGCCTCATTCCCTGGTCTCATCATCAGGCTGAGATAAAGTATTTCCTCATCCGTGGCCATCCATCTCACCCCGCAACCCGCCAGCAGAGGAATGATCTGCTCACTGACGCTCCCCTCCGAAGGCCACATTCCCTTGGGTTTTCTGCCAAACATTTTTTCATATAGCTTGATGCCTAAGTCAAGCTGGGCTTGCACGTCTTCTGGATGAGAAAACCTCTCTTGAGGCAACTGGATGCCGGGGAGCGCTATCCTCGCTATCCCGGTGTCGCACAGCAGAGGCATGATTGGGTGGAAGTAAGGAGAGGTGCTTATCTCAATCTGTCCCCTTTCCTGAAGTTCTCTATATTTAGGGAGAATTTTTCCCATAATCTCTCTTTGCTTGAGAATGAGCGCGCCCTTTTCCTCTTCGGTGAAGCCTTGGCCCTTCCTGATCAGACTGGAGATCAAGGGGTTGTCTCCAAAAATCGGATCTATCCAGGTCAGGTTTGACCAAACCTGAAGATCTAGGAAATCCTGCGTTTTGAAATCCCGGACTCTTGATTTCGACTTCTCCCGGTCTTCTCCCCTTTTCTCCCAGAGCTGACGAAACCGGCGGTGAGGGGAAATCATGGTCCTGGGGTTGCAATTGAAGAAGCCGGAAAGCACCTGCTCTTTCTCTACGTCGGTAAGACGGTCAGCCGGTTTTTCAGTAAGGATCAGATGCTCGTCGTAGACTTGGTTCTCGGCATAATCCTGGATTTGTTCGATCAGCGAAGGAACGAGATTGAAAGTCTGGCGAATCTTCGGAAAATCGTCCAAAATGGCCGCCATGTCGTAATAATCCTTTAGCCCGTGCAAACGTACCCACGGCATCTGGTATTGGCCGGTTTTGGCGTCCTTATAATAGGGTTGGTGCATATGCCAAAGAAAGGCTACTGACAATGCCGAGGAGTCTCTGATTTTTGCCTGCTTGGATTTTTCGGAGGATGCTGCCTGGTCTGCGGTCATACGGATCACTGGGAAAGGCTTTGGGTCAAAAGCATCTGTGCCCGGGAAACCTCTCTGGAAGCCGGATATTCCTTTATGAGCCGGTTTAAAATGTCTTTGGCTTTGTCTGTCTGTTTGGCCTTAAGGTAGGCATCCGCCGCCTCAAGGAGATATTGAGACGACAGAAGCCCCTGCGGATTCATAGAAACCGCCTTGACAAAAGCTTCTCCGGCCAAAGCGAAGTTCCCTCTCTGCACATGACACTCGGCAATTCCGGCCTGAGCTGCGGCCGCGACCAGAGGGTCCTGGTTGAATTTTCCGAGGTATCTCTCAAAAAAGGACTGAGCCTGTGCATAATCCTTGGCATAGAAATAGGCTGAAGCCAAAAGGAAATCCGCTTGTCCGGCACTCTTGGTGCCGCCGTACTGGTTGACCACGATCTGGAGATCGCCTACCGCCGCCCGTAAGTCTCCGGACTGAAGCTCTAAGCTGGCTTTTCCGAGAGACTCTGCCGCTTTCCGTTCTCTCTTGGACTGCGAGGATAAAACGAAAAACACAATCAAGACGATCAAAACTACACCTCCCCCCCCCATCAGCACGTGGTTTAGGTGTTTCTGTACCCACTCGCTTAGCTTGAAAGTAAAGGTAACAAACTTGTCCTTTTTTATCTCCTTCTTGGTTATCCGCTGGGGACTCATGTAAACTCTCCTTGGTTTGGACCGACAGAGTCAGATCCGAACTGACGCATCGACATATCTTACTCGGCCATCTTGCTTGCTCCGACTTCAGGAATGTACGACAAAAATCCTCGCAAGGCAAGCGTTTTTTGCTCTGGCTTGCCATTTCTCCGGGCACGAGGCTTGTCGCTCCGCCATTGGCATAAAAAAAGCGAAGTCCGCATCCCCCCCTTGTCACCGGAGAGGGACTTCGCTTTGGTGTTCCTTCGCCGTGCTCTTAGAAGAATCCAGTGAAGCTGACTATTATGCGACTGAATCTATTCTTTTCTACTTCCGAAAATGTCTCTTGTTCAAGCGCCCGAAGGAGCTTCCTGTTCCCGCGGTCGAAAGCAGTGCGGCCGGTAGAAGTCTGTTTATTCACGTCGTCATATCGGGCAATCTCCAGAGTGACGTCCAGCTTCACCTGGGTCCAGGCCAAGCCTGTTCCAAAGGAAAAGATGCGACCGTTCACCCACGAGCCTTTCTCCACTCCATGATTGGATTGGATGAACGCAGGATTGTAGACCGTGTCCGTGCCGGAGATGTACATGTCTGTCCGCAGATACACTTGATTGGAGTCAAGTTTCGTGGTGTAAAGCTGGGGGTCGTTTCTGAAGCCGACTCTGATGGGAACCTTGGCGTATTTGGTGTTGATCAGATATTCGGCCCCGATACGAAATTGGGTCAAGTTTCGCCAACCCAAGCTGGGAACGAAAGGCGGGTAATTTCCTGCCTTTCCCCACCATTGGTCTACCATGTAGCCTCCGGTGGTAACCTCCGCGCCCGAAGGATCAGCAATGTTTCTTCGATAGGTGACTTCCGTCTTGGAGTAATTTCTGAATTCCAAGTCTGCGGATACCGTGAGCAGATCTATCTGGTATGAGCCGCCCAACCCCACCATGGTGGGCATCTTCCATTCTCTGTCGGTCTTGAAGAACGGGGAGGCCAGCATGGAGGCGTCTTCGAGAAGTATGCCACTTTCGATGATGTCAGTGAAAAGCTTGACGTCGTTCTCCTCTTTCAAGGTGAAGGACGGTTTGACCACCCCTCCGAGTCTGAGCCTATTCCACTTGTACATGGCGCCGAAAGAGAGGCCGAATCCCGAATAGTCGCTTTTGATATGAGGGTGAAACTTGTATCCATTGAGTCCAGTCGGATCGAGAGTGTAAAAGAAACTGGTGTTGCTGCTGAAGCTTCCGGCATAGATATCGACACCAACTCCCAGGGAGAGAGACTTAAATACGGTTCCTCCGACCGCCACGTTAACCAGGTTCAGATTACCCGTCTGTCTGTCGTCTAAGGCTGGAAGCACGTAATTGTGAATCGTGGTATCCAGATAGACTACGCTATCCAGCATAAAGTGATATTTGCCTTCCTGATAGATGTCTGCGAGTCTTTGGAAAAACACTCCTCCCACCAGTTGTCTGTCTCGGATTTTGAAAGGCAGAGCCACGCTGGCAAATGAAATCGAATTGTTATCATATTTCAGCTTGTCACCGAAGCTCTGCTGCGGATTTGACGACTCCAAAGTGGAAGTGGATTCTGTCCGACGCATCAAGGAACTGAAACTCAGGTTCATCTGGGGTTTGTCCACCTGAGAAAGCCCAGCCGGATTCCACGAGGCGGCGCTGGCATCATCGGAAACGCCCAAAAACGCTCCCCCCATTCCCCTGGCCCTGGCTCCGCCGCCCAGAAAATTGTAGTCGCTCAACTGAAACGGAGAGAGAAAATAGTTCTGTATGGTGAAATAAACCGTCGTGTCTGGCTCCACCCCCGGACCGACCTTCTGTCCCCCTAAGACTGGAACCGAGGTCAGCAGAAGAACCAGTGCAGTTAGAACCGAAAGCTTCGACTTCATTTTACTTTACTCCTTGGTTGAAGTTAGTTTTCGACCTTTTCTCCGGATTCACCTTGTCTGAGCCGGGCGAACCAAAATCGAATGTAAATTATATCCGTTAACAAAACCCTTGTCAAGCAGATTTTGTAGGAACTTTGCTGTTTTTTTCCTCTTTCAGACAAGAAGTTGTGATTTTGCGGGGGGTTGGTGAATCCCGGACCAATGACTGCAACCGGTCCGCTCTCTTTCGCCAACGCAGTCTTTGCCTGACTGGAATTTGATCCCTGCGGCATTAGCAAGATTCCGCACCCAGTGGCTGGGGAAATGCTAATGAACCCAAGACGCGTTGTCTCAGACGAATATGGAGGTGAGCCGTTTCTTGGTGTTTTTGCGGCAGAAAACTAAAGACAATTCCTCTTTTCTTCACCTCGACCATCTTTTTCCTCGGTTCCGGAGCCGTCTTTCTTTTCCACGAAATCGGAAATCCGCGAGGTCAGGACGTAGAAGTAGTTCTGCAGCGGCTCGAAGCCTTTGATCACGCTGATGGTGCCCAACCTTCCTATGGCCTTAATCATCCTTCCCATCGGCTTTTCCTTGGGTTCTGCAATCTTCCGGAGAAAAACTCGACTGAATAGTCGCAAGATCCCCGAGATCAGGAAAATGAAGTGCAGATGCCAGATGGTGCCGAGACCCAAGTTGAGTTCAACCCCTCTGAGTTTGGTGGCCAGAAAACCCCCGAGCAGAGGCGCCATGGCGGTGGCAAAGCCAGTGAAGGTGGCAAACGTGGCCAGATAGATAGAGTTGCTCTCCTTGGGGGATAACTTCAAAAGGAGATTGTTGTTGTTCAGATTCAGTCCGGCCCAGAAGAGTCCTCCGTAAACTTGAAGAATCACTATGATCCATACAAAGTGCTGGGATGCCGTCAGAAGCCAGAGTATGGGTAAGAGGGAAGTCGCTAGGGTAGCCAAAGATAGGATTGGCTTACTGCCGAATCGATCTGAGAGCTTTCCCCAAAAGGGCAGGGCCAGAACTGAAGAGACGTCGCTGATGATATTGACCAAAGCCAGAAGGCCGTAACTCATTCTCAGGTCCGTCAGCATGTAAACCGCAAAGAAAGGTGCGGCCATATATACGCTAAAACTCCATGCGGTGCTGAAGATAACGAATTTCAAAAAGTTACGATCTCTAAGCGGGATTCTGGCCATCTCCCAGAAGTCGCGATGTTCTTCTGTGATTCTCGGTCTCTCCAAGCCGGGAATCTTCTTCAAAAACCCTAAGCTGATGACTCCGCAGGCCGCCGCAATAGAGAAAAGGCTCAAAAATCCGTAAACCTCCACATCCCTCCCCGAGCTTTTCCAGAAGTCCAAATACTTCCCGGCCATCAGGGTGACCAGCACCCCGACTATGGTTAATATCATGTTCCTTCGTGCAAAATATCTCCCTCTAATCCGTTCGGGGACCAAGTCGGCCATCCAGGAAAGCCAGGCCACTCCTCCAGCCGACCCGAACAGATAAGATATTAGCGATGCACCTATAAGGATCCATATGCTGATTGGATTGTGTTCCGGTTTACTAAACAAGAGAATGGCAAAGACGAAGAGCCACGAATATCGATTCACGCTCGCAAAAGCCAAGCAAGTTTTCTTCCTCCTGCCTTTTTGCTCGATGACGAAAGAGGAGCCAAGCTGAGTGAGTTGGGCCACAAACGGAATGGCCGCCAGTATCCCGATATGAAGCTCATTACCCCCCAGAAGAAGCGCGAAGCCAGTTAGAAAGATTCCCGAGGTCAGAACCGTCATTATCTGGGCAAAGGCACCGTCATAAATCGAGTTCTTCAAGCCTTGCTTGATTTCAGTCCCTATCGGATCTTCAGCACTCATATTTCACCAAGATTCGTCTCTCTCAATCTGTCGCAAAATGTATCTAAAAGGAGAAAGAAAGTCAAATTCACGAGTTCACGCCGGTGTCGTGTGTGCGCTTGGAGAAAGGACTGTTCGGGGTAGGGAAGACCTGCCCGTTTGACCACCCAAGAGACAGAGGATTCAGATCCCGAAGCATCATCGGCCACCGGAGTAACACCTCCTGCCGGGACCTTGAAGTCTGTAAGGTCGAAATGCCGACATGTGAACGTCTAATGGATATTCCACAAGACGTGATTGCTTCGTCGTCCAAATGGACTGCCTGTCAGGGCGTCCCATGGGCTGACTCCCAAAAGCAAAGCAGGAGTGATTCAAAAGACTCACTCCTGCTTTTGCGGATGACATCGCCTCGCAGCTATTCCGCTGAAGACAAGTACCCCTTATTCGAGACAAGACAAAAACAGCCCTGGGTCAGTCACCAGTTATTTGGTTTGGTGTTTGCACCCAGACATCTGCCCGGAACACTTCCCACCCTTTCCTCCCCCTTTGCACCCCTTCTGGCAGTTTTTCATGCAGTTAGCCTGCTGTTCTTGTATCAATTTCACGCTCTCGGGATTGTCCGAGGTGATGTTCAGCGTCACGCCGTTGTCCAGCTCAGTCACCTCGAACTTGGCGTCCTTCACCTTTTCGCACTTGCAGTTCGCTGCATGCTCCTGAATCTGTTTTACTGCTCCAGGATCATCGGAAGTGATCTTCACCGTTATCCCTTTGTCGATATTGGTCACTTCTACCTTGCAGTCTTTGGTTGCCAGGGGACACTGGCCCTTTCCTCCTTTACAGCACTTGTTGCCGCCAGCGTAAGTAGCCAGTCCTGCAATCAACACCAGCGTCAAGGCTATCGCTAGGCTCAACCAGATTCTCTTCTTCACCTTGTCACCTCCTTTCATATTTCTTGGGGTTTACTTGCTTTCTCCATCCTCCAAAACTATCTTCTGTTCCCGCCAGTTCCTTCTTCTTACGGAAGGAGGCTGGGAAAAGTCGGATCTACGTCCACATGCACGTCCCTACTTATATCATCCGTCTCCTCCATGTCTACCCAACGGTCCGCTGATCTTTCCTATCTACTTTCAGACGGACACAAAACTTTCTCGCATTTTCCCTCGGGAAGTAAGCATCCCCTAATCAGATCAAGAAGCTTTTCTTGTTGGTCCGGACTTAAAAGCTTCTTCTCCCGTAAGATATGATTAACCACGTCCCTTTCTAGTTCTGTCTGCGCAGCACCTATTTCCACCAATAAGCTGTCGATCTTCCCGGTCTCAGGAGTGGACTGGCCGATCAGCTCCACCAATTCATTTCTCTTATGATTGAGAATCTCCCTCTTCTTGTCAATCCCTTCGGTGAAAACCTTTCTGCACGCTTCCATGCTTTGTTTTTGAGAGTCGGAAAGTAACAACTTCTGGCAGATAAACTCCCCGGGTACACACCCTCCGCAGGATTTTCCTCTATATCCACATTTCCAACGATAGCCTATGGTGGCTAACGCAGATATGTTTATCGCGATCAGGAGTAGTATTCCCAAGATAATCAGCTTTCTTTTCATTCTTATTATCCTTACTTAGGGAAGTTGTTTTCGGCTAACAGACCAGTGTAGATTTCACCTATCGACTCTTGGGGAAAATCACTCAAGGTGTTCAGATGCAAGGATTGATTTATCTCCTCTTGCACTGGTGATGAATCATCTGGATTAAGAATCTGTGCGATGTTTGCGTAGATGGCTCCGCCCAAATGAGTCCCCATGAATAAGCCAATTGCTATAACAACGGTGCCACCGGCAGGGATAAGAGTTCGATTCAGCCACTCCCAAATCGAGTCAAAAGCCTTCTTGTTTGTTTCTGCCCGGATGATTGCCTGTTCCAATCTATTCCAAAAATACGGGGATGCTTCTATACTCTCCTTTTCCTCCCTCAACAGAACTGAAAGTGAAGACAAGGCTTTCGCTTTTTCTCCGCAAGATGGGCAAGTTTCTATGTGGCGGGAAATCCCTTCTTTCTCTCTTTCACCGAGTTCACCATCCACGAACGCGGACAGTCGCTTTCTTGCTTTGCGACATCTCATTCTACCACTCTCCTCATTCACACTATCTAAACACCAATCCTCGCCAAAACTTGCGATCAAATCACCTATTCTTTCAAATATGGAGACAATATCTTCTTGAGGCTGTCTTTTGCTCGAAATATCCTCGACTCCACAGCTGAGACGGAGCAATCCAGCATCTTAGCCATTTCTTGATAAGAGAATTCTCCGTCCTGATTGAGCAGAATCACAGTCCTCTGATTTTCCGGAAGAGAATCTATCGCTTCTGTGAGCAGCCTCTTCAGTTCCTGCCGTTCGAGGGATTTGTCGGGTTGGTCCTCAGTCGAAGCTGGTAAATCCTTGTCCAGTTGGAGGGACGAGAATTTCTTTTTGTCCCTCAGTTTGTTTAGGCAACAATTGGCCACTATCTTGAATAGCCAGGTAGAAAACTTGGCCTTGGGTTGATAAGACTGAGAGGACAAGTAAACCTTCAGAAAGACCTCCTGGGCTGTCTCCTCTGCTTCCTCCTTGTTCCGCAGAAACCGGTAGCTGGTATTAATCACCGAATCTTGATATTTCTCGACCAGTTGCCGAAAGGCAGATTTATCTCCATTCTTAAATTGTCGAATCAGCTCAGTCTCTTCCATCCTGTCGGTCTTCGCTTGAGGTTAACCAGATGCGACATCATACAAACACAGTTTCTACGGAAAACCTTCGCAGAAATCTTGTAACAGACAGAAAAATCCTGGGCGATTCTTCTTTAATCTCAACTTCCCAGTTTCTAGGGAGGAAGATGGGCGTTGAGGGTATCGGTTAAATCTCATGCTTACTCTTTAAAAGCCGATAATAAAAGTGTATAAATATCTTGACAAATGAGAAGATGATACGTATATAGAGTTAAGAGTAAGTAGGGAAGCTAAGAGTAGGTTTTTGTTAGGTCGAGATTATTCTGCCACGAAAGCTTATTTTTTGAAGCTTTCGTGGTTTTTTATTCATGAGAGAAAGGAGGTGATTCGATGACGCAGGGCACGGTAAAATGGTTCAATGAATCTAAAGGGTATGGATTCATTACTCCGGAGGACGGAGGACAGGACCTGTTTGTGCATTTCTCTGAAATCCGGGCTGAAGGATACAAATCCCTTCGGGAAGGTGATCAGGTTAGCTTCGAGAAAGGACAGGGACAAAAAGGACCTCAGGCAACAAACGTCCAAAAGATATAACTTAGACACCTCAAAACTCTAAAGTATATCGTTGGTAGCTCCGAGGGCTCCCTTGCCCTCGGAACTTGATCGTGGCGGGGATAAAACCCCGCCACTTTTCATGTGGGATTACCTGGCTCCGAGCCTCTCCCCTATCTCGTTGCTCGCTCATCATGGATAGCTTTTGTCGGCAACGAACACTGGGTCTGTTACCAAGAACCGTCACGGCAGAAGGTGTTGGGTAGGCCAAATCCTACTCTTGTCTCAAGCAATTAGGAGTATCCCAGTCAACACCAGAATCAAGGCTATAATCTTTTGGAAGATGCCCTCATTGATCTTCGCATGTAGCTTCGATCCGAGAAACATCCCCAGCAACACAAACGGCGTCAGGTACAATGCGAACCTTATCGCTTCTGCCGTGATTAGCTTGTTGAATGAGTACAGGATCAACCGGTAGCAGGCATCGACAAAGAACACGCCGTAGAGTGTAGCTCTGAAGGCTCGCTTGTCTTTTAGTTGATGGGCAAGATACAGCACCATAGGTGGACCATTCAGACCAAACATGCCGCCAACACACCCACCAACGAATCCGCTCACCGGTGCCCAGATTCTGCTGATCCGTCTTTTTGCCGCCTCATTCTTCTCGATTAGCACTTTCAAAGCGAACAGAATCACCAACACACCGAAGACCCTTTTCAAGAGCTGACTTCCCAGGGCGACCAGAAAATAGGTACCGATTCCGGTTCCAACTATTAGGCCCATCAAAAGCAACAGAGCTTCCTTCTTGTTGACAGATCTCCGATTTTGTATGGTCAGGATGATCCCAGAAATGAAATCGAATAACAAAAACACTGGGACAACAAACTTGATGTCTAAAAACAACGCCAGAAGAGGGATGGCAAAGAGGGCACTGGCAAATCCGGATAGTCCCTTAATGAAGTGCCCAAGTGCGACAATAAAGCCAGCTAACAAAACTATTTCCACTGTCGTCATAAGCAGTCACTTGTTAGTCGAGGGTAACCTTGCCCTCGACCCTGTTGTCATAACATTGAAGGGTCTCTACTATCTGATTTGTTTTCCCTTCACCTTTGTCCTTTCCCCCAAAAAAGAGGGTAGTCTTTCTTCCTCTCCCCGCTGGGGAGAGGACTAAGGTGAGGGGGTAAGACGCTCCCTGAGGGCGAAGGATAAGAAGTACTCGGCAATTAGTTATCTGGCTGTATCACAACGAATAAATGTCATTGACTTCATCTCTTACTTCATCTGATCGTGAAATCAAATATCGATTTTTCTCCGTCGGTTTCGCAGGTTATCGCCCCGTGGTCTGCGGTACGGTGAAATTCAATTCCTGGAAAATTGAGCTGCATCAGGACCGGAATCTTATTCCTCTCATGCTGAAAGTAGTGGCGAGTAAAGATGATCCGTCGCGGCTTGACGGCAGAGATTATCTTGACGATATCCTCTTCTTTTCCCAGTTCAGACAACACTAAGACCGAGCAGTTCATTACCTTGTTCCAATCAAATCTGGGATCAAATAGAGGGGTTTTCATTGCGTCAAAAAGGCAGAAGTCGACATTCTTGTACGCAAACTTCACCACGCTGGGGCTAACACTGACTCCCGATCCGTCTGTTTCCGGATAGCCAAAAAAGTGAATCTTCAGCTTCTCCTCTTCGTCCGATATAGCCTGCAGGGAATCTAAAGAGACTATCCTTTTCACAGTTCTATCGACTGTCGTAGGCTCCTCTGGGCATTCCAGACGCAAGAAACTGGGTGACATGATCTCTTCGACCCTTTCATTTTCCACGATCGATTTGGCTGAGCCCAAGTTCAGGCAATCGGAATCCGTGAGGATCAGTTCGTCGATCCCAGTGATGCCTTTGTGGTTCAAAAATGGGACAACAACATACTCACCGGCGTCAAAATTCCCCTCCTTTTCTCCGGCATTTATCACCAGAACTTCTCCGTTGGGCAGATCAGCTACGGCCGAACTACCCTGACTGACGTCCAGGAAAGTCAACCTCAGAACCTTGCTGGTAGATGCCAACCCTTGCCTCCAGACCACCAAATTGGCAAGCAGTAGAAACGAGAAAAGCAGGGCCTTCCTCTTCGTGGCCACAAAGCTTACGATAAGCCAAAGAAAGAGATAGTACAGTACAAAACTGAGGACTGAGGGAGAAGGAACAGTGAGTTTTGCCACTGGCAAACCGGCAAAGAAGTCAGTTAACTTAAGAGTCAATTCTAAGGATAGCCAGTTGGCAGCCGAAAAAACGCCGGCCAGAAATGAGCTGAACATGGCTGAAAACACCGTGAAACAAGCCAGGACCACCGATAAACCAGCCAGCGGAATTATGAAAACATTAGCCACCGCGGTGATGAGAGGAACCAGGTTGAAATAGTAACCCAAAATGGGAAAGAGAACGATCTCCACAGACAGTGAGATCAGCGCGGGCATGACTATCCATTTCCAGATGTGTCTGTGTGACTTATCAAGGTATTTCGATGTTAGTCTGCTCAAATGCGGATACAGAAGGAGGATCGCAAAAACCGAAGCAAAGGAGAGCTGAAAACCCGCATCAAAAAGATACAGAGGTGAGACAACAAGAATCAGCAGTCCGGCAAACGAGACTGCATTTACCAGGTCGATGTCCTTGTATAGCAACCTTCCTACGAGAATGGCTGTGGCCATGATTCCGGCTCTCACCACCGGCGCCTGATTGTGGGTAAGATTAGCAAACATCCAGATACAGACTAAGGTCACTAGTGTCGCAGGTACCCTGGGAATTCGAAGCAGAGTCAGAGCGCCTAAGATTACTCCGATAACCAGCCATACGTTCGACCCGGAGACAGCCAGAAGATGAACCGTGCCGGTATCCCTGAACATATTGTAGACCCGTCGGGAAATATCCTTTGTCTCCCCCAGAAGAAAACCAGCGAGGAGGGCTTTGTGTTCACTTGACAGAGTCTTGTCCAGAACGTTCAATATCCACCCTCGTGAGGGAATCACGATCTTGGAAAGAAGGATATTGCCTTCACCTTTGTCCAAAACCTCCACCTGGTCTGCCTTCGACAAGGTGACTGTTCCGTATATGTTCTTTCGGTTAAGGTACCTCTTGTAATCAAATGCTTGAGGATTTCTCTTGGAAGCTGGTTCGTTCAAATATCCGGCGAAACGTATCTTGTCGCCATAGCTGAACTTGAAAGTGGGTTCCTTCAACTTCAGGACGACGAGGCCTGAGGCAGAATAGATCTTTCCGTGAACCAATATCGATTCGGTCTCGACGGTCAGAAAACTCCTGTCTTCTCTGACGTCAGGGTCATCCGCAATGCTTCCGACAATGGTCACCTTCGATCGCGCGTTTAGGAACTTGCTTATGTGGCCTGGAGGAAGGTCTCGGGTCACAATCTCATGTCTGAGGAAGCCTGCGAGTAGGATCGAGGAAACGAGAAAGAAGGTCGCGCCTCTTGTTTCTTTCCCCAAGAAGAGCAGACAGAAAAGAAAAGTTAGGGTGAAAAGCAAAAAGAGAAAAACTAACGGAGGGTTAAGAGCATCGCCAAGAAGGATGCCTGAGATGAAGACCAGCAAAACGTAAAAAGCGGGACGTCTCATCTTCGATTCGGAAGCAAGTATCAACTGGTGTTGACTATGTTCCACCGATAAGAGATTGCTGACTTCTCCCTCAGCATGGCAGCAACCGAGCAATACTTGTCCTTGGAGAGATCGACTGCCTGCTTAACGTCGTCTTCCCTGATCCCCTTTCCTTCTAAATCGTACTGCACATCTATCCGGGTAAAGTACTTGGGATGCTCAGAGGCACGTTCTCCACTCACCCTAATAGTGAGGTTTCGCAAGTCTACCCTTTTTTTCTTCAGGACGGAAACAACGTCCATCGCGGTACATCCGGCCAGAGAGACCAAAACAAGCTCCATGGGGCTGGGTCCTGTTCCCTCTCCGCCGACTTCTGGTTTGGCATCCAGCAAAATAGTGTGCCCGGACTCGGTGTGGACTTCAAATGACAGCTTTTCTTTCCACGACAGACTGGCAACCATGGTCTTCATTCCTAAAGGAGGAAGCGATAGGTTGAATGCTTCGGCAGCGGTAGTTTCTCACGTCAGTTCTATCGCGTTTCAGGCCAAATCACCGAGACCCAGGACGAGAGGAAGCGCTTGGTCATCTGGTCTGGTCCTCAATCTTCTTCTGTTCTCCCGGAACAGGACAAGTTCTCTTGAGTCAAGTATTAATCCCCAACATGGGGAGGATTACTGCAAAGAGAATATACCATCCCACGATGATCAGGATTGGGAGCAGAATGTTCTTCAGATTCATGGCATTTTCCATCAGATTTCGTTCGTGCAAGGCAAAAAGAGGAGACTCCTCAGAGATCAGGTTTTATCAGGTGCAGCCCATGTGTCCGTAACCAGAGACCGGGCAGACTATCTCATTCCCCCCGCTTTTCCAGAGTGGCCAAGTGACAGTAAGAGCATTCCTCCCCTTCCCTCAAGACCTCGACGTTTTCTTCTAAATGCTCTGAACGGAATCGCTGTTCACAGTACATATCGACAGTCCTCGAGCGAGCTTGGGTGCTACAACCTCGGGCAGATAGGCTTATGTCGGCCCCAGTAGGTATCAAGTTTTTCGTCGTGAGATCTTCAATCGTGGAGCTTTCTGTGCTCCCTAAGCATGCACTTATTCATCACCACCACGAGGCCGTTTTTCGAGGCGAAATTGGCGGCCGCGTCGTTTACCACCCCATCCTGCATCCAGATTACTTTGGCGCCAATTCTTATGGCTTCATCTACTATGGGTGAAACATGCTCCGGTCGACGGAATATGTCGACTATCTCCACCTTCTCGGGAATGGATCTGAGATCGGGAAAGGACCTTTCTCCCAGAATTTCTTTCTGCCCAGGGTTTACCGGAAAAATCTTGTATCCCCGGCTCTTTAGATAGCGAGCCACTCCGTTGGACGGCCTGCTCGGATCTGGGGAGAGCCCTACCACCGCAACCTTCGTGTATTTCTGCAATATCTCCCTTATCTGTTCATCCGGCGGGTTGGAGTATTCTTCCGTGCTGGTCATGCCTATCCTTTCGGCTAGACGAGCTTGCCGATCTTTTGAACAAGTTGCTTTTTAGGAACCGCGCCTATGATTTGGTCCACCACCTTTCCCCCGCTGAAAAAGAGCAGGCTGGGAATGCTCATGATCCCGTATTTGACCGCGGTTTGGCTGTTGTTGTCGACGTTGAGCTTTCCCACTTTCAACTTCCCAGCATATTCTTTGGCTATCTCGTCAACGATAGGGGAAATCATGCGACAGGGGCCGCACCACTCTGCCCAGAAATCGACGAGGCAAGGTTTGTCAGATTTCAGAACTTCACTTTCAAAATTGCTGTCGGTAAACTCCTGAAGCGCGCTCATTTCTTCCTCCGGACGTTTGCAGGCTACTGCAGAGAATCCCTTATCTTCCTAAGCTCCTTTTCCACTTCCTTCAGTTTTTCAACGTACATATCCAGACGGGACAGGTGAGCCTCGATTCTTCTAGCTTGGTGAACTTCTCGGGCCGGACAACCCAATACGGTGGTATCATCGGGAATGTCTTTGGTGACGCCCGATTGGGCGGCAACGACCACCCCCTTGCCTATCCGGACGTGTCCCGCCACCCCTACCTGTCCGGCCAAAACTGAATCGTTTCCGACCTTGGTACTTCCGCTGATTCCGACCTGGGCGACGATGATGCAATTTTCTCCAATGTCCACGTTATGCCCGATTTGAACCAGGTTGTCGATTTTGGTTCCCCTTCCTATCCGCGTGACTCCTAAAGTGGCACGATCTATGGTCACGTTTGCCCCGATCTCCACGTTATCTTCAATCTTCACTCCACCGATCTGAGGGATCTTGTGATGGATCCCTTTTTCCTTGACATAACCAAAGCCGTCCGATCCGATCACTGTGCCGGAATGCACGATTACGTTCTCCCCTATGTCCACATTCTCCCTGACCGTGACGTTAGGATAGATCAGACAGTTTTCGCCAATAGTGGAATTGGCTCCGATGAAGCTTCCTGCCAGAACCGTGGAGTCACGTTTCAACCATACTCCATCACCCAAAACCACGTGGGGACCGATGTGCACTCCCTTCTCGGTCCTGACCCTTTCTCCCAAGATCGCCGTGGGATGAACGCCCTCAGGGAGGGTTCTCTTCACCTCGGCCAAGTATTCTATGGCGCGGGCAAAGGCGAAATACGGATTGGTGTGTCTGATCAGAGGTGAGGTGATTTCGCCGGTTGGCGCATCTATTCCTACGATCACGGCCGAAGCCGACGTGGTTCTCAGGAAATGAGCATACTTGGGGTTGGCCAGAAAGGTCAGGTCGCCTTCCTTTGCGTTCTCGATGGGAGAGATTCCCGTGATTTGGATGGAAGGGTCTCCCTGCAGTTCTCCCTGTAAGTATTCAGCTATTTCGCCGAGATTTCTGTGTCTGATAAAAGGGTCTGTCATCGGGACAATGTCCAATTGGTTATGATTCAGAGTTCACTGCAGTTTTTTCAACTCCTCCAGCACCTGGTCGGTTATGTCCAGGTTCTTTTTGGCATAGGCAATGTTGCCGTTCACCGAATCAAAAATGATCGCGTAGTTCTCCTCGGTGGCGATTTTCTCCAAAACCTGATTGATCTTGTCCAAAATCGGCTTGGTCAACTCCGCGTTCCTTCTTTCCGCTCTTCCACCCGGTCCAAAGACCTCATTGGTCAGCCTTTGGTAGTCCGTCTTTTTGGATTCTAAGTTCTGCTCCTTCTCTTTCTTTTTGGCATCACTCAGCATCAGACCGGTCTTGTCCAGATCGTTCTTCATGCTGTCGATTACCTGCTGCGCAGATGTTATCTCTTCCTGCCACGTTTTCACGTCCTGGTCCAGTTTAGCCTGAGCATCAGCGAAATCCTTGAACTCAGAGCGGAGCCTCACTGAATCCACGTAACCGATTTTCCCTTCCTGAGAAGAGGTTTCGCCGACGCCGAAGAAGAAGAGAGCGCCGGTCACCAACCAGAAGACGCTGGAAAACCTGAGGATTCTCGTGTTCACTTTTCTCCTCCTGGGAAGCTAGCTTAGATGGGTTAGTTCCTGTGTGTTGCCGTTATGGTCAGAAGGGCGTCTACGGTCTGACTCGACCCAGGTTTTAGAACGTGGTTCCGAGCTGGAAATGCGGTCTCCACTCTCCTTTTCCCTGATGGTCAAATCCATAACCAAAATCGAAGCCAATCAGCCCCATACCGGGAATCATCAATCTCACGCCCACACCTGAGGACCGGAATAGGTCTCTATCGGATTTGTGCCTGAAAGCAAATGGTCTCATGGCTCTGCCGCTTAACCAAGCATTTCCCGCGTCAGCGAAAGTAAGCAAATACATCTGTTGTTCTACCAAGGGGAGCTGGAGCTCTAAATTGTAGACCAACTCGCTTCTGCCTCTCAAGAGCGTGCCCTGGGAATCGACAGGTCCGATGGAAGCGTCGGAGTATCCCCTGATGGTACCATCTGGATAAACGCCTCCCGGCGAGAAACGTTCCCCGTAAATCTCAGCCTGATCCCTGTCTCTTCCATCCAGGACTCCAACCTTGGCGTGAGCCGCCACCACTAGTTTCCAGAAGGCGGTGAGAAAATAGCTGGCTTCAAATATGTGCTTATGATAAGCAAAATCGCCGCCCAGATATTCAGCGGCCAGTTCCGAAGTCCAAGAAAGAACCGAGCCTTTGGTGGCGAATTGAGGAAGGTCTCTGGAATCTCGCACTAAGGTCAGTGAGGTATTGGCGCTATTTCGAGGCCAGTGTACCGCCGCCAGGTATTTGGCGGTGGTGCTGGTGTCCGTTCCTTCGGGGACTTCATAGCTTACCCGCTCCCACCCGTAATGCCAGCTCGTCCGGCAGTAATTGTCCGGCCAGGAGAGTCTTCTGCCCAACGTTAACCCGAAGCCTTTGCTCCTTTCAGTATATTCAGAGTTCCAAATCCTGCTGGTGTTATAGACGTCGAAACCAACTGATGTGGGGGTATCCCTGAACCAGGGATCAGTGAAAGAAAAATCGATGGTGTGCGTGGTCTTGCCGAAATCCCAGCTTAGTTTAACGTTTTGGCCATTGCCCAGGAAATTGGGAATGCCCAGACCTATGTTGCCGGTCAGCTTGTCCTGGGCGCTATATCCCGCCCCGAACTGGACCTGTCCAGTGGGCTTCTCTTCCACCTTGAAGATCAAATCGACGTCTCCGTTTTCCAAGACTTCGTAGTCCGGCTCAACCTTTGAGAAGTAATTGAGATAGGTGACGTCCCGCTGACTTCGCATCAAGAGTGAACGCCGGAATCTCTGTCCAGGTAAAATGGAAATCTCCCTCCTGATCACCTTCTCCTTGGTTTTGGTGTTCCCCTGGATATTTACGTAATGGATATTGGCTGGCACTCCTTCGGTGATATGATATTTGATGTCCATCACGTCGCCCCGCGTCGTGGTCTTATCTTCCACTTGAGCGTAAAGATGACCTTCCTCCATGTAGAGAGAATATACCTGAGACAGAGTCTCTTCGTACTTCTTCTGGGAGTAAATCTCTCCTGGCTTGAATTTCACCTGGGTTTTCAACTTATCGACAGAAAAGAGCTTGTTTCCGTCCCAGCTCACCTCTCCGAACTTGTACCTTTCTCCTTCGCTTACCATTATCTGGATAAACAGATTCTTCTTGGCCGAATCATACCATAGGGAGTCAGAGAGCACTTGTCCATCCAAATAGCCCTCCTTCTTGTAGAATTCGACGATCTTCTTTTTGTCCTCATCGTACTTGTCGGGATGGAAACCACCTCCCCGCCACCAGCGGGCTTCCTTGTTTTCCATCTGCTTCTTTACCTTGGAGGCAGAGATAGCCTTGTTGCCCAGAACGTAGATTTTCTTGATCCGTACCTTCTGGCCTTCGTTGATTTTGAACTTCAGGGTCACCTGGCCGGGATTCTCCGTTTCCATCACTTCGGACTGCACGTCCGCGGAAAGGTATCCCTTTTCATCATAAAGCGATTTGATCTTGTCCACCGCAGATTTTGTGTCCACGGGAGTCAGCACCTTCCCGGGAGTCATGCTTATCTTTTCTTTCAGATCCTCTTTCTTCACCTTGCTGTTTCCTGAGATCTCGATCTCGACGACCCGCGGGTACTCCTTAACCACTACCGTGAGTTTCACCCCCTCTTCCGACTGGGTTCCCTCAACCTGCACGTCCGAGAAGAGATTCATGGCATGAATCCGTCTGATTGCCTCCTGAATGGTGGTCGACTTCAGTTCTGAGCCTACCACCAAGCCAGACATGTTGACGATCAGAGACGGATCGACGCTACGATTGCCGCTCACCTCGATCTGAGCGATGTTAACTGCAAGGGAAATCTGAGCACAGAAGAGGAAAACCACGAGCACGGACACGCTGGTCAGCGTTTTCCGCATTCTCTGAGGATCTTTTGTTTTCACTTTGGCCTCTCCAGTAAGTGCAGTTGGCCTCGCTTTTGGATCCTCACTCGGGAGGAAGGATTCTGTGGATCGTAATCTCGCTATATTCTTGACGGTGCCCCTTAGTCCTCCGATATTTTACCCTCTTTTTCTTCTTGAAAACGGTGACCTTATCACTTTTCCCTGAAGACAGGACCTCTGCTTCGACTTTGGCGTTCTTAACATACGGTGCTCCCAAGAACGGATTCTCCCCACCAATGAAGAGAATCTTGTCAAAGCTCACCTTCTCCTTTGGCTGAGCCTGAAGTCGGGGCACCTTCACCCTTTCCCCCTCTTTGATCACGAACTGAAATCCGCCGCTTTCCAAAACAGCATACATCTTGTTCCTCCTTTAGTGCTTCTTTTTCAATCTACGGTTATTCCCTCATTCCTGATGATTTTCTCTTCGGTCGTGCGAAGGATATTAGCATATTTGCCCTATCAAGTCAAGACAAAACTACTTCTTGGCCTTGAAGAGATCGGTGACTTCCATTTTTTGGTCCAGGTCAAAGACCTTGAACTGGGAGAAGTGCAGATCTTCCTCCTTCACCAGCTCGATATTCAGACCAAGCTGTTTGCTGAGTTTCCGTATGCGGCCAGCCTTCCCGTCCTCCAGAATGGCTGCGGCGTCCGGATGGACCATCAGACGATAGTTCTTACACTTAGAGCCGACCCGGGCTCGCTTGAACCACCTCTCAATCTTCATAGCTTGCGTCTCTTTGGAGACTACCCGACCGATCCCGCCACAGCAGGGACACGTCTCGCTCAAAGTGTGAAGTATCGACGGCCGGACTCTCTCCCGGGTCATTTCAACCAAGCCGAATTCGGAGATGGGCAGGATACTGTTTTTTGACCGATCGTGTCTGAAGGCGGTCTTGAATTCTTCAAAGACTTTTCTTCTGTTCTCCGACGATTCCATGTCGATGAAATCGACGATGATCAGACCTCCGATGTCTCGCAGCCTGATCTGCCGCGCAATCTCCCTGGCGGCTTCCATATTGGTTTTGAGGACAGTCGACTCCTGGGTGGTCTTCCCCACGAATCTGCCGGTATTGACGTCAATGGTGACCATGGCTTCGGTCTGGTCGATCACAAAGTACGCCCCCTTCTTAACCCACACTTTTCGATCCAGCATCTTTTCTATTTCTGGCTCGATATTGTAAGCATCAAAGATGGGCACCCTTCCCTCATATAGATTCACCTTGGAACGCAGAGTCTTGGCGGCGATGCTTTTTAAGTAGGAGAGGATCTGCTTGTATTCTCCCTTGGAATCGACGATGACATTGTTTACCTCCAGGGTCAGAATGTCCCGCATGGTGCTGGAGACTAACCCTATGTCTTTGTGAACCAGAACTGGCGCAGGTTTTTTCTCCGCGAGTTTTTTGATCCCTTTCCAAAGCTTAGCCAGACTCTTTATGTCGGACTTAATCTCGTTCTTCTCTTTTCCTTCGGCTACGGTTCGGATGATGCATCCGAATCCATCCGGTTTCACCTCGTAAGTGAGCCTCTTTAGCCGCCTTTTTTCCTTCCAGTCGGAGATCTTGCGCGACACCCCCACATGATCCTCACCCGGAACCAAAACCACGTACCTCCCGGGAAGGGAAAGCTGGTTGGTCACCCGGGGTCCCTTGGTTCCGATCGGTTCTTTGGTAATCTGAACGAGAATCTCCTGTCCTTCCTTTAGAACCTCTTGAATACTCTCCGGCAGTTTCTTGGTTCTCTTGGCCCCCTCTTCCTCCAGGAAATCAGCTTCATACAGAAGGTCCAGTTGGCTTTTTGAATCCCGCATGTCCGAGAAATGAAGGAAGGCGCTTTTCTCCAGACCTATGTCGATGAAAGCCGCCTGCATGCCGGGAAGAACAGCCCGGACCACCCCTTTGTAGATGTCCCCTACCATCCTCTCTGAGTCCGGACGCTGGACCAGAAGCTCCACCAGTTTGGTGTCTTCCAGGATGGCTAAGCGGGTTTCATATTCCGATACGTTGATAATTATGTCTTTTTGCATCATGGGCTCCGTCCAATATGTATTGTACCGCCTTTTCCAATTCTTCCAAGTCCACCTCCGTGTTTACACAGGGGCCATTGGGCCTCTGATTCAATATCCCGTACACCGGGATGGGGTAAGCATCCTGAATGCCGGAACAAAGGTCACGGTCACAGGCCACGGCCACCATCACCGTCGGCCTTCGGTCCACTATCACCTTGCGTGCCAAAGTTCCACCGGTGGCGACAGAGAGGTCTATCCGGTATTTCTCCTTAAGTCCAATGATCTCACCGATAATGCATCCTCCGCACCGCTGGCAGTTTTGGAAATCGGCGATGATCTTGTGGGGACAGTCGAAATTCTGTAGGCAGTGGGGCAGGAGAATCAAGAGCCGGTCTCTTCTCATCCTCCTCCGGGTGGCCTTAAAAAGTGAGTTGTTGACTTCAACGAACGATTCCCGGACTTCATCTCTGGAGAGTCCGAAGAATCTTCCCAAGAAAAGATTTATGGGAAACAAAACCTTCAAGGTTATCTGCTTTTCCCCATGGGGAAACAAAAAATCCTTCTCCAGCGCAGACGACAGGACGATCAAAAGCAACCCACCGGAGACAGTCAAAAGAAATAGCAATCCCAGGACCTTAACTCCAGCGTTCAAAAAGGGGCTTAGGGCGTTGACACGCGGAGAGATCAGATACCAAAGAAGGAGGGCGAGCATGATGAGCACTATCAGGCTCAAAATCGACAGAAGCAGGAAGGTCCATTTGCTTCTGGTGGTGCTGGTTTTGTGCAGATCGGTCATGGTGTTAAAGTGACGAGTAGAACGAGTCGCTCACTGCCTTGTTCGTCATGTTGAGTAGGGCGAGACATCTCACCTTGTAGGTTTCTTCTTAGAGGTCGGAGTGTTTTGCCTGGTGTCACGCATGTCGCACCAGAAGTGATACTCTTCGCCGCGCCCAGACAGAAATGGGAAAATCGGCTCATTATTCCATGATCTGGTAGAAGGTCATCCAAACCTCTCCCCGACCTTCACCCGATATCCTCTGATGAACTCCTGAATGCTGACCTTTTTCTTGCCTTCGAGTTGAACCTCAAGCGGGTTTAAGTAACTCCTTCCCGTTCTGATCCAAACGTTCTCCTTCAAGTTCGAATCTGCAACTTCCCCAAAGCCGTCTGAAAAGGAAGCATCTCCGATCACCGCCGACTTGAGGATCTTTAAAGTCTTTCCCCTGAAGGAAGTAAAGGCGCCCGGAGAAGGAGAAAGGCCGCGAATCAGATTCTTAACCTGAACAGCCTCCCGGGACCAGTCTATTCGGCAATGCTCCGGGGTGATCTTGGGCGCCCGAGTGGCAAGGGAGTCGTCTTGTTTTGATACCTGTACCTCTCCCTTTTCCACCAAACTTAGAGTCTCCAACAGCAGATCGGCACCCATGTTGGCCATTCTGTCATGCAATTCGCCGAAGTTCTCCTCAGGACGAATCTCGATTTCCTTCTGCCGGATTACGTCTCCGGTATCCACCTTCTTTCTAATGTAAAACGTGGTCAAACCCGTTTTGGTTTCACCGTTGATTATGGCCCAGTTTATGGGAGCCGCCCCGCGATATTTAGGTAAGAGCGAAGCATGCAGGTTTATCGTGCCGAGACGAGGTATGGTGAAGACCTCTTCGGGGAGTATGCGAAAAGCCACCACTGCGATGGAGTCAGGGTTTAATTCCTTCAATCCTGCAATGAAATCACTGCTTTTCAAATCCTCCGGAGTCAGGACTCTCAAATCATGTTCCAGGGCGAATCTCTTGACCGGGGATTCCGAAAGTCTCAGACCCCTTCCCTGGGGTTTGTCGGAGACGGTTGCCACCCCTACTATCGGGTGTTTGCTTTGCAGCAGCCTCTCCAGACTGGGGATGGCAAAATGGGGCGTACCCATAAAGACAATTCGCATAGGTTTTTCTGAGCACTCTCGGGGCGGAAATCAACTGGCGGCGATCTTCCTTAGTTTTCTGGAGAGGAGGCTTCTCTTTATGGAGCTGAGATGATCGATAAACAGTATCCCATCGAGGTGATCTATCTCGTGTGCCAGCACTCGACTGAGGACGCCTTCCGCTTGGACCACTATTTCCTTTTCATTAAGATCCATCCCTCTGACTTTGATTTCGAGAGGACGAGTAACATGGGCAAACGTGCCGGGAATGGAAAGGCACCCTTCTTCCTCGCTCTGCTCACCGCGCGATTCCAGCATAACTGGATTGATCAGGATCAGGGGAGGGGCGTCGGTCTTCACGCTTTGGTAATCGACCACGATCAGTCTTAGCTCTTCTCCCACCTGGTTGGCAGCCAGGGCAATTCCTTTGGCGTCCTTCAGCGTCTCTAACATCTGAGATGCGAGCTCTCTTATCTTCTTGTCAACGCGGCTTATCTCTTGGGCCCGCCTCCGCAAGATCGGGTCTCCATATTTCCGTATCGACAAGGATGCTTTCTTTGCCTCTTTGGACATTGAGAAAAACCCCCGGGTGACCTGAGCTTTCCTACGAGCTAACTGAGACTTCACTCCCCGGTTCCGACTCTTCCGGCGATAGAGCTTTTCAAAAATTCGATTTTCACGTTCTCCGCCACTTTCAGCACGACCTTGTTCTCCTGATCATCCATGCCCACGATGATCCCGAACATACCGCTGTTGGTAACCACTTTGTCACCCTTTCTCAGCGAGGAAATCATGGTTTTTTGTTCCTTTTGTCTCTTCTGCTGGGGTCGGATCAGAAAGAAATAGAAGATGACCACGATGATGACAAAAGGCAAGAGCGCGGTTAACCCTCCCGTCTGCCCACCCCCGGTTGTTCCCATGGCCATTGCTGTCTCGACCGTCAACCCTCCGGTAACCAGAAACAGAGCAAAAGAAAAAACATTCTTCAACGCACTAGGTTTTTTGGACATCTGTCACTCCCGGCTTACTTTTTAGACTCTCTCTTCTTACCCTCCCATCTGCTTATCCACGACATTGTCTTTCTCTTCCTTCTCGTTGGTCCGGTACGTCTCCAAAAACTCCCTTTTCCACTCCGGAAAACTATCGGACAATATAGCTTCTCTGGCACTTCTCGTCAACTCCATATAGAAATAGAGACTGTGAATGGTGGACAGTCTCAGCACGCTGATCTCTCCGGTATTGAATAGGTGTCTTAAGTATGCCCGGCTATAATTCCGACAGGTTGAGCATCCGCACTCCTGATCGATGGGAAAGAAATCCTCCGCATATTCTGCGTTCTTTATGATCAGCTTACCGTATCGGGTAAACACGCTTGCATTCCTGGCGTTTCTGGTGGGAAGCACGCAGTCAAACATGTCCACTCCCCGGGAGACCGCCTCCACAATGTCCTCCGGAGTCCCCACCCCCATCAGATACCTGGGTTTCTCTGTCGGTATGCGCTCAGCCGATAGCTCCACCATCTCCCAAGTATTGCTTTTCGGTTCTCCTAAAGAAAGACCGCCTATGGCATATCCGGGGAAATCCATCTCCACCAAACTTTGAGCCGATCGTTTTCTCAACTCCGGGTAAGTCCCACCTTGAATAATACCAAACAAAGCCTGCCCATGTTTGAAAGCTTTCCGATTCATTTCCTCGTGCGTCTGCTTACATCTTTTTGCCCAATTTACAGTTAGCCGGTTGGCTCTTTCGGCCTGCTCGAAGGAACAAGGATAGAAAGCAGGCTCATCTAAAGCCATGATTACATCTGCGCCCAGGGCATGCTCAATCTCCATCACCTTTTCAGGAGTGAAAAGATGATATGAGCCATCCAGGTGTGACTGGAATCTGACCCCCTCTTCTGACGTTTTGGTTAGGGAATTCAAACTAAAAACCTGAAATCCCCCGCTGTCGGTGAGGATCGGTCTGTCCCAGCTCATGAATTTGTGCAGTCCACCGGCCTTTTCAACCAGTTGATGGCCGGGTCTTAGGTAGAGATGATAGGTGTTGCCCAGTATCATCTCTGCCCCGACATCCTTCAGATCCTCAGACGAAAGCGTCTTCACCGAGGCTTGTGTACCCACCGGCATGAAGACCGGAGTATTCACCTCTCCATGGGGAGTTCTTATGACCCCCACTCTGGCGCCTGAGTTCTTATCTTTTTTGACTACGCTAAATTCGAAATCGTCCAATTTCGTCTCCAGGATGAGCCTGGTGCGTCTGTAGGTTGCCGCGCCCTTCAGGGTGCGAAAAGGTCGCAGGTCAAAACCCGCGGCTGACCCCGCCTTCGACGGGGGAAGGATCTGGCTTTCAAGATTCTTCGCCCTCCGGGCTCAGAATGACATTCTATCCTAAGCAGAGCCACGCGGGGCCAAGACCTCACCGATGGCACGGTACTGCTGAGCGTTGGGACAGTAGCAGAAAAGTCTCATCTTTCCCACGTCCGGCTGACTCTTTGTGTTCAGATATTCTGAGTCTACGTGAGTCGCGACGATCTCGCCGATGAAGAGGTTGTGTGAACCCAGTTCCAATATCTCCCTGACCGCACATTCCAAATTCACCGGGCATTCCGCAATCAAGGGAGCATTCACCTTTGACCCTTTCACCGGAGTGAGCTTGGCCTCTGCAAACTTGTCTACGTTCTTCCCGGACTTTGTTCCGCAAAAATCGGTTGCCTTAAGCAGCTTCTGCGTGGGAATGTTGACCACGAACTCTTTTGACTCTTTGATGATGTCAAAAGAAAACCGGTTTTTCCTTATAGCGATTGAGAGCATGGGTGGCTCAGAACAAACCACCCCCACCCACGCAAGCGTGACAATATTCGGCCTTTGACCCTTCTTCTCACAGCTGACCATGACCGCAGGAAGCGGAAATAACATAGTCTGCGGTGCCAACATCTTTTTGGACATGTCTTGTACCCTCTTTCCATGCACGGGCATTGAGAAATGCCGATGCCTTTTAGCTTGCTTCGGGTATTCCTATCCCCGAAGCTTCACAACTTCTTATCCTGCTTCCTTCGCTTGCATGAAGTCATTCTTACTCCACCATCTCCATATCTCTTCTCCCGACGTCATCCAAGCATTCCTTTTCTGGCAATACTTCAATATTTCCTCATAGAACTCAAACATCACATCGGTCATGCTGGTGTTATGCCATAGAATTGTCAAGACGCCTTGACGTTTTTCGACGGTTTGAATGAGCCATTTGGTGACTTCCCAGGCGCTTTCCAGATCCAACCGCATATATTCGCTTAAGGTGGAGTCCATTATGGTTAAGGGAATCTCCAAAATGTCGACAAACTGGTTTGTGTTCAGATCGAAGGGCTTAAAAGGATGGCACATGCCATTTCTGAACCCGACACAATCTGCATAGCCGAAAGTCGTATCGTACTCGAATCCTGCTTTTCTTAACAAGGTCCAGGTCATCGGCACCCGGAATCTTAAGTAATGACTCCTGTATCCGGCGACTTGCTTCTCGATAACATTCTCTAATCTTTTCTTTCCCCTTTTCAATTTGTCCAAGTCGTTGTAAGCTTCATATCCGCCGTGCAGGCCGACCTCCCAGCCATTATCAATGATATTTTTGAGCCCGTTTCTCAAGTCCTCAATTCTGTAATTGAAATCCTGCTCGTGCTTTTCCAACGCCATAAAATAGAAACTCGATTTCGCCTCATATTTCCTCTCCAAACTCATGATCTTTTCAAAATTCCACAGCGAATTGCTTCTCTTGCTTAGTTGATTCAATAGCGTTCGAGAGGATTTCAGAAGCCGCCCTCTTCGCAGCGACCGTGCCGCCTCATAAACGGCTGTGGATGTCGAAAGACGAAGAACGTCGATGTCATGAGTTAAGCAGATTGCAAAGGCCTTGGCGTCGGGGTACTCAACTTTCAAGCCATCTTGCATCAAGAAATCGGAGACTCTCGGCTCCAAAACGTCTCTGTGCCTGGATAGGTAGAACGGAAAGCGCTGGTACCTGTCTAAGATCGGCGGGTCATACTCCTCTTTCTTGGTATAGAAATCCCAAAGATTTTCGTTGTCTTTCAGAGCATCAATCATGACATCCGACCTCGGATTTGCAGGCGTAGGCCTCCTGGCACCGAAGCATCAGAGACTGATCTTATTTCGTCTCCTCGTAACGTCCGCCAAGGTTGTTTGCCAAGAACTTTTCTGCAGCGGCATAAAACTTGATTCGGTTTTCCGGTTTGACGAAACCGTGACCTTCGTCGGGGAACAGCAGGTATTGGTAATTGATTCCCCTCGCCTTCAGCGAATCAACAATCTGCTCAGATTCCTCCTTGGGAACGCGCGGATCGTTGGCACCCTGGGCGATCAAGACGGAAATCTTGATCTGGTCCACTTTGAAAAGCGGGGAACGGGATTTTAAGAATTCAGGCTCGGTTTCAGGGTTACCGACTCGCGCGTACAACAGCTCTCTACTGGAAGACCAATACGGAGGAATAGATGTGATCCAGGTCAGAAGGTTACTGGGACCGACGACATCGACCGCACAGCAAAAAAGCTCAGGGGTAAAGGTTGCACCCACCAGAGCGGCGTATCCTCCATAAGAGCCGCCATATATAGCAATCTTCTTGGGGTCGGCGATTCGGTTTTCGACCGCCCATTTAACTCCATCCACCAGATCATCGTGCATTCTGCCGCCCCACTCTCTATTCGAGGCGTTGACGAAATCCTTCCCGTATCCGGTGGAACCCCGAAAGTTTATTTCCAGACAAACATAACCGCGATTAGCCAACCATTGTGCTTCAGAATCATATCCCCAATAGTCACGGTGCCACGGACCTCCATGCACGTTCAATACCATAGGGAGATTGGTTCTGCCTCTTCCCTTTGGAAAGACGATGTAACTGTGGATGGTCAATCCGTCTCGAGCCTTGAAAGACATTGGCTCCATTGGGGACAGGGTATAGCTCTTAAGATCGGGCTGGGTGTCAAAAAGGAAGGTTCCCTTCTTGGTCTTTCGATCAAAGGTATAGTACGACGTTGGTCCGTCATCCTTGGTGAACTCGATAACCCACTTGTCATCGGCGTCGTCCCGGCTGGAAATGGAAAAATCTCCATGATCCAGTTTGGCTATCGCCTCGAAATCGTCTCTGATCGACTCGTCCAAGATCATCCATTCCTTTCGGTCCTTGGAAAAGCAAGCCGCCTGGATTTCGTACCTATCGGGCTGGATCATAACGTCGGTGACGTCATATTGAGGATCCTGGGCCAAGACCTCTGTATCTTGAGTGGCAATCTGCAGCTTGACTAAACGTGCAGCGTTGGCGGTGCGGGAGTCGAGCAGGTACAGGTATTTTCCATCCATAGAAAAGCAAATCGGATTGCTATTTATGGCGTCTTCCGAATTCCAGGTGAACAGCTTTCTCCAACTCGTGCTATCGCTGTTCCAGATCATCAGGTCAAATCCACCATTGGCCGTTGCCGCCAGCGCACCGCGCACCTTGAGATCTGCGTCGGCCACCCATGTTGAAACATTGCCAGGGTTCTTGGCAGCCCGCACCAACTCGCCGGATGTCAGGTCGACGTGATACACGTCGTGCAGTTGAGGATTCTCCCTGTTTATGGCAATGAGCAGTTCATCCGGGAAATGCTTGTCGCGAGCGACAAGCTGGACTTGCACGTTGTCAAACGGAGTCAAATCCTTGATCTCGTCCGTCTCTAAGTCCAACCCATACAGATGCCAGTTTTCGTTTCCGCCAACGTCTTGGAGATACATGATGCGCTTGTTGTCAGGCGACCAGAAATAATGGCGTATTCCCCGGTCTGTATCCCTGGTAACAGCTTGATCGTCGGTCGCACCGATCGTTTTGACCCAGACATTCAGTACATTCTTCACCGGAGCAAGATACGCCATCTTCGTTCCGTCGGGTGAAATCTGAGGATCAGTCCTCACCGGATTTCCGAAAAGCACCTTTCTGGGTATCAATCTCGGCTCGGAATATGCGCATGACAACACAACCAGAGCTATTGTGCCCAGAAGCGCCAGCGAATCTGTACTGAACATTAGCTTCAAGCTTTGCATCACGTGTTCTCCTTGGTCTTCGGAAACTTGGGTTCTTCCCGTCAATCAGTAAACGCCGATTCATGGAGTCTTCTCCCCGGAATAAAGTTGACTCCACGTTTACTCGTCTGGCACCCTGACTCTTTGCCTTTTCTGTTATAGTGAATATTGTCTGCAAAGTCAAGACTGAAATCCTCGAGCGTGGCGCATTTTGGCTCGACCGAATACTTGAAGCCATGTACACAAATCAGTTTTGTCGAAACAGTGGATCATTGCGGCAAAAGACGGAGGGCTAACGAAAGAAGACTTCTGTCCTTCGCAAGAAACGAAGTGCAAATAGTATTCCGGTGATAGTCATTGGTTATTTATTCAGTATTAACAAATCCCCCTCTATCCCCCTTTTAGAGAAGGGGGAGCTAGGGGGATTATAATCCTCTAACAGAGCGCACCCCTTTCAGGACTAAAAGAGTGTATCGAATAATCACTCAATAAACATTACCCCAAACGGACTTACAAGAAACTAAAAGAGACTACCCACGGACGCCGTTCGGGGTACTGCATCCTTTGTGCATGATCCGCTTCTGTGACTCGGATGCCGACGTCCCGGGATGGTCTCTTTACCCTAAGTCAGAGACGCAGCGCTCCACTGTCTCTTTTGGCGGCTGAAGCACTTGAGGGTAGTTTGATTGCCCAGTGAGCTATTTCTCTATCTCCCGCAGCAACCACACTTTGGCTCTTTGCTTACGTATTTCTCTGGGTTTTGGTCAAATGCCTTCTTACATCCCGGTGCACAGAAGTAGTAGGTTTTGCCTTTATGCTCACTTTTGAGCTTGGCCGTCTTTTCGTCCACATCCATTTTGCATACCGGATCCTTAGCCATCTTTTCACCTCCTTTCAGATCTTAGGCTTTCTTGCCGGTGGAACATATCGTTTCAGCATCAATGAAAGACTGACCACGGTCACAGAGCTCATGGCCATGGCCAAGCCTGAAAACTCAGGTTTAAGCGTGATCCCAAAAAACGGGTACAGTATCCCGGCGGCGACCGGAATCAGCGCGGTGTTGTATGCAAAGGCCCAAAACAGATTTTGTTTTATTCGGGACATGACTTTCCGGCTGAGCTGTACGGCAGATGCGGCATCGGTAAGATCGTTTCTGACCAATACAATATCACCGGTCTCTATGGCTACGTCGGTGCCGCCGCCTATGGCAATGCCAACGTCTGCTTGAGCCAAAGCCGGGGCATCGTTGATTCCGTCACCCACGAATGCGACCACTTCTCCCCTTTGTTGAAGCTTCCTGATTTGTTCCGCCTTGTCCTGGGGCAAGACTTCAGCTAACACGCTCTCGATGCCGATTTGATTGGCTATCGCACGAGCAGTCTTAGCGTTGTCCCCGGTGATCATAACCACCTTAAGCCCCATTTTCTTGAACTGTTCAACGGCATCTCTGCTCGTTTCTTTCAGGGTGTCAGCGATGGCCATAACCCCGCATGTTTTTCCGTCCACGGCGATCAAAATCACTGTTTTAGCCTGGTTTCCAAACTCGTATATTTTATCCTGGACAGATTGGGGATATCCAACATGGCGTTCCGCGAAAAGCGTCCTGTTCCCGATGAGGACTTCTTTACCTGCGACTGTTGCGATTATCCCTCTTCCCCCAAAACTGTCAAAACCCTTCGCTTTTTCCGTCTCCACCCCTTCCTGTTGTGCTCTTCTCACGACAGCCTCGGCCAGGGGATGTTCCGAATTCCTCTCTGCACTTGCTGTTAGCCTCAGAAGTGTTCTATCGTCCATTTCAATTCCGAATACGTCTGTTACTTCCGGTTTTCCTTTGGTCAGGGTGCCTGTTTTGTCAAATACAATCGTGGTTAGTTTCTCAGCTACTTCGAGCACTTCACCATTCTTGACCAGAACTCCAAATTCCGCTCCGCGACCCACTCCCACCGTTACTGCGGTGGGCGTAGCCAATCCCAGCGCACAAGGGCAGGCGATGACCAGAACGGAAATAGTGGTGGTCAGGGCAAATAGCGTTGTACTGCCGATAATAAGGTGCCAGACAAAGAAGGAAAGAACCGCTACGGCCAACACAAGAGGAATAAAATAGGTCACTGCCTTATCCGCAATCCCTTGAATAGGTGGTTTCGAGCCTTGGGCGTCTTCCACCAGTTTTATGATCTGGGACAGAACTGTATCTTTCCCGATTTTCGTGGCTCGCACCTTAACCACACCGTTTTGATTGAGCGTGCCGCCGACCACGGCGGATCCTCTCTTCTTCATATTGGGGATGGGTTCTCCGGTGATCATCGACTCATCCACATAGCTTTCACCGTCTACGACCTGACCATCCACGGGAATCTTGCCCCCCGGCTTCACCACTATTATGTCGTTTATCTCAACGTTCTCTATCGGTATCTCGATTTCGTTGTCGTCGCGAACGACAATGGCAGTCTTCGGCTGCAGGCCTATCAGCTTCTTGATCGCCTCGGAGGTCTTTCCCTTCGCCTTTGCCTCCAAATACCTCCCCAAAGTGAGGAAGGCGGCAAGCAGAACCGCGGTATCATAAAACAGGAAGTCTCTGGAGAGCACAAACTGAAAGGTCCCCAAAACGCTGGATGTGAATGCCACACCTATTCCCATGGAATACATCACGTCCATGTTGAGACTTCGATTCTTAAGAGAACGATAGGCGGCGGCAAATATGGGATGGCTCACGTAAACAAATGTAGGAGCAGAAACGATTAGCATCGGATACGCCAGCGGAAAAGGAAGATGAGTTGAGAGATAGCTGACAATCATCAGCGGAATACCTATTGCCAGCCCCACTATAAGCCGGTTTCGTCTGGCTTTCAGATCTTTCTCCCTGGCCGTTCTTTCAAAGTCGTCTGTTTTCTCCCCCTCAACCCCGAGGAACTGGTACCCGGCTGCCTCGATCGCCCTTTTCATGTCCGCCACCGTGGTCATTCTGGGCTGGTAAGTAACATATGCTTTCTCTGCCCCGAGGTTCACGTTCGCGGTGACGACTCCGTCCAGTCGCCTGAGAGACGCCTCAATTGTCATTACGCAGGTGGCGCAAGTCATTCCTCCCACTTTTAACACGACTTTTTCATTTATCACCTGATAACCGGCGTCGGTCACGGTTTTCTCCAGATCGGCTAACCTTAGCTTTGACGAATCGTACTCCACCGTGGCTGTCTCATTCCCCAAATTAACCTGCACATTAGTCACGCCTCCGAGGCTGGACAACGACTTTTCAATCGTGGCCACGCAGGTTGCACAGGTCATTCCGGAGATTTCGATCTCTGCTTTTTTCTTAAGACTCTCTGGCATGCGTCTTTCGATCAGTGCTGCGACATCATTACAGAACATCAATCCGGTATGTCCACCGGATGCTCCAAGCATTCGTCTTCAGTTGCCCTTTGCCAACCGAATCCGGAACTTCTCAGCCATATGGTCGGGATGATAGGAGAGCTTCGCCTTACGCAATCCCGGTTCTCCCAGATCTTCTTCCCGATTGACGTAAGGAATGCTCTGCCAGCTCTTCTCACAGAATTGCTGGTTTATTAGGGCATAAAGCCCCGGGATCTCCGGGTTAGCTTTTTCAATGTGTACTACAGCAGTTCTTTGGTTCAGCAATTCCCCCAGGGCAAAAGCCTCCACCTTGTTTCCTATCAAGATCACTCCACCTTCCAGTTTCAGACTCCGGAAGTAGCTCAAGGCTTGGCGAACGGCTTCCCACTCCTCCAGGAGATTTAGGTCTTCTTCGCACCGGCGCAATTCGCACCAGGTTTCAGATAGTTCTAGACATCCTTTAACCAAGTAGTCGGTCAGGGAGGCATAGGTGAACGAATTAGTCCGCAGAAACTGGCTGATGTGGTTTCGCTTGGAATGGTACTTGTTCCCCGTCAGGTGAATCAGGTCCTCAGTTCGATAGACGTAATCGAAATGGTCTCGATTAGGTTCGATCAAGAGATTTCCCGCTTGCTGGATTTCCGACACCAGGCGCTGGTCGGCCCGCTCAATGCGAGGGTCCTTTCCATTTTCCACAAGCCACTGCAGGAGCATGCCCACTACTTCCAGCCGCGGCGGAGGTCCGATGGGCTGGAAGGCAAAAGAACCGTCGTTGTCGGTATCGCAAAGGAAAAATAACCAGTCTCCATATGTGGACCACCGGATTCCATAGTGTAAGCGCCAGATGAAAAAATTCGTGAAAGTCAATTCCGAGGTCTGAGGTTGGTACTGATCAAAGATGTCTTGAATGAAATCGCGGTCTTCGAGCGCGATGGGTTTGAAGACCGGGAATTCCGGGCGACCGGTCAAAACTGATCTCCTCCTTAAGTTTCATCCCTGTGACCACCAAGGACGACCTCCATTATTTTGCGAGCTTCGATGCTATCGTGGCGACGTGCTTTCCCTGAAAACGGGCGGCGGCCAGCTCGTTTGCGCTGGGCATCCGTTCTCCTTTGGGACCGGCTATGGTGGAGGCTCCATATGGGGATCCGCCTGTGATTTCATCCATACGACTTTGCCCTGGGAAAGTGTAGGGCAACCCCACAATTATCATCCCTTGATGCAGAAGCGTGGTGTGAAAGCTGAGTATGGTAGATTCCTGACCGCCGTGTTGAGTGGCGGAGCTGGTGAAGACGCTTCCCACCTTTCCCACCAGCGCTCCTTTGGCCCAAAGCGGACCCGTGGCATCAAGGAAGGCTCGCATTTGGGCACACATGTTTCCATAGCGAGTCGGCGTGCCAAAAATGATGGCATCCGCGAAAGCCAGTTCATCGACCGTGCACACCGGGACATGCGAGAATGCCTTTTGAGCTTCGAATGCCCCAATCTGCTTGAGCAAGCCCTCCGGCAATGTCTCCGAAACGCGGCGCATTTCAACCTGCGCACCTTTCACCTCTCTGGCGCCTTCCGCCACAGCCTCAGCCATCCGGTGAATGTGACCGTATGCCGAATAGTAAACTATCAGAACCTTCATAACACCTCCCTCGATTTTCAGACAATTTCATACGACCTGTCGCGTTTAAGAAAGAGCATCCTCTCTGTTCTCGTTACTTCCCTGAGAACCCATTATTTGTGATTTCTCCCCCTCAGATAGTCAATCATGGGCTGAGTAACCAGTGGGACCACGTCGCCGATCATATGTGGCATCAGGTTATCCATCACCTTGGGCATCAGCATGGGCATCTGTTCCGCCATGTAATCTGGCATAGGGATGCGCTTCGCCACCCGACTCAGCATCACCGGCATCACCCGGGGCATCATCATGGGCAGAAGGCGGGGGAACAGAATCGGGAACATAGGCTTCATCAAAGTGAGCGCCCCGGGGATCTTGCCCATGATTCTCATCATTTTGCCCATACCAAAGGGCATGGCATCAATCAGCTCAGGCCACATGCTTCCCATCAGTTCGGCAAAACCCTGGGGAGTCATGAGAGCGATCATAGCCTCGAATACCGCCCACTGCTTCTGCACCTCAGGATTCGGATCAGGAAACTCATATCCGAGAGTCGACGAGGCAAATCGTGCCAAGTCCACTATCTGGACAGACAGGTGCTTCTTCTTTGCAGTGACCCGAAATTGGAACTCACAGCAGGGACATAGCGCCAGCACTTTCTCTGCTCCTGCTTCGGACTGCCTCGTCCAGCCGAGTCTTGCCGATTTCTGCTGCCACCGGCGGCTCCTTGATGAGTGTCAGAACAGAGCCACAGCAATGGGCATTCTCCCTGTGGTTGGCCATCTCCACAAGTCTGACGTTCGGAATCGCCTTGATCACTTCGCGCGGCGGACCGTAAACCCCGGAAGCCCTTCCAATGTGACATGAATCATGCCAAGTTACGGTGACTGGCTGACCTGGACCTTTGGTAAAAGCGAACTCACCTCTTCTTATTTTCTCGGCGATCACCTCGCTATAGTGTTTGGTTCTTATTTTGTATTCTATCCCCAACTTATCCGCCCAAACAGGATACACCTGTCGCCACATCATGTCGCAGGCGGGACATGAAGTGATGACGACCTCGCCGCCAGCATCTCTTACTGCTTGGATGTTCTTCTTCATCGTTTCGGCAAACAGGTCCCATTTCCCCGCCACTAGCATGGGCGTGCCGCAGCAGTTTTCCCTCTCCCCTATCGAGGTGAAGTCTACCCCCGCGGCATCCAGCAGGCGCACGCTTGCCATACCGATATCGTTCTCCACGTAACTGGCCGTACAACCCGCAAAATAGACATTTTTCGCTTTGCGGCCTGGCCCATGCTTTTCCAAAAGATCTTTGGGAAACCAGGCAAACCGATTCTTTCGGTAACCCGCCCAGATATTTCCTTCGGCGGATAGTGCCGCTCCCATCATCTCGAAAGGCGGAAAAGTCATTCTTCTGTCTTCCTCAATTAGCTGTCCGCGCAGTTTCATCCAAGATGGTTCGATGGGCAGGGCGGCCGAGCACCGAAGATTGCAAAGCTCGCAGGTCGTGCATACCAGGATTGTGTCTACCATGAACTGGTTCCACTCCTCGCGACCTTCCATATAGTTTCTTAACCAGTACCATTTTCCCCGGGGACTTTGGCTTTCCCAGCCCCGACCATAGAACTGGTCGCATTGGTCGACGCAGTAACCGCACTGCGAACAGCCATAGGCATACCAAGCAACGTCCGCGGGGATACCGCGCACCGGCCTGGCTGGTCGCTCACCCAACTGCGTAATCACATAGTTGCCAAATGGCCGACCCAGTGGCTCAAAGAGGCTGGCGAAGCCCAGAGCCTTCGCGGCAATCCCGCCGCTTATGACTTTGCCCGGATTTAGTATACCTTTCGGGTCAATCTGTGCCTTGAAATCCCGCAACCTCTTGACCTTCTCCCTGCCCAAAATCCTGTCCGCCTTTTTGGTGAAATACATGCCCGTAGCGTATGGTCGGCCCCCATTCTTCTCGGCTATCTTCATTATGGTCAACACCAGGCTAAAGACGAAGTTGTAGTTGAACCGGCGCTCGTCGCTGGGAATGAATCCCAGGATCACCACCTCGGGTTGCCCTTCTTGTCCTTGCCGAATGATGACCCCCTCCTTTACCACCGGTTGATGCACCTTTCGCTCAATCTCGGTCATGAACGCACCAAGGGCGGAAAGCGGAATGACCACCTCGGCTGGAACCAGAGAGGGGTCCAGGCGTTTGACCACCATCAGCCTAAACCGGTTTTGCCACTCATGCCTGGCAATACGATCGCTTAGGATCTCTGCCTGACATGGGCGGAGAAGACCCGGCAACTGACCCATCACCGCATCATGATCCTTCTGGCGGAAGGCCAAAGTAATGACGTATGCTGCCGGAAGAAGCACTCTTTCTTCCGCCGGATGTCCGTAGTGCTCCATGAGCGGCGCCCGATTCTTAAGTTCCGCCATGGTGGGATTGATAAATACCACCGACCAGATGGGCAACCGGGAGGCTATCATGGACTCAACCAGGCGCTGCAGTCCAAAAGCGTCCGAGCAGCCTACGCAGACCACCTCTAGCTCCTCCAGTGGTTGAACCCGGATCGTGACCTGAGTAATAAGGCCGGTGATCCCCTCTGCGTCGGCGATCAGCCCGAGCTCTTCACCAGCGAGGTCGCGTGCCTCACCGTTGGGCAGAACGACTCGGGCTCTCGTAACGTTGTCGCGGTACCAGCCAGCTTCAAACGATCCGAATCCCGTGCCGCCTTGAGCCAGCCATCCACCGGCAGTAGAAGAAGGATAGCTGCTGGGGTAAAGCCGCAAGGTAAGATTTTGCTTTGATAGTTCCCGGTCGAGTGACTCCCAGACCACACCGGCCTCGACCGTAGCCGTCAGAGCCTCCGGATCGATGCGGATCACCCGCTTCATCCGATAAAAGTCTACCACTACTCCCTGCTTTGTGGGGATCACCCCTCCGTAACCGGACGAGGCCTTGCCCCGCGGAGTGAGCGGAATATTGTTCTCCGACGCCCAGCGCACCAGATCGACTATCTCCTCCTCATTCATTGGTTGGACCACGGCCTCCGGTGAGGTGTTTCCTATAAGAGGCTTGAAGAGGCTGGGCATGGCCGCTATATCATGCCCGTATAGTCTTCGTTCCGCCGTTCGAAAGCAAACGCGGTCGCAAAATCTATCCTTAAGCCATGATCTTTGCTTCGCATTTAGCTTGCGCATTCTCGTCTCCTTATTACAAATCGGCACCCGAAGTCTTGTAGATTTCTACCACCTAATGGGTGAGTATGGCCTGCGTCATGTTGGCTCACCTGCTTTTTGTTTCACGCGATAGACTTAACCGATCCTCACCAAGGATTTAGCCTGGTCTCTCGTCCCTCCAGAGAACCCAATCCTTTCATATTACGCTGTCCCCGGCCCAAATGGGTGTCTCCACGCGCAACGCAGTTTCTGCCTTCTTGTTATTCCTGGAGGACTTTTCACTACCACTTAATAATGAATATTCTACGGAAAATCAAGTAGGAAGTCCGAAATTCGACGTTCACTTGCCCAAACCAATCGCTCGGAGAATGGAACGTCCCGCCGATCGGATTCAAGACATGTGCCACCATGTCATTTCGGGAAAAAGTAGGCGACTTAGCGAAAAATGTTTTGACTTGAGTGGAGAGTTTTTGTATAAGTAAAGAGAATCATGTTGCCGACGCGATGGAGAACGATGAGCGTAAGGCAGGCGTACCAAATTCGTCTTGCATTAGAGCCGTATAGAATTCATTATCTGTTCAGAAATGAGATCATTGGGCCTGGAGCTGGCAATGATAAATTGGGAGAGACCCAGAGCGAAGTAAGGGCGAACCTAGACATAACTTGAATCATGAATTATCCTATGCGTGACAGAAGAGGCGATCTTTCCATTGTCTTATGCGGCGAAGCGGGACAAGGAATTCAGACCGTAGAGCAGATACTGACCCGGGCACTCAAGTTGTCCGGATACAACATCTTCGCCACTAAAGAATACATGTCCCGCATCCGCGGCGGTGCGAATTCCACCCAGATACGAATCTCGTCAAAGAGAGTCTCGTCCTGTGTGGATAGGACGGATATTCTGATTCCTCTGGGCAGGGGCGCCATAAGGCATGTGGAGAGAAGAATCACCCGCGAGACAATCATCTTAGGCGAGAAAAGCGATTTCGAGAGTGAGTGTGAAAAAGAGGTATGCGAGATCATAGATGTGCCTTTTTCCAAGATAGCGGCTGAGATCGGCGGCAAAATCTATGTGAATATAATCGCAGCCGGGGCGGTTGCCGGGCTGCTAAAAGTGGAGCGCAAAATAGTTGAAGCATATTTGGAGCAACGTTTCTCAACTAAAGACATGGATGTTTTGCAGAAAAACTTGGAAGCCGTCAAGAGAGGATATGAAATTAGTAATGAGTTGTTGACCTCTGGCAAGATTCGCCTCGAGATTCCAAAAGCACCTGACGCAAAAGATGAAATTCTCCTTAGCGGCGTGGAAGCCGTGGCTTTGGGCGCCATAGCCGGGGGCTGCGATTTTGTCTCCTCTTATCCCATGTCTCCCTCCACCGGAGTGTGGGTATTTCTGGCACAGCACTCCAAGGACTTCGACATTATTGCGGAACAGGCGGAGGATGAGATCAGCGCCATAAATATGGCCATCGGTGCCTGGTATGCCGGGGCCAGGGGTATGGTTACCACCTCTGGCGGGGGGTTCGCTCTCATGATCGAGGGTTTGAGCCTCGCAGGAATGCTGGAGACACCGGTCGTCATTCACCTCGGCCAGAGACCCGGACCAGCGACCGGATTACCTACCAGAACAGAGCAGGCCGATCTGGAACATGCTCTCTATTCCGGTCATGGTGAATTTCCGCGGGTCATCTTTGCTCCGGGGAGAATCGAGGATGCTTTTTATCTGACGCAGAAAGCGTTCAATCTTGCCGATAAGTATCAAATTCCAGTGTTCATACTGACCGATCAATACTTGCTTGATTCTTACTATAATATTCCCTCCCTGGATTTATCTGACATGCAGATTGAGAAGTACATAGTGAAGACCGATTCGGAGCACAAGCGTTATCGGATAACAGAGAGTGGAATATCTCCCCGGGGCATCCCGGGATTCGGCGAAGGTTTGGTTTCGCTCGACAGCGATGAACATGACGAGGAAGGACACATTACTGAAGATCTGGATCTGAGAACGAGAATGGTGGATAAGAGACTCAGGAAGCTGGAATTGGTGAAGCAAGAAACTGTCCCGCCTGAGCTACACGGGAGCAAAGATTACCGGATTTTGATCGTCGGGTGGGGTTCGACTTATCAGGTGGTCAGAGAGGCTATGGAGAAATTGGGGCGAAACGACATATCACTCCTCCATTTCAAGCAGGTTTATCCGTTTCATCCTGCCACTATGGGTTATCTTGAAAAAGCGCAAGATACCATTATCATCGAAAACAACGCCACCTCCCAGTTTGGCAAGCTCATAAAACTTCACGCTGGCTTTGAGATCAAAAAGAAGATACTCAAGTATAACGGGCTACCTTTCTCGGTCGAGGAAGTCGCAGAAAGGCTCAAACGAGCGCTTCAAACGTGATTGCAGAGGATGATTCTTCACATGAAGAACCGGATTGATGGAATATGCGATCACATCGGGATATTCACCGACAACTGTAAAAGGCTGGTCGATTTCTACATCAAGAAACTGGGTTTCAAAAAGGAGAAAGAGGAGATATTATCTGAATCCCTGATGAAGTCCGTTTTCCAGATTACGTCCGATTGTAAGTTGCTTAGGTTGGTGTTAGGCAGCACGAAGATCGAGATATTCTGCCCAAAATCCGTCCGTCTAAAAAGAATCAAAGGCGGAGTCGGGTACAATCACTGGGGTCTTTGTGTGGAAGATAGTGAGAAATTCTGTAAGAGGATCAAGAGAAAGAAAGTGCGTGTAACGGAAGTCAAGAGGAATGGCCATTCAGTATATTTCGTCCACGATCCCGACGGGAACAGAATAGAGATTCGAGATTGCAGCAAGTCAGTCACCGAAAGCCAAATGCGGGGTTGACGTTCATGGATATGAGTATGTTTGACATGGGCGACATTGACATAGCCTGGTGTCCGGGGTGCGGCAATTTCGGCATTCTCCACACCTTGAAACAGGCATTAGTTGAGCTTGAAATAAAGCCGGAGAAACTGGTGGTGGTCTCCGGGATAGGACAGGCGGCCAAGATTCCTCATTATCTGAGGACTAACGTATTCAACGGCCTGCATGGAAGATCCCTGCCGGCAGCCGCCGCCATAAAAGCGGCAAATCCTGAGCTTACGGTGATAGCGGAAAGCGGCGATGGGTGCACCTATGGCGAAGGGGGAAATCATTTCATCCATGCCATCCGCAGAAACCCAAACATAACCAATATCGTGCACAACAACATGGTATACGGTCTAACCAAGGGGCAGGCGTCCCCCACCAGCCAAGCCGGATTCAAAACACCGGTGCAGGTCGAAGGAGTCTTTGAGGAACCTTTTAACCCAATAGCCGTGGCCATTGCCCTGGACGCATCTTTCGTGGCTCGGGCGTTCATCGGAGACACCCGGCAGACTGAAGAGATATTCAAGAAGGCGATCACCCACAAAGGCTATGCCTTGGTAGACGTGTTCCAGCCCTGCGTTTCATTCAATAAGATCAACACCTATCAATGGTTCAAAGCGCATACCTATTATCTGGAAGAGTCACACGATCCGCACGACAGAACGGAGGCCTTCAAAAGGGCTACAGAAAAGGAAAAACTTCCTCTCGGCATTTTCTACGTGAATTCGAATAAAACCACTTTCGAGGAAAATGTGGGCGTTTACATGCAGAGCAATGAACCTTTATACAGAAGGGCGCTTGATAGGTCAAAGAAATTGTACCAGTTGATTGAGGAAAAAAGAAGAGGCTGAAATACCACATGGACGGCCGAACGATGTCCTTGTCGGAAATAGGTGCACTTGCCGAGAAAGCGTGATTCAGAATGGAGGGCACCTACTGATTCGGTAACCGACCGAATCGGATCGACGGCGCCAAGTTCGTTCAAACAGAGGTAGAAATGCTTAGAGTCGTATGGCACGGTTTCAAGTTCCTCGTACTGTTAGCCATAGTTGTGGCCGTCTTGATGATATTCTGCGGTAAGCATTAGAGCCGAGGAAGTGCTTTTTCTTAGGAGGGGAGACAGAAGATGTCAGACGTTTCCAGGCCAACCAAAACCTTAGATTGTATCGGTCTATACTGCCCCCAACCGTTGTTTCAAACCCGAGAGCAAATAGATACGATCGCGGTGGGAGAGACACTCGAAGTGCTGAGCGACGATCCTGCCGCCGAAGAGGATTTGAAGCGATTTGCGAAAAGAACCGGCCATCAGATACTGGAGTTTGAAAAGAAGGACGGCATCTTGCGATTCCTGATAAAAAAGGCAAAGTAGGAGGTGTGTCATGAAAAACGAGAATTCAATACTATACGTGCAAACCAGCGATATGCCCGAGAGGCAGTATTCTCCCTTGGTGTTGGCCCAAACTGCCAAGGCCATGAATATCGATGCCAAGGTGTACTATCTGGGACAGGGTTTGAGAGTGTTAGTTCCTGGTGCCGCACAAAAAATGAAGCTGGGAAGCTTTCCCAGCGTTTTGGAAATGATCAACCAGACCCTCAAGATGGGGATTGAGATTTACGTCTGTGAGGCATCCAAACAAATGCTGGGTTGGGAAAAGGTCGAATTATTGCCCGGGGTAAAGATCGTCGGCGCAGGGACTTTGAACGACTTGGCATTAGAGGCCGGCGCCACCATGTGGTTTTAGTGGGGAGTCCTGCATGGATCATATATATTTTGACTACCAATCATCCAAACCGATTGATCCCAGAGTGACAGAAGCCATGCTTCCCTACTTCAGTGAGAAGTTTGGGAATCCGTCTTCCCTGCACCGGGAAGGAGACGACGCTTCGGAGGTTCTGGAGAGCTGCCGGGAGGACATCGCCGGATTCATCAGCGCGGAAAAGGATGAGATTGTATTTACATCTGGAGCCACCGAATCGAACAATCTGGCGATCATCGGATTTGCTCTGCGAAACAAAGCTAAGGGGAATCACATTGTCATCTCTGAGATCGAGCACATATCTATTCATAACATAGCCAAGTATTTGGAGAAGAATGGCTTCGAAGTCTCCAAGATACCGGTAGATCAGTACGGCAGGGTCGGCTTGCAGAAACTACGATCCAGAATAACTCCGAAGACTATCTTGGTCTCGATCGGATATGCCAATAACGAGATCGGAACCATACAACCCATAGCACAAATCGGAAAGCTGTGCAAGGAGAAAGGGATTGCTTTTCATTCGGATGCGGTGGCGGCTGAGGGACTGGTGCCGTTAGACGTAGCAAAGGATAATGTCGACCTCCTGACTCTCTCCTCCAACGATGTATACGGACCAAAAGGCTTGGGAGTCTTGTATATGAAAAACGGAATTAGATTGAATCCTCTGATGATCGGCGGTGGTCAGGAGCGCGGCCTGCGTTCTGGAACAGAGAACATACCGGCCATAGTTGGGATGAGAAAAGCGGTCCAAATCCTGCAAAAGGAGATGGACGAAGAAGTGAAGCGGTTTGCCCGATGTCGTGACCGATTGATCGAGAACGTACGGAACACTATCCCCAGGTGTCATCTGAATGGACATCCCACAGAGAGACTGCCCAATAATGCTCATTTCCGATTTGAGGGAATAGAAGGAGAGTCACTTGTTTTGTCTATGAAAGACGAAGGCATCTCTGTTTCGACCGGCTCCGCCTGCACTTCAAAGACCTTGGAACCTTCGCATACTTTGATTGCACTGGGTCTTCTGCATGAAGAGGCACACGGGTCACTGCAATTCACTGCCGGAAGATTCAACCAGGAAGGAGAGGTTGAAGCGGTCATGAAGGTGTTGCCTGGAATTGTGGAAAGGCTGAGAAAGCTGTCCCCTTTATATAAGTGGGAGGAAATACAATGACCCCGATCAAGTATTCTGATAAGGTGTTAGATCACTTCAGAAATCCACGTAACGTGGGGACGTTGGAAGGAGATGGTGTGGCCGTGGGGCGGGTGGGGAATCCGGTTTGCGGTGATTTGATGGAGATCTACATAAAAGTCGAAGGCGAAAAGATTAAGGACATAAAATTCAAGACCTTTGGATGCGGATCGGCTATTGCCACCAGCAGCATGATCACGGAAATAGTGAAGGGAAAAACTCTGGACGAGGCTCTGAAAGTCACTCGCCAGGATGTGGCGGACGAATTGGAAGGATTACCCCCGATAAAAATGCACTGCTCCAACCTGGCGGCAGATGCCTTGCACGAAGCCATCAAGAACTATCGGAACAAACAGAAGGTCACGGAAGGAACCAAAGAGAAAAAAGAGATTATTGGCGAAAAGCACTTTGAAGCTAAAGGGGTATACCACAAAATTGATGATCTATCCGTGTTCAAGGACAAAAGAGTCATGATTGTTGATACAGGAGATGTATCAGTCCAGACTGCATTAGAGATATCGAGGCTGACACCCAGGGTGATACTGATAACGCGCTCAAAGGAGGTCTCCACCAATCCCGAGTTGAAAACTAAGCTGAGACAATCCGACGTCAAGGCACTATCCGAGTCTGAAATCCTTGAAATCAAGGGGATCGAGGAGGTGGAAAAAGCTCTCATCCACGATTACAACGAGGATGAGGAGTACGAATTGTTTGTGGATGCAGTGATCATGTTGTAGAAAAAACACGGGTGTCTTTCGAAATGAGAAGAATGTATCCGAGAATAAGAGCAGGAAAGCAGAGGCGGAAGTGTTCGCCTCTAGGCGAACCGTTGAAGAATTCGCCTTTTGCCAGACGACCGAGGACAAGCTGAAGCTTGGTACTGGAATGAAACCTCTCCCCTGCCGGCTTTCCGGGGACGTCAAAACCCAATAGGAGGTCCAAGATGGCAGAGAGGAAAGTAGTCAAGGTGGGCGACAAAGCCCCGGATTTTGTGCTGAATGACAACCGGAACAAGGAATTGCGTCTCTCGGAGCTGAAGGGAAAAAGGGTGCTCCTCTCGTTTCACCCACTGGCATGGACCAGCGTATGTGCCGAGCAGATGAAATCGCTGGAGGAAAACCAGCCTACGCTTGAGAAGCTGAACACGGTTGCGCTGGGACTGAGTGTGGACTCTGTACCATCGAAGAATGCCTGGGCCAAGAGTCTGGGAGTCAAGAACACCAGACTGCTTTCCGATTTCTGGCCACATGGACATGTTGCCGGTCTATTGGGCTTGTTCAGAGAAAAGGAAGGCTTCTCCGAAAGGGCCAATGTCATCCTGGATGAGAATCAGAAGGCGGTCTTTGTGAAGGTTTACGAGATCCCCCAGCTTCCGGACATTAAAGAGATAATAGACTTTTTGAAGGGAATGAAGAAGTGAAGATCATGGTATCATCTATAAGACGAACTTGACCATAGACATGATCATTCTTTCCCTCTCCCCTCCGGGGAGAGGGTGGGGTGAGGGGAAAATCAATGGCTGTGTGCTTAGAGCTTCACTTATACGAAATACACATAACGGAGTAAGTGTCATGGACATCAATCATGTGCCGGGAAAGAACAAAGGGAAAGTCATGCTCTATGCCTTGAGCACCTGCGGTTGGTGCAGGAAGACCAAGAAACTGCTGGATCAGTTGGGCATAGATTACCATTACGTGGATGTGGATTTATTAGAAGAGAAAGACAAGTCAGTCGCAAGAAAGGAAGTGATGCGGTGGAACCCAAGGGGCTCCTTTCCTACGGTGGTAGTGAACGACAGCACTTGCATCGTGGGTTTCGATGAGCGGAGGCTGCGGGAGGCGATAGGAGAATGAGCGAAATCGAGATCACAGACGAGGAAATCCAGAATCTTTACCAGAGACTGAACCGGGAGGCGGAAACCGCAGGATACCATCTCAATCCTGACGTCGATTTCACCAAGGATTTGGTGAAAGGCATTCTCACCAACCAAAGGAGATACGGATATCGGGCCTGCCCTTGCCGGTTGGCAGCAGGAGTGAAAGAGGGTGACCTCGATATCATTTGTCCGTGTGATTACCGCGATCCCGACCTGACTGATTATGGTGCCTGCTACTGCGCCCTCTACGTAGCGGAGGAGATTCTCAAGGGACAAAAAGCGGTAAACTCAATTCCTGAACGCAGACCTCCCTTAGAAGAAAGGTCGCAGGCAAAATCGACGGCCAAAGCCATTTCCGACCTTCCTCTCCCCGTCTGGAGATGCAAGGTCTGCGGCTATCTTTGCGCCAGAGACCGTCCTCCTGAGGTCTGTCCCATTTGCAAAGCAAAAAAGGATCGATTTGAGAAATTCATGTGAGTGCTCTGCTTGAAGTGCTACTTCAATGACTTTGCTTAATCCCTTGTCAGTCATAGCGCTTAGTGATACTCTTCATTGGATTTCCCGGTCATAGGCGATGATCGCTGAGCGCAGATGCAGAGTCGGCGCGTGAAGCCCTCGAAGAAACATTCGCAGGACCGGTACAAACAAAGACTTAGACGATCAGCCAATGAGTTGGAATGGGAGCCTGAACCAGATGATTCACCATGATGGCAAGTCGACTCCGGCAGAACGCTAAACCGTGTGATCCACTGCCTGACCAATCGTGACTTGAGAACGCAAGGCTTTTTCACGATGGCGGGTCCAACTCCGGAGGGACTCATGAGTTACTACTTCAATAAAACCGTGAAGATGTCCTTTGAACAGGCGATGGTCAGGGTGATTGATGAGCTAAAGAAAGAGGGTTTCGGGGTCCTTACGGAAATCGATGTCAAGGAGACGCTGAAGAAAAAGCTCGGGGTGGATTTCCGACCATACAAGATCCTGGGTACATGTAATCCGCCCTTTGCCTATCAGGCCCTCAAAGCTGAAGACAAGATTGGATTGGTGCTACCCTGCAACGTCATCGTCCAGGAGATTTCTGAGGGAGTAGTAGAAGTCGCCGCCATAGACCCGGCATCCGCCATGAAAGGCATCGAGAATCCAGAGCTTTCCAGAATTGCCGAGCAGGTACGGGAAAAACTGAGCAAAGCGGTCGCAGGTGTGTGACGTTCTGTGCGGTTCTGCGACGGCATTCCCAGCAACTCAGTTCATAGAGCACAAGTGACGAATCCTGCTTCTAATTGGTCCTTTGAAGGGTGAAGAGGGAAAAAGAGTATGGACATTCACCATCTCGATAGAATCTTCAATCCTCATCGAATTGCTCTGATTGGAGTCACCCCTAACCCAAAGAGTGTGGGAGGCAAAGTCTTGAGCAACCTGGTGGGTGGAGGATTTAGGGGTGTGGTTTATCCGGTGAGTCCCAGCAGTGAGGCTGTGCTCGGGATTCAGTGCTATCCCGACGTAAAGAGCCTTCCCAAGAAAGCCGATCTGGGGATTATTTGCGCGGCAGCTCCCCAGGTTCCCAGGATAGTGAGGGACTGCGGGGAGGCTGGCATTCTGGGCCTCATAATCGTCTCGGCAGGATTCAAGGAGACGGGGGCTGAAGGCAAAACCTTAGAAGATCAGATTCAGGCAGAAATCCGGCGGTTTGAAGGCATGCGAATTATCGGACCAAACTGTCTGGGGTTCATCGTTCCCGGTCTGAACCTCAACGCTAGCTTTGCCAATGGTATGCCTTCAAATGACCACATTGCCTTCATCTCTCAATCTGGAGCCTTATGTGCCTCGGTCCTGGATTGGGCCCTGGAGGAGAAGATCGGCTTTTCCTACTTCGTCTCCATCGGAAACACCTTGGATGTGGATTTTGCAGACCTCATCGATTATTTTGGTGAGGACGAGAAGACGAAGTCGATCATCCTTTACGTCGAGTCGATCAGCCAAGCTCGCAAGTTCATGACCGCTACCCGTGCATTCGCCCGAACCAAGCCTATCGTCGCTTTCAAAGCGGGGAGGTTTCCGGAATCCGCCCAGGTTGCTGCTTCACATACCGGGGCTATGGCATCGGAGGATGGGGTGTATGATGCTGCTTTCCAGCGCGCTGGTGTGGCCCGGGTCTTCGATATCGGTGAGATCTTCGATTGTGCTGAGCTTATCGGCAGAAAAAGGATACCAAAGGGACCGCGACTTGGGATCGTTACCAACGCCGGCGGTCCGGGGGTAATGGCCACGGATGCGCTCATCGCAGCCGATGGTGTCCTGGCGAATTTGTCCAACCAGACCATGGACCAATTGAACGAAAGCCTTCCCCCTTTCTGGTCTCATCGGAATCCGGTTGACGTGCTGGGAGATGCCCGCTCGAAGCGTATTCTGAAAGCTACCGACATCCTGCTTGCAGATCCGAATGTCGACGCGGTGCTGGTTATCCTCACACCTCAGGCTATGACCAACCCCGTCTCCACTGCCAGAGCCATCGGTCAGCTTACCGAGGCAGCCACCAAGCCCATTCTGGCCGCCTGGTTGGGTGGTCAGAGCATGCGGGAAGGCATGCGAATCCTGAATGAGGCCGGGGTTCCTTCCTACACCACGCCTGAGCAAGCGGTTCGTGCATTTACGACGCTGGTGGCGTACTCGCGGAACCTCGATAGCTTGTTTGAGACGCCCAAGGACGTTCCGGTGCAGTTTCCGATGGATCGAAAGAAGCTCAGATCGGAATTCGATTCCATAGTCTCTAATCACGGGGCCATCCTTTCCGAAGACGTCTCCAAGACCTTGATTGAAGCGTACGGCATTCCGGTGGCGAAAGCCTATCCGGCGCGTTCAGTTGAGGAGGCGGTGGAAATTGCCAGGGAGGTCGGGTATCCCCTCGTGCTGAAAATACTCTCGCCGGACATCACTCACAAAACCGATGTGGGGGGTGTGGCGCTTGACCTGCAAGACGAAGCGGCGGTCCGCCCCGCCTTTTCGAGCGGATAGTCGACAGTGTGCGAAGTAAAAGGCACGACGCCCAGATATTCGGCGCCACAGTTCAGCCGATGGTCAAAGAAAAGGATGACTTGGAGATGATTCTTGGAACCAAAAAGGATCCGGTATTCGGTACCGTTATCATGGTTGGTTTGGGTGGAACGGCGGCTGAACTCTTCGGTGACTCGACACTCGGATTTCCACCGCTGAACGAGCGGCTGGCTCACCGGATGCTCGAATCGCTTAAAGTATGGCCATTGCTTCAGGGATACCGCGGCCGACCTGCGGTGAACCTGGATCGGTTGATTGAAATTCTGATTCGACTGTCCTATCTGGCGGCTGATTATCCCGAAATCAAGGAGCTCGACATCAACCCTCTGCTGGTCAGTCCCCATGACGTGATGGCACTCGACGCCCGGGTGGTGATTGACCAGGATCTGCTCGGCAAGACCATAAAACCCTATTCGCATCTGGCTTTAAGACCTTACCCCGAAGAATACGTCCGAGCGGCACGACTGTCGGATGGCACGATGGTGACCCTGCGACCGATCAAGCCGGAGGATGAACCGCTCTGGTTTGAGCTTTTGGGGAGCTGTTCCAGAGAGTCAATCTATCAGCGCTTTCGTTATTTCTTTCACTGGGAGGCGCACGAAGTAGCGACGCGTTATTGTTTCATTGACTACGACCGGGAGATAGCCATGGTAGCGGAGTTGGAGAAAGATGGGCTCCGCAAGTTGCTGGGTGTTGGCAGACTCATAGCCGACCCAGATCATGAAACGGTCGAATATGCAATTCTGGTAAGCGACGCCTGGCAGAACCGAGGGCTGGGCGGCCTTCTCACCGACTACTGCCTGGAGATTGCCAAGCACTGGGGGTTAAAGCGCATCGTTGCCCAGACTAACTCCGATAACCCCCGCATGGTAGCAGTCTTCAGTAAGCGGGGTTTCGAAATCATACCCGACTCGTCCGGCTCAGTGGTCGAAGTCGTTAAAACCTTGACCTAAGAGCAAGATGTTGAAGGCCCCATGATGGAAACCGACTTGGCGAACTCAAGACTTCATAAGAAAGCTCTTCGCTTATCATACTTAACCGTAGGATACAACGTCGTGGAAGGGATAGTCTCTATCTTGGCCGGGACACTGGCCGGCAGCATAGCTTTGATCGGATTCGGCCTGGACAGCTTCGTTGAATCTCTTTCCGGTGGGGTGATGGTCTGGAGATTCTCCAAGCACGGCAAGATATCGGAAGAGGAGGAAGAAAAAGCTGAGAAAAAAGCGGCGAGATTCGTGGGCATCACCTTCTTCCTATTGGCGGCTTACGTCTTATACGAGTCGGTCAAGAAACTGGTCTTTTACGACATCCCAGGCCCGAGCATCTTCGGCATAATGATTGCCGTGGCGTCAATGATAGCCATGCCGATTTTGTTTTACGCAAAATACAAGACCGGAAAGTCAATCGGCAGCAGAAGTCTCGTGGCAGATTCGAAACAGACACTGGCTTGTCTGTTTCTGTCGGCCGCTCTGCTAATTGGGTTAGGGCTGAACTATTTGTTTGGTATCTGGCAGGCCGACCCCATGGTTGGACTGGTTATCGTGGCCTTTTTGACAAAGGAGGGTTACGAGACCATCAGAGAAGAAGAGGTATGCAGCTGCTGATTTTCAAGAAATAGGCAATCCAAGATTCCCCGCGATGTTACAAGGCATTGAAGTCCCTTGACAGGTTGAGGTTTTCCACGTAGGGACAGGCTTTCCTTCGACTTGACTCAGGACGGTGAGCCTGTCGAACCCTGTGGCTGTCTGAGTCGGGTCAAGGTGACGGCAGGTCCTGTCCTCGCAAAGAGCCAGAGTTATGGAGCAACAGAAACAGGCTTACGTTTATGCTATCACTGCGGTACTGCTTTGGTCAACCGTAGCCTCGGCCTTCAAAGTTTCATTAAAGTATCTGGATTTTCTCCAGTTGCTGTTTTACTCTTCGGCTGTCTCCACGGTCGTCCTCTTTCTGATTCTGTTGACTCAACACAAGGTTGGGCTGCTTCGGGAGTATTCTGGCAAGGATTACCTACGTTCGTCAGCGCTGGGTTTCTTGAATCCTTTCCTTTACTATGTGATTCTTTTCAAGGCTTATTCCTTGTTGCCGGCTCAAGAGGCGCAACCGTTGAACTACACCTGGTCCATAATGCTGGCGCTGTTGTCCATCCCATTGTTGAAGCAAAGAATCAAACTCAAGAGCATACTTGCTATCGTCATCAGCTACGTCGGAGTAGTTATCATTTCCATCCACGGGAATTTCTCGGCCTTCCGGTTAACCAACCCTTACGGCGTTGCGCTTGCCTTAGGAAGCTCGGTGATCTGGGCTTTATTCTGGATATACAACATCAAGGACCAGCGGGATGAGGTGGCCAAGTTATTTCTGAGTTTTTCGTTTGGATTCATCTTCATTCTGATAACGATGTTTTTCTCCTCCGGGAGAACCGCTCCGGGGCTGTCGGGCCTTCTGGGAGCGACCTATGTTGGTTTGTTTGAAATGGGACTCACGTTTGTGTTGTGGCTCAAGGCTCTCAAGCTGTCGAGGACCACCGCCCAAGTCGGCAACTTAATTTACCTCTCCCCTTTCATATCTTTAGTTCTGATTCACGTAGTAGTAGGAGAAAGGATATGGTGGTCCACGTTAATAGGTTTGGTTTTCATCGTGGCCGGTATCATGCTGCAGCAATACTACTCGCGTCCGGATGTGATTTTTCGATCCCAGTAGAGTACTTCATCCTGCCGTGCAGACCAAAAATGGCTTGACTTTCACAAGGGGATAATTAAGATTGACCAAGACAGGGTATGCATCAAAACCACAGGAGCAAGGAAATGCTGACCTTGCCTGTGGAAAGAGCAACAATCGGACATTGTCTTGATGTGTGAGCTGTACAAGTTTCCTTTGGAAAGGAGGGACTATCATGGCGAAGGTCATGATATTCATTGACGGAACATGGCTGTATTCGAATCTTCCCCGGCTGAGTAAGGCATACGGCCAGGAGGATTATCACGTTGATTTCGGCAAGCTGCCACAGGTGTTGGCCGAAGAGGTCGGTAAAGAGCTTGGTGTGACTCAAGTGGATGTCGTTCGCACTTACCTGTTCGGCAGTTACGCGTCCAACTACGATTTACGGGACGAAGATGCGGTTGAGCGCCGCTTGGACTTCTTTGACCTGTTGAAAGAAGAATATCATTACGAGTTGGAGATCTTCCCTATCAACTACCGAGGCCGTCGTTTGAAAAGGGAAGACCGCAACCCTGAGGATCCGTTTGAACCCAAGGAAAAGTGCGTCGACCTTTCTCTGGCCACATCCATACTGTACTTTGCGGCTATTCCGTATGCTTATGACGTGGCCATGGCCGTGGTCGGGGACCAGGACTACAAGCCGGTGCTTCAGCACGTGCGCCGACTGGGCAAACGTGTGGCCATCGCCAGCATAAAGGGGAGCTGCACTCCCGAATTCGCCGACCCTCGGGATGAAGCCCGGGTCAAGGACTTCGACATAATCTGGATCGACGACTTGTTGCACAGCCTGGAGCTAAAATACGAGCGCCACCAGCTGGAGTGTGAATCGCCGACGCATAAGGGTGACCGGAGAACCTGGACCACGTTTCACCCGCGAAAGGGGCAGAGATTCTATTGCCCAGCTTGTCGGACCGAGTTTGCTCGGCAAAAGCAGGAGGCCCAGCGAGAGTTCGTAAGCTCCGGGGCGGATGCCGCGCCCTCTGACGACGCGCCCGAGACTTCTAATCTCGGAACCATGCACAGCGGGACGATTAAGAGGAAGGTGGCAGATCGCGGTTACGGATTCATACAGACTTATGAGGGGAAGGACTATTTCTTTCACTTCACCGACCTTGAGCCGGGGTTTGATTTTGAGGATACAAAGGAAGGACAGCCGGTCGATTTCGAGGTGAAGAAAGAGCCTCTTCAGGACAAAGCCGGCGCTGCTCAAAAAGTACGTCCTCACGCTGGGTGAGCCGCCCTGACCGGGCGGAAGAGAACGTAGCAGACTACTCCTCCGGATGCCCACGGTAGTCCTGGTTGAAAGAATGGATCGTCAAGAAAGGGGAAGGTGAGATGCTGAAAGAATTCAAAGAGTTTGCCATGCGGGGGAACGTGCTCGACATGGCCATTGGAATCATTATCGGCGCGGCTTTCGGCAAAATCGTCACTTCACTGGTCGGCGACGTAATAATGCCGCCAATTGGATTGCTCTTAGGTAAATTGGATTTTTCTAAACTGTACGTCAATCTCTCGGGTCAACATTACGGCTCATTAGCAGAAGCACAGGCCGCCGGTGCGGCCACCATCAACTACGGCATTTTCCTAAATACGGTGATCGATTTCATCATCGTGGCCTTTGTGATTTTCCTCTTAATCCGACAGGTTAACAAGTTCAAGCGGCGTGCGGAGCCTGCGCCAGTCGTCCCCGCCAGCAAGGAATGCCCTTTTTGCCTTTCTGTCATTCCGATCAAGGCCACGCGCTGTCCGCACTGCACCTCAGAATTGAAGTAGACATAAAACCAGCGGGGTTTGAGGCATTAGAGCAGCCATGTGATATCGGGGGAACGGGAGCCTCTTTGTCCCGCCTGGGGAGGGAGCTCGGAATGATTAGGTCGCCCAAGGGCAGTGTTCTGCTGAGGAGACATTCGTATCCGATTGGAGGGAGAGGCGCGTCGAAGTTTCCTGTTTTGGCACGTCCAGAACCTCAGAAAAAGGTGTGAGTCTTCATTCTTTCCGACGGATTTCTGCCTGAATACGAAAGGAGGCGGGTTGATCATGGCGAATCTCAATCAGAGATTGCTTGGGTTTTTCGCGGGACACTTCAAACCGGGAATTATCGGCCTGGTAGGAACAAAGGATGGAATTGGCCTGGCTATCAGGGAAGCCCAGAGGAAATTGACCCCGGATGGAAAACCTTCCCTTTGGTCTCACTGCTTCGTTTTGGGGCAAATGCGGCTCGATAAGAGAGGACCCGGCGGCTCCAAAATGCAAAGTCCCTACATTTTCGAAAGTGACCTTGTCCTGAAGCTCTTCAAGCTCCAGCTCAGGAATGGTGCCCAGGAGAACTGGGTCGGAAAATGGTGTCAGGACAAAGTGGAAAACGCGGCGGTAATCGACTTTGGTCTGCAGGAGGGAGAGAGGGACATGATTCTGGCGACTGCACTTCAGTTGGTGGACGAACAGGTGCTCTACCCCATTGAAGAGCTGCTCGGGACCTGGTGGGCCATAGTCATGAAGAAGCAGTGGTTACCCAATCCGGTGGACGATCCCCATGCCATGTATTGCAGTTCTTACGTCCGATACTGCTACATGGAAACTCAAAGAGATTTCCTGGGCCATGAAGTGACTGTGTCCAATACCACGCCTGAGCACATTGCACAAGCGGGAATAAAAGCTGGCGCGATCAGAATGTATGGTTAGTCTTCCAGGTTTTGCAGGTCGAGTAGGCGCGGCGTACCCGACAAAGACCTGTCAACCAACTCACACAAACCAATCAGCCTGCCAGATGGTTGGCCTACGGAAGTAAATCAGAGCCATTTCGGCTGCACTCGAATTCTACCACAAGCAGGACCAACGAGTGGGTCCGCGGACCTGGTTAGAGCCTTTTGGGGGAGGCGGAAAACAGAGGTCCGTAATCTCAGAGACATCATAGAATGCCTGCTTTCTTGGCGATTCCTCTGCGGATATCAGAGGAAACGTCAGATTTGTATCTTGGTAAAAAGATAACTGCCTATCACCAGTACTATCATTGTTATAATGCTCAAAACGAAGAAGTCGGTGAACAAGCCGAAATGGGCTCCGTTTACCAGTGTGCCTCGCAGGCCATCAACGCCGTAAGAAAGCGGATCCATACTCGCGACTATGGCAAATGCTCTTGGCAGCCCCCGGAGCGGAAATAAGGCGCCCGAAAGAAAAAACAGTGGCATTAGCAGGAAGTTCATAATCAACTGGAATCCCTGCATGTCCTCCAAGACCGAGGCGATCGCAGTCCCCAATGCGGTGAAGAAAAGCGCAATGAGCGCCATGAAGACGAAGGAAAATAGTAAGAAGTGTACGCTGGTCGGTCGAAACCCGATCAGCACAGAAATCGCGAGTACAATGAGCCCTTGAATTATGGCCACCGTTCCCCCACCCAGAGTCCTCCCTATCATAATCTTCAAGCGGGAAACGGGCGCTACCAGGGTTTCTTTTAAGAATCCAAACTGTCTGTCCCAAATTATTTCGATGCCCGAAAACACTGCGGTAAAAAGAATTCCCATGGAGATGATCCCCGGCGCCAGAAATTGAATGTAGTTGCCGCCTCCCGCCTTTTGATATATCGGTCCAAAACCAAAACCCAATGCCAGCAAAAGCAGCAGGGGTTGGCCCAGAGAACCTACCACTCTGGACCTGGAACGATAATATCTCTTTAGTTGTCTTAACCAAAGGATATAGATTATTCTCATATGTTCACGAAATTAGCGCCTGAAAATCCTTCTGTGCATTCTCATTCTATCAACATTGCCCACTTCCTCGTCACGAATGGTTTTTCCAGTCAGCACCAGAAAGGCGTCTTCTAACGTGGTGGTTCTTGTCTGTTGTCTCAATTCTGCGGGTGCTCCCTGAGCCACAATCTTTCCGTGATCAATAATGGCAATTCTCTGGGCTATCCTTTCAGCTTCATCCATATAATGGGTGGTGAAGAAGACCGTCGTTTCCTCCTCTTCATTTAGGCTTTTGATGTAAGCCCAGATGCGGTTTCTGGTCTGTGGATCTAACCCCAGGGTTGGCTCATCCAAAAAGAGGATCTTCGGGTGATGGATTAGACTCCGCGCAACCTCAAGTCGGCGCTTCATTCCGCCAGAAAACTTCTTTACGCGATCGTCTTTGCGATCCCACAGTTCGACAAATTTCAATAATTGCTCGATTTTTGGCTCACGCATCTCTTTTGTGACCCCATAGAGTACACCATGGATTTCCATGTTTTCGTATGCGGTGAGTTCCTCGTCTAAGCTGGGGTCTTGAAAAACAATGCCAAAAGAGCGCCGAACTGCATGCTGATCCTTTGTCGGGTCATTTCCATCCAAAGAGATCTTTCCACTAGTGGGACGCAGGAGCGTAGTAAGCATTTTTATGGTGGTGGTTTTTCCCGCTCCATTGGGTCCTAAAAAAGCAAATATTTCTCCTTTGCTCACGAAGAAAGAGATGTTTTTCACGGCAATGAAATCACCGAATGTCTTTGTAAGATTTTGAACTTCGATCAAAGTTTTTGAATGATTTGAGTTTTATTAAAAAACGCGCATGATCCACTTGCCCAAGAAATTGCTAACCGTGACCACTAAAACAGCAATGGCAACATGTTGCAAAATTGCCCTGTGTGGATTCACTTTCTGTCCTCTTGCTATCAGATAGCTTAGGATAGCCAGCAGCGAAATACCGTAGGCAATTGAAAATATCACCGCATAGCCCATCGGTAAAAACGCAACCAATAGAATGAAAATCAACATCACCATAAATCTTGTCAAGAAATTGAAAAATGTGGAAGCTCTAATGACCTTAGAACTTAGAAGCTGTGATTCCTGATAAACATGAATGCCTAATGAATCAGAAATATTGTCAGCAATAGCAATCACCAACAAGGAACCGATAATAGCTGGTTTAGGATTAGCATTTCTAAATAAGCCAACAATAAAAGCCAAACTGGTAACAATGGCTGAAGTTGCGCCGAAACTAAATTTAGTTAGTTGAGCCATTCTATAAGATCCTCTGTTGTGTGACACAAATAAAGCGAGTCCGCAATTTTGACATCTATAGAAGCTTTTCGTTCAAAAGTCAAGTTTTTTCGTCAACCTCGGATTCCACATACAGAAAACCCTTTGACGCAATCGCCAAAGGGCTAACTTGTCCAATCAAGCTCCCCCTTATAGACGAGTTTCGTAACTGGTTGATTACGGAATCTGCAGATTCGCCACCACTATTCGAGAGCATTTCCTGCATCATTGCCCGGATTCAGACATAACCATTCGGGCTCGGTACGCACCGAGGATCAGTGCCTCAGTCGATATCAGGTGGTGAGACTCTTTCCTCTGCGCTGCCTCCCTTACTTGCTTGGAAAATTCTCAGTCTCTCTGTTCTTAATAAGCAAACTGGTTATCTCTTGGCGTCAACATCCCGCGCACCGAGACCACCGGGCCGACGTTCGAGGGACTGGTTTTATCGCCCATGCAACAGCTCCTTGGATCTCCCGTAGCGCCGGATCAGGGTGTTGGTTGAGCTATCGTGCTTGAGTTGGCACTTGGCCCCGGTCTCAAGTTCGGGGATGATGCGCGCGGCAAGCGCCTTCCCCAGTTCGACCCCCCACTGGTCAAATGAGTCAATGTTCCAAATGGCGCCTTGAGTAAAGACACTGTGTTCGTACAGTGCGACGAGCTTCCCCAGCGCCACCGGAGTCAGCCGTTCCAGGAGGATCGTGCTCGACGGACGGTTGCCCTCGAAGGTTCGGTGCGGCACCAGCCATGCGGGTGTGCTCTCGGCTCGGACCTCCTGCGGCGTTTTGCCAAAGGCCAGCGCCTCTGCCTGGGCAAACACGTTGGCCAAGAGCAAGTCGTGGTGGCGGCCGAGAGGGTTAAGCGGCTGAACAAACCCGATGAAGTCGCAGGGGATGAACTTGGTCCCCTGATGAATCAGTTGGTAGAAGGAATGCTGGCCATTGGTACCCGGCTCCCCCCAGCAGATTGGCCCGGTTTGCCAGGCGACCTCAGTCCCATCAAGCGTGACGTGCTTGCCATTGCTCTCCATAGTCAACTGCTGGAGGTAAGCCGGGAAGCGCTTCAAGTACTGTTCATACGGAAGAACCGCCATGGTCTGCGCACCGAAGAAGTTATTGTACCAGAGGCCCAGGAGCCCCATGAGTACCGGCAAGTTGCGCTCGAAAGGGGCAGTGCGGAAATGCTCGTCCATCTGGTGGAAACCGTGGAGCATGGCGCGGAAATTTTCAGGGCCAATGGCGATCATCGTCGAAAGACCAATCGCCGAGTCCATTGAGTACCGCCCGCCGACCCAATCCCAAAGCTCGAACATATTTGCGGTGTCGATGCCGAACTTAGCCACTTCCCCGACGTTGGTCGAGACCGCGACGAAATGCCTGGCAACAGCAGCGGGATGTTTCAAAGTCTTGAGAGCCCAGTCGCGGGCTGTGTGCGCGTTGGTCATCGTCTCCAGGGTCATAAACGTCTTCGACGAGATGATGAACAGTGTCTCCTCGGCGTCGAGGTCGCGGGTGGCCTCGGCGAAGTCGGTGCCGTCGATGTTGGAGACGAAGCGGAAAGTCAAGTCGCGCTGGCTGTAATGCCGCAATGCCTCGTACACCATCACCGGCCCCAGGTCAGACCCACCGATGCCGATATTGATGACGTTGCGGATCGGCTTGCCGGTGTGGCCCTTCCACTTCCCACTGCGCACCCGGGTGGAGAAGTCGGCCATCTTGTCGAGCACGGCGTGGACCTGAGGCACGACGTCTTCGCCGTCCACGACGATGGATTGCCCTTTGGGGGCGCGCAGGGCCACGTGCAGGACGGCCCGCTTCTCCGTGACGTTAATCTTCTCGCCCCGGAACATGGCATCGATGCGAACCCGCAGGCCAGACTCCTCCGTCAATTGCAAAAGGAGCCTGAGTGTCTCGTCGGTGATGCGGTGCTTCGAATAGTCAAAGTAGATGCCGACGGCCTCAGCTGTCATGCGCTCCCCGCGCTTCGGATCGTCCGCGAAGAGCTTCCGAAGATGCAACTCCCGGACTTTCGGGTAATGGGCTTCGAGGGCCTGCCATGCCGTGAGTTTGGTGAGTGGCGCGATGCTTGTTGCCATGTTCATTCCCCTTCCGGTGCTTGTCCGGGTGATCGATAGATCGGCAGCGGAATAGCGGGTTTCACGTCCCTTTCCATCGTGGCATTGTATTCGCCACGGCGCGCAGCGCGGTTGCACCTGGCCCGATGATACAGAGCTTGCTGTGCCGCAGGCACGTTGGCCTCCTCGCCTTGCCAAATCTCCAAAGCCGGTTGCTGGATGGCGCGGGCAAACGAAAACGCCAACGCCCAAGGCAGTTGCGACTTGAATCTAACATTCATGGCATTCAAACGGGCCGAGGCCAGTTCGCCGGGTTGGCCGCCCGACAAGAACGCAATCCCCGGAACCGCAGCGGGGACGGCTCGAAGGAGACACCTCACCGTGGCGTCGCCCACCTCGTCCACCCCTTCTTGCTTGGGGCAGGTCAATCCCGGAAGCACCATGTTGGGCTTCAGGATCATACCCTCCAGCGTCACCCGTTGTGTGTAAAGCTGGTTAAAAACCGTTCGCAGGACTTCCTCTGTTACCTCGCCGCACCGCTCCAGTGTATGCCCGCCGTCCATGAGCACTTCCGGCTCGACGACGGGGACCAGTCCGGCTTCCTGGCACAACGCGGCATAACGGGCCAGCGCCTGCGCGTTGGCCTCGATGCAACCCCGGCTGGGAATGCCGTCGCCCACGGCAATCACCGCGCGCCACTTCGCAAAACGTGCGCCCATTTGAGAGTATTCAGCCAGGCGGTCACGCAATCCGTCCAGACCTTCGGTTATTTTCTCTCTGGGATGACCTGCCATGTCCTTTGCACCGGTGTCAACTTTGATGCCGGGAATGATTCCCGCATCGGTGATGACTCTAACAAAGGGAGTGCCATCTTTCCTGGACTGACGGATGGTCTCATCATAAAGGATGACGCCGCTGATAAACTCACCCAACCCGGGAGTGGTCACAATCAATTCCCGGTAGGAACGGCGGGTTTCTTCAGTTTGAGGAATCCCCACTTTTTCAAAACGCTTGTTGCAGGTGGGGGTACTCTCATCCATGGCCAGAAGACCTTTATCCTCAGCGACCATCGCCCTGGCAGTGGCTATGAGCTCTTGTGAACTCATCTCTGATACCTCCGTAATTTTATCAATTATTAATCGATCACGCTCTGGCCCTAGTCTCCGGAATATATGCAAAGTATTTTTCTCTATTAAGACTTTTTCTCTCTTTCCAATGCCGCCACTTTCGCAAGACGGCGCCTGAACCGTTCGGCCCCCTTGAAATGGGCGTACAGGAATGTCTGGACCAAATCCCAGGATAGAGCATCTCCGGTGACCCGGCCGCCCAGACACATAACGTTCATGTCGTCGTCCTCTACCCCCTGATGAGCGGAGAAGGAATCCGTGATCAAAGCCGCCCGCACGCCGGGCACCTTGTTGGCCGCAACGCAAGCCCCTACCCCGCTGCCACAGATGGCCAAACCTCTGGCAACTTCGCCTTTCGCCACTGCCAGGGCCAGGGGCACCACAAAATCAGGGTAGTCATCTCCTATAACCAGTTCATGGGCGCCGAAGTCCGCCACCTCATAACCGGCGGCCTTGAGGGCCGAAGTCAGTTGCACTTTCAACTCAAACCCGCCATGGTCTGCAGCTATGCCAATGCGCATCATTTTTCCTCCACGCTCCACGTTTTCTCTTTCTACGTTCCGTCCTGACTCCATTTCCAGTTCCGGATTTCCGGCATGTCCTGGCCGTGCTTGTCGATGTACTGCTTGTGCTCGATGAGTTTGTCCTGCACCGTCTGCTTCAAGTAGGCCCCCTTAGCGCCCAGCTGCGGCAGCCGATCAACCACGTCTTGCACCAGGTGGAACCGGTCCAGGTCGTTTTGCACCCTGATGTCAAAGGCCGTCGTGATCGTGCCCTCTTCCTTGTAGCCTCGGACATGCAGGTTTCGGTTGGTCCGGCGGTAGGTCAGCCGGTGGACCAGCCAGGGGTATCCATGAAAGCCAAAGATGATGTGCTTGTCTTTCGTGAAGAGCGAGTCGTAATCCTTATCGCTCAGGCCGTGCGGGTGTTCCGTGCCGGGCTCCAGCTTCATGAGATCGACGACATTGATCACCCGGATCTTCAGATCGGGCAGATGTTTGCGAAGTATGGAAACGGCAGCCAGGATCTCCAGCGTGGGCGTGTCTCCGCAACAGGCCATTACCACGTCCGGCTCGGCGCCCTGGTCGTTGCTGGCCCACTGCCAGATGCCGATTCCTTCCGTGCAATGCACGACCGCCGCTTCCATAGTCAGCCATTGGGGCAGCGCGTGTTTTCCCGCAACCACCACGTTCACATAGTGCCGGCTGCGCAGGCAGTGATCGAAAACCGACAACAGGCAGTTGGCGTCGGGCGGAAGGTAAACGCGCACGATATCGGCCTTCTTGTTGATGACGTGGTCGAGGAAGCCGGGATCCTGGTGCGTGAAGCCGTTGTGATCCTGCTGCCAGACGTGGGAGGCGAGCAGATAGTTCAGCGAGGCGATCTTCCGCCGCCACGGCAGTTGCGATGTAACCTTCAGCCACTTGGCGTGCTGGTTGAACATCGAATCAATGATGTGAATGAACGCCTCGTAGCAGTTAAACAACCCGTGCCGTCCGGTGAGCAGATAACCCTCCAGCCAGCCCTCGCACTGGTGCTCGCTGAGCACCGAGTCCAGTACTCGTCCGGTGGGCGCGAGGAATTCATCATTCTTTACTGCTCGGGCGTCCCACTGACGATTGGTTGCTTCAAAGACCGCGCCCAGGAGATTCGAGAGCGTCTCATCGGGACCGAAGATACGGAAATTACGCTGATCTTGATTCAGCTTGACCACGTCACGCAGGAACTTACCCAGCACGAGCGTATCTTGGCCGTCAACGGCGCCGGGCGAAGGCACATTCACCGCGTGGACGTGGAAGTCCGGCATTCGCAGGTCGCGCAACAGAATGCCGCCGTTGGCGTGGGGATTAGCGCCCATCCGCCGGTCGCCCTTAGGCGCCAGCTCGGCCAATTCCGGCATGAGTCGGCCATCGTCATCGAACAGTTCTTCTGCCCTGTAGCTCTTCATCCAGCTTTCAAGTTGCTTGAGATGATCGGGATGCTCGGAATCCACCAGGAGCGGCACCTGGTGCGCTCGGAACGTGCCCTCAACTTGCAGACCATCGACGACTTTCGGTCCCGTCCAGCCCTTGGGTGATTTGAGAACGATCATCGGCCAGCGCGACCGAGTATTGTCATTTTTGTTCCGCGCATTGCTTTGGATTTGCCGAATGCCCTCGATAACCTCTTCCAAAGTACTGGCCATGAGTTGATGCATCTCTTCCGGCTCATCACCTTCCACAAAGTGGGGCGTCCAGCCGCAGCCTCGCAAGAATTGCTCCAATTCCTCATGCTCGATGCGGGCCAGGACGGTCGGGTTGCTGATCTTGTAGCCATTGAGGTGCAGGATCGGCAGCACGGCTCCGTCGGTAATTGGGTTGAGAAACTTGTTGGACTGCCATGCGGTCGCCAAGGGGCCAGTTTCCGCCTCGCCGTCGCCGACCACGCAGGCGACGATAAGATCGGGATTGTCGAACGCGGCCCCGAAGGCATGGCTGAGCGAATAGCCCAGTTCGCCACCTTCGTGAATCGACCCCGGCGTCGTCGGCGCAACATGGCTGGAAATCCCGCCGGGGAACGAGAACTGCATGAACAGCTTCTTGATCCCAGCCTCATCCTGCGTGATGTTGGGATAAATCTCACTGTAGGTGCCTTCGAGGTAAGTATTGCCCACCAGCGCCGGGCCGCCGTGACCCGGACCGGCGATGTAGAACATATCCAGTTCATACTTCTTGATGACCCGGTTCAAATGCACATAGATGAAATTCTGGCCCGGCGTCGTGCCCCAGTGTCCAACCACCAGCGGCTTCACGTGCGACAGTTTCAGCGGCTGCTTCAGCAGCGGATTGTCGTAAAGATAAATCTGGCCGACCGACAGATAGTTGGCGGCGCGCCAGTAGGCGTCCATCTTGTGGAGCAGTTCCGGGGAAAGAGTGTTTGTCTTCATGGTTCAATTCTCCTTTTTTCAGCCAAGGCCGAGAACGCCGCAAACCGTCTCGGCTATCATGCGTTCTTCGTCCGTATGAATGACGCGAACAGCAACCCGGCTGGCCGCCGCGGAAATCACGCCCTCATTGGCCACGTTTCGCTTTTCTTCGAGTTCGATTCCAAGGAATCCCAGCCCATCGCAAATCCGGGCGCGGACCGTGGGCGCATTCTCTCCGATACCACCAGCGAACACCAGCGTGTCCAGTCCACCCAACGCCGCCGCGAATGCGCCGATCCATTTCTTGACCTGGTAGCAAAACAGAGCGACCGCTTCAGCCGCCCGCAAGTCCTGCATTTCACGGTCGAGCAAGTCACGCATGTCGGAACTGGTCTCCGACACGCCGAGCAGCCCGGACTGGAAATTGACCATCTCGTTGAATTGCTTCGCGCTCATTTCTTCAGTGCGCGCCAGATACCAAACCAGTCCGGGATCGAGATCACCGGACCGGGTGCTCATCGGCACCCCGGCCGTCGGGGTGAAACTCATGCTTGTGTCCACGGGTTTGCCGTCACGCACCGCCGCCAGGCTCGCACCATTGCCGAGGTGGGAGAGGATGACCCTGCCTAGTGCCGCTTCCATTCCGGCCACGCGGGCCAGTTCTCCCATCAGAAACGCATACGACAACCCGTGAAACCCATACCGCCGCACTCCCTGCGCCTCGTAGCGGCGCGGGATCGGCAACAACCGGGCCACGCGCGGCAGGTCATGGTGAAAAGCCGTGTCGAAACACGCCACTTGGGGCAGGTCAGGAAATCGGCGATAAAACGCCTCGGTCAACAGGATCTCCTCCGGCAGATGCTCAGGATCGAATGGACTGAGCCGGTGCAGTTCCTCAACCATTTCCGCAGTGATTCGCTGCGGTTTGCTATAATTCGGCCCGCCATGCACCACGCGATGCCCCACCGCGGTCAATGCATCACGCCCGCTGCGTTCCTCAATCCAATCCATCAGAGCGCCCACCGCCACCATGTGATCCGGCGCCGTCACTAACCGCGAAAAGTTGTCCGCCTGGTTTAAGCCTTTCACCCTCATGGTGGCCTCCGGCAGTCCAATCCGCTCAATCCCGCCCTCCAGTATCCGTCGGAGCGAGTCACCGACCTCGAACAGCGCGAACTTGATGCTTGATGATCCGCCGTTAATCGTCAACACGCTAGCGTGATTCGGTTTTGCGGATGACTGGTTTGTCATTCTGTAACCTCCAATCCAAACGAAACTAGTTTCGCGCAAGTAGACTTGTAATCCGTGTGAAGAATGCTTCGAATCCCTAAACCTTCCGCGACTTCGACGAACATCGGGGTGTTATCGATATAAATTACCTGATTGGCCGGAACCCGCGCGGTATCGAGCGCAAAACGAAAGATGTCCGCGTCAGGCTTTCGCAACTGTACGAAGCAGGAGGAAATAAAAGAATCCACAAATTCGTCCAGCTTGAACTTTCGAATCCGATACTCATTCAGTCCGCGCCCTTCGTTGCTGACTACGATGATTTTCAATCCATATCGTGCCTTAAGCCGACGGACCAACTCGATCATTTTGGGATATGGCTTCGACTGGGCGAACATGAATTTCCGAAACTGAGCCCGAGTAAACGGCCTCTCCTTGTAGAACACCACCTGGTTCAAGTATTCCTCAATGGTGAGCTTACCCAACTCGTAAGTGTCGAGGGCCTGGTTATGCCGGTTTTTCAACTCTTCCAAATTCAGGCCGAACGCCTTGGCCGCCAATTTACTGGACACGTGACTCCATCCGTCGGTAAGCAAAACGCCGCCGATATCCAGAAACAATGCCGTAATTGAATTGCTCTTTTTCATTCAGCCTCCTTCAGCACAATCGTGCCACCTGAAGTGGCGTTCAATATGTGGTGTTTGTGGCATTGGTTCTCCTTTGGTGAAACCGCCTCTCCTTACACCACTCTCTTAAAGTCGATATATCCGCGCTCCACATTCGTGCGGACCAGTTGCACGCGGAGCCTGTGGCCGACATCCATGCCTTCAAAACCGCTCTCCAGTCTTCCTTCAATGGGCGGATGCAGAAGACGGACCCACGTGCCTTTGTCCGATGCGCCGGTGACGATGGCATCAAACTGCTCCCCGATCCTTGATTCCAGCAGTATTGCTGCTGCGGATTTTGTGACCTGCCGTTCAACTTTTGTCGCTGCGTCTTCCTCTTCGGTGCAATGCTTTGCGAGCGATTCCAATTCGTCGTTCTCGTAGGGCTGGGAACGTCCCGCCATTGCTGCTTTCAGCAACCGTTGTGTAATCAGATCGGGGTATCGGCGGTTCGGGGCGGTGGAGTGAGCATAGTCCTTGACCGCAAGACCGAAGTGCCCGGCGACACTGCCTCCCGGAAGTTCGACGACGTATTCACCCGCACCCATGAGCTTGACGACACTGAGAGAGAGATCGGGAAAGCGGAGAGAATCAGCGGCTTTCGCCGATACCAGGAATTGCTCCAAGGCCTTTGAGTCGGGCTCCCTGGGCAACGTTGAGCCCCGCTCTGCGGCAAGCTCGATGATCCGGTCCCAGCGTTTGGGTATGCGAACTACGCGCCGCAGCGACGTAGACTTTTTGGACGCGAGGTATCGTGCGGTAACGCCATTGGCCGCGATCATGAAGTCCTCAATGATTTCTTTAGCCCTGTTCTTTTTTTCGGCTTCCAAGTCCTTGAGCTCATCTCCGTCAAAGACCGGACGTGCTTCTATTGTTTCGAGGTCAAGCGCACCGTGCAGGTGCCGGAGCGCTTTCAGTTTCTGAGCCAGGCGGTCCTGAAGTCGAAGGTTCTCGTCGAGACCTTTGACCGTGTCGATCCCTTGTGGCATCGGGCCATTACCCTCAAGCCAAGCGGCAACGCTGTTGTAAGCAAGCTTTGCACGATTACACACCACCGCTTGATAAAGGTCCGAACTCTGAAGCGATCCATCCCCGGCGAGAACCATTTCAATAACGATGGCCAGCCGGTCTGAATCATAGTTGAGAGAGGTAAGATCCGTGGAGAGTTTCTCGGGCAGCATCGGAAACGTCTCGGCGACCGTGTAGACCGAGGTGGTGTTCTGCCGCGCATGATCGTCAAGAGCCGATCGCTTCTTGACAACCGCGTCAACGTCGGCAATGGCAACCAGGACCTTGGCGGCCCCGTCGGGCATGGCTTCGGCAACGGTAAGCTGGTCCAGGTCACGCGAATCATCGTTGTCGATAGAGCACCAGAGAAGGTCTCTGAGGTCACGCGTCGATACCTCAGCTTGTGTCGCTGGTCCTTTTATTCCGTCAAGCTCGGCGAGCGCCTGGGGTGGGAAATCTGGAAAAAGCCCTTTCTCAAGCATCACCCGATGAGCAATTCTTTGCAGGATCGGGCGGTGTTGTCTGTCGTCTGTATTCGTCATATTATCACCTTCCTGGAATACCATATTGTGATCTCTGGCCCAATCAATGTATTTTTCCGCAACCGCCATCATTCGCCAACGCGCGATTTCATCATCGCGACCTTCACGGCGTCGTTGACGACAAGGCACGAGACCATCGCATAGCGGCATCTTACATTATACGATGTTAATAAAGCGCCGACGAGATGACTGGCTCGTCCGCTGATACTGCTCAGGGTTACTTAGCACTGCTTTGGATTGGAATCTCGATCTGTGTGGCGACCGCGGGGGCAGCCGCGAAATCGCGGTAGCGAAGGGATCGAGGAGAAGCCTGTTGAAATTGAAACGATGTCCTTCGCTATGTTCGTGAGGGCCATCCACACGGTAAGCATAGAGTTGACCGGGACCGATCCCCTCCACCCAAACGTGCCATACGTCGCCGGTGCGGTTGCGCGCTGAACCCAGATCGATTACCCGGGCGGGCACTGCGTTTTCGGGATGGTCGAACAACTCTAGTCGAACGCGGCTGGCGTCACGGCTGAAAATGGCGAAATTAACCCCTCCTCCCCTTTCCTGGGTTCCCAAAGGCAGAGGAGATCCCGCCCAAACGTCAGCGCGCTCGGAGATCTCCGAGATATAATCGTGCAACTCTCGTTGGGGCGTTTTCATCATCGTTGCCATAGGATTCGAGCGGATTCCAACGGAACCGCCACCCCGGAGTGCTGAGGTATCACTCGCGCCGTGTAGTCTCTCGCTGGACGTGTAGTGGGTACCGTTGCGTGATAGACGCGGCGGCGGGATGCGTCAGGTAGCGGTCGCGCGCACTTCATTTCCTCCCGTGCGGGATCGCCGCCCTTGATTCTGTCCGCATAAAGCTCAACTCGCACCGCATTCGGGTCGAGATCGTTCAGAAAGATTTCGACTTCAAACACGTGGTGGTCCGCGTTGGTTTCGACCCGCAAGTCTCCGAAGCGCAACGAGCCCCACTTCCGATCCACCGCATGCTGCCAATCGACCACTTGCCTGCCCACTGCGCCTTTGTTCGCCGCGCGCTCACGGTAGGCGGCTGCAGCCGGAAGGTAATGTTGTTCGGTGTATTCGCGCACGGTGCGGTTCGCGGAAAACTGCGGTGTCAACTGCGCCATACTTTCACGCATGCGCGCCACCCAGGCAGTGGGTATTCCCTTCTTGTCGCGGGTATAAAACTCGGGGATCACCTTGCGTTCGAGCAAGTCGTAGAGCGCCGCGGCTTCGGCGGCGTCCCAGGCCGGATCATCACCATGTTCCTGGCCGTCCCCCAGCGCCCACCCCACCTCAGGCGTATAGGCTTCCGCCCACCATCCGTCTAACTCCGACAGATTGATGCCTCCATTGACGAGCACCTTCATGCCGCTTGTTCCACTAGCCTCCCAGGGCCGCCGTGGCGTATTGATCCAGACATCTACCCCTTGCACCAGGTGCTCGGTTAAATGCATGTCGTAGTCGCTGAGGAATATCACTTGGGGGCGCGCCTCGGGCCGCCGAATGAAATGGGTCCATTCCTGAATCAGGGCCTGCCCCGCCCAGTCCGCCGGATGGGCCTTACCGGCAAGGATGAGTTGCACAGGCCGCTGAGTATTGGTTAATAGGCGAAGCAGTCGCTCCGGGTCGTGCAGCAGCAGGTTCGGCCTCTTGTAGGTTGCGAAACGGCGCGCAAAGCCCAGCGTCAAAGCGTTGGGATCAAACAGATGCTTCGCGCCGTCAACCGCCTCGGGTGACGCGCCTGAGGCGTCCAGTTGCCGGGACAATCGTTCGCGGGCGTATTCAATGAGAGACTTGCTGGCGACGGTGCGAAGTTGCCAGAGCTTGGCGTCCGAAACGCGGCGAATGTCCCGCTCTAAGGTTTCAACCGTCCCCAGCCAGCGGCCTTTTCCGCAGGCTTCAGTCCACAGATCGTCAGATTCTGCCGAGTCCCAACTCGGCATGTGGACTCCGTTAGTAACATGTCCAATGGGCACTTCCTCCTCCGGCCAGCGCGGAAAGAGAGGCGTAAAAATCCGTCGGCTCACCTTCCCGTGCAAGCGGCTCACCCCGTTAACCGCTCCGCTCCCTCGCACAGCCAGGTAGGCCATATTAAAGGGTTCAGAAGAGTCGTTCGGGTTCGCGCGCCCAAGGGCCAGCAAATCGTGAAGCGAGATGCCGAGCTTGTTCTGGGCGTACCAACCGAGGTACTGTTCGGTGAGGGCAGGAGAGAAACGGTCAAAACCGGCGGCCACTGGCGTGTGGGTGGTAAAGAGGTTGCCCGTTCGTGTTGCGCTCAGTGCGACTTCGAAGGGTTGTCCGGTCTCTTCCATAAAGGTTCGAGCCCGTTCCAACACGGCGAAGGCCGCATGCCCTTCATTCAGGTGGCACACTTCGGGCTTGATCCCGAGCGCATTGAGCAGGCGCCACCCGCCGATCCCGAGTACCAGTTCTTGCTTAAGACGTAATCCCGGCCCGCCCCCGTATAGCTCGCTGGTAATGCCTCGGTGAGCCGGGAGGTTCGCAAGGTCATTGCTGTCGAGCAGGTAAAGCTGCACTCGGCCAACCTGGACCTGCCAGGCGCGCAGCCAGACCGGATAACCGGGCAAGTCGAGATCCAGCCGCAACCACTCCCCGTTCGCCTGGCGCAACGGCGTGATGGGCAATTGCCCGGGATCGTTGTAAGGAAAAAGGGCCTGTTGCGCTCCGTCCTTGTCGAGCACCTGTCGAAAATAGCCTTGTTGATAGAGCAGCCCCACTCCGACCACCGGCACGCCCAGATCACTGGCCGCTTTGAGCTGATCGCCGGCCACATTGCCAAGCCCCCCTGAGTAGATGGGCAGAGCTTCGCTCAACATGAATTCCATGCTGAAATACGCGACACGGGTCAGGGTCGACTGTGGATGATCTTGCTGAAACCACGCGGGGGCTTTCGCCGCCTGACGCCTGGCTTGCACGAGCGCATCGACCTTCTTGCGGAAGGCGGGATCGGCTGACACGCGCTGGAGTTTGTCCCTCGAGACAGTCTGTAGGACGACCCAAGGGTTTTGAGTGAACTCCCAAAGCGCGGGATCAAGCTGCCGCCACACTTCGTCGGCGGCATGATTCCACGACCAGCGCATATCCAGGGCAAGCTCCGCCAGGGAATCTAATCCTTCGACGTCCGTAGGTAAAAAACTGTAGATCGGCTTGCTGACAGGTGTTTGTTTGCTCATAGTTTCTCCTCCAAATTTGTATTGCTTGCAAGCCCTGACCGCTGTGGCGCCGCAGCCAAAGCATCGTTGACGATTGTCTGCGCTTCCTCCAGGATGCGCCGCAGATGATCCACTCCACGGAAGCTCTCCGCATAGATCTTGTAGATATTTTCGGTCCCTGACGGACGCGCCGCGAACCATCCGCTTTCCACTATTACTTTCAACCCGCCGATGGACGCGCCGTTGCCCGGCGCGTGGGTGAGGATGGTCCGGATCTTTTCCCCAGCCAGGTCGGTGAGCCGGACCTGCTGCGCCGAGAGTCTCTCCAGCATTGCTTTTTGCTCCGGAGTGGCCGGGGCCTCAACGCGGTCGTAAACCGGCTCACCGAACTCGCGGGTGAGTTCGTGGTAGATTTCGCCAGGATCTCGGCCCATCCGGGCCGTGATCTCCGCCGCGAGCAAAGCCGGGACGATTCCGTCTTTGTCCGTCGTCCAGACGCTGCCATCCCGACGGACAAACGACGCGCCCGCACTCTCTTCCCCGCCGAAGCCAAGCGAGCCGTCGAGCAGGCCATCCACGAACCACTTGAAGCCAACCGGCACCTCGTAGAGCTTCCGCCCCAGCTTCGCGGTGACGCGATCAATCATCTGGCTGCTCACCACCGTCTTGCCAACCGCCGTTTCCGTGCGCCACTTCGGTCGGTGTTGGAAGAGATAGAAGATGGCGACCGCAAGGTAGTGGTTGGGCGGCAGCAGTCCTGCGCTCCGGGTGACAATCCCGTGCCGGTCGTGGTCGGTGTCGCAGGCGAAGGCGATCTCGAAGCGATCCTTCAGATCGATCAATCTCTGCATTGCATAGGGCGATGAGGGGTCCATGCGGATCTGGCCGTCCCAATCCGCCGTCATGAAACGGAAGGTCGGATCGACGGCCTCGTTGACGACGGTGAGGTTCAGCCCGTAGCGCTCGGCAATGGGCCCCCAGTAGTGGACCCCTGCGCCGCCGAGCGGATCCACCCCCAGACTGATCTTGGCGCCGCGAATGGCGTCCATGTTGATCACACTGCCAAGATCGCTAATGTAGGCATTAAGATAGTCGTGGCGGTGCGTCGTGGAGGCGCGAAGCGCCTTCTCGAAAGGAATCCTTTTCAAACCCAGAAGGCCATTCTCGAGAAACTCGTTTGCCTTCGCCTCGATCCAGGCGGTGACGGCGGATTCCGCCGGCCCGCCCTTTGGGGGATTGTATTTGAACCCGCCGTCATGTGGCGGATTGTGTGACGGCGTGATGACGATGCCGTCGGCGAGTCCTGTCTTGCGCCCGCGGTTGTACGTGAGAATCGCGTGGGAAACGGCAGGGGTTGGGGTATATTCATCCCCCTGCGCGATCATGACTTCCACCCCGTTTGCCGCCAGCACCTCAAGCGCGCTGGCAAGAGCCGGGACGGAAAGGGCATGCGTATCCATGCCGAGAAACAGCGGGCCATCGATCTTCTTCTGCTCCCGGTACAGACAAATGGCCTGACTGATGGCGAGGATATGCCATTCATTGAAAGCTTTTTCGAATGCGGAACCACGATGTCCTGAGGTGCCGAAGGCAATCCGTTGTTCCGGCACTGAAGGGTCAGGCGCCTCCGTATAGTAGGCTGTGACGAGTCTGGGTACGTTCACCAGCATTGATGCTTCGGCCGGCTTTCCTGCACAAGGACTTACTATCATGACTCTCTCGTCAAATGCCGTGGTGACCTTTGCGCCAAGGTCTCCATCAGCTTGTCAAATGGCTTGTTAAATTTCTCGACGCCTTCGTCCTCAAGTTTCCGCGTCACATTGTCGATGCTGATTCCCAGTTCGGGCAGTTGCTCCAACACCCAGCAGGCTTCCTTGACATCTTGTTCGAGCCGGGCTTTCGGCTCTCCATGGTCGCGGTAGGCGTCAAGGGTTTCCAGCGGGGCCGTGTTTACTGTGTCTGGTCCGATGAGGGCCTCGATGTATTTCACGTCACTGTAGTCCGGGTCCTTGGTGCCGGTGCTGGCCCAGAGCAGCCGCTGGACACGAGCGCCCTGAGCAGCCAGCTTCCCAAACCGGTCGCTGCCGAAGATCTCTTTGTAGATTTGATAGGCCATCTTCGCGCTGGCGATGGCAGCTTGCCCGCGCACCTTTTTCGCGAGGTCTGCCACCCTTGCCGCCTTGTGCAATGAGTTTGTCCAGCAGCGGATCTACCAACGTATCAATACGGCTCAAAAAGAAACTGGCCACCGAGGCCACATGCTTCACGGACTTTCCTTGGGCTGCCCGCGCTTCAATGCCGGCGATGTAAGCTTCCGCAACCTGCCGGTAACGGGGCAACCCAAAGAGCAGTGTCACGTTGACGCTGATTCCTTCGGTGATGAGTTGCTGGATGGCAGGCAGCCCTTCGACCGTAGCCGGGACCTTGATAAGAACGTTGGGCCGGTCCAGGGCGCCCCACAACCGGCGGGCTTCCTCTATCGTGCCTTTCGTGTCATGCGCCAGATGGGGATTGACCTCCAGGCTGACATAGCCATCTTTGCCGTCAGTCCTGTCGTAGAGAGGCCGGAACTCGTCGGCAGCGCTCTGCACGTCGCGCTGGCTGAGGGTTTCATAGATTGCCTCAGCGCCTTTTCCCTTAAGTGCCATGGCCCGAATGTCCTCGTCGTAATCGTGGCTGTCCGCAATCGCCTTCTCGAAGATGGATGGATTCGATGTCATCCCGCGCAGGCCGTCTTCTTCGATCAGACGGCGCAGTCCACCACTGGTCATCAGATCGCGCCGAATGTAGTCCAACCAGATGGACTGACCAAGCGTTCCCAATTCCCTCAAAGGATTGGCTTTCATTATTTTGCCGTCCTCGCTTATGATTTCTTCTTTTCGGTTCACCCCCACACGCGTGGGGACAATTCTCCGGTCTTAATCTGTCTTCAGCTATTTTACAGTAGTCGGGATTGATCTCAAAACCGATAAACCTGTGACCGAGATTCTTGGCGGCGACAAGGGTAGTACCCGAACCAGCAAAAGGGTCGAGGATAAGATTGTTTTCCTTAGAATACCATTTTATCAATGGCAACATAGAATTTAAGGGTTTTGGGCAAGGATGTTTTTTTATATTCCTAACACCATCAACCGTAAACTTTATCAAATTTGGTCTTCCTTCAAATTTCCAATTCCCTGCGACAATTACAGGGAACCATTTACCGAAACCGACCCGACTCCTTGTCATTCGATTGATTGCATTCATAACAATACAGTCCCTATATTAATCTCCAAAAGCTTTGCCAGCAACAATCAAAGAGCTATTTCCGCTCATACAAAGTATTTTATCAGTTACTCTAAAAGCCTCATCTATCCACGAAGTGGGAAATTCAATGTCCCATGATGCTTTTCCGACCCCATACGGCGGGTCAGTAACCACCAAATCAATGCACCCGTCCCGTCTGATCCAGAATGTTTTTTATCAGGTCCGGAAGTCTGTCAACCGGTGTGTTCTGAATCCGCAGAATGTCAGCGTGTGACGCCACCGGCCTTGTTTGCTTGACCACGTCCCTTAGCCACGCCTTGTGCCTCGCCTGGGATACAGACTGGCGTTGTCTTATGCACTCTGGTCTCTTGCAAAAGATCGTCCTTTCGGTCTTCCGGCTGAAACGCTTCTGACAGTTTTCGCATTTAGCAAACATCGTTTCCCCTAAAAAGTCACAATCTTAAATTCAACTGCCCGGGCGGTTCAGAATTTGCTATCTTTGCACTGTGCATATAAAGCAAATAAAGAGCTGAAACTCATTTGAAGTGAGATTGTCGGTTCTATTCACCAAGTAGTCCACGGTCACGCCCAACGCTTCAGCCAGCCGTTTCAAAGCGTCCGACTTTAACTGCCTTACCCTACAATCCGGGAGATTGTGGCCTGTGTAATTCCCGATGCGTCCGCCAGTTGTTTTTGGTTCATATTCCTCTCATGTCTGAGCATTTTGACTTTTTCTCCCAAGGTCCGCCTGCCTGCTTGTCTCATATCATTCTGTCCGGCTCGCCACTCATGCGAGCACGAGCCATCATAGTAAGATTTCCTGTCTTAATCTGTCTTCAGCTATTTTGCAGGTTCACCCCCACACGCGTGGGGACAATAACTATACGCAGGAGGGCACGTACTATGTCCACGGTTCATCCCCACACGCGTGGGGACAATTCTGGGATAGTGGAGTCTACGAGGTCTGTGTACGGTTCACCCCCACACGCGTGGGGACAATCATTCCTTGGTTTTCTTATCATTTTGCCTTCCCGGTTCAACCCCACACGCGTGGGGACAATTCCCCTACATAATCTCTTTTTCTGGGATGCCGCGGTTCACCCCCACACGCGTGGGGACAATTTGAGCACCAAAGACTGAGGGATTGTCATTCTGCGGTTCACCCCCACACGCGTGGGGACAATTGAATGAAGAGCATTGTTCTGCGCTCCGATAACGGTTCACCCCCACACGCGTGGGGACAATAAAGACGCGGATGAATTATTTACCGCGGTAACCGGTTCACCCCCACACGCGTGGGGACAATTTCACTTCTCTTCCCTTCAGCATTTCCATAACCGGTTCACCCCCACACGCGTGGGGACAATTTCTTCCTCGGTCACGATTGTCGGCTCAAAGACGGTTCACCCCCACACGCGTGGGGACAATTGTCGATCCATGCGATCCGGGATCGGGACAACCGGTTCACCCCCACACGCGTGGGGACAATACTGAAAAAACACGCTCTTAGGCCATCCGGACGAGAAAAAGCCCTTCGAAGTCTTCAATCGACCGTGCCGTCCGCCCCCAACTCCTGATCTGGAATCCCTGTTCGTTGTTGCTCGCATGTATCATCACACAACCGCCTTCCCTTGCCTGCCGGCACGCTTTCTCCCAGAGTTGGTCGCGCACCATAGCCGAAACCCGTCCGACGAATACGCCGGCCTTCGGTTCCAGGAACCAGCGTGTCAATTCGCCGCGTAATCCCGGCGGGACACGCTCAAGGATCAGAACTACCATCTTTGGCCTCCGTTTCATCCGCATCCAGTGGATGGATGCGCCCGCCTTCCACGTTTCCCTCCTCCGGGTCCCACAGTGATCCGGGGGTGCCGGATTCCTGGTCAAACTTATCACCCTCGCCAGGCGTCCGCGGCGCCGGACACGCTAACGCGGTCTGAATGTCCGGAATGATCCTTTCCAGAAGTCTCGTTGAGACAAACATGTCGCGGCATGCTAGGCGCAGCCGTCGTTCCAGCCCATCTGTACCTTGGGCGACCGCGCGAAATGCCGCCGGGATCGTGACCGCCGTTTTGTACAAGTCGGCGATGTCGTACACGAACGAAAGCATCTTCCCGGTGTGGATGAACCCGAGCGCCGACGAGAAGCCTGCCGACACGACCGCGGCATGACAGATGCCGTACAGGCACGAGTTGGCGGTGGACAACGCTCGGTTCACCGGGTCCGCGCTGCTCCACTTGTCTCGGCGGTAGCTTCGGCCCGACCAGGGGACACCGGTCTCCCGAGCGGCCCTGGCGTAAGCTTCCCGAACGCGGATCCCCTCCATCCCGCGGATCTGCCGGAGGGTCAACGCCGAATCGAGCTTGTCGGAAAACCGCAACTGGTAGAGGCGGCGCACAACCTGCATGCGGAGTTCTGAGTCCGCCCACATCCGTGCTTGGTGCAGGAAGTTGGATGCGCTGCGCGTCTCGCCCAAGCCCACCGCGTAGAACCTGACCCCTCCTTCGCCGCACCAGGCCACAAGACACCCATGGTCGGCCAGCACCGAGACTGCGGCGTGGGTAATGGAGACCCCGGGTCCCAACATTAACAGAGCCAGATTGGCGCAAGGGACGGGAACCTTGCCCGCAGCGTCGTGGATGGCGATAGCCCGAGCTTCCTGGTCGATTCGACAGTGTTCGACGTAGAGATAACTCCACCCGTCACGGAACTTCGGCAGAACGTGCAGATCTTGAATTTTCATGTCGCCTCTGACGCAAGTGAGGCGCGGCTGGGCGCCACGCTGAGAAGGCCGAAGCCAAAAGCTTTGCCGGGCCCGATGCCCTTGACGAGGGTTTCCTGAAAACGGGCAGGGTCGGTGATCTTGAGGACCCCGTCGTAACGGACAGAGCGCAGGCGTCCCTTAGGCCCTTTCTTCTGTGGGTCTTTGAAATAGATGTAGCCTTGTTGAACGGTCATGGGATCCTTGTTGATGGAGAACCCGCCTTGCTCGCCCCGGCCAGCGAGCCATTCATAGAGCTCCTCCTCCCGCACAGGCACACGCTTTCCGACCCATCTCTCAGCCACGGGTTGTCCGTCCTTTTCATGTGAATCACTGGACAATCGTTTCGTGGGATTTGCCACGAGACGGAAACGAAGATGCTCTCCTTTTGTGAAGCAAGGATCGAATAACTTCACTTCGGGGGCCGCGGCCAGAAGATAACTGGCGTTGCGGAAGGCGTAGCCCCAATCCGGCTTGACGGCAGAATGTACGAGAATTACGACCCGGCCGCCGGGTTGCGGGTCGACGCGAAACAGGAATCCGGCGTCTGATCCCCGAGCGACATGAACTTGGTTGCGGCCGAAGTCTTCGGGCTTGAAGGGCTTGAGAAAATCCGGATCATCGGATATCCTGGAAGCCGACGGAAACGCCATACACAGACGCTGGTGGACCCGGTAGAGGTTCCGCAGCCACAGGCGTCCAGGTCGAGGGCGGTCGGGGTCTGGGCCCACGTCGATCAAGAGGCAAGACAGATACATATCTATTCTACCTCCTCGGAAGCGAGTTTGCGTCGGCGCGTTTCCAGCGAGCGGAACTTGATTATCTCCTCTCGCTTCTGGATGATCTGGTCCCGCCAGCGCGGCTCTTCAGGATTGATGCGGTCTAGGCCCATACCCAGTCCGTATTCGATCATGGTCACCGCGTCGTGGCACAGGCGGCACAGCGAGCGTAACTCCTCGATTCGTTCCTGCCCTCCGGCGTGGCGATAGGTGATATGCTGAACGGTGGTCGCTGGTGATTTGCAGAAGACGCACAAATAATGGTCGTGGTTCACCCGCTCTTGCCGAATCTTCCTGTATTCGGAGTTGCCATAGTTGGCCCGGGGGCGGGGAGGCCGTGGTGTTAATGTCTGTGTGGGTTTTTCCGCGATGCTTACCCCACCACCCTCTCCTACACGCAACTGGTGACGGATGACAAATCTGGGGCGATGCGCCGGAGGCTCAAAAGTGAGCGGCACGTCGTACCAGACTTCGGCGTCGGCGGGCGCTTCAGGTTGTTCGGGCGTCACCAACCAGTCCAGCAGACAATCCAAGGCTTCCGGTTGGGTGTCGCCCTTAAGCCGCGGGCGCCAGAGAACGGATGCGAGCGCCGAGAGCAAATCGGGAAAGTCGCCGTGCGGATGTTCCAGCAGCGGACGGCTCGGGGGACAGCATTTTCTTCCCAAATAGAGCGTCCATTGGGGGTCTTTCACCGCAACCTCCATCTGGCCAATGAGAGCGGGTTCGCCTTGAAGGGCTACGAGAAAGCTGGCATCGCACAGGTACTCGCGCCGCGTAAGCATCGCGCCGGGCTTGGTTTTTCCTTCTCCTTCAGCTATGCGCATCTCCACCCCTGCGCCGACCGTGTGATAGTCCCACCAGTGTACGCCTGCTGCGTCGATGCGGACGCCCATGCGCAGGGCGCTGAGCTTCGGAAGCCACTCCTCACCAGCCTCCGAGCGGGAAACGCCCATTGCTGCGCAAAGCATCCCGATCACTCCCGATTTAGTGGGCGCCTCGGCTGTGCGCCGGACGACGAACTTCGATTCCTGATCCCCCCACGCTTGCAAAGGGCCTTCAAGACGAAGAAACAGCGTGTTCGCGCTCACGGCGCCACCTCTGGGTTCAAGATGACCTTTTGAACCGCCTCCCAGTCATGGCCGATGGCTTTGATTACAACGGAGATGAGTTCGTCCAGCGACTTGATGTTGTTTTTCGTAAGCGCGATTTCCTGCTTGTCCTCATGGGCCATCAATGGATAACGAAGATTAGGTGAGAACCAGAAACGGTGTTGTGGCTTTCCGTATCCGGTGTCCAGATCGTGAATGTACTGGCCCAGTTGTGCGATGCTCTGTGAGATGATGTCGCGCTCACCTTGGGCTGCCGGTTCGGCGAAAGCGTTAGCATAGCTGAACGGGATGCTCTTGATTTCGATCAACATTCCATCAGGCGGATTGTGAGCGGCAAAGCTATTCTGTTTGCCTGTGGGATTAACCAGCGCGGCTCCACGAATGAACGCCCCCACTGTGTGGGCCGCAAGTTTCTCGTTCCCGTTCAAATTGCCCACCAGCGTTTCCCAATGGATCGAAGAGTACTTGTAGAAGCAGGCCGAGGCGAACATGGCTTCGTCGACGTAACCCGCTCCCGCATCGTCACCGGGAATGTCATCGGCGGCGACGTAGTAGTCAACTTCCGGACGTGCCTCGTGGGTCGAGATCGCGTGGGCCACCTGTAACGCCGCTTCCACTGTCGTGTCTTTGAGCGCGCCGGTTTCGAGCATTCTGCCGCTGAGGGCCATATCAGGAACGGCGACCTCTTGGCTGATCAGAGTCCCGAACTCCTGCGCGAGTTGTTCGTCGGTTTTTCCACCGGCACTTTGCAAGAGCGCGGCCATTTTCTCGATGGCCTCGAAGGTCGTATAGACAAGCATCTTGCTCTTGTCCTCGCCTGTGGAATTATCTTCTTCTGTGTTGCTCTTTTTGGTTTTCTTAGGCTTCAGGCCACAAATGTCGAGAATCTTCTCGGCGCGTTTCTTGACATCGGCTTTCCCGGTAACTTTCTCTGCAATAAGCTTCGCGAGCTGCCGGGTACGTACCCCGCCCAGCAAGTTCTTGAACTCATCGCTCATCCGGATGCTGCGCTTGATGCACTGGCTGGAAATGCGCGAGCGCAACACCCCGCCGAAGTAGCAGGTCTTGGGCGCACCCAGGTCGTCCCGGTTCAGATTGGCCGGGCTGTGGTTTTGAATAGCGTGAATCTCAATCAACATGAGTCACTCCTTTCATCGGTTTGGAGATATTCATTCGCCCACCTGCGGCGGGTGGTTTCCCGTTCCCAAATTGATAGATCATCCGTCAGTTTCACCCAGTCCAGTTTCGCTTGCTTTGAGGCGATCAAATCCAGCGCCCACCGCAAGGCCGGCTCGATTCTGCGAAGCGGTAACGTGAGCAGTTCGTCGAACTTCTGCCGGAACCGCTTTCTGGCGCGCTCTTCCCTCGGCTCGCATCGTCGCAATTCCCGCGCGAGCGTTTGGCCCCCCGACTGCGGAATTGGACAAGAGGCGTAGAGTTTTGCGATCAGCCATGCTACTCCGCGACGTGGCGCGCGTTGGCTTTCTTGTCGCAACGGCCACCAGATCCCCGCGAACAGGTCGAAGCCATGGACCGATTCATCGAGTCCTTGCCCTGCATGCGTGCGCAATAAGCCAAGCTCCCCAGGCTTGAGATTTGTCAAAACGTTGATGAATTGTTCGGTGGCAGTCACTTTTCCCCTCCTTTCTTCTTGCCGGGCTTCTTGGCACCTTCGGTTTTTGGCCGCATGTCCGGTACTGTATAATTAATCTCCTTTCGTCGTTGGACCGCTGCTGTCGTGAGGCCCGGAGAAAGCGAATATGCCATCTTACGCATGAACGGTCGATATTCTTCCGCCGCCTGTTGCCAAGCTTCCTCACTGCCTGTAGCGAGTTGGCACGCCTTCGCGGAGACTCTATGTTCAATATGCGGTCGAATAGAAGAAGTAACAGTCTTTCCCTCGACTTCCGATCTGCATATTCGCTCCATTCTCTTTCCAATTAACCATGCTTGTTTGTCCCACAATTGCATCATCGATGAAGTGCTTTGGATTGATTCCTTCGAAGGTAGCCGGATGGTGCGCTCCCATACGTCAATGTTTTTCGCTTGGTCGGTCGCAAATCCGACAAGAAGAAGCGATAGGGGCTTATCCTCTGAAACTAACCTGCCGCTTTCGACGAGTCGCGCCAGCAAAACTGTCCACGGGCGATCCATCTTGAATTTGCCTGCTGCCGTCAGGTCAGGCGCTCTTAAAGCCTTCCGTGGAGTTTTGTCTGAGTAAACAACATGAGGGTCATCCCAACGGTCATTCCTCTGTTCACCCGCCGTCTGAAACTCACAAGTGCGGATCAGCGCCACTCCGCCTGCCCCGCAACCAACGCACGTACCCGGTTGTCCAGGATCATGCAGCCAGACTCGCCGGGCGAGGAGTGTTAGACCAGTGAGTAAAGGCACGTCACCATTTTCAGGTGCGCGAATATCGGGCTTGACCCAGGCGGGTACACCAAGCTGTCCTTGTGGGGACCAGTTAGCTTTAAGAGTATCCGCCAAAGAGATGCCCCACGCTACGACATACTAATTGGTAGTGCAGATAGCTCCTTAAACACTGACATGAAAAGGGGTGAAAATGACGAAAGTTAACGTCAAGAATGAGAGGACAAAACGAAGGTTCTTTACGTGGCTTAAAGAGGCTGAGGGATGTTGCGATTCGACGATCGACAACGTCGAAAATGCGATATTCCGCTACGAAGATTTCACGAAGCAGGCTGATTTCACAGCCTTCAATCCGGACAAGGCGGTGAATTTCAAGAAATGGCTCGCAAAAAGGGAATTCAGAGGAAAGCGCCTCTCCCTGACCACCTATCACAGCTACCTGCGATATCTTCAAAAGTTCTTCACCTGGCTTTCTTGGCAACCGGGCTACAAAAGCAAGATAACGCCCGACCTGGTGTGCTATTTGAAAATATCCGAAAAAGAAGAAAGAATCGCTACCCAATGCGCCCCCAGAAGGTATCCTGCATTGGAGTATGTTGTTAAGCTGGCCGACTCAATAACAATAAACTCCGAGATTGACCGTAGAGACAGGGCCTTAATATCCTTTACCCTTCTGAGCGGGATGCGGGACAAGGCAATCGTAACCTTGCCGCTCGGCTGTTTTGACGAGGAAAGCCTGACTATCAACCAAAACCCAAAACAGGGAGTCCAGACCAAGTTCTCAAAATTCATACCCTCTACCCTATTCAGATTCGATGATAAACTGGCGAGTTATGTGATAGAATGGGTGAAGCACCTCAGAACCAAAGCCTTTGGGTCTCAGGACCCTCTTTTCCCGCGCTCCAAGATCGAACACGGAGAAGACAATCTGAGCTTTGAGCCTGCAAGAGAGGTTGAGCCGATATTCTGGCGAGGGACCGGGATGATCAGGCAGATATTTAAGAACCGTTCAAAGGATGCCGGTTTACCATATCACCCACCGAACACCTTCCGACACCTGGCTGTGGATTTGGCTTTTAAGCATTGCGAAACCGGAGAACAGATGAAGGCAGTAAGCCAGAATTTCGGGCATGAGCATATTGCAACTACCTTTTCCTCTTATGCCAACTATGATCCTCAAAGACTCCATGAGATTCTAAAGAATTTGAACTTTTCGAAAAAACCTCCAAAAACTGATGATGAAAAAATCGAAAAAATAAAAAAGATTCTTCTTGACAACTAAGACTAAACGCTATATAATGCAATTGAGGAACCATTCACTATGGATATAATTGAAAAGTTAGAAACCTACCGGCTGGAAAACAAAATCTCACAGCAACAACTGGCTGAAAAACTCGGTGTTGCCTTCTCCACCGTCAATCGTTGGTTGAATGGGAAATCTAAGCCAAATAAAATACAAGAGTATCATATCAAAAAAATATTGAGCTTAAGAATACTGAAGCCTCCGAGTGCGAAGAAACGAAGTATAAGCGAAACAAGCAAACGAAGGTGTTCTGACAAATGAGCTTGGCAATTTTGTACGCCCGGGTTTCAAGCAAAGAGCAAGAAAAGGAAGGTTTTTCCATCCCGGCTCAGCTTAGACTTCTCAAGGAGTATGCACATAAGAATAGTCTCTGCATAGTCAAAGAATTCATCGATGTTGAGACGGCCAAGCAAGCCGGAAGGGCAGACTTCAGTGAGATGTAGAAGCGATATTAAAAGAGGTTACCGATGGCATTCAATCCGAAATTTACCATTACCCCGAAGATCAATAAGGCTCTGGTGGAGATCGAACGAGTCCGGGGCTTTCTTGATGCGGTAAAGCTCAAGGACGACTGGTTCGCCGATATGCAGAAAAAGGCGCTCATTCTTGAATCGCACCATTCCACACATATTGAAGGCACGGCCCTGAGCCTGGAGCAGGCTAAGAGTATCCTGGAAGGTAAAAAGGTCAAAGGCGTCAATCGTGATGACGAAAAAGAGCTTTTGAATTATAAGAAGGCAATGGATTTCTTGTCAAAGTATCTCGGCAAGGATAATCCTATTTCGGAAGGCATGGTCCGGGAGCTTCATAGGATTCTCGTCAAAGGTGTCCGGGGTGAAAATGCAGACCCGGGCAATTACCGCAAGATACAAAACTTTGTGGTTAATTCCCGGACAGGTGAGGTTGTTTATACTCCGCCCGCTCCGCTTGATGTCCCGCATCTCATGCGGGAGTTTGCGGAATGGATAAATAGGGTTGAGGATATTTCTCCTATTCTTGTTGCCGGTATCGCACAATTTCAGTTTGTGCATATTCATCCATTCATCGATGGCAACGGCAGAACGGCCCGGCTTTTGTCAACGCTCATCCTTTACAAGACCGGTTATGACTTCAAACGGCTGTTTACCATCTCTGAGTATTACGACAAAGACCGTCCGGCCTATTATCAGGCAATCCAGTCTGTCAGAAGGAATCGCATGGACATGACAGCTTGGCTTGAATACTTTGTCGATGGCCTGCGGTCGCAGATGAAAGAAATCCAGCAAAAAGGCGAGAAGTTGATAAAGCAAGACGTGATGTTGCAGAAGACTAAGAAAATCGGGTTAAATGAGCGTCAGGAAAAAGCTGTTAAGCATCTTGTTACTAAAGGCACAATCACCGTTAATGAATATCAGTCCGTTGCCTCCTGTATTCGGCGGACGGCTCAGAGGGATTTGGAGGAATTGGTGAAAAAGGGTGTCATTAAAGTCGTGGCAAAGAGCCCAACAGACCCCACGAAACACTATGTCTTACTGTGACATACTGTGACATACTGTGACATATTACTGTGACAGGTGTTTAGAAAGATAGAAAACAGAATGAATCTCGCACTTTTATATACCAGAGTTTCAAGCAAAGAGCAAGAGAAGGAAGGTTACTCCTTGGATGCTCAAGAGAAGCTCGGATGCGAATATGCCCTCCGTAAAAACTTGAACATCACAAGAAGCTGGAAGGTCTCTGAATCTGCCTGGAAACAAGAGCGAACTGCATTCAATCAGATGATTGAGTATGCCAAAAAGCACGATGAGGTCAAGCACATAATATTTGATGTAACCGACAGGATGACGAGAAATGATTTCGATAAGCTCAAAATCTATACACTTATTAAAGAGTATAATAAAACGATTCATTTCTCCCGAACCAATAAGGTCTTTGATAAGAATTCCGGACCCGATGATGAGTTTATGTTCGATATCGAGGTGGCTGTCGCAAAAAAGATGTCTAATGATATCTCCCGAAAAACCCAAATGGGTATGCTGGAGAAAGCAGAACAAGGATTGTATCCCGGACCTGCACCCCTGGGCTATAGGAACAATAAGTTTAACCATTTAATCGACATTGAAGAAGAATCAGCACCTTTTGTTAAAAGAGCCTTCTCCCTTATGGCAACCGGCCTGTATTCGCTCAGCATGGCCAGAGATAAGCTGTACGGGGAAGGTTTGAGAAGCAAGCAGGGTTTTTTCGCGTGGGTAAGAGTGCAATCGCCCAAATGCTCAGGAATCCCATGTACTACGGAGCATTCCGGTGGAAAGGGAGGCTACACCAAGGAAGCCATATTCCTATCATTTCAAAGGAATTGTTTGACAAAGCCCAAGAAGTTCTGGATGGGAAGCATCACCCTTCAGTACAGAGAAAAAACTTTGCCTTCAACAACCTTGTTATCTGTGGAATCTGTGATTGCAAAGTGATCGGAGAGAGAAAAAAAGCGAGATATAACTATTATCACTGCACTTTTTCCAAGGGCAGGCATAACAGAGTGCCTTATATCAGAGAGGAGAGACTGGCTACCATGTTTGGGGGAGCCGATCAGAAGGATTACCTTGAGCGATGATATCGCCAAGTGGCTCAAAGATGCCCTGAAAGAGAGCAGCAGAAATATCCTGCAATTACAGGAAAATCGGTTAGGGGCACTTAAGATTCAATATGACAAGGCAAATAGCCGTCTAAGCAGGCTTTATGACTCAAGGTTTGATGGAGAGATCGACAAGGACATTTTTAGCGCCAAAGAGACCGAATACAAGACCCAGCTAATCGAGCTTAAGGCGCAGATCGATGGTGCCGACACGATAAATCCGAATTTCTACGAAGACGGCTGCAAAACCCTCGAACTCTCTAAACGCTTGTATCCGCTATATCTTAGGGCAAATAATGAAGAAAAGGCTAAGATTCTGGCTTTTGCAGCCTCGAACTATACCCTCCTCGACTCAAATCTTTACCCCGCATATAGAAAGCCCTTTGACATACTCGCCAAAGGGCTGATTCGTCCAATCAAGCTCCCGAGGCAGGACTCGAACCTGCGACAGGGTGGTTAACAGCCACCTACTCTACCGACTGAGTTACTCGGGAGTGCCTATACTTCTATCGGAAGGCAAATATACGAAACTGTGTGGATTTGTCAAGAAAATACCAGAAGCGGTACCCAAAAAATCCGAAAGGCAGGACTCGAATCCCGCCGATGGCGGGAGTGGTTAACAGCCACCTACTCTACCGACTGAGTTACTCGGGAGTGCCCATGTTCTTATCGGAGTGCTAATATGCGAATTTGCGGGAAATTGTCAACAGAATGTCAAGAAGGTGCGAAAACTCCACATGAAAGACGCTACTTACCTGATCTTTCCAGTTTAAGCTTCTCCAACTCCTGGTTCAGCCTCTTCATTTCCTGCTCAAGCTTCGTCAGTTGGTCCCGCAATTGATCCAGCATCTGCCGCTCCCCTTCGACTTGTTGTTGCCCGGCTTGCATCTCGTTAACTTCCTGGATAAACTCAGGTCCTGCATTTGGGGCCGGAGCCTCCAAGGCATCTGGTCCGGAGAAATAATAGCTGAAGGCGGGTCTTGCCTCTCCCAAAGTGACGGCTATTCCATCTGGCTCACCATCTCGGATGATCTTCAGTGCTACGCGGTCGCCGACTCCCTTGTTCTCAATAAGGTGGCGAATTTGGTCCGCGCTCCGAACCTTCGTTCCCCCGAATTCAACGATCAGGTCGCCGTCAACAAGACCAGCCTTCTGCGCAGGACTTCCTTCCACTACCCCGCTCACCAGCACACCACCGCCAACTTCACGTTCCTTAAGCTGGTTCTGATCAATATCCTGAAGATATACTCCGAGATAGCCGCGTTTCACGCTTCCATGTTTGATTATCTCCTCCGCTATGGCTTTGACTCTGTTCACCGGCAAGGCCAGACTTACACCCGAGGAGGGAGTTTCGATCTCCCGGGACGGGATGGTAATGGTCTTGTTCATGGCTTTCTCGAAAATCTTGATTGAACTGATGTAGGATGGCTCAGACAGTTTGGCGGAAACCAGACCTATTACATTTCCGTAAGTATCCAGAACCGGACCCCCGCTGTTCCCCGGACTCACGTTGGCGCTCATCTGGATAAATCCGTCTTCTCGCAGTCCGTTAACAAGCCCCAAAGCCACTGCGTTGGGAAGTCCGTAGGAGTTTCCCACCACCGTAAGCCACGAGCCGACTTTGACCTTGTCCGAATCCCCCAATTTGGCCGGAGAAAGTCCGGTGACATCCACCTTCAAGACGGCCAGATTCGCCTGGTCGTCTGTGCCGACCAGCTTACCCTTGAGCGATTTCCGGTTAGGTAGCGTGACCTTGAAGCTTTGCCTCTCCCCCACCACGCCGGCGGTGGTCAGAATGTATCCGTCCGAAGTGTAAATGATTCCCGAGCCCACGAAGGTGGGTGGCGCACTCTCTTTCTTTTCTTTCTTGAAACCTGGGCTTTCGGTTTCTATCGTCACCAGCGACGGTTTGATCGATTCTACCAGACTGGTGATGTCGTTCTCCAGAGAGGACAACACCTTCTGCTGGGCATAGCTTCCTTCTGTGCCGCTGAAGAGGAAAGCACAAAGGATCGGCCATAACAGGAGGACCTTATTCATAGCCTTCATCTTCAAATCCTTTCCCTCCTTGAATCGCGTGCTTGATCCTTGAATCATCGAACTGGTTTGCGTCAAGCTCTGCCCAAAAACGAAAAATCGTTCAATATCAGTAGTCTGTCTTCTCCGACTGAGGTTGAGTTAGCATCACTGGAAGCACATAGTGACTGTCTTTTCGAGGCGCCGGATTCAGACCTCTCTCGATGACAAATCGTTTGCCGGCGTCCCCCGGTCCGATTCTTCCGTCCTCTCCCGCGCTCCACGAAGAACTGAAGTTATCGATAACGAAAGCTCTTTTCGGGTTAGGGGGACTCTCCGTCGGCATCTGTGTCAGCCCTTGATCGGAAGTGTCGTAAACGTTCGGTGAACTCACCAGAGTCGGATTCTTATCCTTCAGGGTCTCAAGAGAGAATGACTCCGGTCCCGCAGACTGACGTCTCTGAGTAAACGTGACGACCAGCGCCAGAAGCATCACAGAAACCGCACCTACCAAAGCCCATCTGAGCCTGACTGAGGGGAATACCTCGTGCAAGAACCGTAGCCACCATTTTCTCTGGCCACCCAATTCCGCCTCGACAGAAGCCGTCCGAATTCTGGCCAGAAGCTTGTCGTCGAAGTCGGCTGAGGGTGCAAGCGTTTCCATACCATCTCTTACCAGCAGGCAGATTTCAGAAACCTCGGTCGCTTCTCTGGCACACTCAGGACAGACATCCAGGTGGGTTTTGATCTTTTGTGTCTCCTCCGCTGAAAGCTCCTGCCTAAAGTAGCCAAATAGGTATCGGTGAACTTTTCGACAGTTCATATTGCTCCTTGATTTTGGGTTGGAGTTCTTCCCGGAGCATGAGCCGCGCCCGGTTTACTCTCGACTTCACCGTGCCCAGCGGTACTCCCATACATTCAGACATCTCCTCATAAGAGAGTTGATTGACCTCCCTCAGCAGGAAGGCGGTGCGATATCTGAGGGGGAGGCAAGCGATTGCTTTTTCCAAACTGGAGCTAAGGCGATTATCGATTCTCAGCCCTTCCACTGCATATCGGCGGTCATCCTTGATCAAATCCAATCCGAAGAATCTGAATTTCTTCTTGCGCTTCAACTCGTTCCGGCAAAGGTTCAATGCGATGGTATAAATCCAGGTGGAGAAAGAATAAGTCGGATCGTATCTTTCTCTCTCCTTGAACACCCTCAAAAAAGTTTCCTGCATGATGTCCTCTGCTTCTTCCCGGTTCCGCAGCATTCGATAGACCACGTTGAACAATTTAACCTTGTACCGGTCAACCAAAACGGAAAAGGCGGCCAGGTCATTGGCTCGCACCCTGGCTAATAGCTCCTTATCGGTATTTCGGTCAGGCGGATCAGAGATCCGCCCGTTTCTGCCCGGCGCGTCACTTGGATCAGGCACTCTCTTTCTCCCTTTCAAAGAACTATACAATCCAATCGAACAAAAGTTCCTACACTCAGTCCGTTCTAATCGACCCCGAACCGATGCCAATCCCCAGTGGAGATAATGATGTTACCCATTATTTCTTTACGGAATTACTAAAAGAAGGTTTTGAAACTAAACTTCCCCCCTACTCCCTCCTCTCCACTTCGTGGCGAAAGGAATAGAGGGTAAGGCAAAAGAAAGACACGTTCACCAATGGCTAAAACCGGTATGCCGTGGAGACGAAGATCTGATTGGCGGTGTACTTTTCTGTCAGGCCGGGGGTAAAATCCGTAAGTTCCCACGTTCCATGCGCCCAGGCAACATCTAAGGTCATCACCTGATCGATGAGAAAGCCGACCCCGGCGGTGTAGAAGTATCGATTCTTTCCGATCCAAGTCGATTTGTACGGAAGGGGATTGCGATAGAAACCTGCCCTCAGGCTGGTTCCCATCTGGGGAATCAAGAATTCTGCCCCCAGGTGGAATCTTATGGCGTCGGTGTAAGTATTCTTTATCAGCCGGTTAGCATCGGCCATATCCTTCAATTCCTTGTATTCCATTTGGGTCCAGTCCGTATAGTTCATGTCGCCGGCTAACGTTAGGTTGTTCAGATTCAGCGCCACCCCCGCCCCTAACGAGAAAGGAAGCGAGATCTTGTATTCACTGCTCCAATAACCGACGTAATTTAACTCGTCCATTGATTGGTGAAAAACGGTATCGGTGCCCTGAGTCCAGTCTTCCTTGACCGTGTAAGTGACAGGTGAATCAATCGTTCCCCCTAGAACCAGATATTTGTTGGGCTGAATTCTTACCCCGAGTTTTGCATTGAATCCCGAATAACTGTCCTTGATGGCGTCATCGTATTTTATTGAATAAGGGGACGAGTCGTTCTCGTACAGCCAGGCATAATCGTCGTTTCCCGTCCAATAGTTCAAGGCCCCTCCAACCGAGATATTGGGCGAGATGTCAACCCCCGTGCCGAAAGACCAGACGTAGATCCCGCCTGCTTCGGACTCAGTCCCTTTCTCGCTGCTGGTGCCGTAATCCGCAGAGAACTGCATGGTTTTATCAAAGCTCTTGACCCGGTTGACGCCCAGGGCAAGCACCAGACTTCCCCGGTAGGTAGGAACGGGCAGAACCACGTTGGCGGAACTAAAACGCGTGTTGCTCTGGAGCAGTCCATCGTTGAAAGCGGAGCTTAGCTCTGTCCGGTTGTTGATTCTCTGGTGAGTGAGACCTCCCTCAAACTCAATTCTGGTGACGCGAGCGAGTCCCGCCGGGTTGTATATCAGGGCTGTGGCATCGTTGGCCACCGCCGTATATGCTCCCCCCATGCCCAACGCTCTTGCACCTACTGCAAAGAAATTCCCGGCTGTGGCCTCGTCCACCACGGCATATCCCTGCGAAAATCCGCTCGAGCAAAACAGTAATACGAAGAACACGAAGAGCAAACTCGAAAGATACGACTTAGATTTCATAAGACTCACCTCTAAAATCTGACCAGGATTAACTCTCTAAATGATAACGTTCAGTCTCCACCGTTACTGGAAAGAGGGAGACTTTGCACTTGTCATTTCCTCCGTCTTTCCGCCTTCTCCTTGTCTGACTGCTCCTGTTTCGGCTGGTCCTGCTTATCTATCGCTTGAGCCTTAGGTTTGTTCTCGATGCCCGTCTGAGTGGACTCTCCTTCCTTGGTGGCCGCGGGTGGTACATAAGGTATCGAAGGATTTGCCTCCGGACGAACGTAGGGAGGCTCAAGTCCTCTTCTCCTCTCCGCCTTTTCCACGCCCTGCGGCGTCTGCGCACCGCCGTTATCCGACGGGGTGGTCTCATTCCACCAATAGTTATCCCACCACCAGGGGTAGGCGTAGTAATGTCCCCATCGCGGGCTGCTCCAGTAGTAGTCTGGATAATACCCGTAATAGAACCCATATGGGTACTGATGGTAATCGCTGTGGCAATCCGTGCAGTGCTCGCGATAGTATTGGCCGGTCTGCTCAACATTTTCCGCTTCTTCTCCCTGGACCCGGGGATGAGTAAGAATGGTATAGCATCCAATTCCCATGATTCCCAGGATCACCAAAAGTATGCCCAAAAAAACAATTTTCTTTTTCATATTAAATATCACCTCTTTGAAAGTTTAGGATGCCTCCGATAAGCTTGCCTTCTATTTATCGGCACTCTATTACAATATTACGCATTATTCGACAAAATCGACCAACCCCTTTTACCACATCTTTCAAATATTAGACACAATATTAAGGCAAAATGTTTAATCCTTCGTTATTTATCTTTTTTGAGGGGAAGCTAAAGAATTCAGTTGCGTAGGGACAGGGTTTGTCCTTCAGGATGAATCCCTGTCCTGGTTTAAACAGGACAGCCACGAGGGCTGTCCCTACTAAGACTCTTTCTTCCCAACAAACTCCACAAGACACTTTTTTTGGTTATGTCAGGAGCTCCTCCTGACACAGTTCCTCCAAGTCCGCGGACTTTGTGGAAACAAATAATGGGTCTTCTCCAAAAGAGAGATCATTTTGGGATGCATCGGCATTAGGAAACGGTGCTAAGCGCGGTTTCAAACAGATAAGAAATCTGGGTCTTTCATTTTGATTGATTTAACAAAATAACTCAAAACTTTCGGCCATAACAGAACTGAGTTTGTTGAACTCGGACCAGGTGGATTCCATTTTCCTGTCAGTCTTCCAGATTGAATTGAACCCGCCAAATATGACATAGTATAAATAAAGGTGATTATAAAGGATCTGACACAAGATTGCAGAGATTTTGAGTCAAGATTTCAAAGATATTTTGGTTTCTATGGTTATATCTGAACTCCATTTCTTTTAGGTACAAAACGAATTTTTGGATGGAGA
>JBAVQU010000011.1:0-32057 GCA_049694315.1 Candidatus Zixiibacteriota bacterium
TGGGATAAGCCGGATTGAGTGCAAAGGTAGTCGGGGCTACCTTGGCAGTGACACTGGTCACCAGCTCACGGCTGTCACGATCCACCGCCGTCACGCTTACCAGCTTGGCATCGCCAACGCTCAATACTTCAGTGGCCGACTGAATGCTGTTGCCGTTCCTGCTCCACACCAACACCTTGTTACCATTGTTCTCCATCTCCATGTTGGCAGCAAGCAGAGTCGGGTTAACCGCACTGTCGAACTCAAACAGAAGGGCGCCAATCGGGCTGGCACATACGGTGGTGATGGTGCCGTTGGAAACGATCACGTTGGCAACCTCGGACGACGGAGCCAGCTTCATCGGAATTGCCGGCGCATCTTTCAGGATCACTCTGATCAAGTAGACCAAGTCGGACAGAGTCAGATCCCTTCCATCAGCGTTGACATCCGTAGCGCAGACCTTGTAGGCCCGAGTGCCATCATCGGGGAACGTCACGTCGAGACCATCTACAAAGTACTTGGAGAACAGCACTGCGTCAGCTACTGTGTAAGGCACACCGTCGTCGTTCACGTCGCCGCGCTTGCAGACACCCTGACCCACGTTGCAAATGTTGATGCCGCCACAAATGTGGGAGCAGTCACTGGTGTCGTTAGAACCCCAAGGCTGGAAAGCAATGACTCGCTGGGCACCGGGATCCGTACACTTGAGAGAGTCATACTGACACGTGAGATCACTGGTGTACAGAGTATTTCCAGTCTCGTCGGAGAACGTATTCTGGCCGCAGTTCACGCCGCCTGTGTTGGAGTCAAACTCCCAGCAAACCGGAATCTCCAAGCCTCTCAGGTTCTCGTTCTCGTTGATCGTGAACTGGAGCCACACCAGCGCCGTCCAGTCTCCGGGAACCTTGAAGCCAGGTTGTCGGACACCGCCCGGCATATCAGCTATGCCCAAAATCTCGATCTTGTACTTGCAGCATCCGCAATTCGGGCAAGGAAGCGATCTGGTAGTCAGCTTCTCGAAGCTGGAAGCCTCGAAGGTAGCATCGTGCCCACAGTTGTTATGTAGGTCAAGACCATTGAAGGTCATGCTGGTGTAATCGTAATCTATCTCCAACTCAAAACCAGATAGGGTGTCAACAGTCTGTCCATTCCCCTTGATCTCAATTGGCAGGCAGACGACATCACCGGGGGCCGGATGACCATCTTGACCGCACTCAATCGTACCGATCCGAACGGCTATGTCCTTACCCGCTGAGACGGTGAAGTGCTGCGTGCATTCAGCATAAAGGCCACACGCATCCGTTGCCTTAGTAGTGATGCTGAAGCTGCCGGCGCAGGTTGCCTTCACCTCAGTATAGGTGGCAGTAACCGCCAAAATCTGAACGCAAGGATCGCTTGCAGTTGCACTCCAAACCAAAGTAGCAGGAGCCTCGTCTGTTGCCGCATGGGGTATGTCAACAATTGCACCCACAGAAATTGACGTTGCCAAATCCGCGCAGGTTGTGAAGCTCGGGGGCGCGTTCGTAACGGTCAACGTGAAGTTACAATCACCAGTCGCACCGCAAACATCGGTAGCTCTCACGGTAACAGTATACGGTGCACTCTGCACATCGCCACAGCCAGTGGCCCAAGCAATGTTGCCAGTGGTGGAGTCCACAGTCAAAGCTGGAGGGCCAGCGACCTTGGAGAACCAAAACGCATCGTCGTTGGTATCTTTCGCAGTCGCGTTGCCCGTGAAGCCGACATTGTACGCAAAGGTAGCATTGCCCGGGCAAGTGGCCACTGGAGGATCGTTGGTCAAAGTGATGGTGAAGGAACACGGCTGGCCATTCGGGGCTCCCTTGTCGTCCTTGGCCACCAAGGTAATCGTTCCGCCATTCGGGGGGCAATGATTGGTGACCTCATATTGCACGTAACCCTCAACTGTCGCCGCAGGCGGAGGCGTGGTGAAAACCACAGTCACGCTCGCCACACCGGTTCCGGCAAAGGTAGCCAACACGCTGTCCACCTTACCATCTGGATCATGGGCAACGAAGTGCGCACTCTGGTAACCGGTACCCTTCTTCGCCCTAGTGTCGTTTCCGGGGCAAGTAGTGAATACCGGCGGCAGGTTTGGGATGATGTAAAAATCATGGCTGTATGCCGCAAAATACGGTACAATGCTCCCCGCATCACCCCGGGTGAAGCTCAGCACACTGGAGGGCGGCCAGAAGCAGGAGTCGAGAGAAACCACCATGCTGTCGTTCATGTTGAAGGTCATGACGGCTGTATACGCGTGAGCAACAGTTTCCACTCTCTGGTCCGTTGGTCCGCTGGCGAGTAAGCTCATCTGGAAGTAGCTCGAATCAACTCCGGGTTTGGTCCGGCAGTTCACAATCTTCGTGCTCCATGCCAAGCTAGGATCCACGAGATACAAGTCATACATCCAAGTGTTCATGGCACCCAACGACCGGAAAACGCTACGTGCCGGCCAGGAGGCACCTGCTAATGAAGGCGCATTCCAGTAGGCACTCATACTGCAATACGCGGCTGGATTAGTTGTATTAGTCGTGAAGCAAATAGGAGCCACCACGCCTGCAAGGTTATCCGTGTCTGGTATGGTTACGTCGTGGGTTATGAAAATCGGGATCCGGGCAAAAAACGGCCCCGGGGGAGCGAAGCACGAGTCTGGCGGATACACAGATATGGCCAACGTGTCTTTCACTCCGGCGTCCTGGGCCACTGCCACGCCGGTGAAGACCGTAAACATCATCACTGCGAGAAGTAGCAAGTTTCGTTTCATTTTGTTGCTCCTTATATGTTAACAAGGGTTTTCACTTCCGACTTTTTGGTGATAGTCAGTCACGGTAATTCACCAAAAAGCTCAACTCAGTTTCCCCCTCCTTCTTGATAAGGTTACAAAGTCAGTTAGTAGCCTTTTGGTTTTTCCTTTCTCACCTCCTCACTGTAACAGGGTTAGAGTTGAGCAAAAGTAATTGGTTTTACCCCTTCCTTTCTTCACCTCCTTTCAAGCAAAGGTTAAAGGTTCTCGCGTTATTGAAGCCGTCGGTCATTCGTCTTGCTTTCCGTGCCAACATCCCGGTTTGGGGGCCGGACCTCCCCGGAAAAGGTATCCTACCAGATAGACCACATCTCCAGCGTCCACCCTACAACTGCCGTTAGCATCAGCCGCCTCCGGAACGCAAGGGTGAGGTCCGTTTCTGAAAAGATAGCTGACCAGATAAATTATGTCGCCCGCATTGATCAGGCTGTCTCCGTTGGCGTCTCCCGGACGCCCCCACCAGACCGTAAGCTCACCCTGATGATACCGGAAGGGAATGGTGTTTCCCTGCGGGTCAGACAAATAGCTGTTGCCGCCGGGAAACATGTAGAACGAAACCGTTCGGTCGGTGGTCGAGTCGGGGAGGCAGAGCACGTCGAGCCCCAGCCTGAAGATCTTCCGGTAGCTGAGAGAGACTCCCAGAGGATTTCCGCTATTCGCTATCGCCACAACCTCAACCCACTTACAGGCGGGAAGATTGGTGTCAGCCAAGTCTCCGTGACAAGCCACTTGAGCAAAATCGTTTATCGGAGAACCTGCAGTGTCGATGCGACAGAATCGCACTGCCGAAGAAACCGTGGTGTTCTTGTAACACTCGGGATGGTAGACGTGCAGGCTCTCGGGCTGCCAGGTACACGTGTCTACCCGAATCACCTGGTTCTTGACCCCAACGCTGTCGGTGTGAAAGTTGAAAAGATCAGGATTGCTTACAGTGATCATGAACTGCATTCCGGACACCGGCATCGGATTCTTCATTCTCAACTCCAGCCAGGCAAAATGACCCGGGTAGGAGGTCTTGTACACGATCTCTATGTCGGCCGAGTCCGCCTGGGCGGCAACCCTATGGCTAACGAGGCAGCTGGAGATAAAGAGTACAGAAAGGAGGACCCGCATCATTCCTCGGTCTTTCTTTTTCATTCCCCTCTCCTTCTTGAATAAAGGTTATGTATTGACTCCAATCTATAAACCTTTATCTGCCGCCTCTCGCTCATTCCTCCTTTCGACGGGAGAAAGCCAGCCAGCCTGACCCGTCGTTGGTCTTTTCACCTCTGTTGGTTTTGATTTTACTGACAGCCCCAACCACCCCAATTTCACAGAGCCTAAGACCGCCTGGTTGCCAAAGTCAGAATAACTCGCCCGCTACTGGGCTTGCAGAAATCGAAGTCCTTTAGTGCTTCATTGGATTTACAGTTAATCTGACTTAATTGAGAGCGTTGGCTTCTTTCCTTCTTCAAATCCAATATAAACCACCTTTTTTACTTTGTCAACAGAAAAATTCAACTTTTTTCCAAAAAAAGTCAGATGGTTTCCTTTCTCTATATCTTGGTTGAACATTCCTTCGCTCCTCGCAGTGGTGCCGAGGGTCCATGAATCAGCTTCTTAGGGAGGCAAGAAACATGCCAGTCAGGTACATGCCTTTGGAAAGGGAAAAACCGAATTCGCCGGGCTGGTCAAGGCAGCGAATTCTCCTGCCGCTCACAAATTCCGATTCCGTTTGTCCGTCTGGAGAGAAAAAGGAGCGTTTCGGGGAAAAAACTGCTCGAAGACCTTAGCCCAAGAGGGAACCCCGGAGACTGTGGTACGGTAAGCTCTTGATACCCAAACGGTTTCGCTGGTAGACACCGAAGCCGCACCGACCATGGCGCTTACCCATCGGACCATGGTCCCGGGGTCTCGTTCATTCCAGTCCTGGAGACTGGTGCAGAAGCTAAGCGGTAAACTCGATCCTTCCGCGTTGACAGTTCTCTCTCGACTATCTCCCCAGGCACTTGAGCCGATCCGGAGGAAGGTGCAAACCCATTCAGAAATGCTGCAAATCCATTCGCTGCTGTTGCCGCAAAAGCTTCCATCCGTTCCTTTTGAGCGGGTTTCTTGTGTCAGGTCCATGCGCGAGGGAGGGTGGAAGAGCCGGATGGAGACACAAGGATCGACGCCGGGCCCCTTGCCGTAATCCTTGAATCATAGGTTCCCGCACCAGTGAACAGATTCAGCCACCTATTCGGACAGAAGACAGAAGAGATTCGTCCAATGGATCCGCTTCCACCAGCCGGTACTCTGACGGCGAATCCGACCAAACTCTCACCGGAACGTGCCCCAAGCCTTCTCTGTCGGAATATCTGGCGCAGATTCTTGCCGCCCAGGCTTCATTTCCGGGAGTTGGCTCACTCAAAAGAAGAACGTAGGTGCTCTTGCACCCGTGAGCGGTCAATTTGACCTCCGAGGCAAGCGAAAGGGCCATAAGAGTCTCATTCTCCTTCTGGTCTCTTCCGGCGATCACCTTTCCCCCCGTGGGAAGCCTGAAGTGCCGTCCGAGCTTGAGAAGCCCTATGTGCCGTAGGGAATCCTCTCCGTGGTCCAAGGAGTCCTTCACCTTCCGGGCGAAGGTCTTGTCCGTCAGCAGACACCCTCCGGCAGGACACGGGAAAAAATCGATGCCATGCTCCCGGGCCAGACCCAGCTGTGGCTTTCTCGATCTGCCTTTGATGTCCAATAGCCTGGCGCGATCCACAATTCCTTCCCTCTCCATGCCGGTAGGCTCCAAGAGCCGCGCCGACAGGGGACGAAGCACTTTTCCCTTCAGGTTCGATTCTCTTTCGATCAAGTTCATGGCCTCTCGTCTTTGAGACATAGGGCGCTCGCCCAACACCTCGCCGGTGAAAACAAAATCCGCACCCTCCTGGTCCATGACTTCTCTGGCTTTGTCGAACAGAAATATGCGGCAGTCGATACAGGGATTCATGTTCTTCCCATATCCGTGTTTCGGGTTTTTCACGATATCCAAATAGTCCTCTCCGCCGAATATTCTCCGGAGGGGGACGCCAAACTTCTCCGCCGCCAGCTGAGAGTAACAGGTCCCTTTGCTGTCGCAGGTGCAGAAGGGGGTTTTCATGTTTAAGGCCACAACCTCAAATCCCAGCTCCAGCATTACCTTCACCGCCAGAATGCTGTCCAAGCCACCGGATAGAAGGGCAATCGCTTTTTGCTTTTTCACTTTTGTGTCCCCAGCGGGAGAATCGCTTTGACCCAAATCCGGATAAGAATCTTGAGAGACTCTGACGGACCATCGGGGCGCATTCCTGGCAGCCTCTCCCACCAAAAAAATCCTCCGTCACCACTTATCTATCTGAGAGGGGGGCAGGAACTCAGAGTAGAGTAAAATGGGACGGAGGAAAACCTCATTCTCCGACAACTGGGCCGGTGCGATGACGCCGACGCGTTCTAATCCTCGCTTTTTGCCTCCGCAGCAAATCTCCTTATTCAGACAAGAGCTGATCGATTTTTTCCAAGACCTCACTCCCGCTCCACTCTCTCCCTCCTACCACCTTCCACCTTATCACTCCTTTCTTGTCCAGAAGAAAGGAGGTCGGGATGGCGCGCACCCAGTACTTGTCGCCAACGTCTCCTTGCGGGTTCAAGAGCACCGGAAATGTCATCCGGTTTTGTTCCACGAAGGAAGTCACCTTGGACAGAGCTGTCCGGTCCACATTCACGGCCAGAATCTCAAAACCCTTGTCCTTTCGTAGCTGATATAAGCTCTCCAGGGAAGGAATTTCTCTTCGACAGGGAGGACACCAGGTAGCCCAGAAATTCAACAAGACCACCTTGCCTTGAAAATCGTCGACGGCGACCGACCTTCCTCTCAGGTCCTGCGCCGAGAATTGGGGAGCAACGAACCCCTCCTGAGGGGATTTTTTCAGCTCGGGCGTCTTGGAAACCAGACCCTGCTTACCTCCGGCGCCGGGTTCTTCTTTCCCTTCACATCGGAGCACAAGGGTGGCGGCCACCATCATCCATATCCCTAGCAGACTGGTGCGCGTCCATGATCTTCCGGTCAACAAGCCGCTTCTCCCCGAGCTTGCATCTTCCGTTGTAGACCAACTCTCGGCTTCGGGAGCAGAACGAAGTCTCTGGAGGTACGATGAATCGTCGCTTCGGTTCTGGATGAATCCGTTCCTCAGGCTGCAACCCGTGAGAACCACGAGGTTGCCTCTGGAAGCAAATGTCCCTCCCCCGCTCGAAGCAAAAATCCGCTCGCCTGGTGTCCCGTCACTTCTTCTTGGCAGTGGGTTCTTCTGCAAACCCCTTTTGCACCGGCACGGTAAATCGGTATTTCGTTTTGTCTTTTAAGGTTGCTTCCAATGTGATCGACTTGTGGAATTGCTCGTTCTCTTTTTCCCGGTTCAGCTCTACTTTTAGCTTGGTATCGTCTCCGGCTTTTAGCCGGGAATCCGATAATTGTACCTTCTTGAAAAAGTCGGGAGGTACCGCCACCACCGCCAAGTCCACCTCGTCATGGCAGACGTTCTTGATCTCAGTCTCAAGCTTCGGCCTTCTCTTCTTCTCGATGGGTCCGAAGTCCAAAATGCTCGGTTTGGCGGTAAGCTTGAGCATCGAGTCAGCCGTGTCCGCAATCTCCGCTCTGAAGGATATGGTTATTTTTCCCAAAGCCGTGTCGTTGGTGGTAACTGCGGCGCTCTTGTTGACGCTGCTCTTTCCGCCTCCAGCGGTGTAAATCAATTCGATCCAGGTGCTGTCTCCGGCAGCCAGCTCCGATTTCATCAACGGAGCTTTTGTGCATCCTCACCCGGGTTTCACGTTCTCTATCTTCAACGTGTCCGTGCCGGCATTCTTCACCAAAAAGTAATGGCTCAGGGTGCTTTTGGTCGGAACGAATCCGAAATCAAACACCGTCTCAGGAATCAATAGCTTCGGTGCTCCGGCCAGAGCCTTTGGGGCGAGGTTTACGACGAAACACAGGAGCAAAAGAACAGTCACCACCCCGATCGCTTTCTTCATTCTCTCCTCCGTTTTTTGACTTCCTCCGCAGAGTCAGTCTCTGAACAAATATACTTCAAACCATTACAGTGTCAACACCTTTTTAGATTTTACGCAAAATACCCGGGCATTTTTGAGTCTGTTAGAAATTTTCCCGTCTCGGCCGTCACCGAAGGAATTTCGGACTGTCTCTTTTGACTTCGGGCCGAGCACGGAGGTTCCATCTGACCGGCGGCACAACGCCGAAACGGAGATGGAATCCAATTGCCCGCTGGATGATCAAGCAATGAGAATCATGCCACAGAAGCGGCAGGGTTGGTTAATGGATTCGACCACCTGCAGCTTATAACCCACGTTGGCTAACGTGGCGTACACGTCGATGCCACAAGCCTCCATGGAGGGACGCGCCAGATCCTCAAATTTGCAGGGACGAATCAGAGGACAGAACTTACATAAGTTGCAAGGTCCGCAGGGCATGGCAAACGCTTTGTAGTAACCATCCAGAAACATCTCCCGCTCCAGTGAGGCCATCTCGGTGCGCATTTTGCGGCGCAGACTTCTCTGTGGGGATGTGGGAAGAATGTCGTATACCAGAACCAATGCCTGCGAGTATTCCTCAAGCATTTTCCTGGTGTAATCCGGAGTCGGAGAAAACGGCGGACAGGTCAAACACGTTCCGTAACCCCCGCATCCGTATTGACACTTGAGCCTGACCCACTCGGCAGTCACCACCTTCTTCGGATCGATCAATTTCGCCCAGCTTACCCCCAGCTTCTTCACTTTCGTCAGATACTTCCTCATGTGGTATTCACCCGTTTGGGACGTCTCAGGATATCAGCCAAATTCCTTGCCGGAGTTCATCCTTTTCCGGTCAGGTACTACCTTACCATATCTCCTTGGCTCTTTGCCTACCTCCGAGACCGGGATTGGTCCAACTTGATACTCACCGGCCGCAACATTGGATGAATCTTTCCAAGGAGCGGTCATAGGTCCTCTCCACGTCTGGTGGAAAAAAGCAGGCGGGAAGCTGCTTCATCCGCCAGTGATAGTCGATGCATTCACAGCACATGCCCTTCCGGCTGCATGGCTGGTAGCTGCACGTGCATTTTCTCAAGTTTTTCTCGCTCCCACACTCCCTGGATTTCATGCTTCCTCCTTAACCGACGTGCTCAGAACATGAGCTTCATCCGAAAGGCCTGTTGGCTCTTCCTTGCAACCGGCTTGTGACCATTATAATCGCCAAGACGAAAGCAGGCAAGCCAATTCTTGGATTTGATCGGACGGCCCAATCGACTATGCAAGCGCGCTGGGAGAGCATTTTCGACGGCGCTCTGCTCAAAAGACCTTCACCGCTATTCCCGTGGCCTCCTGCGCCTTCTTCGCTATCCGGCTCAGTTTTTCTTTTGAGACCAAGGTCAGCCCGGAGTCTGCAGCAGGCCTGTCAATAGAATAGATTTGTACCTCCTTGGGCCTTGTATGGCTTAACCTTTCAATCCACTTTTCCACTTCTTCATCCGTGGCGTTGTCGGCTCGGCCCTCTGCGAAAAGCGTCTGGATTATCATGTCGTCCAAGCCCTTCAGATGCTCCACGATTTGCTCGAACCGAACGCCCTTGCATGGACGATTCATCTCCCGAAAAGTCTCGCCGGTGCCACAATCCAGTTTCATGATCCTGACGTCCAGCTTTCTCAAGCCGGCCAAAACTCCGGCCCGGTCCAAGCAGGTTGAATTGGAGAGGATGGCCAGCCTTGCCTGGGGCTGATACTTCTCTCTGGCTCTTCGGGCCACATCCACCATCCCCGCAAAATCGGGGTGGAGACAGGCTTCGCCGTTGCCGGAAAACGTTACGTAGTCCACCGAAGCTTTGTTCGCCTCCAGCCAATCGGTTAGAGCTTTTTCGACCTGTTCAGTAGATGGGAAGCTGTGAAGCCAAGCGGAAACATCCCCGCTGTGTACGCCTGTCCAGCCGTAGTGACAGTAAAGGCAGTTGAAGGTACACAGCTTGTACTTTGTAGGCAAAAGATTGATCCCCCAACGAAGACCCCAGCCGTCTGGACCTCACCGGCCCGTAAATCACACCTTCTTGCAGGTCCAAGGTTCGCACTTTTCCTCCGCTAATGGTGAAAAGCCCGGCTGCAATTGACATATACGGAAGTTACAGTCAATTGCTCAAGAATAGTTGGGAGGCTGTGGAGATGGCGCTTTCTCCGATAACGCCGGTGGGGTCGATCGATCGGATTTTCACATAATCGTTTGCCAGTCAATTGCAGGTCGGGCGTGTGATAGAAGCCCGAAGGCCAGATCTCAATGCAAAAAAGATTCATCCGTGGTCACTTTTCTCTTGACATCTGCACGTATGGGCAGTATATACTGAATGCCGAGTAGGTGTAGATGGAGGAGACGATAGACTATGTCGGTGATCAAACTTCACACAGAAAAAGGAGATCTGATGGGCAAGAAGCTGACTCCCAGACAGAAGGAGGTTTTGGATTTCATCCGCGGAATGATCGAAAACAAAGGATTGCCTCCCACCATCAGGGAAATCGGAGAGAATTTCAAAATCGCCTCAACCAATGGAGTAAGGGCCATTCTGTCCGCCCTGACCAAAAAAGGATACATCCGACGAAAACCTCTGGTATCGCGCGGAATTGAGCTTGCCAAGAAGACAAAACTCCAGTTCGATTTTGGCAGGAATGGCGCCTACCTGGCCGTTCCCGTGTTGGGGAGAATCGCGGCCGGCTTGCCCACTCTGGCAGTGGAGAACGTTGAGGGATCCATCGCCGTGGACAGGTCCTTTCTTCCCGGAGGAGACGTATTCTCGCTGAAAGTGGTGGGAAACAGCATGAAGGATTCGGGCATTCTTGACGGTGACTACGTCCTGGCAAGAGCGCAGTCCACGGCTGACAAGGGGGACATCGTGGTGGCGGTGATTGGAGAGGAAGCCACGGTGAAAACGTACGTCCCACAGAAGAACCGGGTCCGGCTTGAGCCGGCCAATCCGGCTTTCGAACCGATCATAGTTGAGCATCGAAACGCTGATTTCCGGATCGCCGGCAAAGTCATCGGGCTTCTAAGAAGGATGTAGACAGCGAACTGAAGCTGAGTGCGCCTCCCGGTATCTTTGTCGCGGAACTAGGGATGGGACCAGGTCAGTCAGTGCTGCTTCCAACCGATCGACCAACACAAAAACCCCTGAAGCCCCGCTCCGGTGGCGAACCCTTTGCCTTTGCCAGACAATCTTTTGAGCACGGATCAGCTTGCCGGGCTTCTCTCGGAAGTAAGAATGGCACCGAAACCGGTAAAGAGAACTAGAAAATAGAGGGGCCACTCCAGATAAGGGACATTCAACAACAGAGTCAGGATTACCAATCCCAGAACCATCGACCAGATCATGGATGGCTCCCCCTGCTTTCCCAGAGTCCGGATAATCTTGTCGCCCAAGAAAGTCGCGACCGGAATCTTGGCTAAGTAGACTAAAAGCGCATAGCCAAGAAGGCTTATCAGAGCTATGGGTATCCCGATTATGGTGACGACTAAGATGACGATGGCGATCGGTATGCAGACCATGAACACAAAACCCAGGCCTAGGCTTTTCAAGAATGAATTCCCCACCGCTTGCTTGGCCTGGTAAGCGTTTCTCTTGCGAAAAAGGGTCATGACAATCCCGGTAAGCATAAGAGCCAGAAGGAAAAGCGTCTCTTTCAGCAGAGATTCCCCGGTGTAAATGCTGCTGGATTTGTGCTCTTTTTTCTCCACCTTCGTCCAGACGGTCTCTCCTGAGACCAAAGCTCCCGATTCGATCTTGGCCGGCTGCTCGCTTTTGTACCGGAAATCCCCCAGGATCTTGGCAGTAGGCATGAGGGTGATCCTTTCGGCCTTGACCGAGACGTCACCGTTCACCACGCCGGACATAACCAATTCGCCCACAGAGCCTTTCAGGCTGCCTCCCACCTTGCCATACAGGGTCATCTTTCCACAAAAAACCGCCGCGTCCTTTTCGATTTCGGCGCCGGGCTTTATGTCTACCGTGGCACCGATAGCAATCAGATTTCGTCCCAGCTTGCCGTTAACGTTGATGATCTGAGCAAGACCCCTGACGCTGCCCCTGACTTCTCCGAGAATATCTAAGTCCTGGCACGCCGAATTCAGGCTTCCAATCACCAGACCGTTCTGCACCAGGGATTGAGACGCGGATATCAGATCCCCTTCGACTATGCCGTCCAGCTTGATGTTTCGTCCGGAGATGACCAGATCGTCCTGGATGACGGCCGTATCCGGAAAGAAGAAGTTGCCCACGGCCTTAAACTGAGTCCCAAAGGACGAGTTCCAGATCAAAAACACAAAAGTCAGGCTTAGGAAACACACCCGGCTGGTGAGCTTGCTTAGATCAGACATACCTCCTCCGCTCCGAAAGGTACCCCTTATCTTCATTACGAACTCTGCCATCATTAGTTTCAGAGTCCTCTCGACGATCCTCGTGATTTCGGGCAACCGCAACTCCTCTGCGCAGGACCATCCGCTGATTCGCACGTTTTATTAACTTGTTCGGACGTAATATAGATGACCAAAGTCGAAAAGCAAGAGATTTCCGAGGAACGGATGGATCCATCCCGTGCCAGGTTTGCTCCTGGCGAGACAACTCCGGGGTCTCGCACAGAATGAGGAAGAGCAAATCAAGCGGTAATGCTCGGAAGAGACGAGAAAAATAAAGGTTGACAAGACGCAGGCAGCGCATAGATTATTGCTCTTGTCGGGACTTGAATGGATTCAGAGGGACGACGAAAAATGAAGGCCATAATTCCAGTGGCTGGGATTGGAACCAGGCTCAGACCGCTTACTTACACCGTTCCCAAAGTTCTTCTTCACGTAGCCGGAAAACCGATTCTGGCCCACATACTTGACATCGTTTCTCGGTTGAAGATCGATGACGTGGTGCTGATTACCGGCTTTCTGGGCGGACAGATTGTGGAGTACGTCAACCGAAACTACAAGTTCAAGTGCAAGTTCATCGAACAGCACGAGCTCAAGGGGCTGGGATATGCCATCAGCTTGGCCTGCCCGGAGATAGAAGACGATGAGCCTCTTTTGATAATACTGGGAGACACGATTTTCGAGGCTGATCTCCTTCCGGTGATCAAAGGAGGATACGACGCCTTGGGCGTTAAGAAAGTGTCGGACCCGCGCCCCTTCGGCATTGTGGAGATGAAAGGCCAGTTCATTCAGAGTCTGGTAGAAAAGCCCGAAAACCCGACCAACGATTTGGCGGTAGTGGGTGTGTATTACATAAGGAGCACCCGCCTCCTCAGGGAATGCCTGGAGGAGACCATTAGCCAAGAGGCAAGAACCAAGGACGAGTATCAACTGACCGATGCTCTTCAGTTGATGGTGGATCGGGGGGCCAAATTCAAGGTTTTTGACGTAACCGGTTGGTACGATTGTGGAAAGCCGGAGACCCTGATCGAAACCAACAGACAGCTTTTGGCGAAAATGCGGACAACCCGTAGGCTGAAAGGCTCGCTCATCTTGCCTCCCGTTTTCGTCTCTCGGTCTGCCCATGTGGAAACCTGCATTCTGGGGCCGAATGTCTCTGTGGGGGATCAGGCGGTGCTCAAAAATTCCATCATAAGAAACTCTATAATCGGCGAACAGGCCCTGGTGGAAAACTCGGCTTTGGATTCCTCGTTAATAGGAAATCGTGCTCAGGTCAAAGGAGGCTTTCGTTTCGTCAATCTCGGGGATTCGTCCGGAGTCGACTTTGCGTAGCCCCTCCCTTTTGCAGATTGGATTTCAAGTACTGATCATTCATCGAGTCTGAACAAAGGAGCAGAAATGTCGGCAAAGAAATACTTCCTCACTTCTGAATCGGTGACCGAAGGACATCCGGACAAGATATGCGATCAGGTTTCCGATGCGGTCTTGGATGACGTGATAAGACAGGATCAGAATGCCAGGGTGGCCTGTGAGGCCTTTGTGACCGTCGGTCTGGTCATCGTAGGAGGAGAAATCACTACCACGGGTTACGTCGACCTTCCCCGGCTGGTGCGGAACCTGGTGAAGGACATCGGATATACCAATCCTGAATATGGATTTAGTGCGGAGGGTTGTGCCATTCTGAATGCTATCGGCACTCAATCTCCGGACATAGCCCAGGGAGTGGACACAGGGGGGGCCGGAGACCAGGGATTGATGATCGGTTACGCCTGCCGGGAAACCCCTGAGTTTATGCCTATGCCCATCGTGTTGGCGCACAAGCTCTGCCGAAGGCTGGCCCAAGTCAGAAAAGAAAAGATACTTCCGTATCTCGGACCGGATGGAAAATCCCAGGTGACCGTCGAATACGAAGACGGCATCCCCAAAAGAGTGGACACGATCATTTTAGCCTGCCAGCACACAGAGGAAATACTGGACTCCACCGGAAGAATGATTACCCGGAAAGCCAGAGATGAGATAAGGACTAACGTCGTAGAACCTGTTATCGGGCAAGAGCTTTTAGACGAAAAGACCAAATACTTCGTCAACGCTACGGGAAAATTCGTGGTAGGGGGACCTCAATCGGACACCGGGATGACCGGCAGGAAGATCATTGTCGATACCTACGGAGGCACGGTGCCGCATGGAGGAGGAGCGTTTTCGGGAAAGGATCCCACCAAGGTGGATCGTTCCGCCACCTACGCCGCCCGGTACATTGCCAAAAACGTCGTAGCCGCAGGGTTGGCCGACAAGCTGATGATTCAGTTGGCTTACGTCATCGGGGTGGCCGAGCCGGTCTCCATCATGCTGAATAGCTTCGGCACTTTGAAGATCCCTCACCAGAGACTTGATCAACTGATTCGAAAACACTTCCGGCTCACTCCCCGGGAAATCATCGAAATGCTTGACCTGCGAAGGCCCATCTACAGAGAGACTGCGGCCTACGGTCACTTCGGCAGGACCGAACCCAACTTCACCTGGGAAAAGACTGACAAGGTGAAGGACTTACAGCGGGATGCCTGAAAGCAGAGCATAGGATTGCGCTTGGCGAACTGCACGGCAAAACCGGTTGGCTGCGAATTGATGCCGGTTTGTCGGTCGGAAGATACCTCTCAACAGAGTGAACCAGACGGAGAAAACCAATGAAGTCTGATATCAACGACATCAGCCTGGCCAAACCAGGCAGATTAAGGATCGAATGGGCAGACAGGAACATGCCGGTCTTGAGGTTGATCCGGGGGAGCTTCGCTGTCTATCCAATATTAGTCATTTTATTCGCTGTTACTTGTACTTTTGCTGCTTTGAAAACAAATCAAATTCCTTTTTAATTGACTATGCCTTTGAAATTCCTTAAGATTCTCTCATGGTTAAAGACGAATTTCCCATCATTTTAGCTTTGTATAATTGATCATGGATAAATGCTTAAACTGCGGTGCGGAGATTTCCACAAGATATTGTCCGCACTGCGGGCAGGAAAAAACAATTAAGCGGCTTGAAGTTAAGACAATTGTGCACGAGGTAGCGCACGGAATATTTCATTGGGATAATTCCATTCTAAGCACATTCAAGTTACTTTTAACCAAGCCCGGCTATTTTGTAAAAGAATATGTAAACGGCAGAAGAAAATCTTTTGTAAAGCCGTTTTCCTTCTTTCTATTCTTCCTGACTATTTATGTTCTGTTTTTCCACTGGATGAGCGGAAGGTATTTTACTTTTTATAATACTTCTTTAAATCTTTCAGGTTCGAAGTTGTCAAAGATCAAAATGATGCAGCATCTTGTCAGTGCTAACATAAATTACCTGTATTTCATTATACCGCTTGTGTTTGCATTCTTCCTTAAACTGCTTCTTAAAAAGAATTCAGGAATAAACTATGCAGAATCGCTTGTTTTTTCTTTTTATACTTTTGCTATGGTTTTGATTTTCGGTACAGTTATAATGCTTCTGTCAGTGATAGATATAAGAATCTGGAATTTTAGACTGGTTATCAGCTTTATTTATCTATCATTTGCAGTGATGCAGTTTTCAGGTTATTCAAAAGTCAAGGGATTTGTTATCGGCGGGGCAGCCGTAATATTAAGTTATATAATTTATATGATCTCTGTTATGATTCTGATGATCGGTTATTTGATTTTATTTGCGCATTTGAAGTAACGGGGACGGTGCTTGTCAATTCTGCTCCAAGGTGCATATTATTATCCGCCTATCATTCGCTGGATGATCATATCCAGCGGAGCAAGGAGAAAATAACTTGAGCCCTTGAGCCCTTTTTATATTTTCACAAGAGAGAAGCTATTTATTAATCTAAATAAGGAGACCGATCATGAAGTACGATATCAACGACATCAGCCTGGCCAAATCAGGCAGATTGAGAATCGAATGGGCAGACAGGAACATGCCGGTTCTGAAGCTGATCCGGGATAGATTCAAAAAGGAGAAACCGCTTAAAGGGGTGAAAATCTCCGCCTGTCTGCATGTGACCACCGAGACCGCCAATCTGATGCACACCCTGGTGGCAGGCGGTGCCCAGGTGTCTTTATGTGCTTCCAATCCGCTCTCCACCCAGGACGATGTGGCGGCCTCTTTGGTCAAGGATTTGGGCATACCGGTTTTCTCCATCAAGGGGGAAAGCCATAAGGTCTATTACCGGCACATTCTCAGCGCCTTGGACATAAAGCCCGACATCACCATGGATGATGGCGCCGACTTGGTTTCGACTCTTCACTCCGACCGCAAGAGCCTGCTTCCCGGTGTGATCGGCGGAACAGAGGAAACCACCACGGGAGTGGTTCGCTTGAGGAGCATGGAAAAGCATGGGGTGCTAAAATACCCATTGATATCGGTCAATGATTCCAAGACCAAACATTTCTTCGATAATCGATACGGCACCGGACAATCCACCATCGATGGGATCTTGCGAGCCACTAACTTCCTCTTGGCTGGTTCCAGGGTGGTGGTAGCCGGTTATGGCTGGTGTGGGCGCGGATTCGCCACCAAAGCCAAGGGAATGGGGGCGGACGTCATCGTCACCGAAGTGGATTCACTCAAAGCGATTGAAGCCGTTATGGACGGCTTCCGGGTGATGCCCATGGCGGAAGCCGCGCCGATCGGAGACATTTTCTGTACCTTGACCGGCGACAAAAGCGTCATTCGGGCCGAACATTTCCGGAGGATGAAGGACAACGCGGTGGTGTGCAACTCCGGACACTTCAACGTGGAAATCGACATTCCCGCACTGGAGGGGATGGCCAAAGGCAAGCGCCGGATGCGAGAATCCGTGACCGAATACACCCTCCGCAGCGGCAAGAAAATCAATCTGTTGGCCGAGGGGCGGCTGGTCAATCTTTCAGCGGCAGAAGGACATCCGGCCTGCGTCATGGACATGTCGTTTGCCAATCAGGCCCTCTCCGCGGAATACCTGGTGAAGGAAGGTCATAAGCTGCAAAACAAGGTCTACCTGGTGCCGGAGAAGATCGACTCGGACATAGCTTTTCTGAAGCTTAAGTCCTTGGGAGTCAAAATCGACCGCCTCACTCTCGAACAGAAGAAGTATCTCGCCTCCTGGGAGATGGGGACCTGAAATGGAATGCAGTATGACGGATGACTGATCCCTTCCCCTGCCCACGTGGCCGGAGTGCCTCTGATTCACCATCGACCACCCGCTGAATTCTCCCTCTGACCCCTCCGTCAACCGGGGAGAAGGCAAATCCCTGGCTCCTTTTAGAATTCCACCAAGCCTGATCAGTTTTCAGACAGTTTCTGCGTGCCCTGAGAGCCAAAAAAAATCACCCCCACCCGAAGGCAGGGGTGATTCTTTTTCGCCAGTTAGTTCTGGTCTTGGGATTAATGCCACGTAGGATTGGTGAACAAACTGGTTCTGCTCCAGAATGACGGGATAAAGCGCACATAGTCAACCGGCGCCGGTCCACTCTTGAATACGTAGTTGACCAGGTAAATCAGATCCTGGGCGTCTACGTTGTTCTTCGGGCAAACCGTGTCGATCGGACCACCCAGCGGACCCTTGCCATCCACGTTGCCTTGATCGGCAAACGGCATGGGCGCAGGGCCGTGCTCAAACAGGTAGTTGCGCAAGTAAACTAAGTCGCTCACATCCAGCGCAGGCAGCTCCAGATTATCGTTGGCATTCACGTCTCCGCGGTAGAAGCCTGCATACCTTAAGAGCCTGTGATACCACTGCTGCCAGGTGGTTCCGTCTGCGGTGTTCCTTCCAAAGTCGAACCAGATCTGTATGCGCTCTTCACCATGATTCAAGGCAAACGGCGGCGGACACGACAAAAGCGAGTAGTCAGTATCCGGTTGAACCGCCGGAGTCCATCCGGGGCGGGTCAACAACAGGTACAACGAATCCATAGCCTCAGGATGGGGGGCGGCAGCGCAGAATCCGGTATCTGGCCATACATAGACGGGATTCCGTGCCGCTACCATGTTGAACATCTTTTCATTGTAGAACGGTGAATAGAGCATACCGAACACCAGGGTAGGACTATTGGTGAACCACTGGTAGATGAAATTGTGCAGCGTATCCATGTCAGCTGAGTTGTGGTATGGATCGTAGCTGCCGCCGGAAGTAACATCCCAGTCCTCCCACAAGCCGGTATTCAAAACCGGAATCGGCGTGGGGGTGGGGTTGTAGATGATCCTAATCTTGATGGAGAAATCGGTGGACACCACATCGGAGAGTCCGATCACGAACACCGAGTCGTGCTCGCAGGAGATGGCGCTCTCCTCAGTGTAAAAGTTGCTGTACGCAACCTGACCGTAATTCTCCTGGTACACAGATCCGGGACACCACGGAACGTGGACGACGCTGCCCATGTGCTGAGGCGGACTAAACCCATGATGAACACAGTTATACAGGTCCATAGCTATATGGTCGCCGTGAGGCGTGCCCGGAACCGCAGACATGAAGCTTCCGTCGAACAGATAATTGGTGCCATACCAGATGAAGTTGTCGCTCTTGGCGTCGTCTGCCACTGCGCCGAAGTTCGAGGTTCTCTGCGTTCCATGGTAGAAGTTCACCACGGCCTCATCATAAGGCGCTTGGACCACCAAGGGCAAATCGCAAGTCTTGGCCTGTCCATCAGCTCCTAGTGCTTGGATGCTCAAGGTGTAGTTACCATAAGCCACAGTCGGGTCAACACTTACACTGACCGCTGAGATAAAAGGTGGATTCACACCGTTGGGGTTAAAGGTGGCTGTGATGTTGGCTGGTGGGGTTACGCTCAAAAGGCTTAAGGTAACCGGTATGTTGTAATTCATTATCTTAGCGACGGTGACATTGCCAACGTGCACATTCGCATCACCTGGAGAAACGGGGCCAGTAGATGCACACTGCATGACGAACGTAGACTCCCCCGGTGGAACCGGACACATCACTGCCTCTACGATGAAGTTCCAGGTCAGACCATAATAATCGGCGGTGGTGTACCAAGTTGACAAGGACGGGAAGTAGTAGGAAGCCCGAGCACCAGCCGGGTGAGGAAGGGTATAATCATCACCCAGAATCTTCAGCGTGTCAGCCGGGTTGGCAAACGAAAAGGAGTATCCCACGTGGAAGTTTTCCAGCGAATTGAAATAGAGCCCTTGCTGCCAAGTGCTCACCACCTGCCAATTGGGGTATATCTGCACATCCGCGTTAGCGATGTTGTAAGAAGCCAAGGCGGTGTTAGGCGGATGAGGATCGTAGGGAACACCGGTTCCGTCATCCGACCAGATGTAGACCGTGGGGCTCGGGGTGCCAAACATATCCCAGAAGGCAAGATGAACCTCATCCAACCTTGCGCCCGCAACCATGCCCAATGGCACGGTGAACTCCTGGTTGGGATAGTTCCTGCCACTGGGATGCGGTATACGCCAAGCAGGTAACACTGGGGCGATATAATCGGACAAAGTTGTGGTAGAGCTGGTGCATGCCGGCTCCGGACACTGGGTATAGCCGGGAGTTCCATTCACCCGGAAGAGCATACGAGCAACGTCAGCTGGATAACCAAGGAACCCAGACCAGTTATACCACGTGCCTCCCCATTTAGCCCAGGATCTGCAGGTATCCGCAGGACTAGTCCAGGGTGGGGTCAAAATGGTGTCGGAGAAGTTGGGGGAGAACGGTCCATTGGAACTGCTGGCCATGAATACCCCACCGAAGAACGGCTTATGCGCACAGAAAGGCTGGTTTAAGGGAACGGTCTTCCAACTCGGCGCGCCGGTAATGGTATACACCTGTGAATACAACAAAGCTCCAGGGCCACCGCAGGAATCCAGGGCTGGCTTAAGATCGTAGAACGCAATCGTCACGTCATAGGGGAATGTTACCGACGACGTGCTGATTCGGAACAGGACCGAGTCGATCTTAAACGGATAATTGGTTGCTCCGCAATTCTTCGCGTCGAAGTAGTTCACCATCCCATAGCCAACCTGAGCGTTAGTAATATTAAACCGCCAGGCTGGTCCATTATCCAGCTGCAAACGGCAAGGAGGAGTGGGCTGAGGTGGACATTGAGAATTCTGTCCGCTCAGACCTTTGGAGTAGAGCTCAATACCGCCGGGGAAACCATACCCAGCCACGAGATCTTTCCAACCAGAACCCCAGTCGTTGTAACTCTGACAAATAACGGGGGCGTTATCCGTTATTGCGTCTTCACCGCCGGGGAGTGGGTCTGGGAGATGGAACTCAGCAAAATAGGGACCATATACACAGCAGGGGGTGTCTAAAGGAAGAGTGATCAGCCAGTATCCAGCGCCGGGGATGTTAATAGTGTAAGTCAAAGAGACGCAAATATCCGAACCAGGTTTAGGGCAGGCTGGAACGCTAAGGTCCAGATCATTGACCGAAACGGACGCCGAAAAACTATCCGCTGCAGCGGTCATGATCCCAAAAGTGATTTCCGTCACCCTAAATGGAAAGGCGCAGCCGAAAGCGGCTGGATCCTCGTAATGAGCATAGTGTTCAACGCCAGTCATCCAACCGGGGATTGCCCAGTGGCCCGCACGGCTAAGATCGCAAAGACTCTTGGTCCTGTCGACCGGTCCTACCAGAATCTCAGTCGGCGTTCCGTGAACTGGCTTATGGGTGGGGGTTCCCCTGTTGGGACCAGTGTAAGCTGGGACAGCTTGCACAGTTCCCTTCATGAGTGGTTTTGCGTACTCAAATGGTCTGGTACCGTATGAATCTATTGAATGCTTGATGCTTTTAGCTGCCATGACCATCGAGAAGCACATCAACACCGCTGAAACTACGACCAGAACTAGGAATAGTTTTTTGGTCATTAGTGTTCTCCTTTGTTACTTAAGGTTAAAACTTGAGATTTTTGGCTTGACGATCACATGACCGTCAAACCAAGCGTTTCTTTCCCTAAAAGCGCATCGCCTCCTTTCGACCCTCGTCCCTGAAGGCAAACTTGACTGCTTGAAAGAAGGAACCTCCTCGTGCCGTAGAGAGAAGAGACATGCATCCGTCAAAAGACAGAAACAACCCTTTTTCTCTTTATCGGCACAAAGTGTGCCTTTTGAAGAGGTAAGATGAAATTTAGGATGAGGCTTGAAACCAGTACTTTTGCTCGTTACGAGAGTTCTCTCTCGTTCAATCCAAATATAACCCCCATTGGGGTTTTGTCAAGGGAAAAATGAAAAAAAACTGCATTTTGTTGACGATTTGAGCGAACAGTCCGAAAACCCGACTGATTTGAAGACTGAGGGTGAAAAAACGGACAGTTTTGACAGATTTTGTTACTTTTCTGAACACCCTTTTTGTCGATTTTCTTACCGCGGACCGGAAAACGGTGGTGTTCTGATGGTCAGGTAGGACGATGGAGCCGATTCTCGGGCGGTTTTGCCCATCTCGGAATAAAGCATAGCCAAATTGATCCTTGCCGGATTAAAACCGGGATTGGATTCGAGCGACGCTTTCCATTCCTTCACTGCCAAGTCTCCCTTGCCCAGCTGCTGATAAACCGTTCCCAGGGTAAAATGATCTGCCGGCCTCTGGTCACCCACCAGACTCTCCAGCCTGGTGTTCGTGACCAAGAGAAGAAGGATCAGCACTGCCAAAAAGCCAGAGACTGCGATGACTCTTTTCTCCTTTATCCGTTGAAAGACCCACCACAGGGAATAGGAGCCGAACATGATCAGGAAAGGAATCACCGGCATACGGCAGGCGGAGCAGATGAAGAATATGATGACTGAAGCAGAGTACGACAGGACAAAGAGATACAGAAGGAGATGTCTTCTCCACTCGGTCAGCCCGATCGCCAGACCGAGTATCGACAGCGGCCCGATCAATCCGAAAGGAAGATAGATCAAGGGCTTGGCCAAGAGCACGTCGAGGATCGACGAGAACTCCTTATACAGATATATGTCTTGGTTATTGCTTATCTCGTATCCCTTCCAAAAAAAGATTATCTTTTTGCCCATCAGGGACAGCCAAGGGCTGAGACGACATATAGCCCAGCCCTTTTCTGAACCGGAAGAGAAGCCAAATCAGAATGAAAGGGACGAGAATTAGAAGGTTGGGGCGGGTGATGGCGGAAAGCCCCAGCACTACCCCGCAGAGAAACCAGTTTAGGAATTTAGGTTTCTCCGAGGCGGCGATCAAAAGACCGATGAGTGCCAAGTCGAGAAAAACCTCCAGCCAGGTGGTCAGAAGCTGCGCATCGTAGTGAATCAGCATGGCATAGAGCGCAGCCATGACTCCTGCCATTATCCCTACCGTTTGATTGAAAGCTCTCTTGGCTATGAGGAACACCAAGACGCAGCTTGAAGATCCCGCTATGATCTGAAAGAACCGCGGCAGCAAATAACTGTGACCGAATATCTTGAAAGTCAGGGCCAGAAGGTAGACATAAAGCGGAGCGCGGTAAAATGGCTCACTCCCCAGCCAGTGGCCTGAGGCTATCTGTCGGCCAGGGTGTCGTGGTAAAGCTCATCCATTATGGGAGCGTAAAAAAAGGGGAGAGAGGACTTGATCTGAAGCAGGTAAACCAGTCTTATAAGGAAGGCAAACGCAAAGATGCCGATGGGCCAGATGAGCTCGCTTGAGGTGAAAAATCCTGCCGCCTTCTTGACCGGGTCTTTTTTGGGCAGTTCAGCTCTTTTCATCGCAGTCTTGTCTCTGCGGGAGACATGATCCTGAGTCCGCTTCTGTGCGAGAACGTCCACTAAGGACAAGCCGTGAAGCGAGTCGGATATGAACTACTACAGACGGATCAATTCAACTTCTATGCAATCTCCCCTATCCCCTCTTTTCCAAAGAGGGGAACGAGGGATCTTCCCCTTTGAAAAAAGGGGGAATAAGGGGATTCACCAGACTATCGCAGGGGGCTCCAATGTGCCATCATGATTGATCCGTTAGCCAACGGTGAAATCAGCCGGGTGTAGTCCTCTTCCCCAAAAACTGCTCCCTCCCCAAATCCCTGTCCGAGCATGGATAGCCCAGCCTCGACGAATGTCCCGTTACCAGTTAGGATTCGCAAAGAGGCTCGGCCTGACGAACTTGCTTTTCCATGGCTGCGGAAGAAAGCGATTGTAATCTGTGGGACGAGGTCCACCTCTAAACAGATAGTTTATCAGATAAACCACGTCCCCCGCGTCCACTACCCCATCCCTATTCACGTCTCCCTGATCGGCAAAAGGAAGAGGGGCTGACCCATCCCTAAAGAGATAGTTCACCAGGTAGATGATGTCCCCGCCGTTTAGCGACCAATCCTGGTCGACGTCTCCTCGATACAGCCCGCAGAAGCTCAAGATGGGCCTCCACCAATCGGAATTCATCTGATGCCTGGTGCTGTCCACCCCGAAGATGACGAACGACTCTAAATGCACGGAATCCGGGGCTAAGTCGAGCTTTCCGGGCGTCACCAGCTGGCCGTAGTCCGTGTCGGGCATGGAGTAGTTTGTCCAGCCCGGGGTGCTGATCAAACTCCAAAGCTGATCTTTTCTCCACGTCTCCTGGGGCCAGATGTAGACTGGGTTTCTGACGGCTACTGCACTATAGCATAAACTATCGTCCGTCGGAACACGAAGAATCCCAAAGCGATACTTCTTGTAGGTGGCGCTTGGGTCTCTCTGCCAGATGAGGTCATGCTGCTGGTCCATCCCGCCTAGGTTGTTGTATGCATCATAAACGTCCCAGTCCAGACAAAGCGAAAGGTAGGCTTGGATGGCAGTGTCGGCCGTGTTTTTGACCACATATTGTTGCAGAATGAAGTCGCCATAAAGAGGATTGGAGGAACCGACCGAATACTGTTCCACCGCCACCCCCATCCCTATGGTATCAATAAAGGCGGTCGAGCCAAATTGACCGAAAGTGGTGTCCCTTATGTTCAAAGCGCTATACGGGTACCAGCTGTCTTTGCTCCGGTTGTACATGTCCATGGCGATCATGGTGTCGCCGGGGACCACCCAGCTTAGGATCAGGGTCCCGTCAAACAACTGGTCGACGCCGTGCCAGAAGAAGTCTTTGGTCGTCTGATCGCCGACGGCGCCATAATTGGTGATATTCATGGACACGCTGTCTGCCCGTATGTTGTTGTATGCGTATACCGAGGAGGCGCCGGGACGAACCGCCACCGTGTACCGTTCGTTTGACCAACCGTACCAGTTGACCAACACCTCCGTTGGAGTAGAGCTCCAGGTGTCGTGCAGACAGATATAAGTGGTATCCGGCGGGCCCCAACCCATGGCACACATGCTGTGGTCGGTATAAGTGGGATGAGAGAAAACGTTCCAGACAGCGGGATAACCCAGTCTGATTTCGTTTATCAAATAGCCCAGGCTTTGACTGTAGTCGGTATAATCCGAAAAGCCGTAGTTGTTGGCATAGTCGGGATGATTGCACACCATTCTAATCCCCGGACCCATGTCGGAAAGATAAGTTCCGCCAGTGCTCACCGAGTCGGTGTTCATGGCCCGGGCCAGTTGCTGCTGAACGTTGGGAACGTTATAATCCCATTCACCCTCCAGGGGATCCCACCGGGTGAAATAGTAATCTATGAGCAGGCCGTATCCGTTGGCGTCCCAGTACCCCAGAACGTCGGCACCGGCGGAAGGCGAACATCCGTAGGACCAATCAAAATCGGGGACCCCGCTGATGCGAAACTGACCTTTGCCGAAATCGATCCCCTGGCCCGTCTCCATCTTTTCCCAGTCACCCGCTATCTTTTGCTTCTGCACCGTGCTCATTTCCGTCTGGTAGCTGACGAAAACCTCCTCTTCGGAGTTGGTAGAAAAGTATAAGGGTGATACATAAGTCTTGCGGTAACCCGACTCAAATTCGAACCACAGGTCAAAAGGAGAAGCATAGATATACTGCGACAAAGTCACCTGATCGGAGGAAAGCTTCTTCTTGGCCAGGTCTGAGGCTTTGGCTTTGGCCGTGTAGTGCCACGGTAAGCCGTAGAAATACTCCACCACCGGCCCGATCTGCTTTCTGGCGGATACGACTATGGTCAAAAAATCCCCTTCCCCGGTCATGGTCTTTTTGCCTATACTAGCCTTTGACTGGTCGCCCTCTTTCATCCCTTGGTCATAGTATTCCCATCCCTGAGACACACTGCTCAGAATCTGTTTTTCGTCAGGAAAGACTTTGTCTTTCAAGGAGTAAACGAACACGTAAGCCGCCGGTTGACCGTCCACCCCGTTGTAAATCACCGAGGGTCCGGGAGCAGCCGAAGACGAAAGGTTGCCTGCAAATAGAGAGGCTGTTTTTTCAGCCAGATCGTGAGGCACCAGCTCTCCGCTAAACACCGGATGCACGGTGACCGGAGGGGAGACGTAGTTGCTGGCAGCATGGGTCAAGAAGAAAGGCATCCAGCCTCCGACCAAGAGCACGAAAAGACACCAGGGCTTTTTCATTCTTTCACTCCTTTAGGTTTGGGGTTCACAGCAACATGCAGCATTCATTTTCTCGGTTATGAAGAAAAGCAAGCTCACTAGAGTCTTTTACGTTATATCGTCCCCTTTCGGCGTGAGGTTACCGCCGAAATTCGCCAAAAGCGGGTCGGAGACGGTCCCACCTGGCTCCTACCCGTCCTAAGGATTCGCGGAATTCGGCACTTCGAGCCTCCTCGACGAATCCGGATATTCGACCTAATGGGTTAGGGATTCTGGAAGGTGATGGACCAAGGCCAAACGACTTCTTCGGCATTTCTTTCCTTCTCCTCCGTCGGAGAAGACATCGTTTTAGATAGGCGAAGATTCAACAGCCAGCCTGATCCCAATATATCGTGCTCCCGCTTTTTGACAAGCATTTTCTTGGTCTCCGGTGCGCGCAGAATCAAAAAGCCGAGCGAACCTCAAGTGATTCTGTGCGTCCCAGCGTCACCGGCCTGAGCCTTAGGGAGAAGCGATCGGTACTAGGCCGGAAAGAGCGAAGATGGTTGTGAAGCAGGAAGAAGGTGAGACCGCTTCAGACTGGAACAGTCTGAACGTAATGCCCTTATCAGTGGAAAGAAATTGGGGATAGACTCTTATTTTTTTGGCTTCTTGAGTTTTTCCTGAGCCAGTTTGGCTTCCTGGGTGTTGGGATACTTGTCGATCAGCTCCTGAAGATATTTTTCTCCCTGGCTTACGCTTTTTAGCTCCAGAAGCGACAAACCCAGCTTGTACAGCGCACTCGGGACTTTGGCTCCGCTGGAGTAGTTCTCCAGGACCTTGTGAAACTCGATGGCGGCGCGCGTGTAGTTCTTTTTGGCGTAGTAGCACTCCCCTAACCAATACTGGGCATTGCCTCCCATCTCGGTTTCGGGAAAGTATTTGAGATAGTTGGAAAAACCGGTGATGGCCAGGTCATACTTCCCTTTGGTCAAATCCAGATAAGCGGCATTGTAGAGCTGCTGTGGGTCCACGTTGATCCGGGCGCCGGATGAATCGACGAGGTTGCCCGTGTCCGCCTTGCTGGAAAGCTCCTGTTTCACCATCTCCATCTTGCGGGTCAGCTCCGGAAACCTCTGCCCCAAATCCTCCAGCTTGCTCTCCACGATTCCCATCCTCTCGTCCATCCCGTCCAGGGTCGCGGCCAAGTCAGCCCTTAGCCGATCAGTTAGGTCAATCTCCACCCTGAGCAAGCTGTCCAACCGGGCTACCTGATTTTCCAGCCTCTGGTTGCTGTCTTGGAGAAACTCAGCCTGGCTCTTAAGCGTGACTATCTCCCGGCGCGAGGCACACCCGGAAAAACTGACCCAAAGACAAGAACACGCCACCAAAAATGCTACGGCCCTGCTCAAAGCATTCACCCTATGAGTAGAGGTTGGTAAGACGTTTTTGGGTCGGAGAAATCCGGGGAACCCCGCCGACTCACACCGGACAAAAACTGGTTTCTCCTTTGGAAATCTACCTGATCAGACCGAAGCTTGACGCTCCCAAAGACCGTGCAAAACTCTATCTCTTCTCCCGCGGCCTGGCTCACTGGGACCGACCCAAACAGTCGAGGGCAGACCAGAAGATCTGCCCCCAACTGGTTCTATCGACTCTCAACCATTATTGCTGAGTGACGATCACGAATTCCGCCCGTCGGTTCTTAGCCCAGGCTTTTTCATCGTGACCCGGATCCAAAGGCCGCTCCTTCCCGTAGCTCACAATCGACATCCGACCGGGATCGATTCCCTTGTCCACGAGAAACTGCATGGCCGCCTTGGCCCTCTTTTCTCCCAAAGCTAAGTTGTACTCCACCGTTCCCCGCTCGTCGCAGTGTCCCTCGATCTTTATCTTGGCATCGGGGTTTTCTTTGAGCTTGGCTATGTTATTTGCCAGAATCTGTTGATCTCCGGACCGCAAATCGAACTTGTTATAGTCGAAAAAGATAGGATCCAAGTAGATCTCCTTGACCTCCGGCGGCTTGGGTGGTTCTGGAGGCGGAGGTGGCGGCGGCGTCTCAGGTACCACCACGGGCGGCTGCTGCGCCACCGGCGGCATCGTCTCCATCTGGCAACAACCAGCTATCAGCACTGCAGCCGAGAGTGCCAGGAAGAGAATAATGGTTTTACGCATGCTCTTCTCCTTTCACAAAGAAGGATTGAAATGGTTCTTTGAATTCAGATTTCAGCCTTAGTTTCCCACGTCACAAAGCTTTTTTCTAACAGACCAGACTGTGAAAGAAAGGATCCATCCTTAAGCCTATCCCCCTCCCGGTCTGCAAAATGCGGGTACGTATCCCCTATTGCGACACGATGACAAAATCGTCCCTACGATTTTTGGACCAAGCCTCCTCGTCGTGGCCCGGGTACTGGGGTTTCTCTTTCCCATAGCTGATGGTGGTAATTCGATCGGCGTCGATGCCCAAATCGATTAAGTATTCTCTGGCGGCACTGGCTCTCTTCTCACCTAAAGCCAGGTTGTATTCCACCGTCCCCCTCTCATCGCAGTTTCCTTCGATCCTGGTCTTGACCGTAGGATTTTCCTTGAGCACGGCGGCGTTGCGGTTCAATATCTCCCGGTCCCCCGGTCGAAGATCATACTTATCGAAGTCAAAATAGATCGGCTGCAAATCCTCCTGCGTTATAGTCTTCTTGGTCACCTCCTCCTTGGGGGTTTCAGGCGTGGTGGGCGTCTCGGCCTGGGTGGTCTTGGGGGGTTTAACCTCCTCCTTCACCGGAGGCTTCTTCCCGCAGGAACCGATCAGAAGCAGCACCAGAAACCCTACAAGCAGGATGCTAACCTTGCGCATTTGTCACCTCCTCAAGAAAGGTGTTTGGTTCGAGCCTAAAAGAATTCTGTGGTCATCGGTTGATTTCTATATCGGCTCTTTTTTATCGACCATTATCTTATGCAGTTTCTCCAAAAAAAGCAAGTGCAAACTGTCAATGCCTGAAAAATTTTTTCCCGGCCTTCAGTTTCTTGGAGACCAGGAGGGATTGTAGTTCTCTCCTTCACCGGTTATCTTGGTCTGATTTGACCCATCCCAGTTCATAGTATAGATCTCATATTTGCCGCTTCGATTAGAGCTGAACACGATGTGCAGCCCATCCGGTGACCAGCGCGGGTTTTCGTTGAAGCCGTCGTAGGTCAGGCGGGTGACGTTTTCTCCGGTAACGTCCATGGTGTAGACGTTGAACTTGCCGCCATTCCTTATCACAAAGGCGATCCGGTCGCCTCGGGGGGACCAACAGGGAGAATCGGCCATGTCCTCCGTATAGCTCAGCCTTCTCACGTTTGAGCCTTCAGCGTCCATCACGTAGACCTGAGGATAGCCGGACCTGTCGGAGGTGAAGGCAATCTCTTTTCCACTGGGCGACCAGGCCGGCGAGGAATCGATGGTCCGGCCAAAGGTGAGCCGACGGGCTATTTCCCCCTCCGGCGTCACCAGATAAATCTCGGCATTCCCATCCTTGGTCAGGGTCACCGCTACATATTTTCCGTCCGGCGACCAGGCAGGAGAAGAATTCAATCCCGGAAATGAGGTGAAGATCTTGCTCTGATTGGTCTTGAGATCGGTCGTCCACAAATCCGGATTGCGCCTTTTGTAAGAGGTATAAACCAGCTTATTTCCGTCCGGTGAAAACACCGGAGAGATGTCTAAAGAGCGATCGTTGGTGACGGGGTGAGGATTGTAACCATCGTAATCGCACATGTAGATCTCTTTGTCTCTATTGTCCACCACGCGCACGTAAGCCATCTTGGTGGAGAAAATCCCCTTTTGACCGGTGAAGTTCAGAACCACTTCGTCCGAGATGGCGTGGGCCAAAGCTCGAGCGCTTTGTCGATCAGCCTTGAATTCGAAGCTCTTTATCACTTTCTTCCTGGTCACGTCGGCCAGGTTGACTTCAGCCCTAAGTTTTCCCTCCGCCATCTGGACTGATCCATCCAAAACGTATTGTACTCCCAACTGATACCATCCATCCATATTGTAATAATCGTTCCCCAAAATCGCCAGCTCGAATGAATCGATTTTCGCCACGCGGAAATACAAAGAGTAGTTCAGATCGTCGCGCACCACCTGCGTGATTTGCGAAGCATAGGCTGAATCCTTCGGTGAAAAGTCTAACACCGCAATGTCCAAGGCTTCAATATATTTGACCGCCCCCTTGCTTATTCTGGCTTCGATTTCGGTCTGGGCCAAAGAACCCTCGACCTGAGCGAGAAATGCGACAACGATCAAAACGGCGGGAATTAGTTTGCCAGCGAGTCTTCGGTTTATGTTGAGGTTTTGTGAAATCATCACCAGTGTGCTCCTATGCATCTTGAAGTGCTTTTCGGTAGTTAGCATTCGATTACAGCTTCACTGAACATATTCAAACTCCAGATGAATTCCCAGATACGCTCCGGTATATTCTCCGGGCAGCGGTGGAAAAGGGGCGTTGGACAGAATGGCCCTCATGGCCGATTGGTCGAACAAATCTATGCCCGAAGATTTCTCTACTTTGGCGTCCAGCACCTCCCCGTCTCTGAGTATTTTGAAATATACCGTCACCCTAAGGGTGGAGGAGGTCTCCACCGGATTTTCCCACAACTCCCGTATCTTTCCGAACACCAGCGAAAGATAGTAAGGTGAGCCGAAATCAGTCCCGTCGACTGTGGCCGCGCTGATTCCGTTGCCCAGGCCGTATTGGGAGGCCAACTCATCTTTCTGGGTGATTTTCCCTTCTTCTTTCTTCTTACCTGCGACTGTTCCCTGTTTCTGAGGAGCTTTCTTTTGCGCCTTTCCCTTCTTTGGACCGGTGTCTTTGAATTCCTTTACCGAGACGCCTTTCTCTGGCTGCTGGGTAACGGTTGCCGTGGCCTCTACCTCTCCTCCTTGACCCAATCTCCCTCCGCTGGGCAAACTGACCAAGCCCACCCGATAAACCGTGGGATAGCCTTCCAGCCGGGACGAAGCGGGAGAAAAGAAGAGGAGTCCGGTGATGATCGCCACATGCACCGCGGCAGAGAACATGATGCTCTTCTTCAATTCCATCTTTCTCAGCCAGCCCTCATTTGAGCGGTTCGGTCACCAGGCCCAGGTCCTGAATGCCTAGACCCTTTATCTTCCCGACGACGTCCATCACCAGGCCATACGGAACGCCCTGGTCCGCCCTCAGATAGACGGATTTGGTTCCTTTCTTTCGGGTCACGTCGCTTAAAATCCCTTCGAACCGATCCAGGTTGGTGATTCTTTCGTCTATGTATATCTTTTGCTCTTTGGTGACGGTCACCACCACCCCTTCTCCTAAGTCCTCCTGGGTCGCTTTCGTGCGGGGCAGATTTATGTCAATCCCACTCTGGAGCATGGGCGCCGCAATCATGAATATGATCAAAAGCACCAGCACCACGTCCACCAGATTGGTGACGTTGATATCGTGCAGGGTGTCGTATGTTCTTTTCCTGACCACCGGAATCCCGCGATTACGTCCACCCTCGGCAGTCCGCCCTCGGCAGCACAGTCAGAAGATTCCTCTTAGTTGCCGGTGGACAGTCGACCGTAGTCTGTGGACGACTTTATTGCATCAAGCTCTCTTTCTTCAGTGCAGAGAGAAACTCCAAGGCGAAATTATCCACCTCCGTGGAGATTACTTTCAGCCTGCTGTTAAAAAAGTTATATGCCATCACCGCCGGTATGGCCACACCTAAGCCCACCACCGTGGCAATCAGCGCTTCGGCTATTCCCGGCGCCACCACCGCTAAGCTGGCAGAACCTCTCACTCCGATGGAGGCGAAGGAATCCATAATTCCCCACACCGTCCCCAGAAGACCAAAAAACGGGCTGATGTTCCCGGTAGTGGCCAGAAAGACCACACTCTTCTCTAAGCGATTGATCTCCTCCGAACCGGTTCTCTCCAGTGTCATCCTGATAACGTCCCATCGGTCCTTGTGTTCGTCTGATTCAAATTCATCCGGGTGGGATGGCCTTTTCGTCCTGTCCGGATTTTCCTCGTCCCGACGAAGCTCCTGCATCTCCTTGAAACCTGCATCCAACATTCTGGAAAGCGGCGTCCGGTTCAGCCTGGTGCATGGAAGGTAGGCTTCCGCTACGGAGTGCCTCTTTCTGAAGATCGACAAGAACTTTTCGCTTTCCCATTTGGCTCTTCGGAGAACTAATATCTTATGGAGAGTGATTGCCCAGGAAATCACTGACAAGCAAAGGAGTATGAACAATATGATCTGTGGGAAGAATCCCATCTCGCTTATCATCTGAAACAAAGTCCCCTTGAAGGGACCTGAGGGATCGAGGGCGGGCAGAGCCGTTGGATCGAGCAATTTCAACCACCTTTCCGCTTATTCAGGTTGCAACCAATTTGCCGCGTATGCCATTCCGATTGCATTATGGTTGGCTGGTCAGCACCAGACGAAACTTTCAAAATCCATAAAC
>JBAVQU010000012.1:0-34470 GCA_049694315.1 Candidatus Zixiibacteriota bacterium
TTGTAGTTAATCACCAATCATAGTCAACAAACCGTACTTTCTCAGACGGGTATCCATGGTCTTGGAGTATAAATCAAGAGTCTCTCTAAAAAATGCCACAGTTTTGAGACACCCTCTGTCAGGGGGACAACCCCCTGAATCCCTCTTTGCTAAAGGGGGATTTCAAGTCGGGCTGATTGTCGGGCAGCAGTGCCGCCAAAGGTATGAACCGGGTGGTTCATACCGAAGGCGGGATCGCCTCACCGTCGGGTCTGAGTAACGTGACCTACAAATGTATTCCCCCTCTCCCTTAATCCCTCTCCCACAAGGGGAGAGGGAAAGGGGAGAGGGATTAGATTATCATCGGGTAGCTCTGCCGCCAAAGGAATGAGCCGTATGGTTCTTACCAAAGGCGGGATGGCAACCCGATTTACAAACTTTCTTGCGTGGCTGGTCATGCCACAGGCAGATCCCGCCCTTCGACAAGCTCAGGGCAGTGAGCAAAGTCGAACTGCCATAGGCGGGAGAGCCCCCGAATACAGGCTTGCTGGACTTGCGGATTGCTGTTTTTCATTTTTTCAGTTGTCCTGCGGTATGCACCATACAGTGCATACCAGAGATATGAACCATACGGTTCATATCAGAGGTATGAACTATGCAGTTCATACCAGAGGATATGCTTGAACCAAGAGATAGGAACTGTGCATGAATCATATATTCATCTCCCATATACGGTGGCGCTATCCTCTTCACCATTGAAGTTGTGGCGAAGTTGCTCTTAGCGAAAAGAGAGACTGCGGGATAGACCTCTCCCCCTTAGTCCCCCTCTCCGTCAAACGGAGAGGGGGATATTATAGAGGTTATTGGTGGGCAGAAAAAAACGCCCGACGCCCTTCGACTGTGCTCAGGGCAAACGATCGCCGGGCGCCATGCATTTGAAGCCAGGGGCACCTGACCAACGGACTGGCGCAACCTTTAACAGTATCAGGAGCACGGGGCTCCTGAACTGCCGGCTAACCAACTTTCAGAAAACGTTAAGATCACGGAATGGTTTCTTCCCAGAAACGGGGGTATGATCTTCGAAGAATAGAATGTAGTTAATGTCTCTTGGGTTTTCAGTAAGGTTGTCGTAAACTTCATCATCGTACGCATATACAATCTGATGAGTTGTATTTGTGCCGAGCATATCAACTGTCTCTCCAGGAAACACGCGATGCTCAAAGTCCACGAAGAGTTCTTTATAATCCACACCGTGCTCTTGTTTAGGTAACCCCTCTCGAATATTCGTCACATTCACGATGGGAACCTCTTTAGGCCAGAGAAGACGCAAACGGAGTCTTCCTTGGTCGGGGGGTACGAGGAGAGTCAGGGTAGCCGTGAGGCTGTAATGGTGAAGATCACTCGATATTTTCACTTTCTGATATCCTATTTCAACCTTAGCTGAGTCCGTTGATATCTGGGGAATTTGAGGTGTTCCGCTTGGTTCAGGTGTTTTACCGATTGCTTCAAGAAGCCTTGCTGCAAGAATTGGAATTCCTTGAGTTGTTGTACCGGCCATCTTATCTGCAAGAGTAGGAGAATAACGCACGATAAAAGAATGGTCAACTTTGTGCCACACAGGAAGAATGACTTTCCTACCTTGAACCTCTCGTTGAACGAGTCCACCCAGCTCGCGCTGAGGCCATTGTTTAGTGAAGAAATACGGACTGAGTACCACAATTCCGTACTGTGAGTTTGCAAGCCCCTCGTCGATTTTAGTACTGAGACTATCACCAATCTTAAGTGCCCAGCGATCATACCATACCTTGGAATTTTTGGAGGCAAGTTCAAGAGCTAAGGGTTCAACAACCTCAGCTTTATCTTCGCTTGCATGACAAATGAAAAAGTCCCACTCCTTGTTGTTCTCTGTCAGACTCTCCAAATCAACGTTATCTTCATCTGAGTCAAAATTCTCCTGTTCACTAAGTATTTTTTCAGCTAGTATTTTCCCCCTCCCAGTAAGGACCTTATGATCGCGATTATTGACATCCACCTGTCTGATGATGCCTCGCTGTTCTAAACCCACCCAATACTCAAATAGAGGGTCTCGATCACCTTCCACCTCTTTAATTGACTTCATCATAGTAACCCCATCTTGTGTAACAGGTTTAGGAGGGGGATCAAGAATCTGACTAAAGTGGAGTCCTCCTGGGTTTTCCTTAAGATACTTAAAGATCAACTTTTCATCTCTTTGTGGTATGCTCATACTGTACTCCGTTGTTTTGGCAGATCAATCATAGTATGATCTGTTTGATAAATCCTAATCTGCTAACCGTTGCCTGCTATCATCAAGCTGGAGGATTCCCCTGAAACCCGATTCTTAGATGAATCTCGCTAGTCAGTTTCCCTGCACATAGGACAATTAATAATGTCAGGAACACAAGGTTCCTGCCCTGTCCCTTAATATTTGTAGCTCTCATAATGCTGTCAAAAGCCTAAAGTCTGAAGGTTTCAAATTTGTTTTATTTAACCTCTTATTCTCAATCAAATCCTTTCGGATTGCCAACATTAATTCTCCCAGTGCCTTTTGTTGTTGTTCTTCTGTTGCTCTTGAATCTTTCATTACTGATTCTAAGAACTTATAAGCTTGTAATATTACTTCGTCTGAACAATACAACCAAGATAGATCTAATTCCTTTATGAACTTATCTCTCATTTCTTTGTTATCAGTTTGTTCTGCGAAACCATGTATACAAGAAACTAATGCATCGAATCTTTGCTCACGACGAACATAATTCTCATAGGATAATTTACTTTGTTCATTTAAACGCCATGTGATAAATCCTGACATTGCTGTGACGACAATAATGATTATTTCTGTCCAATTAATATGTCTTTTCATATCTCATCCTCGTGTGTATCGCATGTCTATGGTTATTTTGTTTCTTAGCCACTCCCCGTGTTGGGTTTTCGTTCTGTACAAGATTTCTGTCAAGATCAGTTCTTACGCACGAACAGATCCATCAATATAACTTTATGAGTCACTTGATATATTATCCCCCATTGCTTTCAATGTCAACCCTAATTTTCACTTTTCGTGGTGCACTGGGGTCTATGCTGCGGGAGCGGCGACAAATACATGGGGGAGGGCGCAGTTGCTCGATTCCGAGACGGGTGCGTGCGCCCATCGAGCTAAATTCGCCCAATGAATTGGGCAACCACGAAATCGTCTGCGGTTGTCAGGTCGCACCCGACAAGGCGGGCAAGACCCGACGGAACAAACAATAGACTACTTGTCAAGTTTCGATAGTCGCTCATCATACATTCGGTTGGCGCGCTTCATGTATTCGTCAGCAAAGTTTGGCATGGGAATAAGCGGTTTTTCAAGCTGAGCAATGGTGTCATCCGAAAGCTTCGAACCGGTAACCACCTCTTTTCCGGCTGTCCGTAAGAGCTGTTTATAGCTCTCGAGAAATTGCTGGAGTATTGGTTCAGGGCTTCTCAAGATTGCTCCAGCGCCCCGGTAAATCTCGGCAATTAGCTCGCAGCTTAAGTTTCTGGCAATCCTTCGGAACAAAACGCGCAATACCTGAAAATGACTTTGCTCCGGAAAGCCACAATTGGAGATGGCAATGAGTTTGGTCGGCTTATCGTATCTTTTGACATGCCGGCTTTCCCCGTGTTCATCTTTTTCAATATGAGGATCACCGATGGGGATGAGCCGGTCCATGAAGTTCTTCATCAGTCCGGTAACGTTATCCACGTACAAAGGAGTGGCAAATCCAACAATGCTCGATGAGACGAATTTCGGTAATAGCTCGTCCATGTCATCCTGAAAGGCGCATTGGCCTGGGGTCTTCATCCAGCACGCATAACACCCGTTGCAGGGCGTTATCTGTTTCTGAGCAAGAAAAACGTTTTCCACCTCGGCGCCGGCCTCTTTTGCGCCTTGCAGAAATGCTTCCACCATGACGTGAGTATTTCCACGCTCTGCATTCGGACTGCCGTTGAATACGGTTATTTTCATGGTGATGGTCGCCTTTCTTATCCTTGAGTGATTTGAGGGTTACAGTTCATGCATTGTGGGGCATGTGGCAAAAAAATTATGATGTTAAGTTCTGCTTCCCCTCACTCCCGCCTTTGGTGGTTCGACTTCGCTCCCTTCGACTTGGCTCAGGGACAGTGAGCAAAATCGAACTGTCACCATCCTGAGTAAATCGAAGGACGGGATTTTCAACCTTTCCCTCTACCCAGAGGGGAGAGGGATAAGATCAACCTTTCAAATAATTCAACAATCCGCCCTTTTCGGTAATCTCCAATTCTAAACCGGATATGGGACGTCCTTTTAATCTCTGTCCGCCGGAGAGATTAATCACTTCTCCGGTCACCAAGTCTACTTGAATTTCATCTCCGGTCTTTGCCATTTTGGAGACACCCGGACATTCGAGAAGTGGAAAGCCCAAATCGATGGCATTGCGATAGAAGATGCGAGCGAAGGAATCCGCCACCACACAAGCCACCCCATTCTCCTTCAGGCACACAACGGCATGTTCACGCGAAGAGCCACAGCCGAAGTTTTTCCCGGCAACCACTATATCATCAGGTTTGACTTCTTTGGCAAAGCTCTCCATTCCCGGCACAAACTCCATGGCATGTTTTGCCATCTCCTTAGGATCGGTCAAAGGGAGATATTGTCCATGATAGATCTGGTCGGTGTCGATGTCGTCACCGGTCACCCAGGCTTTTCCTTTGAAGTTTTTGAGCATATTATTCTCCAATGTCTTTTATTCACCAACTTTTGCGAAATTAACATAAAGAAAGGGAAAAGTCAATGTTCGGTTCACAGACCTCACCCCCTATCTCCCCCTCTCCATTGAGCGGAGAGGGGAACGATAGGGGAGAGGTTTTGAATTTGCGTCTGCACACTTTGGTGCTTGGAATCCAAATAAATTGAGGGGAAAGAACCCACCCTAACCCTCCCTTATCAGGGAGGGAACTGTCTATATCCGCCGGTCAAGGGGCTACGGCGAAGAGGTTTTGAATTTATGGCCGTACTTTTCAGGGACCGTTGAAAAATCACATTCGCAGGGTTACACGCCCTGCGCTATGAATGAAGAACTGTTACCACTCACAGAGGCGGGAATTTGTCCCGCCTCAAACTGAAGCTTTTTCAATAGCCCCATCAGGGTGCGAGAAGCACATATTGATGCGCAGGCTGAAGCTTAAGTGAGTCAAATGACCTGCGACTGCCAAAATCACTCTTCATTATTTCTTTATTCTCTCTAACAGTTCCTTTGCCTGAACAAAGCTGGAATCGAAGGACAGAGCCGTATTCAATTCCGCTATGGCATCCTCCTGGAAGCCGCTCATCACGTAAGCAACGGCGAGATGATAGTGCACTCTGGGATCGCGCGGCAAAAGCTCTTTCGCGCGCTCGTATTCTCCGATAGCTTTTTGAAGATCACGCTGCTCCAAGTAGTAATTGCCCAGATTAAGATGAGCCGGGCCATAATTGGGATTGATCTGGGATGCCCGCGAAAACTCGGAGAAAGCCGCCTGTCTGTCTCCTTTTTGAATGTACGCGGTGCCCAGATTGCTGTGCGCCACCTCATAGTCAGGCCGGATACGAAGCGCCTTGTGAAAAAACTCGATGGCCTGATCCGTCTCTCCCGTTCTGTAATAGTAGTCCCCCAGGCCGTTGTATGCCTTGTAGTATGCCGGATCCACTTTGATGCAAGCCTCAAATCGATCCTTTGACTCGGCATACTTACCTTCGGTGGAATAGACATTTCCCAGATTGTACAAAGGGTCGGGCAAAAGAGGGTGAAGCTCGGATGCTTTGAGATAAAGCTGCTCTGCTGTTTGTCGATCACCCTTCTGTTCATAAATCTGCCCAAGATTGTTGTATGCTAAGGCGGCATCGGGAAAGAGCTTGATCACCTGCTGATATTCATCTATCGCTTCCTGCGTTTTTTGGTGCTGTTGATAAAGGAAAGCCAAGTTGAAATGAGTCATCAGATGATCGGGCTGATAGGAGAGAGCTTTTTCATATTCCTCGACTGCCTGATCTGCTTTCTGCTGTCTTCCGTAGACTGTGCCTAGGTTGTAGTGCTCCTCGGCCTGATCTTTGGCCGTAGGCTCATGACGGCTTATATTTGATACCAGGGCGAAGATTAAGAACAGTGCGAGGAGTGCGACAATATCCTTCGATTTCTTGGTTTTCAGGATTTCGTACAGCCGGTAAAGCGCATAACCCGCAAAAGCGATCAAAAACGGAACCAACGGTAATCGGTAACGGTCACAGACGAAGAAGAGAAGCAACGCGATCACCTGAGAGAGGATGAAATACAAAATCAGGATTGGCTCAAGGGCTTTGCTTTTGGAATTGTGTCTATCCCTCCAGAATATGATCATTCCGATCAAACTAAGGGGAAGCAGAATTCCAAAGGGGAAATAGATCAACCCTTTCCATAGCAAAACACTCAGTACCGGCGAGAAGCTTCGAAACATATACATGTCCTGATTCCTCTTGATCTCATAACCATCCAAAATCAATAGGAATTTTTTGAAAAGAAGCCTCAGATAGGATATGGGTTGACCAGTCATATAAGAGAGTGCTTGTTTCCAGAAGAAGGCCGATCTCTCGGAGGATTTCATCATACCCTCTCGCATCGGGCCTTGGATTAACTCCTCCCATTCGATTCCCGGACGAATGGAGGTGGTCCGGTCATAATCCGGATTGTTCCCGACATAGAAATTGATGCCGGTATTTGAGGATACCAACACCAGTTCCTTGCCCACGAGCCAGTTCCTGATGGTGGTGGAAAAGATCACCAGAAGAAATCCGATTAGAAGGCAGAGGGAGTAATTCACTATCTTCCTGGTTGCCACTTGCTTTTTCCACAGAACAACTACAGTCCACAGAATGGCGAATGGAAGGAAGATTAGGGTCAGACCGTGGGTGATGGAGGAGAGACCGAGAATGACACCTGCCGCCAGCAGCTTAATGGTTTTGGGCTGACGATCGAAAGACAACAGAACCAAGATCAACGACAAACTCAAGAAGATCACCAGCACCGGATTCAGAAGCTCCGCCTCAAAGAAGATGAAGGGGCCATAGAAGGAGGCTATCAGAAAGACAATCAATGCGACCTTGGAGTTGAAAACAGCCCTGGCTACCTTGTACAAGAGCAGGCAATTCACCGAGCCGAGCAGAAGCTGAATGAGTCTGGCTAAGAACAGGTCGTGTCCGAAGATGCGATAGATTATGGCCAGAAAATAGGGATAAAGCGGAGCCTGCCAGAAGACCTTGTCGCCGATCCAATGCCCCTTGGCAATAGCTTGCGCCCAATCGTCATAAGTCTGAGCATCGATGATGGGAAAATGGAAGAAAGGATTGTTCGCGATTGACAGAAGGTGCACCAGCCGGGGAATGAAAGCGACCAAAAATAAGACAGCAAAGAAGAGGACAGATTTTGTCTGAAGCGATGGAGCATCGTTAGGATGGGGAATGGATTTCTTTTCGTCGGTTTTTTTCATGCTGAATCCGTCTGGAAACCAAAAACCCAAATTAACACCCGATCGACTGAAAGTCAACCTTTAGCGGAGGGAAAATCTGAGCGGTCGTGGGTAGGTCGGTCGACGGATGGAGCGGATGAAACGGGTTTTGGGGAAGAAGAGTGTAGAGGGGAGCTTTGGTTTTTCCACCGAAGGGTCAAGCTTCACTTTGGACTCTGGTGTTAATAAGGCTCGCCTGAAGGCGAACACCCCACGTGCTTTTCTATTCCCACTCTATGGTGGCCGGGGGTTTGGACGAGATATCGTAGACCACCCGATTGACGCCCTTCACCTGATTTATGATCCGGTTGGAGATTTTTCCTAACGCCTCATGGGGAAGCGCAGCCCAGTCGGCAGTCATGCCGTCGACTGACGTGACCGCCCGCAACGCGATCACATTCTCATAGGTTCTTTCGTCACCCATTACGCCTACGCTCTGGACCGGCAGAAGGACACAAAAAGCCTGCCATACCTGGTCATACAGATCAGAGTTCTTCAGCTCTGAGATATAGATGGCGTCGGCTTCTCTTAGAATGGAGAGCCGTTCTTTGGTCACCTCGCCCAAGATTCTTACAGCCAGACCCGGACCAGGAAAAGGATGCCGGCCCAGTATGCTGTCGGGCAGGCTCAGACTCCTCCCCAGCCTTCTTACCTCATCTTTGAATAGTTCCCTCAAAGGTTCGATCAGCTTTAGGTTCATTTGTTCCGGCAGGCCACCTACGTTATGATGGGATTTTATAGTGGCAGAGGGTCCCTTGAAGGAGGTACTTTCGATGACGTCCGGATAAAGAGTCCCCTGCACCAAAAACTCAACGTCCTTGATTTTGTGCGCCTCGGTCTCAAACACCTTGATGAATATCCGCCCTATGATCTTCCGCTTCTCTTCCGGATCAACTACTCCTTCAAGCTCGCTTAGAAATCCTTCGGATGCGTCGACCGGAATCAGGTTCAAATCGAAATCCTTAAAGGCCGAGACCACTTCTTCACCCTCGTTTTTCCGCAGAAGGCCGTTGTCGACGAAAATGCAGTAGAGTTGTCTGCCGATGGCCTTGCTCACCAGAATGGCGCAGACGGACGAATCCACTCCGCCGGAAAGCCCCAGAATGACTTTGCCGTCTTTGACCAAGTCCCTTATTCCGTGAACGGTGGTATCTATGAATGACTCGGTGGTCCAGCTTCCTTCGCACCGGCAGATTTCGAACAAGAAGTTCTGCAGAATCTGCATTCCCTCTTCGGTGTGAGCGACCTCCGGATGAAATTGTAGCCCGAAAATTCTCCTGTCCCTGTTTCCTACGGCAGCCAAAGGAATGTTTTCGGTATGGGCCAAGACCTCAAACCCGGGAGGCAGTTGGGAAAGATGGTCACCGTGGCTCATCCATATTACCGTGTTGTCCCTCACTCCTGAAAGAAGCGCGTCAGGTTTGTCGACGTGAATGACGGCTTTGCCATATTCTCTTTTAAGTGATCTCTCCAGCTTTCCGCCGAACAGTCTTCCGATTAACTGCAACCCGTAACAGATTCCCAAGACCGGTACTCCCAATTCGAAAATCTCCTTCCCACAAAAGGGGGCATTCGGGTCGAACACGCTGGAGGGACCGCCGGAGAGAACTATCCCTTTTAAGTTTTTGTGCCTGAAGCTCTCCAGGTTTTGATTGAAGGGCACTATCTCACAGAAGACTTTGTTCTCCCGGATGCGCCGGGCAATCAATTGAGTATATTGCGATCCAAAGTCCAAAATGATTATGGTGTCTTGCTGTTTCATTTTCTCAGGCTTCCTCTGACTTCAGAATGGTGTCCTTGAGCCAGTTCTTGTCATCCTTGTCGGGGTAATCTACGTTATAATGAAGCCCGCGGCTCTCTTTTCTTCGCAGAGCGCACTCGATGATCAAGTCCGCCACGGTGGCGAGGTTTCTCAGCTCGATTACGTCGTAGGTGACGGGATTGACCTTGTAGAACCCAGTGATCTCGTCCAACAGAATAGCCATCCTCCTCTTCGCCTGCGTCAGCCGCCGGTCGGAGCGGACTATTCCCACGTAATCCCACATGAATTTTTGAATCCACTCCCGATTGTGGGAGATGATGACCCATTCCTGCTGGTCAAACACGCCTTCCAAGCTCCAGGGGGGAATGGACGGGAAAGAGGAGCTTCCCATCGCAGAAGAGGTATTTCTTGCGCTGCCCGCGGAAAAGTGAGCAAAGGCTATCGCCTCCAGAAGGGAATTGGACGCCAATCTATTGGCTCCGTGCATTCCGGTGCAGGCTACCTCCCCGCAGGCATACAGGTTGTCTATCTCCGTTCTCCCTTCCAGATCGGTGATCACCCCGCCGCAAATGTAGTGGGCCGCAGGAACCACCGGAATCCAGTCTTTGGTGATATCCAAACCTAAGGAGAGGCATTTCCCATAGATATGGGGGAATCTCAACTTGATGAACTTTTGATCCAAGTGGGTGATGTCCAAGTAGACACAGGAATCCCCCCGTTTTTTCAGCTCAAAATCGATTGCCCGGGCTACCACATCCCGCGGAGCCAGTTCTTTTCGGGGATGATACTTCTCCATAAAAGCTTCACCCGACTTGACCCGCAAAATGCCTCCTTCTCCCCTGACCGCCTCGGAGATCAAGAAGGAGTCACCCTTTTCGTGGTAGAGGGCAGTGGGATGAAACTGAATGAATTCAAGATTAGCCACCGGCGCTCCGGCGCGATAAGCCATAGCCAGCCCGTCGCCGGTAGCGATGGTGGGATTGGTGGTATGAACGTAAACCCGGCCCGCTCCCCCGGTTGCCAGGAGGATGATCTTGGAGAGGCAAGTGATGACTTGATTCTGTTCCTTGTCCAGAACGTAGGCGCCCCAGCATCTGATCTTCTCCCCTGGTTTTCTCCAGTAGCCCTTGAGATTATGCTGGGTGATCAAGTCTATGGCAATGTGGTTCTCCAGGATTTTGACGTTCGGCTTGGATTTTACCGCAGAGAGCAGAGAGTTCTCCACTTCTCTTCCGGTGAGATCGGCGGCGTGCACCACCCGATTCTTCGAATGTCCCCCCTCCAAGCCCAGATCGAATTGATCCTCTTCCCCTCTCTTTTTACTAAAATGTGTTCCCGCGCGAATCAACTCCTCAATGCACGCAGGACCCGCCTCCACCACTTTTCTCACCACTTCTGGATCACACAGACCGTCTCCGGCCTTCAAGGTATCCTGGATATGAAGCTCGAAGCTATCGTCTTTGGCCAAGACCGAAGCGATGCCCCCCTGAGCATAGTTGGTGTTGGATTCCGAATCCTGCTTCTTGGTAACGATGACCACGTCCCCCAATTCGCAGACTTTAAGGGCGAAGGAGAGCCCTCCAATGCCTGACCCAATTACCAGAAAATCGGTTTTCATTTCCATCTATTATCTTCCCCAGATTCTGTTTAAGAGGACTTCCTCCCCTCCGGTTATCTTCAAATCTATGGTCAACACATAAAAGGGGATTGTCGAATGACTTATCAAAGGTATACGTACCGAATCTTTCTCCGTAGTGACGATGAAATCGGCCCCCAGGTTTTTCGCCTCGTCTTGGAGATTCGAAATGTCCGCACTTCGATAAGGGTAGTGATCAGAGAATCTCTTGTGTCTTAATGTCTGTATTCTCAATTGCCTTAGGCTATTTTCGAATGACGAGGGATTCCCGATACCTGAAAAAGCTAATGCTCTCTTTCCTTCTACTTCTTTTAGACCAAGTGAGCTGCCGTCGGCAAGCTTCTCTATTGAGCGCACCTGATGAATGGCCTCCGCCAAAAGAGCCTGGGGGTTATATCCCCTCAACTTGTCGATCAATTTGCCAGTGTCGGAAGCCTGATCCGTTTTGGTGAGAACGAAGATATCGGCCCTTTTCAGGGAAGTCAAAGGCTCTCTCAGTCTGCCCGCGGGCAGAAGTCTTCCGGTGTCAAAAGGGTTGGTGGAGTCAATCACCACAATGTTCAAATCCCGGTGGAGCTTCAGATGCTGAAACCCATCGTCTAAGATCAAGATCTCGATGCCATATTGTTCGATAGCGTGGCGTCCCGACTTTACTCTGTGCTTGCTCACGATGACCGGGACATCATGAAGTCTTCGGGCCATAAGATAAGGCTCATCGCCCACATCCTCCCAGGTAAGCTCTCCAAGTGATTGTCCTATCGCATCGACCATCTTCTTGGTCTTTCGCCGGTATCCTCTGGATAGTATCGCGACCTTCCTGTGGCTCTCCTGGAGTCTTTCGGCAAGATAGATGACTAAAGGGGTTTTGCCGGTTCCGCCGGTGGTGATGTTTCCCACGCTGATTACCATGGCTCCAAGCTTTCTTTCGCGGCACAATCCGCTGCGATAGAGAAAGAGTCTGGCATTGCAGACGATACGGTATAGAAGTGAGAAAAAAGAAAGGAGCCAGAGCAGCGGTGCAAAAGATGTCCACGGTCCGCGGTCCGCAGTCCGAGGCCTAAAGTCTGAGGAATCGTGCTCAATAAGATCATTCATTGGAATAGTCTCAGGATAGGGCTGAACGTCTCCTCCCATCTCCGGCCCCTGCACGGAGGAGGGGAGCGATGGGGGAAAGGCTCGGAAACATCTCGGTCAGCTCATAGGCAAGGCTCTGGAGTATTTCTTTCCAGCGACGAGAAGATCAAGTCGATGGTCCTTTGGGATGCTCCCGTCTGCTTTTGAACGGCTTCTTTTGCCCGCCTTCCCAGGTCCATTCTTTTTTCATCGTTTGAGAGGAGGTCGGACAGATTCAAGTAGAGATCCTCTTCGTTTTCGACCTGGATGCCTCCACCAGATTCAATTAGAATCCTGGCTTCCTCTTTGAAATGATCTACGTGGGGTCCAAAAAGAACCGGGACACCACAGATGGCAGGCTCCAGTAGATTATGGCCTCCAACGGGCACTAAGCTCCCGCCCACAAACGCGACGTCCGCCAAAGCATAGAGTTCCGATAGCTCGCCCATAGTGTCCACCAAAAGTGCATCCTTGTCCGCGAGTGAAGTCGTCGCCTTTTGAGAAAGCTCTCGGGCAGGTCCATCCAGTTTGCTCTTCTGGATGAATCTCAGTCCCTGATCCGATAGAATTCTCTCCACGTCCCCCAGTCTGTCCAGATGTCTGGGGGCAAGCACAAGAAAGAGGCATCTATTCCTCTGTTTCAACCTCTTGAAGACACCGATAAGTGTCTTTTCCTCTCCACTCCTCACGCTACCCCCGATGATCACCTTAAGATCATCGGGAATAGACATCTTTCTTCTAAGATCGCTTTTGTCCGTGGTGTCGCAAGAATAAAGCAATCGGTCGAATTTCAGATTTCCGGTCACAGCGATCTTACCGGCATCAGCACCCAGCAGGATCATTTTCTTTTTGTGTTCCTCGGACTGCATACAGAGAAGATCGAAACACGATAGCGTTTCGGAAAAGAGGCCTTTCACCCAGAGATACTTCCGCAGCGAGCGATCCGAAATCCGGCCATTGATCGCAGCGACAAAACATCCCTTCTTTTTTGCCTCCCTTATCAGGTTCGGCCAAAGCTCGGTCTCGACCAAAATCAAGGCCACAGGCCTTATTCGATTCAATGCCCTGCGCATGAATCGTTTTAGATCGACCGGAAGATAGAAGATCAGCTTGACTCCCTTCAGAGTATTCTCCGCCTCTTTCTTCCCGGACTTGGTTACGGTTGAAACGACCATGCCGTACTCCGGATGCTCCTGGCTGACCCGGGGAATTATGGTCGACAAAGCTTTTACCTCTCCCACCGAGGCGGCATGAAACCAGATGATCTTTCGAAGAGATGAGTCTTCCGTTCTTTTGATGGGCAATATGCCCATTCTTTCCTTGACTCCATGTTTTCCTAAAGCGGCGCGGAACAAAAGATAAGGGAAGGAGACGACAAAGGCGAGATTCAGAAGAAGGTTGTAGAAAGTATACATTCGTCGGTTCGTGAACCCTGACTGAAACTAGGACCAAAAACCAGCACCTAACTCAAGCTGGGTGCTGGTTGTTCTTCACGCTTGGGCAAGAAATGATCATCTGCCTTTTGAGTCAGTTCCAAAAGGCTCTTTCCCAGTTGGACTCTCTTCTCTTCCAATTCGTCGGTAGTAGATTGTGCCGGCACATCGATCGGTTTCCCCAGCATGATAATCACCCGGGAAAAGGGCTTGGGAATCAAAAACTTGTCCCAACTGGCCAGATTCCAGCGATTCCGGGCAGAGTTGGTTATGGGAACTATGGGCATGCCGCTTCGCTGGGCAACGTACACTATGCCGGGATGAACCTGGAACCCCGGACCTTTGGGTCCATCCGGCGAAATAGCCACGTCAACTCCAGATGCGATCCTCTCACACAACTCAAACACAGCCTTGGGTCCGCCTCTGGTGGTGGATCCCCTGATCGAGACAAACCCCAACCTGTGGATTATCCGGGCGATAAACTCTCCATCCCGGTGCTGACTGATTAAGACGTGTATCCTCCGGCGGCGGTGGGAATAGGCAAAGATCAGCATCCGGCCGTGCCAAAAGGCGTAGATCACCGGCTTCTTTTCTCTCCGCACCAGGTTGAGATTTTCTTCTCCCTTCCATTCTATCCGTAATGTCACACCCAAAACGTAGATCAACAGCGGGCCTATCCAAGACGACAGAAACAAGAGCAATTCGTCCTTGAGTCTCCTAAGCCAATTCTCCATTCTCTGCCCTTGAACTATGCGGACGAGCAAGATGCCCCGGCATTTTCCTTCGGTCTAACTCAACCCCATTCCCCCTCGCCTCTGCTTACGCGGGAAGATGGACGAACCCGGTAGGCGGCTGGTCATCGGTCACTCGACGTCCGCTGTGCGGCAGAAGGCTCGGAGACCAACATCTCAGCTACTATTTGGGCAGCTTTCTTCGATGCCCCTGCTTCTCCCAACCTGCCCTTCACCTTCTGCAGTTCGTCCTGCATGACTTTGTATCTGTTCTTGTCATTCAAGATATCATACATCTCATCTGCGATCCGATGAGGCACGGCTTTCTTCTGAATAAACTCCGGCACTATCCTTTTTCCTGCCACCACGTTGGCCAAAGCTACATGGGGAATGGTGATTAAGCTCTTGGCAAGAACATAGGTCCAGAAACCGGTCTGGTACAGCACCAGGAAGGGCGTTCCCAAGATGGCACATTCCAAGGTGGCCGATCCGGAAGCGATCAGGAGAAGATGGGAGTGTTTCATGACGTCGTAAGTTAAGTCTTCGATGATTTCTACTTCCAGCTTGGTCTGACCAAGCAGATCCTCTATTTCTTTTCTTTTGATGGTGGGGGCCAGTGCCAAAAGCAATCTTAGATTCTTGGTTCTTGCCTTTAGAAGCCTGCAAGATTCCAGCATGACGGGCAGAATCTTTTCCACTTCCTGCCGTCTGGAGCCGGGAAGGAGTCCGACCACCACGTCGTTTTTTCCTAGATCAAACTTCTTTCGAAAATCCTCCAATGACAAAACCGGTCTGGTGACCTCGAGGAAAGGGTGCCCCACGAAATCGCAATCGATATTGAATTTCTGGTAGATTTGTTTTTCGAAAGGGAAGATCACGATCATCTTGTCTATCCGTCCCTGCATTTTCTTCACCCGGTTGCCGCCCCAGGCCCAAACCTGAGGACTGATGTAGTAGACTACCGGTATTCCCAACTTCTTGACCTTCTTGGCAAATCTCAGGTTGAAGCCGGGGTAGTCTATCAGGATGGCCAAGTCCGGTTTCCTGGATTCGGTCGCCGCGATCATGGTTCTCATGACCTTTCGGATGAAGCTCAAATTCCTTATGACTTCAGAGAAGCCCATGAAAGAGAGCCTCTCGACGTGAAAGACAAGCTCCACCCCTTCCCGCCTCATCTTGTCCCCACCGATGCCGAAGAACTCGACATGCGGATTCAGGCTCTTAAGCTCCCTCACCAGGTTAGAGCCATGCAAATCGCCGGAGGCCTCTCCGGCTATGATCAGTATCTTCTTCGAGTCACCCATAATATCCAAGAATCTGCACCCTCAAACCGGAGTGCTCGCCTTTAGGCCTGGTGACCGCTTGCCCAAGCCAACTGAACTGCTAACGCCCGGAGCTCCACCTCTGGTGTTCTTCTGCCTTCTGCTTGACCTTCAGCGCAACCTCCAAAGCTCTCATTCCGTCTTCTCCGGTGACCAAAGGTGAGCTTTTTGTCCGGACTGCATTCAGAAACGACCCGATCTCCGAGGTGAGCATATCCTGATCGACGATCTCCGGTCTTTCGTAGACTATGGTTTTGCCCACCTCTTCTACCGGGATGTTTCCCACCACGGTTCTGTTTTCTTTCTTATCCCGGGACGCCCGGTCCACCTCCACTAACCGGTACACCTCCACCGATTTCTGCAGAAAGTCCAAAGACAGATAAGAATCTCTTTGAAACAACCTCATCTTGCGCAGGGGGCGGGCCGAGATGCGGCTGGCAGTGACGTTGGCCACGCAGCCATTCTCGAAAGTGAGCCGGGCATTGCAGATGTCCTGGCTGGCGGCGATGACCGAGACGCCAGCGGCGTCTATTTGCCGGATGGGGCTATTCACCAAACTTAATATCAAATCGATGTCGTGGATCATCAGATCGAGAATCACGGCCACGTCGGTCCCGCGCGGATTGAACTGGGCCAGCCGGTGGGATTCGATGAATTTGGGCTGAGGCTCGTACTTTCCGATGGCCCTAAATGCCGGATTGAATCTCTCTATGTGCCCGACCTGAAGGACCAAGCTTTTCTTATGGGCCAGACCGACCAACTCCTCCGCCTGCTCCACCGTTTCGGTTATCGGTTTCTCGATCAAAAGATCCTTTCCCCGTTCCAGTATCATCAGCGCCAGAGGATAATGAACCGTGGTCGGAACCACTAGGCTGATCGTATCTGTCTCCTGCAAGAGATCGCTGAGGTTTTCAAAGTAGCTCGTGCCGTATTTTTGGGCTATTCTTCTGCCCTTCTCTTGATCTTGGTCGTTTACCCCCACGAGCTCGGCATCTGGGCTCTGAGAAACGATGCGGGCGTGATGATCGCCCAAGTGCCCTACCCCTACCACTCCTACTTTGGGTTTGTCCATTTCCAACTCCGGTGGAACTTCAAGATCTTCACGTCTCTCAAACACCGAGCATATTCGGGTGCGAAGAACTCCCCAACTCAGCGGGAATATAAGCAAACGGGTAAGGTTAGTCAACAAAAAGAAGACACAGCGTGAAGCACGATCCGGGATGTTGACCGGAACGTGAGAACGCTGAGAGGCAAACGTCGACTTGCAATGAGTCAGTCTCGATTTCGTCAGGCTTTTCAGGAGCGGAGGCTGTACTCCAACATGATTTGACCGGACTCCCCCGTTAGCTGGTGAAAGCGGGTGAAGGACAGTTCCTGGAAAAGTGCGTGGTTGGGGATCCTCCCAAAAAAGCTACAATGGTCTTGACAAAGAAATGATTTTGGCTAAATTCTGAGTCGTATGTCAAACTCGACTCCATTTTTCACGCTAGGAAGTCCTAACCTTCTTGAAGGAGGTAACATTTCATGTTGAAGAAGTGGTGCTTTGTTCTATGTATCATCCTCTCCTTTTTCCCGTGTTCTTTCTCCTTTGGCGCCAAAGGAAAGAGCACCGATTCTTTTAAGGACATAGAGAGCAAGGTGACAGAATATACCCTGTCGAACGGGCTGAAGTTCATCGTCTTGGAGAGGCACGACGCGCCGGTGGTCTCATTTTGTACCTATGCTAACGTCGGTTCCAGCAATGAAGTGACCGGCATCACGGGGATATCTCATTTGTTTGAACACATGGCCTTCAAAGGTACTTCCACCATCGGCACAAAAGACTATGCCAAGGAGCTTTTGGCCATGACCAAAGAGGACAGTCTCTTCGATGAGATGTTGAGAGAAAGAGACAAAGGGAATCGGGCAGACCAGGAGAGACTGAAGAAGTTGGGGGAGGAGTTTACCAAAGCTCAAGATGAGGCCAGAGAATTCGTGATCAGCAACCAATTGGGCTCGATCGTCGAGGAGGAGGGAGGGGTGGGGCTGAACGCTTTTACCTCAAACGATCAGACCTGTTACATCTACAGCTTTCCGTCCAACAAGCTGGAGCTGTGGATGAGTCTGGAGTCGGACCGGTTCGCCCATCCGGTTCTGCGAGAGTTCTACAAGGAGAAAGACGTGGTAATGGAGGAACGAAGACGGGGGGTGGAGAGCAATCCGTTTGGAAAACTGTTTGAAGAGTTTGAAGCGGCGGCTTTCAAGGCCCATCCTTATCATCACGAAGTAGTGGGGCATATGTCTGACTTACTGTCGATCTCCCGCCACCAGGCCGAAGAGTATTTGAAGAAGTATTACATCCCCAACAATCTGACCATCGGAATCGTCGGGGACGTGAAGCCGCAAGAGGTAATCGCTTTAGCGGAAGAGTATTTCGGAAGCATTCCCCAGGGAGAGTACCCGGCACCGGTGCGAACCAAGGAGCCGGAGCAGTTGGGGGAAAAAAGAGTAGAGGTGGAAGACAAGTCTCAGCCGATCATGGTCATCGGATACCACCGACCCAACACCACTGATGCCGACGATCCAGCCTTCAGTGCGATAGCCGACTACCTGGGCGGAGGTCGGACTTCCCGGCTTTACAAGATTTTGGTGAAAGAGAAGAAGATAGCGGTGGCGGTGGGGGGAATTCCCACTTTTCCGGGAGAGAAGTATCCGTGCCTGATTGGTTTCTATGTGGTGCCGGCCAAGGATCACGGCAACCAGGAATGCGAGGACATCGTCTACCAGGAGATAGAGCAGATAAAGACCGATACCATTTCCACGGATGATTTGGTGGCCATCAAGACCCGCGCCAAGGCCAATTTCTTAAGAAACCTCCGATCGAATTTGGGAATGGCGCTTCAGCTCACCTCCTATCAGGTGATATCTGGCGATTGGAGAAATCTATTCCAGGAGCTGGATCGGATAAATCGCGTCACCGCTTCCGATATCCAGCGGGTGGCAGGTCAGTATCTGAAGAAATCAAATCGCACCGTGGCGGAATTGGTCACCACCAAATGAATGAGGTATGACGAATGACCAATGACGGATAAAAGACAAAGGACAGACAATAACCAGTTGTCAGGATAGCTCAAAAGATCTTAGCAGAAGGAGTGAAGATATGCTTGGAACTCTAAGAACCTTCAAGTCAGTTTTCCTGCTGGCCTTCTTGGCTTCATGTACCACTGCCCCAGTCTGGGCACAAAAAAGCTACAAGGATCTGAAATACCCTCCGATGGGCGAGCTGAAGATTCCGGAGGTGAAAAGAGAAGTTCTTCCCAACGGGATGATAGTCTTTTTGGCGGAAGATCACCAGCTTCCCTTAATCGAGTTGTCCGCCAAGATCAGAACCGGATCGGTATATGAGCCGGCAGACAAGGCGGGGTTGGCCGAAATCACCGGAAGCGTGATGCGAACCGGCGGCGCGGGGAAGAGAAGCGGTGATCAGATCGATGACGAGTTGGAGAGATTGGGGGCATCCGTCGAAACCTGGATAGGCTCCACCGAAGGGGGTGCCTCCATGTCCGTCCTGAAGGAGGACGTGGACAAGGGTCTCTCCATCTTAGCGGACATTCTGCAGAATCCCCAGTTCGACCAGGACAAGATCGATCTGGCCAAAGTGGAACAGAAAAGCGGCATCTCCCGAAGAAACGATTTTGTGGGAGGGATCGCGTCTCGGGAGTTTGACAGATTGATTTATGGACCAACCAGTCCCTACGCCCGGACTACGGAGTATTACACTATCGACAACATCAAACGCGAGGATCTGATCGCCTTTCACCAGAAATACTATCATCCCAACTCGGTGATCCTGGGAGTGTGGGGGGATTTCAAGACGGCAGAGATGCTTCAGAAAATAAGGAGAGCCTTCGCCAGCTGGCAACCGTCAAAGGTCGAAGGCTTGGAATTGCCCAAGGTTGACTACCAGTACCGCTCTTCGGTTGACTTAGTAAAAAAAGATGACGTCAACCAGAGCAACATCTATCTGGGTCATATTGGTGGCCTGATGGGAGATCCCGACTACTTTGCTTTGACCGTGATGAACAGCATTTTTGGCAGAAGCTTTTCCTCCCGCCTTTTCAAGAAAGTCCGCTCGGAAGAAGGCTTAGCCTATAGCGTCTCCGGCGCCTACAATTGCGGTTTCGGTTATCCCGGCACCTTCTACGTTCTGTGTGAGACCAAATCCCAATCCACGGTAGAAGCCATCCGGTACATGATGGAGGAGGTCAAGAGGCTCACCCAGGAAGAGGTGACGGACGAGGAATTGAATCGGGCCAAGGAAGGCTACCTCAACTCCTTCGCTTTCAAGTTCGACACCAAAGACAAGGTGGTCGGGCGCCTGATGACTTACGAGTATTACGGGTTCCCCTTGGATTTTCTACAGAAGACGAGATCTCAGATAGAGAAAGTCACCAAGGCGGACATACTGCGAGCGGCGAAGTCTCATCTGCGTCCGGACGAGCTTATCGTCCTGGCAGTGGGCAAGAGCCAGGACTTCGACCAGCCGCTTTCGGTCTTGGGCAAAGTGGACACCATAGACATAAGCATACCGGAAGCTTCACCTCTGGCCAGCAAACAGACTCCCCCGGCTTCAGAGGCTTCATTGGCCAAAGGCAAGGAGATCTTCGACAAGGTGGTGGCCGCCTGCGGCGGGAAGGAGGCTTTCGCCGCGATCAAAAGCGAGGTCTTGAAGACGGAGACCACCATCTCCATGCCGCAAGGCGACATCCAAATCTCGGCGACGATCACCTACGTCTTCCCCGACAAGGTGAAGCAAGAGGTGACCACAGCCTTTGGAAGCCAAAGCCTGGTTTTCGACGGAGAGAAAGGATGGGCCTCGGGTCCTCAAGGCTCACAGGATCTGCCGGAATCTCAATTGAAGGAGACCAAGGCTGATCTTTTCCGCTCCTTGATCAACCTCTTTAGATCCGCTGATCTGAAGATCCAATATGTGGGAGACGAGGATTTTGAAGGGAAAAAACTAAACGGCTTGTTGATCTCAAATCCTGGCGGAAACGAGCTAAGGATGTACGTTGATCCGACCGCCTATCTCCCAGTGAGAGAAGCCTATCGCGGCAGCGGAATGATGGGGCCGGCGGACATGGAGGAGGTCTTCTCTGATTTTCGGGACGCATCCGGAGTCAAACTCCCCTTTCATCACCTGACCAACGCCGATGGAAAGAAACTGGCGGAGACCAAAGTGACAGAGATCAAGCCCAACGTGCAAGTGGATCCGAGTTTGTTTATCAAGAAGTAGGTCTTGACGGGAGATCAGTGCTGAACGGAAGCGCTGAAGCCAGTGCAGGGGTGACTGCTTCCGGGCACAACAGCGATTAAGCGAGGCCTTTTGGATCGTGGCTTTACTGCTCCCAAGCGGATGTCATCGTCCGCCTTTTCGTTATTCCCCGCGCGGTCGTCCGCCCGATCCAAACCGGCCATCCAGCCGGATCAAAGAATCTGCATTTTGCATTTCAGCGTGAAACCAACTTTGGTCGGTTTCGCCCGTATGCATGTGAGATTCGCGATGGCGGATGGGCCGTCTGCAGGAATTTTTGTCTTGACAATTTGTTCATTTCACCTAATATTGAGCGCCATGAAGATAGAGTTAAAAAGAACGTCAGAGGATTTTACCGAGACACTAATACTAGAGGAAGCACCTGAAACCTTAAAGCTGGAGGCGGAAGGAGCCACGTTTGACAAGCCGGCCAGAGTCGAGTTGACGGTTTCCAAAAGCCAGGATCAGCTGATCTGCCGCGGTAAAGTCACGACCCCAGTCGTGCTGGGGTGCTCTCGCTGCCTGACTCCATATGAAAGGAGCTTCTCGGCGGACTTGGATTTTGTGGTGAACTTGAGCGCAGAGCCAGAAGAGACGGATACCGAGGAAGGGGATTATTACATTGCCGATGCTTCTTCGGCTTTTTTCGGAATTGACGATTTGGTGCGGGAGGCAGTGCTCTTGGCCTTGCCGCTTAAGCCCCTCTGCTCGGAAGACTGTAAAGGCTTGTGTCCCATGTGCGGGACCGATCTCAATAGATCGCCGTGCCATTGCGTGAAGAGAGAGACTGATCCCCGATGGGACAAGCTGAGAGGACTGCTTAAGCAAAAGTCTTAGACCGCATGGACCATGAAGCTAGGCGGACTGAAGGAAGAAGGGAAAAAGGAAAACAGAAAAAGGAAGTGACATGCCTTTACCGAAAAGAAGACACTCAAAAGCACGCGGGGCCAAAAGACGTACCCATTGGAAGCTTGACACTCCGAACCTGGTGGAATGCCCACACTGCCACCAGCCCAAACTGCCTCACCGCATCTGCTCCAATTGCGGATACTACAAAGGAAGACAGGTAATCACCCCGAAAGAGAAGTAAGCGGCTCCTTTGAGATCGGCGAATCTAAAACCACGCAGGTTAAGTGCCGAGGTGTAACCGAGTGAACGAGAACGGAAAAATGAGAATCGCAGTGGATGCCATGGGGGGGGACTTGGCTCCTGCCTCCGTAGTGGAGGGATCGATCTGGGCGCACCGGGAGAACCATGGAAACTTGGAGATGGTTCTGGTGGGTGAGACCGAACGGATCCATTCAGAGCTTTCCCGGTTGAAAACCGCCAATCCGCCTTTCGTGATTCACCATGCATCCGAGCAAATCAGCATGGAAGACGAGGCGGTGGAAAGCTTGAAGAAGAAGGATTCCTCCATCGCCGTGGGAATGAAACTGCTGAAAGACCATAAGGTAGACGGTTTCATTTCCGGCGGAAACACCGGTGCCGTGATGACTCACGCGCTGATGACCCTGGGCCGGCTGGAAGGGATCCATCGTCCGGCCATTGCGTCCTTTCTGCCCACCGAAAAAGGAATAGCGGTGATTCTGGACGCGGGGGCCAATGCCGAGTGCAAAGCCATCAACCTTTATCAGTTCGGGGTGATGGGCTCGGTTTACACCAACCACCTTTTCAAGAAACCCAATCCCCGGATAGGACTTCTTTCTATCGGCGAAGAGAGCACCAAGGGGAACGAGCTGACTCGTTTGGCTCATAGGCTTCTGAACGAGGATCATTCCCTGAATTTCATCGGGAACGTGGAGGGACGGGACGTCCTGAAGGGGACTTGTGACGTTGTGGTCTGCGACGGATTCGTGGGAAACATCGTGGTGAAGTTTGCCGAAAGCATCGACGGATTCCTGACCTGGTTGGTGAGAAAGAGGGTGAGGGAGAGTGTGCTTTTCCGGTTGGGAGCTTTCCTGGTGAAGGTTTCCATTAAGGATTTGAGGAAGGTCCTGGATTATACCGAATATGGTGGTGCACCCCTTTTAGGCGTGGATGGGGTGTGCATCATTTGCCATGGAGACTCACCGCCCAAGGCCATCAAAAACGCCTTGAAGCTGGCAGCAGAGACGGTGGGAGAAAAAGTAAACCAGCGAATCGTCAACACACTCATGGAGAGAAAAAGAATAAATGGATAGGAAAATAAACGCAAAGATCACCGGGACAGGCTCCTTTGCCCCCCCCAGAATTCTGACCAACTCCGATTTGGAAAAGATAGTGGAAACGTCCGACGAATGGATCGTTGCCCGCACCGGCATCAGGGAAAGGAGAATAGTGGAGGACGGCACCTGCAACTCGGATCTATCTTTGGAGGCATCGCGGATTGCCCTGAAGGAAGCCGGTCTGGAACCTGATCAGATTGATTTGATCCTGGTGGGGACGGTGACCCCGGATTATCTTCTTCCATCGACTGCCTGTATCCTCCAGGATAAGCTCAAAGCTAAGAATGCCGCAGTGCTGGATATCGCAGCCGCTTGTTCCGGCTTCATCTACGGTCTTTCCATCGCATCCGCATTCATCGCCGTGGGGCAATACCAGAACGTTTTAGTCATTGGGGTGGAGACCCTGTCTAAGATAACCAACTGGAAGGATAGAAACACCTGTGTTCTTTTCGGCGACGGGGCCGGCGCGGCGGTGGTCTCCGCCACGTCCGAGGAGAGAGGGATATTGGGCACCTTTCTCTCCGGAGACGGTTCTTTGGCTAATCTTCTTCATATACCTGTGGGCGGCTCCAAGACTCCCCTGACCAAGGACAATTTTGATCTGGGACAGCAGTACATTTCCATGCAAGGAAGCGAGGTCTTCAAATCCGCGGTCAGGGCCATGGAGGACGCGGCTGGACATATCATTCAGAAGGTGGGCTTGGCTCCAGAGGATATCGACCTTTTGATACCGCATCAGGCCAATATCCGGATTATCGAGGCCTTAACCAAAAGGTTGAAGCTGCCTGCGGAGAAGGTATATGTTAACATAGACCGGTACGGGAACACGTCGGCTGCCTCAGTCCCTATCGCCATGGACGAAGCGCGAAAAAAGGGATTGATAAAAGAAGGATCAACTACCGTCCTGGTGGCCTTCGGAGCCGGGTTCACCTGGGGATCGGCCGTGATCAAATGGTAAATGCCCGATCGAACTGTACTCCATAGGACGACGCAACGCTCGAACCCAGGCCATGAAGGCGTGGGTACTTTGCCCATTCTGAATCAATCAAGGTTTCTTAGCTGAAAGCATAGGCACATGGACAGAATTGCATTTTTGTTTCCCGGACAGGGGGCACAATACGTCGGGATGGCCAAAGACCTCTACGACTCCTATCCGGAGGTGAGGGAGCTTTACCTGGCGGCGGAAAGAATCTTGGGCTTCGATTTGGCCAAGGCCTGTTTTGATGGACCAGCCGAGCTTCTGGTCCAGACCCAGTATACTCAACCGGCGATCTTCACTCATAGCGTGGCATTGTGGAAGTTGTTAGAGGAACACAAACTCAAACCAATTTTCACCGCGGGTCACAGCCTGGGAGAATACTCCGCCCTGGTGGCGGCGGGAGCCTTGTCTTTCGAGCAAGGGCTGGAGGCGGTCAAGAACCGAAGCCGCCTGATGCAGGAAGCATGCGACAAAAGCAAGGGAACCATGGCGGCAATCGTCGGGCTTTCGGAAAAGAACGTTCTGTCCATCTGCCAGCATGCCTCCGAGGTGGGGATAGTTCAACCGGCCAATTTCAACGGCCCGGATCAAATAGCCATTTCCGGCGACCGGTTAGCGGTGGAAAAGGGGGTGGCACTGGCAAAAGAGATGGGGGCAAAAAGGGCCATCCTGCTGGAGGTGGCAGGGGCTTACCATTCCCCTCTCATGTGCGAGGCGCAAGAGAGATTCAGAGACGTGATCGAAAAGCTGGAGGTCAAAAAGCCGTTCGTTCCGGTGGTGGCTAACGTCAGCGCCGTACCGGTGACGGAGCCTTCGCGGATAAAAGAGCTTCTGGTGAGTCAGATAACCGCGCCGGTGCTGTGGCATCAATCCATGCAATGGATGTATGCGCAAGGAGTGAGGAATTTCCTGGAGATCGGTCCGGGCAAGGTGCTGCAAGGGCTTCTGAAAAGATCGTTCAAGGATGCTCAGGCTTGGGGTATCGACAAGCTCTCCGATCTGGGTAAGTTCGCGGAGATGTTGACAGAGAAGGCCGTGTGAGACTGAGGCTTAAGGTCGGGGACGGCTGCAGAGATAGAGATTATGAGCCTTAGAGGTAAGGTGGCACTGATAACCGGAGGGGCGCAAGGAATAGGAAAAGCTATTGCCATCAGATTGGCCCGGGAGGGGGCAGACATTGCTATCGCCGACGTCAATATGGATCTGGCCACGACCACTGTAACCGAGATGACCAAGCTGGGAGTGACCGCAGCGGCCTTCCAGGTGGACGTTTCCGATTCCCTCCAGGTGGAGGAGCTGATTGATAAAACAATAGAGAGGTTTTCCCGATTAGACATTCTGATCAACAACGCCGGAATCACGCGGGACGCGCTTTTGGTCCGACTCTCGGAGGGGGACTGGGACCAGGTGATGAAGGTCAACCTTAAAGGGGCATTCAATTTGACGAAAAAGGCTGCCTCAGTTATGATGAGGCAGAGATCCGGAAGGATGGTAAACGTATCGTCGGTCATCGGATTAATGGGCAATGTCGGGCAGTCGGCTTATGCCGCCTCGAAGGCGGGATTGATCGGATTGACCAAGTCGGCCGCCAAGGAGCTCGCCGGTCGGGGGATCACGGTAAACGCCGTAGCTCCTGGATATATCGAAACGGCGATGACGGAGAACCTGCCTCAGTCGGCAAAAGATGGTTTTCTTAACCTAATTCCGTTGAAAAGGCCGGGGACGCCGGAGGACGTCGCCAACGCGGTGGCGTTCTTGGTCTCCGATCAAGCCAGTTACATCACCGGCCAAGTTGTCCAGGTGGACGGAGGGCTGCTGATGTAAGGAAATATCTGCGTCTTGCACGATCAGCGGCGGACCAAAATGATCAGAGTCAAATCATCAAAAACCATAAGGAGGAGCTGAGCATGTCAGTGGAAGAAAGAGTGAAAAAGATCGTCATTGACCAGCTGGGGGTGGAGGAAACGCAGGTGACCCGAGAAGCGAAATTCGTCGAGGATCTCGGGGCAGATTCGCTGGACACGGTGGAATTGGTCATGGCGCTGGAGGAGGAATTCGACCTGGAAATCCCGGATGAGGAGGCAGAGAAGATAGGAACGGTGGGACGAGCGATCGAATACATAGAAAAGCACCAAGCCAAAACAGAAGGTTAAGAGGTCATCTATGGATAAACCACTTATCCCTCTAAGCAGAGTGGTGGTGACGGGAATGGGAGTGATAACCCCGGTCGGCCATACGGTGGAGGAGTTTTGGCAAAATCTCAAGAATGGCGTCTCCGGCATCGATCGCATCAGTCGGTTTGATGCCGCGCAGTTTTCCACTCAGATCGCCGGGGAGGTCAAAGGTTTTGATTCCTCCAAATATATCGACAAGAAAGAAGCGCGGAGGATGGACTTAACCCAGCAATATGCCATCGCCAGTGCTCAACAGGCTTTTGACCATGCCGGTCTGGGATCGGATTCCTTAGATCCCGATCGGGCGGGAGTGGTGGTGGGAAGCGGGATTGGGGGCATAGACACCTTTGAGAAGCAGCATAGTATCCTCTTGAACCAGGGTCCCAGTCGGGTCAGCCCCTTCTTCATTCCCATGATGATCATCGACATGTGCGCGGGGTTGATCTCCATCCGATTCAATTTGAAAGGACCGAACTATGCTACCGTGTCAGCCTGTGCCTCCGGCGCCAATGCCATCGCCGACGCCTTCAAGATCATCCGGCGGGGGGAGGCGGACGTGATGATCGCCGGAGGGAGCGAAGCCTCCATCACTCCGGTGTCCTTTGCCGGATTCTGTTCTGCCCGGGCACTGTCCACACGCAACCACGAACCCCAGAAGGCGTCTCGCCCCTTTGACAAGCAGAGAGACGGATTTGTGATGGGAGAAGGCGCCGGAACATTGGTTCTGGAAAACCTGGACCGTGCGCAGAAGAGAGGTGCCAAGATCTATGCCGAGATCGTCGGAGCCGGTTTGACGGCAGACGCCCATCACATTACGGCACCGGCTCCCGGTGGTGAGGGAGCCATCCGGGCCATGAGACTGGCGATCAAAGACGCGGGTCTTACTCCGGATGCGGTGGATTACGTGAATTCACACGGCACCTCGACCGACTTGGGCGACGTGACCGAGACGCAGGCCATTAAGGCGGTATTTGGAGAAAGAGCGCAGAAGATAGCGGTGAATTCTACCAAATCCATGATCGGTCATCTGTTGGGTGCGGCTGGAGCCGTCGAGCTGATTGCCACCATCAAGTCTATAGATGAGGGAGTTCTCCATCCCACCATAAACTACGAGTTTCCTGACCCGGAATGTGATTTAGATTATGTCCCCAACCAGATGCGAACGACCAACGTTGATTTCGCCCTGAGTAATTCCTTCGGATTCGGCGGACATAACGTCTCTATCGCCGTCAAGAAGTTTGTTCCGTAGGATGTGGCAAGATCAAGTCAAGGCGATGGCGCCGCGCGGAGTACTATCCGGCAAGAAATCAAAGCGGATCACTCGGACGCCAACTCGTCGTTCTACTCGCCGGAATCAGGATGAGTCTCAGGCGAAAAGACCGGGATGGAATAAGCCGGAGTGCAACTCTTCAGCTTTCGGGCTGAAGGCTCATCAGGTTGACCCTCGAGGTTTGATGCCAAGGGAAATACAGAGTTGATTCTCCACGGAGGAAGGGTATCCGAGGATTTGTGTTCCGAGACGAGTAGGAGCCGGACATCCCAAGTCAATTTGCTTTTTCGACCCTTTCAGATACCCGGCTGCGACGGCCTGACCATGCAGCAACCAATAGTTCGCAGGCAGCACCGTTTTTCGCCCGCTGAATTTCGTCCCAGAGAAGGCCGAACTTGGTCTCCGCTGGACGGAATTCCTATTCCGAGAAGCACTTCATGACGCTCCGCCTGTTCGCATTTCTGAGAAGAAGATTCGCCGAAAAAGAGAGGTTTGAAAAACACCGTGAACTGGAGCGGAAGCTGGGCTATCGTTTCAAGGATCCCGAACTTCTGGAGTTGGCATTAACCCACAGGTCATACTTAAACTCCTCCGCCAATGAGGGTCTGAGGGCCAACGAAAGGCTGGAGTTCTTGGGGGATTCGGTTCTGGGGCTGGTGACCAGCCGATTTCTGTTTGACCACTTCCCGGACAAGCACGAAGGCGATCTGACCAAGCTGAAATCCACCTTGGTCAGCGAGGCTAATTTGAGCCGAATCGCGGGATCGCTTTCCTTGGGCGCGTATCTCAATCTAAGCGACGAGGAGGAGAAATCCGGAGGAAGGGAGAGAAGCTCCATCGTATCGGACGCTTATGAAGCAGTCATAGGCGCCGTCTTCTTGGATGGGGGCTTGGCTCCGGCTGAGAAGATGCTCCGCAGGCAGATACTGGAGAAATACTTAGAAATAACCAGCGACAAGACTTTCCACAATTACAAGGGGGAGCTTTTGGAATATATGCAGGCCTTAGGGTTGGGGCTGCCCAAGTACGACGTCCTGGAGGAAAAGGGGCCGGATCATCAGAAGAGATTTACCATCGCCGTCTCAGTTAAGGGCAAACGAATAGGTGAGGGGACGGGCAAAAACAAGAAGGAGGGGGAACAAAGGGCCGCCAGGATGGCTTTGGACCAGGTCGACAAGTTGTTCAAAGATCTCCAACAAGAAAACCAGGGTCTGCGCTTAACTGATCAATGACATGAGAAGATGGCGTATGGTCTTCACCGGTGCCAACGACGGTTTTTTCAACATGGCATTGGATGAAGCGCTCCTGCTTTCCTGCCGAGACAGGGACTTCCCTCCGGTTCTGCGTCTTTATCTCTGGAGCCAACCGGCTATCACCATCGGTTATTCCCAGCCAGTGAAAAAAACGGTGGATGTGAGAAGATGCGGACTGAAAGGCGTCGGCTTGGTGAGGAGAATCACCGGAGGGAGAGCGATCCTGCACGAGGACGAGCTTACTTACAGCCTCTGTGCTTCGGCAAAGTACTTCCCCCAGCTGGGTCATACCACTCAAGAGACTTACCGGAAGTTGAGCATGGCTTTGCTGGAGTCATTGCGCCTCCTGGGTGTTGATGGCGAATGGACCAGGCCAGCAAGTAACCGAGACAGCCGAACCGATCACTCGGTCTGCTCTTTGCCCTGCTTTGCGAGCAGTTCTAAGTATGAGGTCACGGTGCAAGGGAAAAAGCTGGTGGGGAGTGCGCAGAGGCGGTTTCTTAGTCGATCCGACGGGGAGGAAAAGGAGAGCTTTATGCAGCAAGGATCGATTCCCATAGGAGACGCCGGCCGCAGCCTGGCTGATTTCCTGCCGGAGAGAGATTCAGCGGAAATAGTCCGGCAGAATCTGGCTGAGCGTTCGACCAACATTGAGAAAACACTCAGAAGACGGCCTGGTTTGCCGGAGATGATATCGGCCATCAAGTCAGGTTTCGAAAGATTCTTCTCGATACAAATGGAAGACTCCGTTATTTCTGACGAAGAACTGCACGACGCCTCTGTATTGAGGGAAACAAAATACTCGCGCGACGAGTGGAATCTACGAAGGTAGCGTGTCCATTTCTAATAATCGGGATTCCTCTTTCGAAGATTGTGGCTGCCCCATGACAAAGCCGTTGCTTTCTGCGAATTGCCTAATCTCATGACTGCCAAGGAAGTAAAAGGGTCGGGGATATTCCTGATCGCAGACTTCTGCGAAAAATCCCGGTGTGTTGGGTTGGCTAAATCCAGGCACTCTCACTGAGGCTTCTAAGTCGTTGGTATGGTTGGCATTGGGGTTGCGTAGAAAAGTTGATTGGTTGCGTTGTTTCGGTACGGAATTTGTTAACCCTCCGCGGTGCCATGGTCTGGTCTTGTGTTTCTCGGAAAGCGATGCTCCGGCGGTTCATCCTCCGGTCGGGGGTGGCCGATATCGATCCCGGACCGGAGAGCGAATGGAAGAATAAGTGGTAAGGGGCGGGTGGAGATGAATGAGGGGTAAACTGGTCGGACGAGATTTTTTTGAGCGCGTAATCCAAAAAACTCTTGACAGAAGCAGGGGTGGCGTTATTAATTAACTACCTTGGCTGACGAGAAAGCAGGGTAATCTGCTTTCGGCGACGAAGGGAATATTGAAAAGATCACGGTTAACGAAAGAACAGGGAAAGGAGTGATTCTCATGAAGCATTGTGGTAAGAGCAAGGTTTTGATCGGCGTTGTGGGGATGGCATTCTTGTTCTTCTGGGGCGTTCCGGTTTTTGGCAGCATGACCGGCAAGATATCCGGGAGGGTGACGGATGTGGAGAGCGGGGCGGAGTTGCCAGGGGCCTCTATTCAGATTGCCGGGACCACCATGGGCAATAACGCCGGCGCGGACGGCTCGTACTTCATCATCAACGTGCCTCCCGGCACGTATTCGGTCACGGCTTCGCTGATCGGTTACATCTCGGTAACGGTGAAAGACGTTCAGGTGGAATCTGACCGTACGTCTGAGGTCAATTTCAAGCTCAAAGCTTCTGCCGTGGAGGTGAAGGGAGTCACAGTCGTAGGGGAGAGGAAGGTGATTGAGAAAGACATCACCGGCAGCGTGCGGACTATTTCTACTGAGGACATTAAGAGGATGCCGGTGAAGGAGATTTCGGAGATACTGGCCACGCAGGTGGGGTTTGTGACCAAGGGCAATGAGCTTCACATTCGCGGCGGGAGGGCCGGAGAGGCTTTGTACGTGGTGGATGGAGTGGAGACTCGGGATCTGTTGGGCGGACTGGGCAAGGTCACCGGAGGCATGAATGTATCTTCCTCCAACATTGAGGAGATATCGGTGATCAAAGGGGGATTTGATGCGGAGTACGGAAACGTCCAATCTGCGGTTATCAGCCTGGTGACCAAAGAGGGTTCGAGCAAGACCACGTCCGGTTATTTCGAATTCATGACCGATGATTTCGGGACTCATCAACTGAACAAGTACTCTCGGAACAGCGACCGGGTGGAATTCAGTATAAGCGGACCTGATCCCATCATCACCACGAAGTTTCTTCCTTCGATCGGAATCAAATTCTTAGGCGAGAAGCTGGCTTATTACTTGAGTGGAATTACGAACAAGACGGACACTGACTATGACGTGAACAAGTATGCCACTCCCGGGACGGAAAAGAAATACCGGGTGGACAATATTCTGGGATTTGACGTTCCGGAGAGGATGAGTAACGACTATTCGGCGACTTTTAAGCTGACCTACCGGGCGTCGGCGGACAAGAAGCTGGTGATGTCGGAGAAGCAAAACTGGGAGAGGTATTCGTTGTATTTTGATCCGTCGGGTGGAGATCCTTTGCAGGAAGCAGCCGGAGCGGTGCCCGTATGGGCGTATCGCTATACGCCATCGACCATTCCCCAGGTCTCGACTCACAACAACTCTCTGAGCTTGCTCTTTACCCATAACCTGAGCAAGAGCTCATTTTACGAGCTTCAGATCAGCAATTACCTCACCAGCTATACGCAGAAACCTGGGGATCCAAACAAGGCGGGAGGTGGATTGGACCCAGGCGACTTCACGCTCTCCAACTACTGGGAGCGTTTCACTCCCAGCGAAGATGCCAATTTCAATGGTAAGTGGGACGATGCGGATCCATACATAGATGTAAATGGTAACGGCAAGTATGATCTGGGGGAGCCTTACCAGGCCACAAACAAGGGCAAGAATGGGGTGTGGGACCCAGGAGAACCGTTTAAGGATAATAACGGCGACGGGGTTTATACTGCAGGAATAGACGGTTTTGATCCTGCCACCCAGGACCTTCCGGGAACGACACACTGGAGCAACGCGGAGAGATTCGACTGGGACAATGACGATCCCAGTGATCCCAACGATGGTACGGGCGGCAAAGGGGATGGGAAGTTCGACCAATGGAAGGAGCCGCAGGCCTGGGGAACCACGGGGATAGATTACGCTGAGGCTTATCAGGATGGAGACGTGAATTTGGGCGAGCCTTACGTGGATGCGAACAAAAACGGGCAATACGATTTCGGAGAGCCTTTCCAGGATCTGAACGCCAACGGGGTATACGACGGTCCCAACGACGCCTGGTCACCGGGAATTCCTTTCAAAGATCGGAATGGCAACGGGAAGTTTGATTATCCCAATGGCCAGTATGATCCGGGAGAGCTTTACGTCGATTCTAACCATAACGGGAAGTGGGATGGAGTAGATGGTTTCTACGATCGGGGGAATGAGCGGCGATGCTACTATCAGTACCGGACCTCTACCTATCTTTCGCTGAAGTTCGATTTCACCAGCCAGGTGACCAAAGAGCATCAGATTCGAACCGGATTTGCGGTGGAAAGAGACAAGCTCACTTATGCCGACTTACGCTATCCATATTACCTTTACACTGGTATCCCGGATAACGGACCATGGCCGGACCGGGGAGCATTCCGCGACTTTTATACCCGGCGTCCAATTCGCGGGTCTTACTATTTTCGGGACAAGATAGAGTACGGGGCCATGGTGGCCAATTTGGGCCTGCGTTATGATTTCTTCATCCAGTCTGCGGACATCAGAGGGATGAAGTCAGAGAACACCCCTACGGAGACGGCGCCGATAGATACCAGGGGGAAGATCTCCCCCCGGATAGGAGTCTCTTATCCCATTACCGACAAGGCCAAGGTCTATTTCAACTACGGGTACTTCTATCAGTTGCCGTCGCTTCACTTGATGTACATGCAGAAAACCCAGACCGGGGTGGCGCAGTATGGCAACTACAATCTGGATTACATGAAGCAGATACAATACGAGTTGGGAGTGGACTATGCCATTTCTTCCAGCTACAAGTTGACCGTGTCTGGTTTTTACAAGGACTATTTTGGGCAGATGAACACGGACATTCTGCAGATAGGCCCGAAGCAGTTTGACTATTGGTCGAACATGGACTATGGGCGCGCCCGGGGATTGGAGATGGAGGTGGACAAGAGGTACGGGGGTTACATTTCCGGGTATCTGAACTATCAATTTGCTTATGCCTATGGTAAGAGTTCCTCCGAGGCGTCCAACTATTATGCCAGGTTCCAGGCGGGAGAGATCCCCATTCAGGAGTACCCGTTGAATTGGGACGTGCGGCACCAGATCACCATGAATTTTGACTTAAGGGTTCCATCGGCCGAGCATCCCAAACTGTTCGGTTTTAAGATGCCGGATGCCTGGGGTTTGAATGTGGTGTGGCAGTATAGCAGCGGATTTGCTTTCACTCCTTCGAACACCTATCCGGGGTTGAGCCTGACTCTGGGTCAATCACCTCTGCCCAATTCCGAGCGCATGCCTGCCACCAGCAACGTGAACCTGAGGTTCAACAAGGACTTCAAGGTGTGGAAGATCAACTATTCCGTTGTGGCCTTGGTAGATAATGTCTTTGACAATAAGAACGTGTCGTCGGTTTCGGGGAGCACTGGTCGTCCGGATACCGCTCAGAACTACTTTGACGCAGCTTTTAACGAAAACGTGGTGTACAAGGGTCGGGAGATTGACCAGAATCCCCTTAATTATGGAGCCGGAAGACAGGTCAGACTCGCTTTGTCCGTAAGCTTCTAACCAAGGAGCATTACTACCGAACAGCAGGAAGAAACGTCAGACAGACAACGAGAGGTTGGGTTGACAGGTCGTCCCTCAGGTTAAAGCTGCTTGAGGACTGTGCAGTCGGCTGGAATGGTGGAATACGCAGGCAAGAGAATGTCGACATTCAAGATAGTATGAGGAAAGGAGACGCGAGTATGAAGAATATCAGGCTGGTGACCAGGCTGCTGGTTCTGACCGGGATGATCCTATGGTGGTTTCAGGTCTCCCCGTCTGACGTTACGGCCATGATGAGAGAACGGCCCCAAGAGGAAGGAGCGGGACACCTCTTTCGATCGGCCAAGGTGGCGGCGGCTTTGCCCAATCCGCAGCAGAGAGTACACCGGGTTGGGCTTATGCGTCTGTGTGTAACCAACTGGGGATTCTTTGGAAGTCAGATGGAGGCGTTAAAGGAATCCCAGGGCGGCTGCTTCAATCCCAATCCGAACGAAGAGGTGAAGGCTCCGTCCTGTGAGTACCCGGCGGGCTCGGGCATCGAGTATCTGTTTCAGGGCGGATTGTGGATAGGCGCCATGGTGGATAACCACCCTTACGTCAGCCTGGCCTGTGACGGATGGCAATGGATTGAAGAAATGTGGCCGGATGCGGGCGATGCCGGTGCCATCAAGGAGAGGAGCACCCGGCCGAATGCTTCCTGTTATTCCCCGGATGCCATCTCGGAGCAGGACATAATCTCGGTGTACACCGATACCTCGGCAGACATCCCTCTGTCTACTCAGCAGCAAGACCCCTGGGATAACCGGAAGCACTTTCCGCTGGGCTTGCAGATTACCCAGAAGAGCTACTCCTGGAGTTATGAATACGCCGAGGATTTCGTGTTGATAGATTTCTTCATCAAGAACATTGGGGTGAAAAAGCTGGAGGACGTGTACATGGGGCTGTACATAGACGCCGACGTAATGC